>JAPOXD010000049.1 GCA_026707285.1 Chloroflexota bacterium | reverse complement strand
GCGTCCCATGGCAGCACCTTTGCCAGGTGTTGCACTTCGTTTGTGAATCTAGGGAGTCCAAACGCTCGGCGCGGTCACGTGTCATGCCGTGCGCCCCGACCAGTCAATCCGAGCCGCAGACGAGGAATCTCAGGCTTTCCATCGCGGCCGTTCGCGGTTAGTCGTTGTCGGACTCACGGTTCTGCAGGACTGACATCGGGGCCGGCACCGCGCCTCCAGGCGACGGCCAAGCCTAGGTAGGCGTATCGTCCGACGCTTTGCCGGGCCACACTAGCTGCTTTCCAGTACTCATATCAGTTACACCTGCAAGGCTCGGAGGACTATGAGAGTCAATCTTGACTTGATCAAGTTGCTGTTGGACCAATCCGATAGCTCTGACTTCCCCATCATTCTTTGAGACAAGTGCACCAGAAAAATCGGTCTTCTTGAGGGTCGCACTAAAGAAGTCCGTACCATAGAGCTTTGTGCTTGAAAGATTCGCTTTAGTCAGGTTTGCTCCACCAAGTCGTGCACCTGACAAATCCGATCCGACGATAAATGCTCTTTGCAGCTTTGCGTCTATCAAAGCAGCATTTCTGAGTTTTGCATAGATTACATTGGCCTTTCTTAATTTCGCGCCCAGGAGCAGCGCTCCCGAGAGATCCGTTCCCAATAGCCATGAGTCGGACAAGTCTGCCCCACTTAGGATCGCACCGGACAGATTTGCCCTCCGATCTTCCATCCCAGCGAGGTCAGGCCTGATGGTCTCTCCAGCGAGTACGGGGCGCGCCTTGGGTTGGTCAGGCCCGGAAGGTATGGGCTCGAAAGGATCGATGATTGGTTCAAAGCGCTCAAAGAAGCTGGCGTGGCTCAGGTTAGTTCGTGACATATTGACGCCGGCCAGGTTGGCACCTGACAGTTGTGCGTGCGAGAGGTCTGCACCATGCAAGTCAAGTGTGACGTTCATTTTTTTCTCGAGCGCTATTCCTACGGCGCTGCGGGTACCAATGGCTGTCATGATGGCTTGGACATCTTCGCGGATCGGCGGAGGGACATTTGAGGACCTCCCTTTAGCATCCGCATCCGGAGAATCCCGTAGGTTCTTGGATTCAACACCTTCGTACACGATAGGAACACGTGCGAAAGTGCAGAATAGCTTCATGATTTGAATGTGATACTGCCCAGGATAATCTGCGGCAAGACGTTCGAGATTATAGATTCCACCGAGACGGACCGGCAGGACGTTGCTGCCGAGCATCTCCGCGCCCTGCTGGTAGCGCTCATTCAAGAGGTTTTGCTGCGATGTGTTGGCCTGGCGCTGAGCGACCCAACTGCGCCAGAGAGCCAGGGGTAGGGCCACTACGCCAGCGACGATCAGGCCAATGTTTCGTACTGTCGTTGAACCAGATTCTCTGCTGACTTCGTCGCCGACCTGCTCAATCTGCAGCCAATCCCAGAAGTTGACGAGGCTCCATAGTCCGACTGCAGCGACCCCAATCACAGCGAGCCAAACGAGATACAGCCGGAATCGTGCTTGGACTTGTCTCAGGCTGGATTGGACCTGCCTGGGGCCCCACCGGTAAACAGATTTCAAGCGGGTTGCAGCAGAATTCCGAAAGCGTCCAAACCGGCTTCCAACATTCATTGAGTAGCTGTGTCCGTCAGCATCAGAATCGCCGCAATCCGCCGGGCGGTGTCGGTGAAGTGCTGGACTTCCTCTGGGCGGAGCGGGCGGTCGAGGATGGTTTGCTCGCGGTAGGAGAGCCACTTCTTGAGGACCTGGTAGCCGCCGAGCTTGTAGCGCCAGACGGCGGCGGGGACGTTGCGCCAATAGGCACGGCCGTTGATGTAGATGTCGAAGGTGGTGTCGCCGAGCGGCACCGGGTCCCCCTCACCCCGGCCTTCTCCGGAATGACGTTGTAGGGGCGCCACGCCTAGCGCCTCGCGTTCGGATTGGGTGTAGGTCCGTTCGACAGCGCGGCCTTGGCCGGGCATGACGGCCTCGCCAGAGCCGAAGTGACCCCAGCCGGCGGTGAGGGCGAAGTCGTCGGGGGCCATCTGGCCGTCGTCGGTGGTGGTGGGCACGGCGATGGCGGCGACTTCGGGACGCAGCTGGCCGGTGGTGACGCCGGGGACGGGGATGTCGGAGGCCAGCAGACCGGCCAGCTCGCGCCCGCGGGCGGCGGACGCGGCCAGAGTTTGGGCGGCCTCGGCGGCCGGTTCGGGCGTAGGGGCGGTTCGCGAAGCGCCCCTACCAGAGGGAATCGGCGCGGATAGCTCGGCCCAGCGCGGCAGCGGGATGCGGGGCCATTCCATGCGCAGGGCGCCGGCGTTGGCCTCGCGGTAGGCGGGGTTGTGCAGCACGGCCAGGACATGGTGGAAGAGGTCCTCGACGGTCAGGCTGAGCCGTTCCACGTATCTGCGAGCACTCGGAGATAGGTTTGGGCGGCGCGCGTCGGACGTATCGGTCCCAAGGGTGTCTTCACGCAGCAACGCGGGGAACATGCTGGCGCCCCACTCGTTCAGGTGGAGGGATGCCAGATTTCGAGTCACATCCGTTTGCGGCTCAGTGGCTTCCCTTCGCAAACGTGGGACTACGGAGAGCCAGAGGTTTTCTGCGAACACGTGGGGCCGATACTCGGAGCGCTTTTCGTCAAGCAGCTTGGTCTCCCCCTCCCAATAGAGCCAGCGGTCGTCGAAGGGACGGTAGGCGTATTGCACGAAGCCTTTTTCCGTCGGCCCGCCGCGTTCGAGCAACGCGTCGCGCACTGCTGGGGCGTTGAATCGCCGCGTGGATTTCATCACGCCGGGATAGCGCCGCGCGATCTCATCGTGGCTCAGAGTTGGGTCGAAGTAGTCGGCCAGGCGCGCCTTGAGGCGGTCAAGTTCGATATCGACCAGAAAGGCGTCGCGGCTGGTCTTGACGCCGGGGAATGAAGTCGGGAACAGCTCCGGCAGCGCCGGCCAGTCGAACCAGTCCGAGCTGACGGCCATTGGCTTGAACGGCAACCCGAGCTGGAGTTCGGGGCCCAGCTCCGAGTAACCCGAGTCGATCCTAGGGCCGGTAAGGCTCTCCAGCAGTGCCTGTCGCCGTTCCTCGGCACGGGCCTCATGAAAGTCGCGGTACCGGAGGTGCCTCGCACCGGGTGACACAGCCGCAGCGTCCGACTTGGTCAGCAAGGCAATTGCCGTGCCGACCCTGATGCCCGGCGACTGACCCTGGATCGCCATGACCGTTTCGCTGGTCCGCCCGTCGGGCGCGTACTCGGAGATGATCCGGTCGCCGTGCAGATTGTCAATGCGAATAGCGTCGAATGCCTCCAGATACCGCTCGCGCATGCCGGTGAACGACAGCCCATCCAGCCAGGAGTAGTTAGAGATGAAGCAGACCACACCCTGTCCGGTCTTCTCGGCGATGCGGCGCTCGGCCATGCGGAAAAAGCGCACGTAGAGGTCGTTGAGCCCCTGGCCTTCGGGACGCCGCACCCGCCGCGTCGTGCGGTACGCCTCGGAAAGCTCGCGCTCCTCGTCCACCGCCATGCCGGCGAAGCCGTTGTAGGGCGGATTGCCCAGGATCACCAGGATCGGCGTCTCCTGCTTGACCCGCTCGGCGCGGTCGCGTTCCTCCTCCAGCTCGGGAAAGGGCAGCGGCTTCTGCACCGTCGGCTCCCAGCCGGTGAGCGCGTTGGTGAGAAAGACGCCGGCGCGTTCGTCGCCGTCCTCGGCCAGCGGCGCGTCGAGCTCTTGCAGCGTGATGCCGACTTGCAGGTGAGCCACGACGAACGGCGCGGGCATGATCTCGAAGCCGAACACCCGGTCCAGCGCGGCCTGCTTGACCTGCGCGCCGGTCAGCGCACCGGAACCGCGGTCCCGCAGATTGGCGGCGATGCGGCGCAGGACTTCCGCCAGGTAGGCGCCGGTGCCGCAGCAGGGATCGAGCACGTAGACGTTTTCCGCCGCCAGCCCGTCGGCGATGCCCAGGTCGTCCCGCAGCGCGCGGTCCACCCGCGCCACCATGTAGCGCACCACCTCGGCGGGCGTGTACCAGACGCCCAGCTGCTTGCGCAGCACGGGGTCGAAGGCTTGCAGAAACGGCTCGTAGAAGTAGGGCACCGCCTCGCCCTCGTTGAAGCGGGCGAAGAAGGCGGCCTGGTCCACGCGGTCGAGCGCGGCGTTGGTCCAGTCCAGCACCTCGACCAGGCCGAGGGGCTGCAGGCGGCCGGGATCGGAGAGTTGCTGGAACAGCGCCCGCAGCACCGGCGCGCGCAGGTGCCAGACGGCCGTGCGCCAGTCGAACGCGCCCGCGGGCGGCGCCGTTTGACGTGCCCAGAGCACCCAGGCGGAGAAGACGCCGTAGAAGAGCGTTTGCACCAGGGTTGAGCGGAAGAAGGCCGCGCCGCGCTCGCCCTCGAACTTGACGCCCAGCGCCTCTTCCAGCGCCCCGCGCACGGCCGCCAAAGACGGCGCGTCGCCGGCTGCCTCGACCCGTGCCAGGCCGTCGCGCGCGTATGAGGCCAGCAGCCAGGCCAAATCCCTGGGCTCGGCGATCGCGGCGCGGTGGGAGAGAACGCGCAGTAGGTACTCGCCCAGCCCCGCGCCGGCGCGATTGGCAAAGGCGCGGGGCTTCTCCAGTTGCCGGTCGAATTCCTCCGTGCTGCCGGCCAACTGGAAAGTCTCCAGCCGGACGCAAATCCCGTGGGCATCCTCACCGAGAAGTACGAAGTCTCGAAGGTTGGTCACCAGCACTAGGCGGTAGCGGTCCCAATAGCGGCTGACCTGATCGCTGGCGGCGGTGAGCCAGGCGTCGTCACTGGGTGGCTTGACCTCGACCACGCCACGCTCCGGGAGTTGCCCCTCGCGAGGCTGCCTGCGCTGCACCTGCCTCGCACCGTAGAGGCCGATGTCGGGATGGCCCGCGCCTTGCTGAGCTAGCTCGACGACGCCGAAGACCTTGGGCCTGAGGGTAGCGCCAACCCCAGTCAGTAGATTCGCCAGCGGCGGATAGGTGGAGCGCTCGCCGGTGGCACCGCCCGAAGCGCGGATGCGGCGGAGGTCTTCAAAGTAGGCCTCGACAATGGTCGGAAATTGAGTCACGCGCGAACGCCTGCGTGTGTGACTGCCACAGGGTAGCCGGACTGGCGCACAGCGGTGACGACTCCCGATACGCCCAGAGATCACCCAAAGGCGCCCTGTGCAAAGGCGCCGCGACACTGACGGGGCCATCTGGAAGGCTGGCGTTGGGACTGAGAATGGAAGTGATGCCGTGAATGGAGATCACTCGCCATTTCTCGGCAGCCAACCAGACGTCAGCTGGACGGCCGCTACCGTGCCCATAGCGTGGGCGCATGAGCACCAACTTCGAGATCCCATTTCGCACAGCGTTCGCCGCCGGCCTGCGGCGACTCGCCGGGCGCACCGGGATCGCGGAGGAGCGCCTTCGCCGCTCATTCCTCGTCGAACGGCTGCTGATCCGGCTTCTAACGGATGCTCCCGATCGCTGGGTCCGATTCGACGACCTGCGATTGGAATACCGCTACGACGGTGTGGCTTCCGTCCACGGCGATTCTGAAGAGGTCAGCGAGCACGCTCGCGCGACCGTGGACGCCGCGTTGAGACGGGTCACCGAGTACCAAGGACTCGAGCCGGTGCAGCTGGCGGTCCGTCACAGCCACCGGTGGCCACAGGTCCCCCACGGGCCTGCCCTGGCCTACCACGTCGAGGCCTCCGACGGCGATGAGGAGATCGGCGACGTCGACCTGCTGGTGGGATTTGCATTCCCCGCCGAGAACGAGATCGAGTGGATCGCCGGCCTCGACGTGCTAGCGGCCCAGGACAATCCGCCGCCGGTGCTGCCGACGCGCAGTCGGCTGACACAGACCGCGGACCGCTTTGGGGCCTACACGGGCCTCACGAGCCGCTTTCCCGGCTGCCAGGACCTGCTGACCATCGCGCGTTTTGCGCAGCATCTGACCTGTACGGCGCATGAGGTGCGGCAGGCGCTGGCGCGCACGTGGCCGTGCAATGCCTCGCCGACCTGGCCGCCGGCAGTGCCGGCGCCGCCGCCATGGTGGGCCGACGAATATCGACTCAGCGCGGTCGAACTCGGTCTAACGCCAACTCTGGCTGTCGGTCACGCGTGGGCCGCGGCCCTGCTGGATCCCATCCTCAGCAGCACGGTTCCGCCGGGGGCGCAGTGGGATCCCACGGAGGCCCGGTGGGATCAAAGTGTCCCGGAGGGCTGCCGTAGTGCCTCCGGGGCATGAAATCGCCTCAGTCGCCCGCAGAGGCGCCTAAGGACGGGCCTGCGGACGCCGAGGGGCCGTCGACGCACCACGCGTGCCTGGCATCGCGGGGACCGTAGGCCGGCCGCCAGATGGCCCCGAATGGATCGGCCACCAGCTCCGCCTCCGAGGTCGCCGCCACGTACATCCCGTTCCGTAGGCGCTCGTAGGGCAACTGGTCGAACTGGTCGATGACATCCGTCGCCAGTTCCGCGATCGCCGCCGCCCGCGTCGCCGTGATGCTCACCACCCGCAAGGCCGGGAACATCGGGTAGACGGACGGCCAGGTCTTGGAGAGCCAGAAGCGGGCGTAGCGCCGGACCTTGGCGGCATAGCGCTTCAGGGGCTGGGTCCCCCGGTCGATCTCCAGGAACGCCCAGTGCTCACGATCATGGACCTGCAACATGACGATGGCGTCGGGATGCACGCTCCGCTGGAGCTTCGCTCCCCGTGGCAGGTACCGCACGCGACTGAAGGGGTCTGAGGTCCACTGGTGGACGTGGGTTCCGGGACTCTGCCTAGAGGCTTGCCAAACAGCCACGAGACAACGATTGGCAGCGAGCTGGTGATGCACGAAGACTGATTTGGCGGTGGGAGCATCGGGATCTACGGGGATGTCCACGATCGGAATGTCGGCAGCCTGGGAGAGCACCTGAGCGCCTGCAGGGGCGAGCGCATAGATGTAACTGGAACGACCACCACCAAGACCACCACGAGTGAGTTCAAAGCGGTGAACGTAGCCTTTGCGATGGAGCTTGGTGCAACAGGCCTGACAGGCGCGCCGGCTGGAGGTGGTGAAGACGAGGGCGGCAATCTGCTCCACGGAGAGATAGCGGTGAAGACGAAGCACCCGCAGGACTTGAAGTTGCCGGGCGAAGGGGTGCTGGGCGGGCATCGGGCAGCAGAGGTTATTCCAGGGATTCGGAGCTCTGAAGGAGAAACGGATCCGGGAATAACGTTCGGCCATGCGTACCCCAGGAAATTTGGGGGTTGAGGTGTCCAGGGACTGGCCGACCCTTCAAGAGACGGTCTCCGGTGGGCCGAAATTCGCGAGGCGACGGTGGTTGGCGCCAGATGCAACGCAATGCGCACCGGTTGCCGTAGCGGATTGCGCAACTATCGCGAGGGTGACGCGGGATTCGCAGGGCTGAAGTCATGGCCCCTGGCGGCCGCGCTGCCGGCACGCCGGGACGCCGGCTGCAGGCATGAACCGGCTTGGCCGGCGCCGGCAGTCGGACGGCGAGCACGGCCAGAGCCGAAGAGTGCCCGGCCGCAAGCGGCGCGGCAACGGATGCCGAGTCGCAGGCCATGACCTGAGGATGCGTGCCGATGACCGGGCGGACGAGCGCATGTCCGGTCGGCGTCCGGTCGCGCGGGCTTGCTCGCCCGGCCGGCAGTCGATGTAGCCGAGGCCTGCGCCACGTACCGGAACACCCAGACACTGGCGGTGCTCGGCGTGGCGCGGCGCCCTGGGCGGCCCACGGGTGCCGCAGCGTGCCACTCTAGTCACGCTGCCGATCAAGCGCCTACCTCCGAGTCTCGGCGCTCGCCTGTCGGCGGTTGGGACCATCTGTGCTAGACGCGTCGAAAGCCCAAATGGCGAGGCCCGGTCGACACGACGCTCCACTCGCTCCGGCGAGCGATGGACGCGTCGCGGTTACCGGCGATGCGTATCCCCCGTGAATTCGGTGCATCCGGACCGGGTTCCGTAGTCCCCCTCGAAGCGCAGAGACCCTGCGGAGCCAACTAACCGTCGCCGCGGCGGTTCGCGGTCGACGCAGCGGTTCGCGTAGCGGCCGGCCCAGCGTCGAGCCGGCCATGGGCACCGGGCAACACGCGCATGACGCCTCTGCCGGCTCCGCAGCCCAATGGGCCGTCCCGCCTAGAGATTGTCGAGCGGACTGCTGCGCCGGTGGGCCTCCACCAGGTCGCCGGTCGCCAGCGTCACGTAGCGGTTGGTGGTCGCCAGCGAGGCGTGCCCCAGCAGCCGCTGCAGCGTCAACGGGTTGCCGCCGTTGCGCAGGAAGTGCACCGCGAAGGTGTGCCGCAGCAGGTGCGCATAGAGTCGCGGGATGCCGGTGCGGCGCCGCAGCCGGCGCACGATGTGGCTGACCTGCGCCGTATCCAGCGCCCGTCCCGAGGCCGTCACGAACAGCCGGTCGCTGGATTGGCCCAGGCCGGGTGGGCGGTGATGCAGATAGCGCCGCAGTAGGCTTAGGGCGCGGCGCCCCGCCACCACCACGCGGGACTTCTCCCCCTTGCCCACCACCCGCAACTCGCCGATGTGGAGATTGACGTCCCCGTGGCGCAGGGCCACGAGTTCGCCGGTCCGCATGCCGGTGTCGACCAGCAGCCCCACGATCGCCGCCGTGCGCCGGTCGTAGGTCTTGCGCGGATCGAACACCGCCAGCAGCCGTTCCACCTCGTCGGCGGTGAGCGGTTGGATCTCGGCCTGCGGCACCTTGGGGAGTCGCAGGCGCTCCAGCCGGTGCTCCGGCGTGAAGCCCTCGTCCCACAGCCAGCGGGCGAAGGCGCGCAGGGCGCGCGCGTGCTGGTTGAGGGTGGCCGGAGCCAGCTTCCCGCCGCACCGCTCCGGCACGTCCACGAAGCGCGGTTGCTGCTGCAGGTGTACCAGGTAGCCCCGGGCCGTGTGGCGGCTGAGCGCGTCGCCCGTGGGCGCGTGCCCCAGCTGTGCCTCGAGGAACCGCGTGAAGCGGTCCAGGATGCGCGTGTACATCACGATGGTGCCGCGGCTGCGGCGGGAGGCCTGGAGGTGCAGCAGGAAGGACTCGCCCAGGTCGGCCAGGGGTGGGCTGGCGTGCGGCGGCCGCAGCGTGTGCATGGGTCCGAGGATGGGGATTCGGAGGTCGATCGGGCCAGCGGCCGTCCGATCTATGTCCGGTCCGGGTCCGCCGCCGGTCGGGTCGAGGCCGGAAAAAGGCCGTTGATCACTTCGCATGAGACGCACCGTCTGGGCACGGCCTGCAGGCGCGCTCCGAGACCCGGCTAACAGGTTTGGATCGCGCGTCACCTCTGGTCAGCGGCACCCCCGGCGGGATTCGAACCCACGACCGTCGGCTTAGAAGGCCGGTGGTTGCCACGAGCTAGGCTCCAAGGATTCGCGTCGGATCGACGTGAGCTCCGTTCTGCCTAACTTCGAAGTGCAGATGCGGACCCGTCGACGCGCCCGAGCTTCCCAGCCCGCCAATGGCATCTCCTCGGTGAACCGCCATTCGAATGGTCATTCCGTAGCCACTCAACGTGCCCGGCTGGAGATGCGCATAGAGCGTCTGCCAGCCACTGCCATGGTCCAGAACGATGAAATGTCCGTAACCGTCAGGATCCCAGCCGATCGTGGTGATCACGCCATCAGCGGCCGCCCGCACCGGCGTGCCGAGCTGAGCCGCGATATCGATGCCCCAGTGAGGACACATGGCGGCCGTGCAGCCTCCGTAATGCGTGGTCATGCGCCCAACCACCGGCCACAGCCAAGTCCGGGGAGGTTCCTCGCCGACGATCAATGAGTCGGGTTCGACCTGTTGACGCCAACCCGGCGAGCCGTGGTCGATCCCTGCCACGCCTGTGCCGAAGGGCCCAAACACGGCGGCCAGGAAAAGAGACGCGGCCAGTAACACGGTCATCGCAGGCAGCACACCTATCACCGCAGCTGCCCCGAGTGCACACGCGGCCGCAGGATGCACGTCGCGCGATTCCTCCCGCGTGCGCGCGACCAAGATCTGCGCCGCCATTCGTAGCCCGAAACCGACTAGGCGCCGGCCTACAGCACCGAGCCAAGGCGCAGGCATCGCGACGTGCTAGTCCTGCATCATCAGCGACCGGGTGGTCGTCGCGGCGCCGTGCCGGCTGCACGGACAGTTCGCGCGTCGCGCACCAGATTTCGGACGGC
Source organism: Chloroflexota bacterium (assembly GCA_026707285.1). Classification (GTDB taxonomy): domain Bacteria; phylum Chloroflexota; class UBA11872; order UBA11872; family UBA11872; genus JAJECS01. The sequence continues at coordinate 20,847 of JAPOXD010000049.1, read as the reverse complement.
CACGTATTGATGGACCCCACGGCCCCACACGGTCTGCGGCGTGATGGCCGGCAATTGCGACATTCCGGCCATGAGCCATCGCGGGAATTGGAGCACCACCCCGAGACTCACGATCAGCATGGCGATCGAGAGCAAGCTCGGCGGCTGCGCCGCGATGATTCCGAATACCACCACCAATCCAAAGACGATGGCCGCCTTTTCGAAGACCACGTGCGCGACTCGCTTCACCCAGGCATCCATCAGCCCGCGGGCAAATGGCAGCAGACTGAGCACCATGACCAGTGGCGCCGCCACCACCAATACCCAGATCCAGATCATTCGCAGGGCGAACTTCATGGCCAGCAGCACAACTTCGAGCAAGAGGATCAAGTAGAGCAGCGTGCGGAACAGGGTCGTCCAGAGCCCGCCGACGACGCCTCCGGTTCCCGCGGTGCCCCAGCCCCAGCGCTCGAAAAGCTCAATTGGGCTATCGCGGTCGATCACATCGCCCCCAAGGGTCACGAACGCCTGCACCAACAGATTGTTGAGCTGCAACATGGCTTCGACCATGGCGTAGCTCGCCAGGGCAAACCCCACAGCCACCACCGTCTGCCCGGCGAAGGCTCGCAGATCGACCGGCGCTCCCATGAACACCTTGTAGAGCGCGAAACCGACGAAGATCACCACTACCAGGGAGATCAACGGTGTCTGCGCATTCAACGCCAGATCGCGCGTGCGATCCCACATGGCGCGAAGCGCCTGGTTGGCTTTGGAAGGGACGTAGAAGTCCTTGAGGGCCGTACCGCCCGGCACGGCGGCAAACGCGCGGTCCATCGCACCGCCCGGGTCCGGCTCGATACTGTCCGGAACGGTCAGCATCCAGCGCCAGGACCAGGCCAAGGGGGCATGCAGAGCCTGGGTCAGCGAGGTGGTGGCACCCAGACTCGCCGTCGCGGCGACGGATCCGGGATCGCGCCACACCGGTGGAAACAGTGAGGTTAGCGTCACTCGGAGCGTCTCACCCAGGCGGTCTGCCAAGGGCTCGGTTAGCTCATCGGCGATATCGTCCGCCGAGTCGGATGAGACCGTATCGCCAGGCGTAGTCGTATCGGCGGTCGCAGGCGTGTCGGCCAATACCGGAGCCGGCAAGCAACAGACGAGCACCGTCGCCAGACCGAGCACGGCCGCGACGAGCCACCGGCACATCGCGGCCGCTAGGCGCCGGGCTTGGGCGCGACACCGGCGCGACGGCGCGCGCCCACTGCATCCACCCTAAACGCCGGTGTCTCCAACGCCACCCGCTCGCCGGCGCCAACGAGCGCCAGCCCTTGACCGCGACGCGCCTGCGCGAGGATGGCGAGCTCTTCGTTGCTCAGGGCAAAGGCCTCGCGCAACGCCCGCTCGTGCGTCCGATGTTGGCGGAATAACAGAGTCGCGGCGCAGTTCGCGAGGATCGCGCGCGCCTTCGGCTCCTCGACGAGGTCGGAGACATCCTGCGACACCAGCAGCAGCATGGTCTGCAACGCCCGCGCCGTCTTGGCCAACTCAAGAAGGAAGTCGGCGCCCTGCTCGCAGCCGAGCAGCGTCCACGCCTCGTCCACCACGATCACGCGCCGCCGGTGCTCGCGATCCATCCAGTTTCGGAGATGGAGCAGGATCACGTAGTAGACCAGCGGCAGAATCTCGGCCTGGTCGGCCCGCTGGTCGCGCAGGGCAAACACCGTGCAGTCGTTGCTCAGATCGACGTTGGTTGGACGATTGAAGAGCTCGGCCAACTGCCCGGTCGTAAAGCGCTTCAGCCGCTCCAGCAGATCTCGCGCGGCTTGGCCGTACATGGCGTCGTGGCCATATCGATCCTCGATGAGCCTCACGAAGTCGGATGTGGTGGGTGGCGACCGGCCGTAAGTCGACGGATCGGCCGCCTCAATGTGCCGTCTTCGGAAGGTGGGCTCGATGGCGTTGTCGATGATGGTCCGCTGCTGCTCGCTGAGACCCCCGAGGGCCAGCCGCCAGAATCCGCGCAGGCCGCTCGCCACCCGTGCGAAGCCGCGGGCGTCGCTCACGCCGGCCAGGTCCCAGACGTTGATGGCCTGCGACGACGCCATCGCCGGCTTGAGCATCTGTCCGTTGCAGACTCGGGCGAGGGCGCCGTATTCATTCTTGGGGTCGAGGACGGTGAGGCTGGCCCCTGAGAGCCACAACCCAAAGGCGATCTGCTTGGCGCAGTGGCTCTTGCCGCCGCCGCTCTGGCCCAACACCGCGAGGTGGGGATTCTCGTGGCGTTCGGCAAAGGGATCGATGATGACCGGGGCATGGCCGTGGCCGCCACCCACCGTCGTGCCCAGGAAGATGCCACCGGGCTCCGCGAGACCCGGCGCATGAAATGGAACTGCGGCCGCCAGCGGGCCGGTGGTCAGTCCACGCCAGCGGCCGAGGCGATCCTCTGCCAACGGCAGCAAGCTGTGCAGGCCGTCCTGCTGGTAGCCGACCACGCGAGAGGCCGACATTCCGTGTCCCGCAAGCTCCGCCTCGACATCCTGGGTGGCCTGCTGAAGGGATTCCGCACGGTCCGCAGCAACTCCGATCACCAGCGAGGTGCGAACGTAGCGCTCGCGGGCCCGGAATGCCTCGTGGACGTCTTCGAGATCTTCCAGCCGCTGACGCGAGGCGCGGGCGGCCGCGGGGTTCAGTTCTTCGCCAGCTGCCACCTCGCTGAGCAGCTCGCGCTCGGTGCTGGACAGACGACGGCGAATCGTGCGGTCGTCGACCGGCGAGACGAAGAGCGCCAGGTCGAGGTCGTGCTTCAGCGTGGCGAACCAGCGCAGCCAGCCGGCGTCGACTTCCCGCGGGTAGCCACGCAGCGCCAGGATGCGCAGGTGGCGGGCCTTCGGCCCCGGACCCTGGACAACCAGATGGTCCGGTTGGCACGCGATCCACTCCGGAAACGGATCGGCAAGGTCAAAGCCGAAACGCGTGACCGGGAGCGCCCCGCTCCGGTATTTGATTCGGCCACCGGAGCCGTTCGCTCTCATCGCATCCTGCACCTGCTGCACGGGCGAAGATTCCGATCGAAATAGGCCCTCGACCAACTCAATGAGGTCGAGCCCCTCGAGGCGCCGACTGCTCATGCCGGCTCTTGCTAGGCCCTCGCAGACCAACCGCACCCGCGCCTCAAGCGCGCCGGGATTCACAGGTCCGTGGTCGGAGGACGGTCGCCTCGACCACCATCGACGTGAGCGTGACGGCTGGCCGTGCGCCAGCAATACAAAGCAGCGCACCTGCCGCATGTGCCAGCGACCGTGGGCAGCACGTACGGCCTCGGCATACGTCGTCGGCCGTGGGGCGTCACCATCGACCTCGGCGGTCGCCACTCCCAGCAGCCGGTGCCGCAGGTCGAGCTTGTCATCCCACGTCGCCGACCAATGGCGGACTGCATCGGTCAAGTGAGTGGCCGGTTCGAACGCGCGATTGCGCAGTACGATCTGGACCGGACACGGGAGACTTGTCAGCAGTTGCGCCAGCCCGGACACGGCCGATGCCATTCGCGCTTCGGCCAGCAGATCGAGATTGAGTGGCCGGACTTCGAGCGCGGCGACCAGCGCGCCGTCGGACCGCAGAATGCCCTGCTGCCCGATCCCGCGCACTCCCAGCGGTAGCGGTGGATGGTCGTACGGGCCGTCATCAAGGTCTTGCAGACGTCGGAGCTGGGGCTCTCCGCTCGACGGCTCCCTCGACCGGCTATCCGTCGACACGGAATCCCCACCTGTGCCGGATGACGGTGGCAGACGCTTGATCCGGCAACTCCAGGAGATAGAGCGGATCGGGAATTCGCAGACGCCGTGGTGCCCGCAGCGGTGGTCGGCGTCGGGCGACGAGACGCGGACGCAGCCAGAACCGGCCCAGCGCCACGAGGTGTCGGTCGAGCGGTTGATCATCGACCCGCACCCGCATGAGCGACCACCCAAGCAAGACCGGAAGCGCGAGGGCGAACCCCACCAGCGGGCCGAGACCGAGCCACGGCACCAGGACCGCGATCAGCCCGAGCTCGAACCCACCCAGAGCCACCAGCCAGAGCAGCTCGCGGTTGGTCAGGCGAAAGCCACCCAACGGCCAGCGGGCCGGCACATGTTCCAGATCCTCCGGGATGACGAAGCGCAGGGGCGAGGCCGGCGACGTCACGTCCGGCCACCCATCGTGTCGACCAGAAACTCGACCGCGGCCTGCAGCAGCCCGAAGTTGAAGGCCATCACCAACCCGTAGACCACCAGCGCCTGCATGGCGAAGCGGCGGGCCTCGAGCTGCGCCTCGACGCTATTAGAGGTCCAGGCGGCAATCGCCTTCCAGCCAATCGCCGCAGCCACCGCCAGGCTGGCAATCGCGGCCAGAAAGCCCTTGAGGGACTCCACCGCAAATGTGATTGGGTCGGTCGTCTGCGCAAACGCAGGCACGGCCGGCAATAGCATCAAGGCCAACAGGGTGATCGCCAGGCATGCGCGTCGACCTATGCTCACGGCTGCACCTCGCACGCCGCCTCGGGCACGGAGGCAAAACTCCGCACGACGCGGCGCAGCACGGCACGCAGTCCGCCGGGGCCGCTTCCAGGATGCGGGGGCCTCGACTGCATGAGCCCCAGGCGCTCGGCCACCTCGTCGATGGCCGAGCGAAAGGCCTCGAGCTCGTCGATCATCCAGCTGTGCGGGAGCTCACCGCGACTCTGGGCCACCCCCACGTAGGGATGTGCGTCCGGGATCACCCCGATGACTGGGATCTCGAATCCCACGCCCTCGGCAACCAGCTTGGCGATTTCTGAGACGCGGCGGCGGTCGCGGGGTCGAACGCGGTTCAGCAATAGGAATAGCCGGTCCTCAGGCATGAATTCCGGCCCAATGTCGCGGCGGACCATCGTGATATCGCGAATGGCATTGACGATGTCGGCCTGTGCCGGAGTGACCACGTAGAGAATGCGATCCGCCCGCGCCAGCGGCTGGAACCGCCAGTGGCCGTATTCGGTGGGCAGGGTGACCACCACGGCTCCATAGGGAAAGTCACGCGCCGTGACCAGCAGCTCGCGGATCAGGTTCGGCTCTTCGCGCTCGAAGCGCGCGTTCCACTGCGCGGCTAGGTGGTCGTCGGCCAGGCCGACCATCACATGAAAGTTGCGGAATCTCTGTAGACCCGCCTGAAAACCGTCACGATTGGGCTGGCGCAGAAACGCCGCGACGCCGGGAGTCGCATCGACCCCGCAGTAGGCCGCTAAGTCATCCTTGGGATCGCTCCCCATCAGTAGGACCGGCACGTTGCGCTCGGCGATCGCCCAGGCCAGGTTGGAGGCGAGGGTGTCCTTGCCAATCCCTCCCTTGCGCGCCGTGAGGCAGACGATCGATCGCCCCGCCGGCGGCACGGCCAATCGCTCCGCCAATTGCTCGGCGGCGGCCGTCTCATGCTGTCGTGCCCGCTGCTGCGCGGCCCGTGTGGCGCAACCGAGCGTCCAGGCCCGTCCGATCACCTCGGCGGCGTCGACGGGCCGATAGTGCACGGCATCGACGGCTGGCAAGCGCTCTAGGTCGTCGTTCATGCCGTCGTGCCAAACCTCGATGAGCACTATTGCGCGCGTGCCCTGTGCTTGAAGATCGGTCAAGAACACCAGCAAGCCGTTGTCGGCGTCCTCGGGGAATAGCTCGGTCCCGACGATGACAACGTCGGGCTGGCTCGCCGCTACGTGGGCCGCGGCGTCGGCGCCATCCGTGGAGAGGCCGGCCAGCTCGAGTTGGCCGGCCGGCCGCTGGGCCATGGCGGCGCGGACCTCCTGAATCTCCGCGGCGCGCAGCAGGCACAGGTGCACCCGGATCGGCAAGCTGGTTCCCTGATCGCTCACGATCGGGTCGGGCTCCTTCGCTTACGCAGGGCGGCGGCGTCGGGGAGGCGCGACGCCGCCGCCGGCGTGCGGGTGCGCGCCAATTGCGCGCTGAGATCAATCTAGGAGCACGTGAATGGCTGTGGAATCCAGGATTCCGTAATCATCGCGGTCAGGGGGACTACCGCGGATCGAGTGGTCGACGCGTTCGTCGTGCGATCGGATCGGCCTAAGCGTCCATGAACCAATGCGCACGGGACCGTGCCGCGGCGTTCCTCGCCACACCTGTTGCCTGCGCGCCGCCCGCCCCAACCGTCCCGTGTACCTCCCAACAGAGTCGGAGTCCGGGTCGAGCACCGATCTAGCGAACCAGTCCGCGCCGTGCGGCGATCAGACAGGCCTCGGCTCGATTCCGGGCGCCGAGCTTGCGGTAGATCACCGTGAGAGCCTTGTCGACGGTGTTGACGGCGATATGCAATTGGTCCGCGATCTCACGCGACGTCAGGCCACGGGCGCCGGCCGAGATGATCTCGGTCTGGCGCGGAGTGAGATCTTCCAGGCCGGCATCAGGTTGCTCGCCGGTAGGCGCGCATGCGTTGAAGAAGGCATCGCGCACGGATTGCCCGATGGTGACGTGCCCCGCGGCGGCACCCCCTACGACCTCATGCACTTCCTGCGACGGAGCCGTGGCGGCCAGCAGGCCGTCGGGCCTCGTCAGCAGCGTGTCCCACAGGCGCTGCTTGCTGTGAAGCGCCACAACTACTCGGGTGGCCGGGTAGCGGGTCCGGATCGAAATCGCCCGTTGCAATAGCCGCGTACGGGCGGCCTGCGCCTCGGACACGGTCACCACAACGTCAATGCGGCGACGTGCGCACGCGACGACCGCCGCATCGGCACTGTGCACAACCCCGATCACCTCTATCGACGACTGATCTTCCAACTGGCATCGCACCCTGTTGGCCGTGTCCGGGACCGTTGCCAGCACCAGCACACGCACTCGGCGTGGCCGATCCCCAGAGGCGCCGGCCACTGATGCTAGAGAGACCGCCGGCGGTCGTCGGGTGGGTCCCGCCCGCCAGCCTCGTGCGCGTGTTGACATCGCAGATCAGATCACTATGATGGTGACCGATCATCGTAATGACGGCTGGGAGGCCCTGTCAATACTATTGTGCCGAGAGTTCACAATAGTGACTCTCAGCCCGGCGACCTGGACGACATGTCGCTGCGCATGCGGTACCTGTTCGCCACGGTTCGCAAGTCCGACGACACGGCCTATAGCGTCGATGAGGTCGCGCACGGATCCGGCGTCTCGCTCACCTACCTCCGCAACATGCTCGCCGGGCGCCAGGACAATCCCAGCCGCAAGGTCATCGCTGCACTTGCCCGGTTCTTTCGCGTCTCGCCGGCTTACTTCTTCGACGCGGAGGTTGAAGACGACACGGCGTGCGGTGCGCCGGCGTCCGAGATCGAGGTCGCCCTTCGCTCGGCCGAGCGCCTCGGGCCCGAAGGCCGGCAGATCCTGCTGGACATGATCGGCCTCGCCCAAAAGATCACGGGGCAACGCAACTCCGACACGTGAACCCGTTGCTTGAGGCCCGTAGGCTCCTGGGCCAAATGGGACTGAGCGGGCGCCGCTTCAACGGTGACCTTTTGCTTGAGCGACTGGAGTCGCGTCTAGGCATCGCCGTCGACGCCATTCCAAACCCGCGGCTGCCCGCCGGCGGGATCTCGGGCGCGCGCATCACGACCAACGGATCGCACGTGGTGTTCTATCCGGCCCGCGCCTCCCGGTATCAACAGTTGGCCGTCATCTGCCACGAGTGCGCCCACCTGATTCTCAACCACCGCGATCGCTCCGCGGTTGACTTGCTCTCTGGAATCGACCCGCCTTCGCCGGAGGACGAACTCGCCGCCGAAGCGCTTGGGGCTGCCTTGGTCCACCTCGCTCGCCGACCCGATCGTCTGCGGAGGCTGATGCCGGTCACCAGAAACGACGGACAGCACGCCGCGGCAACAACACTTCGATCCCAGCTCAGATCGTTCTACGGCCTGCCCGGCAGGGCCGGGTAGCGCTTCGCCACTCCAGCTGTCGCTCGCAGATGACGGAGGTCCAGCTATCGGGAAACGGTCGGCCACGCGTGCAGTCAAGGCGCATGGGCGCACCAATACGCAGTTACGGCCTCCGCGCGCACCGCTTGGGATGTCCGTCTCCCGGTCCCTGTGGACATCGAGCTATGCGCGGCAACGGCCAGCTACACATCCAGGTTAGGAACTAGGCGCGGTGCTCCAACACACGGCGTAGCGCACACACCTCCTTCCAGCCCGGGAACTGTTGGTCGAGCTCGGAGGCGGCCTGTGCCGCTATGCCATCTAGCCCGTCGCCCGGATCCCACGGATCCGCCATCACCAGGAATCTGTCCACCGTCTTGAGTATTCGAGCTCCGCGATCTTGCGGCAGCGCTACAACAGACTCTTCCAGAATCCGCAGCACGTCATCTGGGACCCAAACAGTCCGGGACAGAACCGGATGCACCCCTTGGCTTGCGGCCGCGTCGGCGCTAGGGCGCGGATCCGTCCGGCTACGCACGCGACATGCATCCGACGCCCTCAGGTCGAATCCTGTATCCAGCAGCACGGCTGCAAGGCGCAGGCGCGCCAACTCATCGAATCCGAAGCCCAGTGCCCGCGCCACTTCCTCGCACAACAGGATGCGGCTGCTACGCCGACTCAGGTCGCGACCGGCGACCAAGTCGTCCTTCGTCTGCAACGCGAATGTCGTGGCAAAGGCGTGAGCCTCGGCCACCTCGATGCGAAGCGCCAGTCGCAGCCATGCGTCCGGGGGCGCGAGAGCCAACCACAAGAGCACGGTCAAACCCAGCAGAACGAACGGCAGGATTCTCCATGAGGCTTCCGCGCTAAAGCCCGGCCACTCAGCCTGAATTCCGGCGAAGAGCAGGGCCTTCGCACCCACGTACGCGAGCGCCCCGACTGCCAGAGCCTGTAGCAATCGCACTTGCAGCTGCTTGGCCAACGGCAGTTGTGCCCGATAGTGCCTACGCCCCAACCGCAGCAAACAAGTCACGGTAGCGGCCAAGTAGCCCAGATACAGCCCCATACCCGCACAGGCTTGCCAGGTCCTCTGGACTGGGTAATCCAAGATCGCGCCGTGTCCGGGAGTTAACCACACAGCACATCCGGCAACTCCGGCGGCGAGCACGAACACGAATCGCAACGACTCGCCGACACCGAGGGCCGCTACCACCAGCGAAACCGCCAGGACACAGACCACGGTGAGAAGATTGAACACCAGATACTGGACGTCGACATCGACGACCGTTGCGTCGAGCATGGGCTCAGCTGCCTTCAGGCCCATGGCTGCGCTCCATGCGCTGAAGGCGACCAACGCCAGCCAATGGGCCCGGACTCGTCGCCGGCCACGCAGGCGGGCGATTGTGACGGTCAATCCGAGGACAGAGCACCCCAACGCAGCCACCGTCAGTAGCACGGTGAGTATGGTGATCTCACCGTTCAGCACAGGAATCCGCAGCGGAAACGACTCCGAGAATCTTCAGAGAATTCGAATGTGGAATTACCAGGTACAAAAACAATCGGATCGCTCGCCCCACGACGGTTGCCAGAGTCATACTTCAAGATGATCTTGTAGTGAGTATTCACTGACCCAAATTTGGCTCTTGTTGCATTTGTTAAATCTTTGTTTGACCTATTTACGTGTGCTTATCTGCTTTAGATACGGCCATTTGACTGTTGCCGGAATCACGTAGCTGGGTGCCGTGGAAACTCCTAAGCACCCTGGCATTCGTCGCCAAGGTATTGCCGACGGTCAACGGATGGATTCCTCCAATTCCTGCCGTGCGGAAGCAAGGTCAAAGGCGACATTCACAATCGCCTCTACGGAATGCGACAGTGCGTCACAGCCGGCCTCTTCCTGCAGGATTCGGGAATCGAGTGCGTGAATCACCGACGTCAGTCTCGCGAAGCAGCAGATTCGGCGTCCTTAGGGGTCGGCGCGCACGAAGTGGGAGATTTCGCTCAGGCCGATGGCGTTGATCGCCTTGATCCGGTATACGTGGCGCACGCCATCCGTCACGCTCGTGTCGGTGTAGGTGGTGGCGCTGCTGCCGGTGTTCTCCACGTAGACCAGCAGCTCCTTTTCGCCCTCGGTGGGCCTCCTCCTCAGGATCTGGTAGCCCGTAATCGAAGCGTCATCGGGGTCGTCCCAACTCAGGGTGATTGAGCCGGCGGGATTCACCGTCGCCGTCAGATTCGTTGGCTTCGCCGGCCGGGTGTCCACGACGTCCGTGACCGTGATGGCAACCGCGATCGTCGACGTGCTCACCCCGTGACTGGCCGTCACCGTCAGCGCGTAGCTCGTCGTGGTCTCGTAGTCCAGCGTGCCGTCCACCGTGATGGCGCCCGAGCTGGCGTCGATGGCAAACGCGCCGGAATCGTTGCCCGCCGTGATGGCATAGCTCACCGCGCCGTTGGCGCGCGCGGTTGCACTGACCGTCCCCACCGCAGCGTCCTCTGCCGCGTCTTCCGCCACGCTGAAGGCGTAGCTGGTCTCCCCGAAGACTGGCGGCTCGGCCACGTCCGTCACCGTGATGGCCACCGCCACCGTCGACGTGCTCACCCCGTGACTGGCCGTCACCGTCAGTGCGTAGCTCGACGTGGTCTCATAGTCCAGCGCGCCGTCCACCGCGATGGCGCCCGAGCTGGCGTCGATGGCAAAGTCGCCGGCGTCGTTGCCCGCCGTAATCGCGTAAGTCACCGCGCCATTGGCGCGCGCCGTCGCACTGACTGTCCCGACCGCGGCGTCCTCCGCCGCGTCCTCGGCAACGGAGAAGGCGTAGCTGGTCTCACCGAACACCGGCGGCTCGGCCACGTCCGTCACGGTGACGGTGACCGCCACGGTGGCGGCGGCGCTCTCCGAGTCGCTGGCCTGGACGGTGAGCGAATACGTCGACGTGGTCTCAAAGTCCAGCGCGGCCGCCACCGCGATTGCGCCGCTGGAAGCGTTGATCGCAAAGGCGTCGCCCGTGTTGCCGGCGGTGATCGAAAAGGTCACCGTGTCGCCGGCGTTGGGGTCGGAGGCGCTCACACTGCCGACCGCCGCGGCAACCGCCGCGTCCTCCGCCAGCGTGAACGCGTAGCTGGCCTTCCCGAACGCCGGCGGCCAGTTGTACTCGAGCTTTGGCGCCGGATCGAAGCTGAAGGTCAGGTTCTCGGACGGGTCGTCGCCCTCCTCGAGCACAAAGTCCAAATCGGTCCACCGGAAGCGCACCAGCGGCGACCCGGAGGTCTCGTGCGTCATTCTCGGGCTGAAGTTGAGGGGCGGAGCCGTGATGGACTGATACTCACCGGTGGTCTTGGTGCCATCCGCGTACTCTACGGCGTAGCCAATGTGATATCGCGCGGCCTCGAACTCGGTGCATCCGTTTCCATAGCCCCAATTGAATCTGACTTTCGTCGTCCCGGTGACCTTGGTCAGCGTGGCGTCGACGACGGTCAGCGGGTCACAGGGGTCGCAGGCGCCGGTGCTGGCAGCGAGGGCGGTGGTGGCCGCCCCCCACGCGGCGGCCAAGGTGGAGCCGTCGCCGTAGATGCTCACACGGAACTCATAGGCCGTGCCGCAGGTGAGTTCCTCCACCGTGTACGCCGCAGCGGTGATCGCGTCGCTGGCGGTCGTCCAGGTGTCGGCGTCGCTGACGCGGTACTCGACGCGGTACTTCGTGGCGCCGGTCACGGCGTCCCACGTGAACGGGATGCTGGTTTTCCCAACCGTGCCCGCGGCCACGTTGGTCGGGGCCGGGGGCGCGCACAGAGCCGTCGCCGCCGTGAGAGCCGTGGAGGCCGCGCCCCATTCGGCCGCAAGCGAGGCGCCGTCCCCAAAGGCACTCACTTGGACCGCGTACGACGTGCCACAAGTGAGTTCCTCCACGGTGTATGCCGCAGCGGTGATCGAGTCGCTGGCGGTCGTCCAGGTGTCGGCGCCGCTGACGCGGTACTCGACGCGGTACTTCGTGGCGCCGGTCACGGCGTCCCACGTGAACGGGATGCTGGTTTTCCCAACCGTGCCCGCGGCCACGTTGGTCGGGGCCGGGGGCGCGCACAAGGCCGTTGCAGCCGTGACAACCGTGGAGGCCGCACCCCATTCGGCGACAAGCGAAACGCCGTCGCCGAAGGCGCTCACTTGGACTTCATACGACGTGCCGCAGGAAAGGTCGTCCACCGTGTACGTCGCTCCAGTGGTCGCATCGCTGGCAGTCGTCCAGGTGTCCGTGCCGCCGACGCGATACTCGACGCGGTATTTTGCGGCGCCGCTCACCGCGTCCCAGGTGAGCGGGATGCTGGTTTTCCCAACCGTGCCTGCGGCCAGATTATCGGGGGCCGGGGGTGGGCAGATGGCAGTCGTCGCCGTCACCGCGGTCGCCGGCGCGCCCCACGCCGCCGTGTGTACGACCTGGTCCCCGAACGCGGTGACCTGGAACTCATAGGCGGTCCCGCAGGTCAGCTCGTCCACCGTGTGGGTCGTCCCCGTGAGCGTCTCGTCATCGGTGATCCAGCTGACCGTTTCTCCCTCCTCCGTCTCGGTGCCCGTCGCGCGGTACTCGACGCGGTACTTTGCCGCGCCGGGCACCGCGTCCCAGCTCAGCGGGACACTGGTTTGGGTGAGCGTGCCTACCGTCAGGTTCGCCGGGGCAGGCGGCGCGCCCTGCACGGTCAACGTGACGGTGGTCGTTGCGGTCTTCACGTCGTCGCCGGTACCGACGCTTGCCTGCACGGTGAGCGTGTACGTCGCCGCCGTCTCGGCATCGAGCGCGGCGGCCACTGAGAGCTGGCCGCCGGCTCCGGCGATGGCGAAGGCGTCGCCGGTATTCCCCGCCGTGATGGTGTGGGCGATCGCCGAACTGCCAACCACGGTGGCCGCAACCGTGCCCACCGCTGTCCCTACGGCGGCGTCCTCGGCCACGCCGAAGGCATAGCTGGCCTTCGCGAAGACCGGGGTCGGCGCCGTGATGGTGACGGCGACCGGCACCGTGGTCGTGCTCACTCCATGGCTCGCCGTCACCGTCAGCGCGTAGCTCGCGGTGGTGCCGTAGTCCAGCGCCGACGCCACCGTCAGCTCTCCGGTCTCGTCATCAATGGCGAACGCGCCGTTCTCGTCGCCCGCGGTGATCGCGTAGCTCACCGCCCCATTGGCGCGAACGGTGGCCGTCACCGTCCCTACGACGGCCTCCACGGCCGCGTCTCCCGCCACGCTGAAGGCATAGCTCGTCGCCCCGAATACCGGAGGCTCGGCCACGTCCGTCACCGTGACGGTGACCGTCACGGTCGTCGTGGCGCCCTTGGGGGTACTGGCCCGCACCGTCAGCGTGTGGCTTGCCGTGCTCTCGTAATCCAGCGGGACGGCCACCACGAGGCGCCCCGCCAGCGCGTCCACCGCAAACAGGTTGTCGTCGTCTCCCGCCGTGATGTCGAAGTAGATCACCGTCCCGCCCTCGGGGTCGGTGGCCGCCACGGTTCCGATCGTGGAGCTGATTGCGGCGTCTTCGGCCACGGTGAAGGCGTAGCTCGTCGCGCCGAAGACCGGCGGCTCCACGACGTTGGTGATCGTGATGGCGACCGCCACCGTCGCCGTGCTCGCCCCGTAGCTGGCCGTCACCGTCAGCGCGTAGCTCGCCGTGGTCTCGTAGTCCAGCGCCTTGGCGACCGTCAGCTCGCCGCTGGCCGAGTCGATCGCGAAGGCGCCGGCCGTGTTGCCCGCCGTGATGGCGTAGGTCACCGCCGGGCCACCAGTGATGGTGGCCGTGATCGTCCCCACGTCGGCATCCGTAGCGACGTCCTCCGCCACGCTGAAGGCGTAGGTCTCCTCCCCGAACACCGGCGCCGGGCAGGCGCTCGTCCCCGCTGCGACCGTCCCCGTCGGCGCGCTCCATTCCGCGGTATGGGTCGTGCCGTCGCCGTAGGTGCTGACCTGGAACTCGTAGGCCGTCCCGCAGTAGAGCTCGTCCACGGTGTGGGTTGCGGTCGTCAGCGTCTCGTCGTCCGTCGTCCAGGTTTCGGCGTCCGTCACGCGGTACTCGACCCGGTATTTCGCCGCGCCGGTCACCGCATCCCAGCTCAATGGCACGGTACTCGCCGTCACAGTCCCCGGCGCCAAGTTCGCCGGCGCGGGCGGCGAGTCCACCAGATCGCCCACGGTGATGGTGACCGTGATGCTCGAGCTGTCGCCGTGGTTGTCACTGGCGGTGATGATCACCTCGTATTCGGCCTGTGCCTCGTAGTCCAACGCCGCGCTTGTCTGCAGTTGCCCCGTGGCCGTGTCGAGATCGAAGCTGGCCGCATCCGTCCCGCCCAGGGCGTATGTCACGACGTCGCCTTCGTCGGCGTCCGTGGCCGTCACCGGCGCGCCGATGTCCTGCCCCGTCGCCGTGTTCTCGTCCACCGAGCGCGTGGCCGTCTCGCCTTCCGCGAACGCCGGCGGGACGTTCGGGTACTGCTGGCCCAACTCCCGCCAGGTGACGGTTCCGTCCCCGTCGACATCCACCTTGAGCACCGGATACTGGCTAGTGGTGCCGAAGTGCCACGGGTCGTCACTGCCCGTCACCCCATCGACATCCACATTCCAGTCCGCGTAGATCCCGTTGTAGCCCGTCGGCGTCTGCAGCTCGCTGGTGGTCTTGCCCGTGCCCCCACGGCTCGCGCTCTGCCCGCTCGTCGCCGTGTCCCAGTAGCTCGCCGTCACCCGGGCGTCGCTGTGCTTGCTCCCCACCAGCCCGCCCGCCGAGCCGTGCATCTCCGTCACCCGGCCCCACGCGTAGCTGGCCGTGATCCGCCCGTCGTTGCGTCCCACCAGCCCGCCGTGATTTTGGTAGCTTGCAGACGCGACCCCCGTCACGCTGCTGCTGGCATAGCTCGCCGTGATCGTGGTGTTGACGCCGCTGTACCCCGCCAGTCCACCCACCTGGTCGTCCCCCTCCACCGCACCGCTGGCATAGCTCGCCCGGATGTGGCCGTGATTGCGCCCTACCAGCCCGCCGATGTGGTCATTGCCCGTCACCGTGCCGCTCACGTAGCTGGCCTGGATCGTCCCGGGATTGTTCTCGCCGACCAGCCCCCCGGTGTCGTTCCGGCCGGTGACATCCGCGCCGCGCAGCCCGACGTTGCGGATCACGCCGCCCGTGCCGATGCGGCCAAAGAGCCCGACGTCGTCGGTTTCGCCGCGCGCGATGAACAAGTTGGCGATCACGTGTCCGTTGCCCTCGAACGTCGCGGTGAGCGGCCTGGAGGCCGTGCCGATCGGCGACCACCCCGCCCCGTCGTTCCAGTAGGCATCGCCCGCATCCGCCACGCCGTTGCCGTTCGTGTCGATGTCCAGGTCCGCCGTCAACTCGTAGCCCGTGCAGCCCGTGCGGCATCCCATTCCCGACGGCGCGTTCGGGAAGGCCGCCGCATACCCCGCCTCCGTCGCGAACCCATTGCCGTCCAGGTCCCAGCGGATCGCGTGCAGCTGCGCCAGGTTCGCCACCTCGATCAGCCCGTCGTTGTCCGCGTCGTAGTCCACCAGCGTCGCGTCCGGCGCCGGGCGCTGGTCTCCGAACTCCTCCCAGCTCGCCGTCCCGTCGCCGTTGAAGTCCACCTGCAGCACTGGGTACTGCGCCGCCGTGCCGAAGTGCCACGGGTCGTCATTGCCCGTCACTCCATCGACATCCACGTTCCAATCGGCGTAGATATCGGCGTAGCCCGTCGGCGTCTGCAGCTCGGCCGTGGTCTGGCCCGTGCCCCCGGAGCTCCGCGTCTGCCCGCTCGTCGCCGTGTCCCAGTAGCTCGCCGTAACCGTCCCGTCGCTGCCGCCCACCAGCCCGCCCAGGTTGCCCGCGCCGCGGACCGCCCCCGTGGCGTAGCTTGCCGTGATCGTTCCGCGGCTGTTGTAGCCCACCAGCCCCGCGACTCGATGCTGGTTCGTCACTGCGCCCGTCGCATAGCTCGCCGTGATCGTGCCGCCGCTGTTCCAGCCCACCAACCCGCCAATCTCCCAATTGCTGCCTGTCACCGCGCTCGCCGCGTAGCTGGCGCTGATCCTGCCCCCGCCGTTGTGCCCCACCAGGCCGCCGACCCGCCACCGCCCCGCCACGCTCCCAGTCACATAGCTCGCCCGGATCGTCCCTCCGTCGTTGTCAGCGACCAGGCCCCCGGTCTCATTCCACCCCGTGACATCGACTGCCCGCAGCCCCACGCGGCGGACCACGCTGCTCGTGCCGAGGCGGCTGAAGAACCCCACCTCGTCGGTCTCCTCGCGATCAATAAACAGGTTGCTGAGCGTTTGCCCGTTGCCCTCGAACGTCGCCGTATAGAGGCCGATCGGCTCCCAGCCCGCCCCGCCGTTCCAGTACGCGTCGCCCGCGTCCGCCACGCCGTTGCCGTTCGTGTCAAAGTCCAGGTCCGCCGTCAGCTCGTATCCCATGCAGCCCGTCAGGCAGCCCATCCCCGACGGCGCGTTCGGGAACGCCGCCGCATACCCCGCCTCCGCCGCGAACCCGTCGCCATCCAGATCCCAGCGGATTGCATTCAGCTGCGCCAGATTCGCCACCTCGATTAATCCATCGTTGTCCGCGTCGTAGTCCACCCGCGACGCGTCCGGCGCCGGGCGCTGATCCCCAAACTCTTCCCAGCTCGCGGTCCCGTCGCCGTTGAAGTCCATCTTGAGCATCGGGTACTGGGCGTTGGTGCCGAAGTGCCAAGGGTCGTCCCCACCCGTCTCCCCATCCAGATCCACATTCCAATCGACGTAGATCCCGCTGTATCCCGTCGGCGTCTGCAGCTCCGCGGTGGTCTTGCCCACACCGCCGGCGCTGCGCGTCCGCCCGCTCGTCGCCGCGTCCCAGTAACTCGCCGTCATCCGGGCGTCGCCGTGCTTGCTCCCCACCAGCCCGCCCGCCGAGCCGTGCGTCTCCGTCACGCGCCCCCACGCATAGCTGGCGCTGATGCGGCCACGCTTTTCGGCGCGCCCGACCAGGCCGCCGTGATCGGCATGGCCGCCGGGCCCGACCCCCGTCACCGCACTCCCGGCGTAGCTGGCCGTGATTTGGCCATCGCTGAGTCCCACCAGCCCGCCCACTCGGTCGTCGCCCGCCACCGTGCCGCTCGCGTAGCTGGCCGTCACCGATCCGTCACTGTCTCCCACCAGCCCGCCGACCTCGTTCCGCCCCCGCACGTCCATACCGCGCAGCCCCACACGCCGGATCACGCCGCCCGTGCCCAGGCGACTGAAGAACCCCACCTCGTCGGTCGCGTCGCGATCAATGAACAGGTTGCTGAGCGTGTGCCCGTTGCCCTCGAACGTCGCCGTATACGGGCCAATCGGCTCCCACCCCGCCCCGCCGTTCCAGTACGCGTCCCCCGCATCCGCCACGCCGTTCCCGTTCGTGTCAAAGTCCAGGTCCCCCGTCAACTCGTATCCCATGCAGCCCGTCAGGCAGCCCATCCCGGACGGCGCGTTCGGGAACGCCGCCGCATAGCCCGCGTCCGCCGCGAACCCGTCGCCATCCAGATCCCAGCGGATCGCATGCAGCTGCGCCAGGTTCGCCACCTCGATTAATCCGTCGTTGTCCGCGTCGTAGTCCACCCGCGACACGTCCGGCGCCGGGCGCTGATCCCCAAACTCTTCCCAGCTCGCGGTCCCGTCGCCGTTGAAGTCCACCTTGAGCACTGGATATTGGCTCGCGGTCCCGAAGTGCCAGGGGTCGTCGTTACCCGTCACTCCGTCAACGTCCACGTTCCAGTCCGCGTAGATGTCGGCGTACCCCGTCGGCGTCTGCACCTCCGCGGTGGTCTTGCCCACGCCGCCGGCGCTGCGCGTCTGCCCGCTCGTCGCCGTGTCCCAATAGCTCGCCGTCACCCGGGCGTCGCCGTGCTTGCTCCCCACCAGCCCGCCCGCCGAGCCGTGTGTCTCCGTCACGCGCCCCCACGCATAGCTGGCGCTGATCCGCCCGTCGTTGCGCCCCGCCAGCCCGCCGTGATGCGCGTGGCCGCCCGGCCCCGCCCCCGTCACCTCGCTGCCGGCGTAGCTCGCCGTGATCATGTCGCCGCGGCCGTTGGTCCCCACCAGCCCCCCGACGTAGTCGTCGCCCGCCACCGTGCCGCTGGCGTAGCTGGTCGTGATCGTGCCGTCGTTGCGCCCTGCCAGACCGCCGACCACGTGGTTGCCCGTCACCGCCCCGCTCGCGTAGCTGGCCGTCACCGATCCGTCACTGTCTCCCACCAGCCCGCCGACCTCGTTCCGCCCCCGCACGTCCATACCGCGCAGCCCCACACGCCGGATCACGCCGCCCGTGCCCAGGCGACTGAAGAACCCCACCTCGTCGGTCGCGTCGCGATCAATGAACAGGTTGCTGAGCGTGTGCCCGTTGCCCTCGAACGTCGCCGTATACGGGCCAATCGGCTCCCACCCCGCCCCGCCGTTCCAGTACGCGTCCCCCGCATCCGCCACGCCGTTCCCGTTCGTGTCAAAGTCCAGGTCCCCCACCAGCTCGTAGCCCGCGCAACCGGTCGCGGGACAGCCCATCCCCGTCGATGCGTCAAGGAAAGCCGCGGCGTAGCGGGGATCAGTGGATGCACCATCACCGTCAAGATCCCACCGAATGGCGTGGAGCTGCGCCAGGGTGGCCACCTCAATCAGCCCGTCGTCGTCGGTGTCGTAGTCCCCCGCCGCGGGAGTCACCGCCACAGTCGCCGACATGGCGCCGGTGCCGTTGGCGTTGATCGCGCGGACCGAAAAGCTATACGAGGTGCCGTTAGTGAGGCCGGAAACGGCAAAGGACGTGGCGTTGGCCCCACCGGCCACGCTGTTTGCGATGTCCGTCCACGTCCCGCTGTCCTGCTGGTATTGGTATTTGACGATTGGGTATTGATCAATCGTGAACGCCGGAGGTGGCTCCCAACCGAGTACCGCCCGACCGTTGCCGGCAGTGGCGCTGAGATTGCCAGGTGCGCCCGGCAGCGGTCGCTGGTCCCCAAACTCCTCCCAACTCGCCGTCCCGTCGCCGTTGAAGTCCACCTTGAGCGCCGGATACTGACTTCCGGTCCCGAAATGCCACGGATCATCGGTGCCCGTCACCCCATCCACGTCCACGTTCCACGCCGCGTAGATGCCCGTGTACCCCACCGGCGTCTGCAGTCCGCTCGTCGTCTGCCCCACGCCCCCACCGCTCGTGCTCTGCCCGCTCGTCGCCGTGTCCCAGTAGCTCGCCGTGATCGTGCCGCTGCTTCCGCCCCCCAACAGCCCGCCCGGATACCTCTCGCCGCGTACGCCTCCCGTGGCGTAGCTCGCCGTGATCGTCCCGCCGCTGTTGTAGCCCACCAGACCCGCCACCCGGTGCCGGTTCGTCACCGCCCCCGTCGCGTAGCTGGCGCTGATGGCGCCCCGATCGTTGCGCCCCGCCAACCCGCCAATTTCCCAGTCGCTGCCCGTCACCGCGCTCGCCGCGTAGCTCGCGCTAATGGCACCCCGATGGTTGGTCCCCACCAGGCCGCCGACCCGGGCCCGCCCGGTCACGCGCCCGGTCACGTAGCTCGCGCGGATCGTCCCCCGGTCGTTGTCGCCCACCAGGCCCCCGGTCTCATCCCGCCCCGTGATGTCCACCGCCTCCAGACCCACGTTTCGGACGACGCCGCCCGAACCCAGGCGGCTGAAGAGCCCCACTTCGTTGGTCGCGTCACGATCAATCACCAGGTTCGCGATCGTGTGCCCGTTGCCCTCAAACGTCGTCGCATACGTGCCGATCGGCTCCCACCCCGCCCCGCCGTTCCAGTAGGCGTCCCGCACGTCCACCACGCCATTGCCGTTCGTGTCAAAGTCCAGGTCCCCCGTCAGCTCGTAGCCCGTGCAGCCCGTCCGGCATCCCATCCCCGGCGGCGCGCGGGGGAAGGCCGCGGCATGGCCCGGCTCTTTCGCGAACCCGTCGCCGTCCAGATCCCACCGGATCGCGTGCAACTGCGCCAAGTTCGCCACCTCGATCAGCCCGTCGTCGTCCGCGTCGTAGTCCACCCGCCCCGCGTCCGCTGCGGGCCGCTGGTCCCCAAACTCCTCCCAACTCGCCGTCCCGTCGCCGTTGAAGTCCACCTTGAGCGCCGGATACTGACTTCCGGTCCCGAAATGCCACGGATCATCGGTGCCCGTCACCCCATCCACGTCCACGTTCCACGCCGCGTAGATGCCCGTGTACCCCACCGGCGTCTGCAGTCCGCTCGTCGTCTGCCCCACGCCCCCACCGCTCGTGCTCTGCCCGCTCGTCGCCGTGTCCCAGTAGCTCGCCGTGATCGTGCCGCTGCTTCGGCCACCCAACAGCCCACCCGGGTCTCTCTCGCCGCGTACGGCCCCCGTGGCGTAGCTCGCCTCGATCGTCCCGCCGCTGTTGTTGCCCACTAGACCCGCAACCCGGTGCAGATTCGTCACCGCCCCCGTGGCGTAGCCGGCACTGATGGTGCCCCGGTCATTGCGCCCCACCAGCCCGCCAATGTCCCAGTCGCTGCCCGTCACCGCCGTCGCCGCGTAGCTGACGCTGACGGCGCCCTGATAGATGTTCCCCACCAGGCCGCCGACTCTAGCCCGCCCCGTCACGCGCCCGGTCACGTAGCTCGCCCGAATCGTCCCCCGGTCGTTGTCGCCCACCAGGCCCCCGGTCTCATCTCGCCCTGTGACTTCCACCGCCCGCAGCCCGACGTGGCGCACCACGCCGCCTGCGCCAAGGCGCCCGAAGAGCCCCACCTCGTTGGTCTCACTCCGATCGATGACCAGGTTGGCAATCGTGCGTCCGTTGCCTTCGAACGTCGCGGTGTAGGTGCCGATCGGCTCCCACCCCGCCCCGTCATTCCAGTAGGCGTCCCGCACGTCCAGCACGCCGTTGCCGTTCGTGTCGAAGTCCAGGTCTCCCGCCAACTCGTAGCCCGTGCAGTTGGTCGCGCACCCCATCCCCGCCGGCGCATTCGGGTAC
>JAPOXD010000024.1 GCA_026707285.1 Chloroflexota bacterium | reverse complement strand
CGTCCGTCACCTTGATGCTGACGCTGATGACGGCGGCGTGGCCGTCGACCGTGTAGTGCACCTCGCCCCGGTAGAACTTGGCGATTATTTGGCCGTTGAATGTCTCGGTTTCCCGGTTGGAATTGTCGGTCTCATAGTCCAGCGTTGCGCCCTGCGCCACGCTGATCTGACCGCTGGCGGAGTCGATCACGAATTTCCCGGAGTCCTTCGCCTTACCCTTCAGCGTGTAGCTCAGCGCCACGCCGTTGTACGGAGTCCCCGTCACCGGGTTCCCCACCGCCGTACCGGCGGCGGAGTTCTCGGCGATGCTCCGGCTCTCCTTTGCGGTGATCATGAGGGTCGCGGTGCGCGTCACCGACCCGCCGTAAGGGTCGGTGGCCGTATAGGTGACCTTCGAGGAGCCCTGATTGAGCAGGGTGGCCCGCAAATGGGCCTGCCCGGCGGCGCCGGACAGGCTGACCCCGACCAACGCCGGATGCTGCGCCGCCGCCGAATAGGTCAGCGCGTCGCCATCCGCGTCGGCGAACATGACGCCCAGCGCGCCGTTCCCGGTCTCGCGGTAGTCAACTTTGGTGCCGACCGAAAAGGTGCCGCCGAGGAAGGACGCACTGGTCGCAGTCGGCGCCCGGTTGGCCCGGCCCGACCCGGTGTCCGACCAGGGGCCGCGGGCTTCGTTGTTCAGCGCCTGCACCTGCACCTCGTAGGTGGCCCCTGCCTCCAAATCCGACAGCGTCAGACTCGTCGCCGTGGCGCCCAACGTGCCGCTGTACGCCGTCCACTGCGCGGGGTCTTGGCCTTCCGCGGCCTTCTTGCGGTACTGCGCCGCATAGCCGGTGGGGGTGGCGCCGCTGGCCGGCGCGGTCCAGGTCACGTCCAGCGCCGGGTCGGTCGGCTCGCTGAACGTCTTCCGTGTCAGAGTCGGCGTGCCGGGCTTCTCCGGAGCGGAGGCGCCGTTCACCTGGAGCGCCGTCGCGCGTATGACGATCTGAAACGACACGGCGATCTGGGCGCCGTTGGCGTCCGTGGCGGTGTAGGTCATGGAGTGCTCGCCGCGCTCGCCCGGGGTTCCGGTGAGGTTGCGGCTGGCCGGGTCGAAGGACAATCCGGCCGGCAGGTCCGGCGAGAGGCTGTAGGTGAACCCGCCGGCGCCGCCCGCGGCTTCGGGCAGCGTCTGCGTGCCGATGTCCTTAGTCTTTGTCGAAGTCGTATCGAGTCACGGCGGCCGGGAAGTAGGGCGGCTGCTCGGACTTGGCTACCGGCTCGGGCGTCGACTTCGGAGTCGAGGTCGGTGTGGGCTCTGGAGTCGGCTCGGGAGTCGGCTCGGGCGTGGGTTCGGGAGTCGGCTCGGGCGTGGGTTCGGGAGTCGGCTCGGGCGTGGGCTCGGGGGTCGGCTCGGGCGTGGGCTCGGGGGTCGGCTCGGGCGTGGGCTCGGGCGTTGGGGTCGGCTTCGATTCGGTCGTTGTCTCTTGTGCGGCGACTGCGGGCGGGGCGAAGGACACCAGGAGCGCCCAGGCCACCGCGGCTAGAATGCAGGCGATCACCGCCGCGTGAAGGGTTCGGCCCCCCAGACTCCGTCCACTCATACGCCCGCTCACCCCCCTGCGCCATCGGTTTCCGTTGCCGATCGACAACGGATGGACCAGGCAACGATTGCTTGTGGCAATCGGTGTGAAAAGCAATACATGTCGCATACAATGCATGTGTTACACATTGCTTGTCAAATGCAACAGATGAGGAAGGCACCCATTGCAAGCGCAACATCGTCGTTGGCGCACGGCGCTGGCCCAGTGGCCAGGTGATGGCGGACGCGGTCGCCGCCGACCGCGGGCGGCAACCGAACACGGGCAACTCGAGGTGGAGGCGCTCGGACCGTCCGTCGATCAGTCGCGGGAGATGCTCAGGCGCTCTGTGAGTTGGGCGACGCCGCCGATGTCGGGCGGACGGTCGGGCCTCCGTCCGAATGCTTCGCGCCTATGCGCGCGGGGTCGCCGGCCGCGCCGGCCGGCGTGTTCGGCGTTTTATAATCGCGCGTGGCCGACCAAGGTATGACAGACCTGCAGCAGCCCGCGCCCGGCGGTCATGACCACGGGCAAGAGTCCGTTCCGCCCTTTGGTCTACGGGCGATTAGTCTGTCCACCGCGATCATCAAGGCCTTGGCCGACGAGGCGGCGCCGCACGATATTCAACCCGTGGAGTTCAACCTCTTGCAGTACTGCGCGGAAACCGGCGAGAGCACCGCGACGCAGTTGGCGCGGGTGCTGCCCATCGATGCCTCACGGATCAGCCGCATCGTGACCCGGCTGGTTGACAAGGGTCTCCTGATCAGGCGCCGTCTGCCCCATGACCGGCGCACCGTGATGCTCAGTCTGACCGATGAGGGAGCGCGCCTGGTTGCCGAGCTCGGCGAGCGCGTGGAGCGCTACCTCTTGAGGCTCTTGGAGGGATATGACGAGCAAGATCTGCGCATGGTCGAGTCCATCACCGTACAGATGCGGGCCAACTTTGCGGCCATGATCGAGTCCGAGTAGCGCCAACCGCCGCCGTCTCAATCACGGTCGCGCCCCGGCGCTGCTTCTCTAGTCGGAGCTACGGCTTGTTGGCGACCGCCTCGCCGAACGCCAGGTTGCAAAGAGCCCCGGGATGGTCCTTCCACTGGACATAGGCCTCGCGAATCCGCTCGACGAGCTCGGGGGTCGACGCTCCGTATTTGATGGCCGCTTCGGTGATTTCGGGCGAGAGGAACCACTGATTGGCGAAACCGAAGATGAACTCGACGTCCGCCGGCGTGCTGTAGACGTCCCAGGACCCGGTGATCTGGACATGCGCGAATCCGGCCGCGACGAAATGGGTCTTGAGCTCCTTCCCTATCTGGGGATGTCCGTCGTCGGCCGCGAGCAGGTCTTCGAACATGTCCCACGCATTTCGGAGCACGCCGAAGTTGGGCTGGTTGAAGCAGGACGCACAGATCATCTCCCGGCAGGCGATGAGGCCGCCGGGTTTCAGCACCCGCTTCACCTCGGTCAGCACGGCGCCCGTGTCTGGAATGTGCATGAGCACGTTGTGGCAGTGGGCGACGTCGAAGAAGTCGTCGTCGAACGGCAGGCTCGTCACGTCACCGACGTGGAAGATCGCGTTCTCCCGACCCTGCGACGCGGCGACGGCCCGGGCCAGTTCGATCTGCGACTCCTCCATGTCGACGCCGTGCAGCTCACCGGGGTCGATGGCCTTGGCCAGCCCCACCGAGATGGTGCCCGGTCCGCAGCCTAAGTCGAGCACGCGCAGGCCGGGCCTGAGATAGGGCAACAAATACGCGGCGCTGGCCTCCGCGGTATAGCGCCGCAGGGACTCCAGCATCTCCTGGCTGAAGCCCATGGTGTAGTCGGGTGTCGCAGACATCCCATCAGTCATCATCGTGTAACGGTCCCCTCTTGTTGTCGGCTATCCGCCCTGACGCATTGCCGGCATCGGCGAACTCCACGCATATGGAGTCAACGAGACGGATGCGCTTTTCATCGCAGTGGTTTGTTGGCGATCGCTTCTCCATACGCGAGGCCGCAGAAGGCCGCAGGATGGCTCTTTAGCTTGCTGTAGGAGGTACGAATGTCGTTGTAGAGCCCTCGCGAGAAGGCGCCGTACTTGATGGCCGCTTCGACGATCTCCTCGGACAGGAGGAACCGGTCGATGAGGTCGTAGATGACAGCGATCTCCTTGGGTGTGCTGTAGGTGCTGAAGGAGGCGGACATGCGGATGTTCTCGAATCCAGCCTCGACGATGTGTCCCTTCATCTCCTTGCCTATCTGGGGATGCCCGTCGTCTGCGGCGACGAGGTCTTCGAACAGGTCCCACGATCGCCGCGTGCCACCGAAATCGGGATACATGAAACTCGATTCACAGATCATCTCCCGGCACGAAATAATGCCGCCGGGCTTCAGGACGCGCTTGACCTCGGTGAGCACGGTACGTGTGTCCGGGACGTGGATGAGCAGCCGATGGCAGTGGGCCACGTCGAAGTAGCCGTCCTCGAAGGGAAGGTCGGTCGCGTCCCCAACCTGGAATAGCGCGTTCTCCAGTTTCTTCAGGCGGGCGGCGGATCTCGCCAGGGAGACCTGGGACTCTTCTATGTCGACGCCGTGCAGCTCGCCGGGCGCCACCGCCTCGGCGAGGCCCACGGATATGGTGCCCGGCCCGCATCCGCAATCCAGCACGCGAAGGCCCGGCCTGAGATAGGGCAGCAGATGCCGGGCGTGGGACTCCGCCGTCGCGCGACCCAGGGCGTCAACGGCTCCGGCGCCGTAGCCCATCGTGTAGTCCGGCGTTGCCGACGGCAGCGTCGCCATTGCAGTCATTGCGTCATCGAAATCCCATTCTTGTATCAAGAAGTATACATAGGCTTGGAACTTTATGAACGGATCACATCGAGAGCGAAGGCGGCGAGAACCGCCGACGGGCGGCCCTCCGCTGAGTCCAACCACGCCTAGCGTCGCTACCGGTCGCAGCCACAATCTCGCCGATCGATCGTCTCGCGGCCGACTGGCCGCTTCGCTTTGGCCGGCTGCTCGACCGCGTTGACACCGCGGTCATGAATATCTAACTATAGTATAGTGTCAACTGTAAATTCCGATTAACAGATTCCCCCCATGCGGAGCACCAAGCGATTGGCCTCGGGTGATCTGAGACCGGTACCTGAATCAAGCACTCGCAGACGCGGTGCAACGCAAATGATGAACTCCGAAGGCTTGCGACGCGCGGTTCGAATCGGCTTCCGCGGCATCCATGGGGTCCGCACGACTCTCCCCGATGCGCGGAGACGAAATGCCGACGTTGATCCGACACCGCCAGCCAATAGGCGGCCGGCGGCAGGCAACCCCCATTCACCCGCCGTCCGAAGCTTTGCCGTCGGTCGCCTCACCATTTGCTCGACGGGGCAATGGAGAGCCTAAGCGCCGTCAACATCGCCACCGTCATCGTTATCGTTTGCTCCCTCGCGGCCGTCATTGCCGCATCCGTCTACCAGTGGTCTCGCCACGATCCCATTGACGACCTGCTGCATCGAGTCCGGAAGCAGAATCGCTGACCCGCGCTAGCCGGCGGAGCCAACGCACTCGCCTCCGACTCTGAAGCCGCGGCTTCTCGCGCGCGATCGGAGAGCTCCCAGGATGCCGGCGGCGTCTGCGCCTGCACTCCGATCTTGTATTCCAAGTCTCGTCGAAGCGGCTGTTCGGTGAGACAGTCTCTAGAATCTAATCTGCGACCATCTGAACCGGGTTCAGGAGGTCGCGAGTTCGAATCTCGCCGCCCCTACCAACGACCGTCTGACGCCGCGTCGGCGATTCCCGTCTCAAACCCGACGCTCCCACCACGGAGGCGCCCGAACATGAGCAATTCCCTACGCGTCGCGATGATCACCGAGCCCACGTCGTGGCACCGGCAGAAGCTGATCGACGCGCTCTCCGCCGACGAGATCGGCGAAGTCGCCGTGGCCGACGCCACGGGAGCGACGTTCGACGAGGTGCGGGACGGCGCGGGCCCCAAGCTGCAAGCGACCTATACGGACCTGGACCACATGCTCCGCGAGTTCAATCCCGACGCGGCGCTCGTCACCCTGGAGCCCTGGCGCATGCCGGCCGCCATCAAGCAGGCGCTGGAGGCCGGCGTGCACGTCTATCACGAGAAGCCGGGCTACGTGGACATCGAGGACTACCGCGAGATCACCCGGCTCGCGCGCAGCCGCAATCTTCACCTGTGCATCGCCTATTTGTCGCGGATGATCCCCGTGGTCCAGGAAGCCCGCCGCATCGTGTCCGAGGGGCTACTGGGCGACCTGTTTTCCTTCCAAGCCCACTTCATCGCCGACCAGGAGCGGATAAAGCAGGACCCGGCGGATCGCTTTGAGTACGACCACGCCGCCGGCGGCTGGTTCTTCTCCAAGGCGAAGGGCGGCGGCGGGCACCTGACCATTCTTGGCTGCCACTACCTCGACATGCTGCGATACGTCAGCGGCTCGGACTTCACCTCGGTCGTGGCCATGTGCAAGAACGTCGGCGGCGAGCCCATCACGGTGGAGGACGCGGCGGCGCTGACCATCGAGTTCGACAACGGCATGATCGGCAACCTCAACGCGGGCTTCTATACCAACAAGGCCGAATATGCGTCGCAGCGTCACAGCGACATCACGATTTGGGGTCGCGAGGGCTGGCTGAGCTTCAATCCGAGCGCCGAGGTGGCCGGCGTGCCGCTGCGGTGGGCGTCGAACCGGGGTGTCCACGCCAGCGCGCCGCTCAAGACCGTGACGTACGACGCGACCGATGCCACCGCTGAGGTCTATCCGCTGCTCGTCCAGGCCTTCCTCCGCGCGTGCCAGGGCGAGGGACCGTCCCCGCTCGCGCCGGAAGACGGCTTGTGGGTGGCGGAGTGCACCCAAGCCGCCTACCGCGCCGCCGAGACCGGCCGCATCCAGCAGGTGTCGATTCCGGCGGGTTAGCGCCGGCATACGGCAACTACCAGTCGGCGTGCGAACGGACTGGGGCCCGGTCTACCCCAGCGTGAGCACCACCTCGCCGTCTTCCACGGCGACCGGATAGGTCCTGGCGCGCATGGACGGGTCGTAGAGCGCGCAGCCCGTGGCGATGTCGAACTCCCAGTTGTGAAACGGGCATTTCAAGATCTCGGCCTCGCGCTCGAACTCGAAGTGCCCCACGCCGTTCGAGATCACGTGGGGTCGAATCACGCCGCGTCCCAGCGGTCCGCCGGAGTGGGGGCAGCGATTGCGCAGCGCATAGAACTGCCCGCCGACGTTGAAGACCATGACGCCGTTTTCTCCGCCCACGGGGACCTCGCGGCGGCTTCCCGGCGGCAGGTCGTCGACGCGGCACACGACGTGCCGTCGTGTCCTAGATGCCGAAGAGCTCACGCGCGGTCTCGCCGAAGATGCGCGGGCGCAGATCGCGCGGAATCATGGCGGCCGCGGCACGGGGCTCGTCCCAATCCCAGTGGGGGAAGTCGCTGGCGTAGACCAGCACCTCCTCGGCGTGCGCCCAGTCGAGGAACGTCCCCATGTCCTCACGCCGCGGCGGCTGCTCCAGCGGTTGGGTGCCCACCCGCACGTGCTCGCGGAAATACTCGCTGGGCAGGCGCTTGACCCACGGCGTGGTGTCGCGCAGGCCCTTCCAGTCGGCGTCGAAATGCCACAGCAGGCCGGGAATCCACCAGGTGTCGACCTCGATGAACAGCCAGCGCAGGCTGGGAAACTTCTCGAAGACCCCCTCGCATATCAGGCTCACCACATGCGCCTGGGCGATCTGCGGGCGGGCCATGCGCATCTCCAGGTAGTAGGAGGGATAGCCCGCGGCGGTCGGCGGGTTGGTGACGCCGGCGCCCTCGCCGCCAAAGTGCGTCATCATCACCAGGCCGTGCTCGGCTGCCGCCTCGTAAATCGGGTGATAGAACCGGTTGCCATAGGGATGCCGGGCGCCGGCGGGCAGCATCACGGCGACCACGGCCGGATGGTCGCCCAGGCGCCGGATCTCCTCCGCCGCTTGCGCGGGATCGTTGGGACACACCGCCAACGTCATGCGATAGCGCGGGTCAACCGACACCCAGGTGTCCAGCGTCCAGTCGTTGAAGGCGCGGGCCAGCGCCGAGGCGTAGTCCACGTCCGAGATTCCGACCACTCCGTAAACGCTGCCGCCGGTGAGGACCGCCACGTCGATCTGATAGGGGTCCAGGTGCTCCTGCACCGTGAACTCGGCGAAGTTGGTGTCGCGCTTTACTTCCAGGTCGGAGCGGTACCCCAGGATGTTCGGCACGTTGGTGTAGCTGAGCTTCGGCAGCATCGGACCGAATTCCCGGATCTGCTCCACGTACTGCCGCGGGAGATAGGGGAACACGTCGTCGATCTCGTGCCAGATGTGGTGCAGGTCACAATCGACGATGAACGGCGCCAGCTTCGGCCCACGGGTAGGAGTCGGCGGCGCTTCCGGCTTGACGTCAACGGCGCCCATGGCGCCCTCCGGCGAACATGTGCGGTTGACCGATGGTAGCCGATGCGCCCAGCCACGTCCGATGTAGGGGCGACCCTAGTGGTCGCCCGTTCGCGAAATCCTGAAATCACGCCCGTCGTTCCTGCGGACGGAGACTTTCGGGTGTTCCTTCGTCATTCCCGCGAAGAGCCTGCCCCGTACTCGATACGGGGCGGGAATCCACCCCACATACCCTGAGCCGACCGCTGTAGGGCCGACCCTTGTGGTCGCCCGCCCACGCCTAGTTCCCCAGCGCCTCCTCCAGATGGCCGAAAATGTCCCGCAGGCGCTGCTGGTCAGCCGCCGGCAGTATGCCCCGCAAGAGCGCCGCGACGTTGTCGTCGAGGTGCTCCGGTCGCGATGTGCCCGTGAGCACCGTGTCGACCGCAGGGTGTTCGCGGACGAAGCGATAGGCAGCCTCCACCACCGATGTCACGTCGCCGTGCACCAGCCAGCCCAGCGGGTCGTCCGCCGGCACCGCGTCGGCGGGTAGCTGCCCGCGGGCGACCAGATCGGCGATCACCTCGCGCAGGCGCTCGGGGATCGACAGAGCGCGACGCACCGCGATCATGATGATGACCCCGATGTCGGCCACCTGTGCAGCGGGGAGCACATGCCGCTCCGCGCCCTGGTGCAGCAGGCTGTAGCCGACCATCAGCGTGTCGAAGTGGTCGTCGGCAATGGCGCGGCGCAGCATGACGTGCGCCGGATCGTGGGTGAAGCGCTCGGTCACGCCGATGAACCGAATCTTCCCCGCGGCCTGCGCGTCCTCGAGCACCGGCAGATGCCGCGCGATCACCTCGTCATAGTGCTCGTCCATC
Source organism: Chloroflexota bacterium (assembly GCA_026707285.1). Classification (GTDB taxonomy): domain Bacteria; phylum Chloroflexota; class UBA11872; order UBA11872; family UBA11872; genus JAJECS01. The sequence continues at coordinate 22,196 of JAPOXD010000024.1, read as the reverse complement.
AGGCCGTGGATTTGCATGACGTCGATCACGTCCACCTTCAGGCGGGCGAGGGCCCGATCGATGGCATGCGAAACATCCGTCGCTGCAATGACGCGTTCGTCAGCGTCGCGGTAGGTGCACTTGGTGGCGATCAGGTAGGCGTCGCGCGGCACGCCGTCGAGCGCCTGTCCCAGCAGCGCTTCGCTGTCGCCGTAGTCCTGGGCGGTGTCGAACAGGTTGACGCCGTGATCGAGCGCGCGCCGGACCAGTCGACGAGCCGCCGCGGGGGTGGTCCCGCGATCTTGTCCAAAGCGGCTCGGCCCGCCGGTGCCCAGCGACACCAGCGACACCTCGAGCCCCGTGCGCCCGAGTCGTCCGTATTCCATCCGCATGCGCCCGCCTACATTGAATGTTCCAGCCTACGCGCAGCTTCCAAGTCCTGGAAACTGCAGTGCCGCGACCGGCTATCGCGCTGCCAACCTCCGTCGCGTGTGCGCAGCGGCCTCCTGTAGGGCTGCGCTGATCTCGACCCGGTAGGGAGGCGCGGCCGGATCCAGTGAGCGGATGCGTGCCGGAAGCGCTGCCAGTGAGCGTTGGGCGTGAGTGCGAATCTCATCCAGCGAGCGGCGGCTGGCCGGCAGCCGCTTGCCGTCGCGCATCACGGGCTCGAGCAGCGGCTGCCCATCGGCTTGCTCGCCGGCAAGCCCAAGGACATCGTGCATCGCGCTGCCGCGGTCGATCTGCCGGAAGACTTGCTTGGGATCGGGGAGCGTCGATTTCTCGGCGGCGAGCTTCATGCGTCCGCGTCCGTCGTAGGCCACCAGCTTGTAGACCACGTCCAGGCACGGCGCGTCCTCGGAGACGGCCAGCGCCGCGCCGACGCCAAAGCTGTCGATGGGCGCGCCGTCTGCGACGAGGCGCGCGATTTCATGCTCGTCCAGGTTGCCGCTGGCGATGATTTGCACCTGTGGCAGCCCGGCGTCATCCAGTTTCCGGCGGGTCCGACGCGCGTGCGCGGCCAGGTCCCCCGAATCCAACCGAACCGCGGCCGGCGCGGCGCCGCCGATCTCACGCACAAGCTCGATGACCGTGGCGACGCCCGCCTCCACGTCGTAGGTGTCGACGAGCAGCGCCGCCGTCGGAAACGTCGCCATGAAGCGCCGGAACGCCTCGCGCTCGCGGTCGTGGGCTTGCACGAAGCTGTGCGCCATCGTCCCGGCCACGGGGATGCCGAAGGCCTGCCCCGCCGCCAGGTTCGATGTCGCCTCCACGCCGGCGACGTAAGCCGCCCGGGAGGCCGCGAGCGAGGCGTCGGCGCCGTGCGCGTGCCGCAAGCCGAAGTCGACGACGGATCGTCCCTCCGCCGCCGCCACCACGCGCGCACCCTTGGAAGCTACCGCGGTGGGCAACTGGACGAGATTGAGCAGCCGCGTCTCGACGAGCTGGGCTTCGGGCAGCGGCGCGTGCACGGCCAGCAGCGGCTCGTTGGCGAAGAACGGCGTGCCCTCGGGCAGCGCGTCCACGCTCCCCGTGAACCGGAACTCCCGCAGATAGTTGAGAAACTCAGCAGTAAAGCGCCCCAGCGACGCCAGGTAGTCGATGTCCGCAGCCTCGAAACGCAGATGTTCCAGATAGTCCAAGGCAGCTTCCAGGCCCGCGGCGACCAGGAAGTTCCGATTCGGCGGCAGGCGCCGCGTGAAGAGCTCGAACGTCGCGGGCGCGTGCATGCCGTGCTCCAGGTACGCCTGGAGCATGGTGAGCTGGTAGAGGTCGGTGACGAGCCCCTGGGCGGCAGGCGCGGCCATCGAGCGCCGGGGCTAGCTCACGTCTTCGGTGACGGCGCCCGCCGAGCGCATGTCGTCCAGCGCGCGGGATCCGTCGCCCGGCTGCACCTCGACCGCGCGGGTGGCGCTCAGAATCAGGTGGACGGGCAGACCGGAAATCCGCCGCGCGTCGAGCACGCTGGCGCGCACGCAGTAGTCCAGGGCCAGCCCGCCGACCCACAGCCGCTCGACGCCTGCGGCGCGAAGCTGTGCGTCGAAGTCGGTGCACTCGAACGCGGAGTAAGCCTCATGTCCCGCGTCCGTCCCCTTGTCGATGACGGTGGCCGATTCGGGAAGAGCGAGATCGGGGTGAAAGCTCGCGCCGGGCGTCTCCGCCACGCAGTGGGACGGCCATGGTCCGCCCTGCTCTTGAAAGCTCACGTGGTCGGCCGGATGCCAGTCGCGCGAGGCGAAGACAGCCGCGCCGGCGTTTCGCGCCGCGTCGATCCACTGGTTTAGGACCGGCACCACGGCATCGCCGTCCGGAACCGCCAGGGCGCCGCCAGGACAGAAATCCCGCTGCACGTCGACAATGAGCAGCGCGTCGGAGGCTCGCAGCGCGGGCGGCTTCATGCGACGCGCCGGGGCGACCTCTGCAAAGCCCCCTCGGCCAGGGCTGGACGTGGGGCCTTATCCCCTCTCCCTTGACGGGAGAGGGGTAGGGTGAGGGTGATCCGGGGCCTGGAAATGGAAAGACGCCCGTCTAGGCAAGAGTCTTCCGAGCGTGGTGGCTGGGGTAGATGGATTCGAACCACCGCTTCACGGTCCAGAGCCGCGCGTCCTACCACTAGACGATACCCCAAGAGCGGGTTTGCCCAGCGCCGAACATAGCACCCGCAATGGAGCCAACGCGGCTAGCATAGGGGAATGAATCGGCCTCTGCGCGGTCCCTACCGCGTCGTGCTCTGCGACGTGGGGGAGACCCTGGTGCACTACAAACGCAGCTTCTCCGCCACCATTTCGGCGGAGGCTGAGCGGCTTGGGTCGCGGGCGCCGATGAGCGAGATTCGGCGCATTGGCGACGAGGAGTACGACCGCGCCATCCGGGATCCTGCCGCACGCGGCAGCAGCGCCGACGCCGGTCGATCCAAGGCGTTCTGGCAGGGCATGTACGCCGCCATGGGCCGACGCCTGGGAGTCAGCGATCCCGCGTTGCTGGCCCAGCGGCTGTTCGACGAGTTCACGACCGTCGAGTCGTACGTCGCCATCGACGGCGCCCGCGAAGCCCTGACGCGGATTCGAGCGGCGGGGTTGAAGCTCGTGGCGGCGTCAAACTGGGAGCCCTGGCTGCTGGACCTGCTCGACCATCTCGAGCTGCGCGAGTCCTTCGACGCGCTGGCGGTGTCCGGACTTATCGGCGTCGAGAAGCCGGACGCGACGTTCTTCGAGCGAACGCTGGAGATCGCCGGGGCCACGCGCGACGAAACCGTGCACATTGGCGACAGCTTCTACGCCGACGTGCAGGGCGCATGGGGCGCCGGCCTGGATGCTATCTGGATCAACTGGCACAACCGGCCGGCACAGGCCTGCCCCACGGTCGAGTCCATTGGGGCGGCCGCGGACGCCGTCATCGCCGCAAGCGAAAACGGGGCCGCGTGAACCTGGATTGGGAAACGATCCGGTCGCAGGTGGCCTGGCGGGGCCGTTTCCCGGTGCTGGTGGACGAGATTCGTTCGCTGGAAGACGCGCGCGAGATGACCTACACCTACCTCGGCATAGGGGTCGGCGCGGTGGTCGTCCTGGCGCTGGACGATGCCGACCGGGCCGTCTGCGTCCGGCAATACCGCCACCCGATGCGCCGCGTAGTGCGGGAGCTTCCGGCGGGCCACATCGATAGGGGCGAGGACCGCACCCTCGCCGCGCACCGCGAGTTCGAGGAAGAAACCGGCCTGCGCCTGGGCCACCTGGAGCACCTGGGCAGCTACGTCCCGGTGCCCTCGCTGGCCGACTTCTCGATGCACATGTATTTCGGCCACACCCTCACGCCGGGCCGCCAACGGCTCGACGAAAACGAGCTGCTGGAAATCGAGCGCGTGCCCATTCGGGACTTGCACCAAGCCATCCTGGAAGGCCGCGAGCCCGTCGTTTCAATGAACTACACCGTGCTCTTCGCTGCCGCGCAGGGGCGGTTGCCGCTCTAGTCGCAATTCCGGCCGGTGCCGCCTGATTGGCGATCGCCCACCGCCAACCGCGATTGCACGCCTTTAGTTCGGAGTCGAAGTTAAACCCCGAACGTGTATAAAAACCCCAGGTACAAATTCGCGGTGGGCGCCCCCGGCGGCGGTCACTTAGTACGCTGGCGCGCGGATCCGACCACCTTCCACCTTGAGGATTGACCCCACGATGACTGCCGGCATGCGGGTGCGGATGGCGCCGAGTCCGACCGGCGACATTCACATCGGCAACGCGCGCACGGCGCTGATGAACTACCTCATGGCGCGGCAGTCGGGCGGCACCTTCATCCTGCGGGTCGAGGACACCGACCGCGAGCGCAGCGATCCGCAGAAGGAGGCCGGGATCTATGACGGCCTGCGCTGGCTGTCCCTCGACTGGGACGAAGGACCCAACGTCGGCGGCCCCTACGGACCGTATCGCCAGAGTGAGCGCCACGACGTGCACCGCGAGGCCATCGAGGCGCTGCTGGCGTCGGACGCGGCCTACTACGACTACACCACGGCCGAGGAGCGCGCGGCCGAGCGCGAGGCGCAGATCGCTCGCGGCCAGACGCCGCGCTACAGCGGCAGCGGTCGCTCACTGACCAGCGCGCAGATCGCCGAGCGCCAGGCGGCGGGCGTGGTTCCGGCCGTGCGCTTTACCTCCGGGTCGGGCGCGGTTGGCTTCGAGGACGGGGTGTTCGGGCCGCTCGAGACCGACGCTTCCGAGATTGAGGACTTCGTGATTGCCCGCGGCGACGGCACGGCCCTCTACAACATGGCCGTGGTGGCCGACGACCGCTCCATGGCGATCACCCACGTCGTGCGGGGCGCCGACCACACCTCCAACACGTTTCGCCAGGTGCTGCTCTACCACGCGTTGGGGTGGGAGCCGCCGAAGTTCGCGCACCTGCCGCTGCTGCTCAACAAGCGGCGCCAGAAGCTCTCCAAGCGCGACGGGTCGCAGTGGCTGGGCGAGTACCGGGCGCAGGGGTACCTCCCCGAGGCCGTGGTCAACTTCATGGTGTTTCTCGGCTGGTCGCCGGGGGACGAGCGCGAGCTGTTCAGTCTCGACGAGTTGGTCGCCGAATTCAGCCTGCGACGGGTCAATCGCGCCGACGCGGTCTACGACGTGCAGCGGCTGGATCACTTCAACGGCGTTTGGCTGCGGCGGCTGGACATGAACGCGCTGGCGGAGCGGGCGCTGCCGTTCGCGCGGGACGGCGGGCTATCGATCGACGAGTCGCAGCGGGACTATTTCCAGCAGGCGCTGGCGCTGGAGCAGGAGCGCATCGGCCACCTGAGCGACGTGCCGGACATGATGGGCTTCTTCTTCGACGACGACCTCGATCCCGACGTGGAGCTGATGCGATTCAAGCGCCACGACCGGGCCGAGACCGCCGCGGCGCTGGCGACCGTCGAAGGCTTGGTGCGCGAGCTGCCGGAGTTCACGATCGGGGCGATCGAGACCATGCTGCGCGGACTGGCAGAGCGGCTGGGCTGGAAGACGGGCGACCTGTTCATGCCCATCCGGATCGCCGTGACCGGACGCCGCGCCACGCCGCCGCTGTTCGAGACCATGGCGGTGCTCGGTCGCGAGCGGTGCCTGGTGCGCCTGCGGCGTGCGCGGGCCAAGCTGACCGAATAGCCCAACCATGAGCCGCCTGCGCTTCCACCAGGCGCCGTCGCCGAAGCCGGGGCGCACCGAGGTCTGGGCCGAGCGCGACGGCGAGCTGGTGTGCTCGCTGGAAGTCATGGCGGCGCCGGTTCGACTGGCCGGCGCGACGCTGCGGACAGCCGGCATCGCGAACGTCTTCACGGAGGAAGGCCACCGCCGCCGCGGCTACGCCAGCGCGCTGATGGCGCACGCCCACGAGACTCTCGCCGACGTCGGGTATTCGACGGTCGCGCTCTTCGGCATTCCGGGGTTCTACGGTCAATTCGGCTACGCGACCATCGGCTGCGACTTCGCCATGGAGGTGGACATCGAAGTCGCAGCGCAAGAGGTCGGCACCCACCGGTTGCGTCCCGCGAGCGCCGCCGATCTTCCGGCGGTCGCCGAGATCTACAACGCGGTCAACGCCGGGCTGGACGGCTCGGTCGTGCGCGACCCCGGGGACTGGATCGGCCTACGCCACGGCTCGACCATCCTCGGCACGACGTGCCTTTGGATCGCCGAGGACGCGGCTGGCGCATCTGTGGGGTACCTAGCGCTGCGCGAGGACGTGAGTAGGGCGGAGGTGATCGACGGCGGGTTCACGGAGTCCGCGGTTGCGCCGTCGCTAGTTGCGCATGCGGCTGTCGAGGCCGTGAAGCGGCGGGCGCCGAGCATCAGGTTCGAGCTGCATCCCAAGGTCGGGCTCGGCTCCTACGTGCGGCGGATGGAATGCAAGCTCGAGTCCGTTCGACCGCGCGATTCCGGATACATGTTGCGCATCCTCGACCTGAACGCGGTGCTGCGGGCCGTCCTGCCGACGCTGCGGGCCCGGGCGGCGGAGTGTGGAGAGGAGGCCCCTTCCCACCTGCGCATCAAGACGCCGTTGGGGACGACCGCCGTCGACATCGGCGGCCCTGGGCCGGAGCGCAGCCTGACCCTGCCGCACGAGCGCTTGACCCAGCTTCTCTTTGGCTATTGGTCGGCTGGCGAGATCGCGGAAGCCGAGAACGTGTCGATCGCGCCGGAAGACCTGCCGTGGCTGGCGGCGCTGTTCCCGCGCGGCGACGCCTATTGCTACGAGCCGGACCGGTATTGAGAACTGCCACGGGCGCCCACAAGAGGCGCCCCTACACGCAAAGCGTCTTCGGTGGCCCGCGCTGCGTGCAGCGCGGGATCGGCACTTCCCCTCACCCTAGCCCTCTCCCACCGTGGGGAGACGGGACCGGACCGAGCGCGACTTCAGCTCCCATGCTGCACGCAGCATGGGCCACCGGCCGTGGGCCACCGGGCAGCGTGTGTCCCGGCGTGAGTATGCTTTCCAAGCCGTCGGGCATTGCGAGAGCGCCAGTCGATGACCACCAGGCTTGAGGACGAGTTTCATCGAGCACTCGAGAACCACGTCTATGCCGATTTCAAGTCCCACAGCTTTCCGATGTTCCTCCTGCAGGCGATGCGCCGGCATGGCGGGGTGCTTGCGGCAAAGCAGTTTCTCGGCATTTCTCCGGTTCGATCGGGGTTAGTCGAACTCTGCGAGCAGGGGCGACTCGATTCGTCCGTGGAAGTCCTGATGTTGCAGGAGCGATGGAGACCGCTGTTCAGCGTTGACGAGTTGAAGCTCGCGCGCCGGCGTCTGAAAGACCTGGGTTACGAGCCGGACCGGGATTGATTGGCGACGCGGGCGCCAGTAGTCAGGAAGCCGCCGTTGGCTCCACTTCGCAGGCGGCGCAGTCCGCGCGGTACGCGCGCCAGCGCCTGACGAGCAGCGCGGTGAGGATGAGCATGGTGGCGACGTTGATGAACGGTCGCGCCGGCTCGATGACGTTGAGCACGCCGGCCGTACCGAAGACGGCCACCAGCAGCCCGTTGCACAGCGGACAGGACACGGCGAACGCCGCCAGGAATCCCCCGCTGTAGATGGCCGTGCCGGTCTGTGTGATGCGGCGTGACCGCGCGTAGACGCTGAGCCCCGACAGCGCGCCGAGAAGAGCCGCGTTGACCACCCAGATCGGGTAGTCGATCGCCAGCAGCGGCGTCTGGCGCTCGAGGACCGGCGTGTCGATGGCGCCGGTGACGAGCCCGACGACGACGAAGAACAGCACGGCGACGACGACACCCGCGCCCACGGCTCGCCACAGTTCCGGCGAAATGGACTTGGCTTGCGTGCGCAGGGTCAGCATGGACGGTCTCCAGCTACACGGTCGCGGGCGTTTGGTTGCCACAGTCTACGAAGGCACGCGAGCGCAGCAGCCAAGTCACGGGCCCTTCGAGAACGGTGCGTAGATTCTCGTCATTCCCGCGGAGGCGGGAATCCACCGCGCCGTCACTCCGGTGCGTCAATCTTTGGTCCTGGCCAGCGTGGAGGTGACGTAGGGGTAGGTTCCCGCCTTCGCGGGAACGACGGAGGGGGCGGCGCGTGTTGGCGTTACCCCCTAAAGTCGAACTCCAACACCACGCCCAGGGTTTCGCCGATCCGGTTGTAGAGCAGATCGAACGCGTCGGCGACTTGCTCGAACGGATAGCGGTGGGTGGTCATACGCTCGGGTGCGACCTGGCCGGATGCGAGCAGATCCATGCCGCGTCGCGCCGACGCCGCGTCGGGGCCGCGCCGGTAGTAGCCGCCGATGATTCGCCGGCCTTGCGCCGCGCCCGAGGTGAGGGGCAGCGGCTGGTCCTCGTAGAGCCCGACCAGGTGCAGCGTGCCGCCGCGGGCGACCATGTCCATGGCCGGTCCAAACGCCTTCGGCCCGGCCGAGCCGCCGACGGCATAGACCACCGTGTCGGCGCCCACGCCGTTCGACAGGCGCCGGACCGCCGCCACCGCGTCCTCCCTGGCGGCATTGATCACGACATCGGCGCCCAGCTTGGCCGCCATCTCGCAGCGCAGGTCCAGCGTGTCGATGGCCACGATCGTGCCGGTGCCGTTGAGCTTCTGCACCTGCATGATCAAGCTGCCGACGAGCCCCTGGCCGACTACCACGACGAGGTCGTCGCGGGCCAACCCCTCGATGTCCACCCACGTCACGCCTCCGGCGAGCAGCGGCCAGTAGGTCGCCTGCTCGAAGCTCACGCCGTCCGCGATCGGGTAGACCTGATTCTGCGCGTCGGGCCTGGCGTACACCGCGTCGCGCACGACGTATTCGGCGTGAGGGGCGAGCGATACCACGCGGTCGCCGGGTCGCAGGTGCGTGACCTCGGCCCCGACGGCATCCACGACCCCGGCGAGCGAATAGCCCATGGACTCCGGATTCACGGCGTGCTCACGCGTATAGCGCGCGCCGATCTCCGAGCCGCGGCTGATGAGACTGGTGACGGATCGAATCCGCACTTGTTCCGGTCCCGGTTCGGGAATCGGGACCTCTTCGATGACGACGTTGAACTTGCCTTCGGGCTTGGCCGATCGCTTCATTTCCGAGTCTCGCGCGCTGGATCGTTGCGGTATGAAACCACGGGCGGGCGGTCTGCGCGAGCAGGAGGCTAGGGTCGCGCCGCCAGGTCGTTGCGAAAACGAGAGGCCGTGCGAAACATGGCGGCCAGCTCGGTGTAGGTATCGCCTGTCGGCTCTTGGTCGAAACCATCGGTCAACTGGCGCTCGATCAGCGCGGCCTGGGCGTCCCGCCCCTCGGCCAGCAGATCGCGCAGCCAGCGGTTGTAGAACACCCCGCTGCGCGGCAGCCGAAACTCCATGAAGGTGGTGTTGGCCTTGGAGAACACCTCGCCGGTGGCGCCGGCCGTGGCAATGACTCGCAGCGCGCTGACGTCGCCGCGGGCCGCACGGCCCGCCTCGTAGTCGAAGTAGGTCACCGCCGGCTCCAAGGCACTGAGCAGACCGTCCGCGTCGATCAAATACAGCAGCAGGGCAAACGACACGCCCATGCCGATGGGCGCACGCTCGAAGGCCGGAATTGGCTTGACCGGCGCGATCGGGACGTCAAACTCATCCGGGGTATCGGCCTCGTCGGGCGCCTGGGGCAGAATTTGCGGCGGGCTTGCGGGTGGAGCCTGGCCGGCGGCCGCCGGGAGCAGCGTGAGCACGACCACCGCCGTCACCATCAGCACCAGGATCGTGACCGCGGCCATGGGTCCAGCCCTTAGCACCGGACCCTCCGTTTCACACTCGACCGGACCATGCCGATCCCGCCTGCGCTAGCGCCGCGGCCTTGCGAGGGCGAAAACACCCAAGGGCGGCTAGCCGATGCCAGCCCGACGCGCCGCGTCGGCAAGGGTGTCATAGGCAAGCTGCGCGTGCGCAAACGGCTCATAGTCGGGTCGGGCAACGACCATCTTCGAGATTTCGACCGTCTCATAGCCGCGATAGCCGCACTCGTGCATCGTCCGCAGGTACGTGGCGTGATCGAAGTCGTCCTCGCCGGGTGTGAGGAAGGCGTGCTCGGGCCAGCGGCCCTTTACGCCCTTGATATGCGTGTGCAGCGTATGCGGCGCGAGCGGAGGCACGGCCTCGGCCACGCTCATGCCAATGGCCTGGAAGTGGCTGTAGTCAAGGTTGAGACCCACGTTGCGCAGGCCGATCTGCTCGACCAGCCAGAGCGCCTGCTCCGGCCGGCTGAGGGCCGCGCCCACGTGCGGCTCGATGGCCAGCGACACGCCGTGGGGCGCGGCGTGTTCTCCGAGACGCGCGTACTCGTCCACCACGCGATGGCGCACGGCATCCCATTCGCCAGGGGCGCCGCCGGGCAGTGTGTTGATTGGCGGCGGGTCGTCGGGCTCGAGCGCGACGGCCAGGTCCACGGCCGCGCGCATACGCGTGGTGCTGGTCATGTATTCCTGGGGGTCCAGTAGCCGCGAGTGCGCGGCAAGCGCCGAGAGCGTCATGCCGTGCTCACGCAGCAAGGCGGGGATGCGTTGGCGGGCGGCGTCGTCCAGGAGTTCGAGGGCCGTGGTGTAGCCCGGCAGGATGGTGAGCTCGAGCCCGGTGTAGCCCATCCGCGCCAGGCGCGGCACGGCGACTTCGATCGGGACGTCGGCCATGCCCCAGGTGCTGTAGCCGAGTTTGACGATGCGGCCCTCTCCGGCGTCGGTCGCTAGATTCTAGCCTCCGCCCAGGCGACGCCCGCGCCAGCGGCCGCCCAGGCCCGACCAGTGGAGCCGAGCCGAATCCAGCGTCATGGCCGTGTAGAGGGCGGCAGTGATGGGCAGCGAGAGCGCGAGGATTGCGGGGGATCGATACCAGCGCAGCATTGGGACCAGCGATGCGGCCATGAACGCCCACGCCGCCAGGCCGGACGCCAGGAGCAGCGCGGATGGGGCGATGGGCTTTGCGCCGGCGACAGCAATCACTCCGAGGATCGTGGCGACCGGCGGCCACACGAACACCAGCAGCAGACCCGCCACCGTTCCGGCCAGGCGCCAGGCGGTGAAGTCCAACTGGGCGTACGCCGAGCGCGTGACCATGGACCAGATTTCGCTGAGTCCCCCGTACCGACGCACGCTGCGTACCTGGCGCGAGAGCCCCAGCCAGGTCCTTCCGCCACGCGGCCGACCGTGGTCCTTGATGCGGCGGGCCAGGGCGCAGTCGTCGATGACGGCTCCGGCAATTGACTCGATGCCCCCGGCGCGCGCAAGAGCGCCGGCTCGGACGAGCATGCAGCCGCCCGCCGCGGCCGCGGCGCCGTTCCCTGGATCGTTGGACCAGCGGAAGGGGTAGATCATGCCGAAGAACATGACGAATGCCGGAATGAGCAGGTGGTCCCAGAGGGAAGCGACGCGGAGCATCGCCATCTGCGAGACCAAGTCAAGGTCGTGGTGAATCGCCGCGGCCACCAGGGTCCTGGCTGAGTCCGGCGGGTGCCGGATGTCGGCATCGGTGAGGAGGACCAAGTCGGGATTGCCGTTTGAGGCGGCCCTCACCCCTGCGTGCATGGCCCAGGTCTTGCCCATCCATCCGGGCGGCCGCGGCTGGTTGCGGATGACCGTCAGGCGATCGGCGGCGCGGACGTCCCCGGCGATTGCTCGGGCAGTCTCGGTGGTGGCGTCGTCGCTTTCGTCGTCGACCAGATAGACGTGCAGCTCACCGGGATAGTCCTGCGCCAGCAACGCCGGTAGCGTGCGGGGCAGCACCTCGCTCTCGTTCCGAGCCGGCACGACGACGGCGAGCGCCGGCCACTCGGACGGCGAGGCGGCGGCATCAATGGCCGGCAGGCGAACGTCGGTGCGCCAGAAGCCGCCGCGCGCCAGAAGCAGCACGAGCCAGGCGCCAAGGGCGACTAGGGCGAGCGCTGCGCCAAGCCAGAGCAGAATCGTCATCATGGTTCGCGGGTTGGAGAGTGTCCGGTCCGGAAGCGTATCCGGGGATTCATAGAATCCCGCCTTCGGAGACCCTTGCAAAATCCGGCCGGGGCCTGGGGATGACCGGGCGCATCCCTTTCGCCCCCAGATTCAATGAGGGGTGGATTCCCGCCTCCGCGGGAATGACGGAGAGCCGCTGCGCCGGCAGACGAACAGTACCCGCGGGGCAGCCGTGGCGTCGCGCCGCCCGCTAGACCCCGACCGGCGGAAACCCGCCGTCGGCGCCGTTGCCGCGCTCGGTGAGGCGCTTGTCCCACCACTCCTGTCGCGTGGGAATCTCGCCCGTGCTGACGAAGATCACGCGCTCGGCGATGTTCGTGGCGCGGTCGGCGATGCGCTCGATGTTGTGCGCCACCCAGATCAGATAGGTCGCGCGCTCGATCTTCTTCGGATCCTCGATCATGTAGGTGACGAGCTCGCGATAGACCTGCTCGTACAGATCGTCGACCTCATCGTCGCGCTGCCACACGGCCGACGCCGCTTCGATATCGCGGGCCACCAGCGCGTCGAGGCTGCCGCGCAGCATCTCCCGGGCGATCTCCGACATTCGCGGGATGTCGATCAGGGGCTTGATGGGCGGCTGCTCGCCCATGATTAGCGTGATCTTGGCGATGCCTTCCGCGTAGTCGCCGATGCGCTCCAGCTCGTCGGCCACGTGGAGGACCGTGACGAGCTGGCGCAGGTCGCTGGCCATCGGCTGCTGCGTGGCCATGATGTCGATGGCGTGCTCTTCGAGCTGGATCTGGCGCGCATCGATCTCGTCGTCGGCGTCAATCACCGCCTGGGCCTCGGCGGCGTCGCGATTCCGCAGGGCTTCCAGGGCGCGCTGGACCGCCTTGTCGACCATCGACCCGACGAGCAGGATCTCGTCTTGGAGTTCATTCAGACGCTGGACGTATTCCTGGCGCGGCATGAGCGCCTTCCTCCCTAGCCGAATCGACCGGTGATGTAGTCCTCGGTGCGCTGGTCGGACGGTGTGGTAAAGAGCCGCTGGGTTTCGTCGACCTCGACAAGCGAGCCGGCGCCTTCCTCGTCGAGCATGAAAAACGCGGTGCGGTCGGAGACGCGGGCGGCCTGCTGCATGTTGTGGGTGACGATCACGATGGTGTAGTTCTCGCGCAGCTCGCGGATGAGGTCCTCGATGCGGGTGGTGGCGATGGGGTCGAGCGCCGAACACGGTTCGTCCATGAGGATCACGTCCGGCTCGACCGCCAGCGCCCGCGCGATGCAGAGCCGCTGCTGCTGCCCGCCGGAGAGCTCGAGACCGCTCCGCTTGAGAATGTCCTTCACCTCGTCCCAGAGCGCCGCCTGCCGCAGCGAATGCTCGACGAGATCGTCCATCGAGCCGCGGTAGCCGTTGACCTTGGGTCCGTAGGCGACGTTGTCGTAGATGGACTTGGGGAAGGGGTTCGGCTTCTGAAACACCATGCCGATGCGGCGCCGCATCTGCACTGGATCGACGTTGCGGGCGTAGATGTCTTCGCCGTCGAAAATGACCCGGCCCTCGACGCGAGCGCTCGAAATGAGGTCGTTCATGCGGTTGAGGCAGCGCAGATAGGTGCTCTTGCCGCACCCGGACGGGCCGATGATGGCCATCACCTCGTGCTGCGGAATATTGAGGGAAATGCCCGAGAGCGCCATGGTGTCGCCGTACCAGAACTTCAGGTTCTCGGTGACCAGGGCATCGGCCGTTGCGGGGCCGTTCGCCTGGACGCCATCGTTCGCCGACGGAGCCACCTCGACCTCGGGCTTGCGGGTTCCCGGTGTCCTGGTCCCCATCAGTCAAACCTCCGCTGTAGTCGGAATCGGACGAAGAGCGCGATCGAGTTCGCGACCAACAACACAATGAGCAGAATCACGATTCCCCCGGCGGCCAGGTCGCTGAATCCCTCCTGGGGCAACGAGACCCAATTGAAGATCTGAATTGGGAGGACGGTGAAGAGGTCCATCGGGCCGGATGGATCGAACGCGATATAGGTCAGCGCCCCAATCGTAATCAAGGGGGCGGTCTCGCCGATGGCACGCGCCAACGCCAGGATCGTCCCGGTGAGAATGCCGCCGCCCGCCGCCGGCAACACCGTCCGGAATACCGTCTGCCACTTGGTGGCGCCCAGGGCATACGACGCTTCGCGCTGGCTGTCCGGCACGGCTCGGATAGCCTCGCGCGAGGCGACGATGATGAGCGGCAGGATCAAGAGCGCCATCGTCATGGCTCCTGCCAAAAGACTGCGGCCCAGCGCGAACCAGCGCACAAACAGACCCAGGCCGAGCAGCCCGTAGACGACCGACGGAACTCCGGCGAGGTTGGCGATGTTGAGCTGGATAAACCGCGTCAGCCAATTGTTGGGCGCGTATTCCTCGAGATAGACGGCTGCGCCGACGCCAAGCGGGAAGGCGATGATGGCCGTCAGCACCAGCAGCCACAGCGTGCCCAGGAGGGCAGATCGCAGCCCGGCGTCCTCGGGGAATCGCGACGGGTAGCTCGACAGGAAGTGGCCGTCGACTTGTGCGCCGCCATCGCCAAACACGTCAACCAGCAACGCCACGAGCACGGCGATGCCGAGCAACGTGGACACGATGGTCAGCAGGGCAAAGCCACGTCCTATCGTGTTGCGCTGCCGGATGCGCGGGCGCCAGCGCGTCGCCGCGTCCTGCGTCACTCGTACACCTCGCGATAGCGGCGCACGATCCAGTCGCTGAGGATGTTCATCACGAACGTCATGAGGAACAAGAGCGTGCCCACGGCAAAGAGCGTGCGGTATTCGATGGTGTCCTGCGGGGTGTCGCCCAGGCTGACTTGCACGATATAGGCGGTCATCGTCTCCATCGAGGAGAGCAGGTCGAAGCCGACCTTGGGCTGCAGCCCGGCGGCGATCGACACGATCATCGTTTCGCCAATGGCCCGCGACACCGACAGGATGATCGCGGCGAGGATTCCGGACAGCGCCGCCGGCACGACTACTCGAGTCGTCACTTGAAACTTCGTGGCGCCGAGGGCAAACGCGCCTTCACGCAAGGCGCGGGGAACGACGCGCAAGGCGTCCTCGCTGATTGAGGCCATCATCGGCAGGATCATGAACCCCATGACAATGCCCGCGCTGAGCACGTTGAAGACCTGCGTCTGCGGAAATATCTCCCGCAAGATCGGTGTGACGAAGAGCAGCGCGAAGTATCCGTAGACGACCGTTGGAATGCCAGCCAAGACTTCCAGAATCGGCTTGATGGCGGCGCGCACGCGCGCGGGCGCGTATTCGCTGAGGAAAATGGCGCTCATCAGCCCGATCGGAACGGCTACGACGACGGCGACCAACGCCACGACCAGCGTGCCGTTGACCAACGGCAGGACGCCAAATGACTGTGAAACGAATAGCGGCGTCCACCGCGTTCCGGTGAGGAAGTCGACGATCGGGATCTCGCGGAAGAACGCCAGCGTCTCGCCGAGCAGCGTGAAGATGATGCCGGCGGTGGTGAGAATCGACACCGCGGCGCAGAGAAACAGCACGCTATGGATGCCGCGTTCGATCAGCGCGCGGCGGCGCCGAGGCGCGAATTGGGAGCGGACTTGAGGAGCGCCCGTAGAGCTGTTCACGTCTGGTGCGACGGGTGTCCGCCGGTGAGGCGCGCGCCAAGCATACGGGACAGCTTGTTGCTCACCGACGCGCCGAATCCTCGGTTGGCCGGCTCCCCCACCCGCGAAGGTGCGGGAGCCGGCGCGCTGCGAGCAGAGTGGGGAGGTTCTGCAACGCTCGGGGAATTGGAGTTAGCTCAGCAGGTCTTCGAGCGACACGCCGACCTTGGCGCCTTCGCCCTCGAAGATCGATCCCGTGACGCGGTTGTTGAACCGCGCCAGGGCCAGGTCGTAGATGTTCGGCGGCAGCTCCACGTAGCCCACGTCGCCGGCCAGTGCGCCCGCGTTCTTCATGTAGAACTCGATGAACGTCTGCACTTCGGGCCGCTCCGCCGCCGGCACCGAAATATAGATGAACAGCGGCCGCGACAGCGGCTGATAGGCGCCCGTGTTCACGGTCTCCGGCGACGGCGCCACGCAGCCGTCGCCGCCGTCCACCGACACCAGCTTCAGCTTGTCCTTGTTGGCCGCGTAGTACGCCAGGCCAAAGAACCCGGTCGCGCTGCGGTCGCCCGCAATCCCTTGCACCAGCACGTTGTCGTCTTCACTCGGCGTAAAGTCGCCCCGGCTCGCGCCTTCCTCTCCCACGACCGCATCGGTGAAGTAGTCGTAGGTTCCCGAGTCCACGCCCGGTCCGTAGAGGATCAGCGGCTCGTCTGGAAAGCCGTCGCGCACCTGCGCCCAGCTGGTGACCGTGTCCTCGGCGGCCGGCTCCCAGATCTTCCGCAGCTCGTCCACCGTCAAGCAGTCCACGAAGTCATTGGCCGGGTTCGCCAACACCGCCAGCCCGTCGAAGGCCACCGGCACTTCCACAAATTCGATGCCGTTTGACTGGCACGTTTCGATCTCCGACGCCTTGATGGGCCGCGAGGCGTTGGAGATGTCCGTCTCGCCCACGCAGAATTTCTTGAAGCCCGCGCCGCTGCCGGACACGCCAACCGGCACCCGAACGTCGGGAAACTGGCTGCGGAACTCTTCAGCCACGGCCTGCGTCACCGGACCCACGGTGCTCGACCCGTCCGCCAGAATCATCCCGGTCATCGGGCCCGCCGGCGCGGCAACCGTAACGATATTTGCGGCGACGACTTCCTTGGCTGCGATCTTCTCGACTTCCTGGGTCGCCGGGTCCGGCTCGCCGCAGGCGGCGAGAACTCCCGCGGCGCCCGCACCGAGCATTCCAGCTCCGATTACTCGGATTGCCTGCCGTCGCGTCAGCCTGGCCACTCGTACCTCCCGCTCGTGGGACTCGCGCGGCTCGTTGTCGACCGCAGCGACAACGGTAGGAAGCTGACCTAAAGCGACGCCTTCGAACTCTAAACGGGGACTAAACGCGAGCTAAGCGTTCGCTTAATTCTCGTCAGCGACCGGCAGCGCCACGGCAAAGACCGAACCCCGGTCCGGACCGTCGGACTCGGCCCAGATGCGGCCGCCGTGCTGCAGGGCCGTGTGCTTGGCGATGGCCAGCCCGAGCCCAGCGCCCTCACCGGCGCGCGACGGATCGATCTTGTAGAAGCGCTCGAAGACGCGGGGAAGCTCCTCGGGCTCGATCCCGACGCCGGAGTCCTGCACGCGGACGACCGCGTCGCCGTCTTCCGCCCGGACGCTCACGCGCACGAGTCCGCCCGGCGGCGTGAACTTGATGGCGTTGTGCAGGAGATTGACCACCATGCGGTCGGTTTGCTCCGGGTCGGCGCTGACGGTGAGCAACGTCGGGGAAGAGTCGATGTCGAGCATGACGCCGCCGCGCTCGGCCTGGGGGCGCAATCGCTCGGCGGACTGCCTGACCAAGTCGCCCAGGTTGATCCGCTCGAACTGCCGGGACATGCGACCGGCCTCGGCAGCGGCAAGATCGAGCAGCTCCGCGGTCATGGCGGCCAGCCGATCGATCTCACCATCGATGCGTCGCAGAAAGTCCGTGCGCAGCTCCGGGTCGTCCGCCGCGCCGGCCTGCAGCGACTCGACCAGGGCCCGGAGCGACGTGACCGGCGTGCGCAGCTCGTGAGAAACGTTGGCCACAAAGTCGCGCCGCGCCGCCGCCGTGGCCCTGACCTCCGTGAGGTCGTGCAGCACGAGGACGATGTGCCGCATGTCGCCCAGCCGGATGGGAGTGGCGAGGACTTGGACGGATCGCCCGTGCGGTCCGACCGCGACCAGCGACTCGCTCACGGTGTCGTCGGCAGTGCGGGCACGCTGGCAGACCGCCACAAGCTCGTGGTCGCGCAGGGCGTCGGGCAGCGAACGCCCCGGCGCGTTCTCGGCGTCTACGTCGAGCAGCGAACCGGCCGCCGGATTCATGAGCGCCACGGCCTCCTCCTCGTCGACGATGACGACGCCGTCGGTCATGGCGCTGAGAACCGCCTTCAGTTGCGCGTGACTCTGCCGAATGGCCCGAAGCCGGATGTCGAGGAGGAGCGCGGCCTCGTTGAACATCCGGGCCAACTCGGCGGTCCCGGCCCCTTCCGCAGGAACGATCGGCGCGGCCTCCCCACCGGTCGCACGGGCGAGCCCAACCCGCACGGCGGCAATGGTGCGCAGGGGCACACGCATGGCGAGCAGCGTGAGCGCCGCGGTGACTCCGAAGCCGATGGCAAGACCCGCCGCGCCCCACGCCCCGAGGCCGGATGGCGTCTCGCCGCCGGCGGCCAGCGCAATCCACACCGTCACCACGCCGGCGAGCACACCGCTCACGCCGGCGAGCACGAGCCGCGCGCGGAGCCCCATGCCGACTTCTCCTAGGGGACGAACCTGTAGCCGACGCCGCGAAGCGTCTGAATCCGACGCGGGTTCGAGGGATCATCCTCGATGCGGGTGCGCAGGCTGCGAACGTGAACCGCCACGGTGCGCGTGTCGCTGGTCGGCGCGTAGCCCCAGACGCGCTCGATGAGCCGCTCGGCCGAAAAGACGTGGCCGGCGTGGCGCATAAGAAAGGCGAGCAGCTCGAACTCCTTGGGCTTGAGCTGCACCGGATGGCCGTCGACCTCAACGCTGCGGTCGGGAATCGAGAGCCGAACGCCGGCTGCCTCGATTACGTTGGCGTCCTGCTGTGACGCGGCAACTTCGGCCCGAAGCAACTGCCGACGCCGCAGCATGGCGCGGGTGCGCGCGATGAGCTCGCGCATCGAGAAGGGTTTGGTCAGATAGTCGTCGGCGCCGATCTCGAGGCCGACGACGCGATCGATCTCATCGTCTCTGGCCGTGAGCATGAGAATGGGCACCGAGCTGCGGCGACGAATCTGCCGGCAGACATCGAGGCCATCCATGCCCGGCAACATGAGGTCCAGGATGATCAAATCGGGGTCGGATGTGAGGGCCAAGTCCAACGCTTCTTCCCCGTCACTGGCCGTCTCGACAGCGTAGTGCTCCCGGCGTAGGTTGTAGGTCAGGGCCGCGCGGAGACTGGCCTCATCGTCAACCACGAGCACGCGCGGCGGGTTGGCATCCGAAGTGTCGATAGCGGTTCACCCTGGAGACCAATGCAGCCAATGGTAGGCCCATCGTGCCCCCGCCGACACATTGGGCCGAACGGACGCCCCGCCGACGCGTGGCCAATCCCTAGGTAGTGGCCGTGCCGTTGCCCAGCCAGATGCGCGCGGTGGTGCATCACACCTTTGGACCGCCGGACGTCCTGGAGCCCGCCCAATTGCCCGTCCCGCAGCCCGGACCGACCGAGGTGCTGCTGCGAGTGCTGGCGGTGTCGGTTGACTACGTCCAACTGCACATTCGGCGGGGCGGCAGCGGTCGCATCGGCTCGGCGCGGGAGCCCGGCTATGGCCTCACGGCCCCGCCCTACGTGCGCGGCGGCACGGTGTGCGGCGAGGTGGTGGCGCTGGGGTCCGAGGCACCGGACGTGGCGCTCGGGTCGCGGCATCTCTTCGGCGGCCTGCGTCCCGGCTCCTACGTCGAATATGGGCTGGTGGACGCATCGGCGCTGAGGCCCAGCGTGGAGGGTGCGGTCGGCCCGACGGCCGTACCCGAGGGCTTCACGCCGGCCGAGGCCGCCGCCTTCAACTACGCGCCGGTGGCCTATCACACGCTGCGCGTGGCCGCCGGATTGTCAGCCGGTGAGACGGTGCTGATCCACGCCGCGGCGGGTGGAACCGGCGTCCTGGCGGTGCAGCTGGCCAAGTCGTTCGGCGCGCGGGTGATCGCCACGGCGGGCGGAGCGGCGAAGGTGGCGCTGGTGCGCGAGTTGGGCGCCGACGTGGTCATCGACTACCGCGCGGAGGACTTCGTGCCGGCGGTGCTGGCGGCCACGGACGGGCGCGGCGTCGACGTGGTGTGGGAGTCAGTGGGCGGCGACGTGTTCACCCGCAGCCTGGAGTGCCTGGTCGAGGGCGGGCGCATGGTGAGCTTCGGATCCAACAGCTTCAGCGGCGTGGGGAAGGTGGACTTCTACCCCTTCTGGACCAAGAACATCAGGCTGATTGGCTGGGGCGGCGCGAGCAACGCCGCCGCCCACGCTCCCGAGATCATGGAAGACCTGCTGCGGCTGGCCGCGGCGGGCGCGCTGCGTCCGGTGGTGGCGGCCGTGTTGCCGCTGGAGCAGGCGTCGGAGGCGCACCGCATGATCGAGGCGCGCGAAACCATCGGCAAGGTCGTGCTGGCTCCGGACGTGGAGGCGGCTACAACGCGCCGTCGATGATGACGTCCAGCAGCGCCGGCTTACCGGAGTCGAGCGCGCGCTGGAATGCCGGTCCAATGCGCTCGGGGTCTTCAATTCGCTCGGAGGCCACACCCATGGCCTTGGCGATGGCACCCAGGTCGAATTCCTGCGGCAGGTCCATCCCGAGATAGCTCGTCGGGCGGTCCGGCTCGCCCAGCACTTCTTCGAAATAGGCGTGCAGATTCACCTTCAGCACGCGATATCCACCGTTGTTGCAGATGGCGTAGACCGCGGGGATCTCGTAGGCGCTGGCCGTCCAGAGGGCCTGGGCCGAGAGCATGGCGCTGCCGTCCCCGATGACGCCCAGCACCGGGCGGTCCGGCTCGGCGAGCTTCACGCCGAGCGCCGCGCCCATGCCCCAGCCGATGGCGCCGCCGGCGCGCTCGGAGTGCATGCTGCCTGGGCGGCTGAACTCGAAGGCCTCGTGGAGAATCGGACGCGCGCTGATCGAGTCGTCGACGATCACGGTGTCCGCGGGGGCCGCCTGCGCCAGCTCGTGCATCATGCGCAGCGGCGGCATGGGGCGGCTCGTCCGGCACTCGCGTAGTGACGCTAGCGTGGCGGCGCGTCTGGCCGCCGTCTCGGCCCCAATGCTTCCGGCGCGTTCCCGAGCCGCCTCGCGTCGCGCAGGGTCGAAGGCCGCGTCGAGCGCCTCGGCCAGCGCCTCCAGCCCGGCGCGCGGATCGCACAGGATGCCCAGGTCGGTGGGCTGGGAGCGGTTGATCTCGCTGGCGTTGCAGTCCATGTGGATGAGAGTGGCATCGGGCGCGAGCACGTTCGTGGGCAGGTCGAAGAAGTCGTGAAAGACCTTGCACCCGACGGCGAGCACCACGTCGGCCGCGCGCAGCTGTTCGGGATAGAGCCGGGCATAGGGCGGCAGCTGGCCGATCCACTGCGGATGGCCGGTGGGGAACGTCATTTCGGCGTATCCGGCACCGTAGACGCGTGCGCCCAGCCGCTCGGCCACGGCGACGGCGGCATCGACGGCATCGAACTGCGACACGCGGTCGCCGACGACCATGAGAGGACGCTGGGCGTCGGCGAGGGCCGCCGCCGCGGTTTCGACGGCGCGGGGGTCGGGTCCCGCCCGGACGAAGGTGTCGCTGCGAGGCGCAATCGAAATCTCGGCTTCGCTATCGAGCGACTCCGGCGCGAAGCCGACGAACGTGGGGCCCGTGGGCGGCGTGCGGGCCTCGGCGAAGGCGCGGCGCATGACCGACGGAATCTGGTCCGCGTGCGTGACCTCGGCGCCCCACTTGGTGAACTGCGCGGTGAGCCCCGCCAGGTCGGTGCGGTAGTCGGCCATCTTGGACAGGCTGGCGTTCACCGACGAAAGCACCAGCGGCGTGCCGCCGGCGTAGGCGTTGAAGAGCAGGCTGAGACCGTTCGAGAGACCGGTGTCGATGTGCAGGTTGACGAAGGGGACCTCACCCGAGGCCCGGGCATATCCGTCCGCCATGCCCATGGCGACGCCTTCCTGCGCGGCGAGGATGTACTTGAGGTCGGGCGCGCGGTCCAGCGCGTCCATCAGCGGGCTCTCGGTGGTGCCGGGATTGCCGAAGACGTAGCGGACGCCCTCGGCGCGCAGCGCCTCGACGACCGCAAACCGCCCGCGCATCACCGCCACGGAGCACTCCTGACAATCGAGGCGTGAGCCAACCGTGGGAACGGTAGATGGGCGGCGCGTGGCAATGCAACCCGGGCTCTAATCCGGAAGTCGGATCACTTCACGTCTCGGGCTGCGAGGGGCCTTGGGCCAGCGGACGCCCTTGGAACGTCGGTTGGCAACCAGGGAACCTCTGAAGAAACCCCTAAACCGCGCGCCAATCCGTTCGTGGTGCGCCTGTCGAACCATGAACGGCCCTTCGACTTCGCTCAGGGCGAATGGATCGGAGTCGAATCGGTGGGTTTTTCAGAGCATTCCTATGGGTGGACTCCCTAGATTCACAAACGAAGTGCAACACCTGGCAAAGGTGCTGCCATGGGACGC
>JAPOXD010000033.1 GCA_026707285.1 Chloroflexota bacterium | reverse complement strand
GACGCCGGCGCGAGCGCGTCCCAGCGTACGAGGTCGTCGAGCAAGCGCATCAATTTGGCTTGCCATTCTGCATCGCGGGCGAAATCCGGCCACACGAGTCCGGCCTGTCCGCGCTTGACGCCCCAGCCGCCCGCCTTGAGCATCACCGTTGGGCTCGGTGCGAACTCCGGTGGCGCCTTGATGATGAGTTCTCGCGCGTAGGTCGTGACGGCAGAGAAGCCTAGCGCTTGCGCCCGCGCCTTGATCCGCAGCAGATACGCCAGATTGTCCACGGGCTCGGGCAGCGCGCCAAACCGATCGCGGATGTCGGCAATTGCCGCTTCGACCTCGTCGATCCCCCGCAGCCGCGCCAGTCGCTGGTATTCGCGCACCTTCGTGGCGTAGGACCCCATGTAGTCGTCGGGAAGATACGCGTCCAGCGGAAGGTCCACCACCGCGGACGGCAGCTCGGGCTCGGGCGCCACGCCCCGCAGCCGGTCCACGGCGTCCGCCAGCATGCGCGAATAGAGGTCGAATCCAACGGCGCTCATGTGGCCGTGCTGCTCGGCTCCGAGCAGGTTGCCCGCTCCTCGAATCTCGAGGTCGCGCATGGCGATGCGGAAGCCGGCGCCAAGATCCGACGCCTCCAGGATCGTCTGGAGGCGCTTTTGGGCCTGCTCGGTGAGGGTGTGCCCCTTCTGATACATGAAGTAGGCATAGGCCTGGGCCGCGGCCCGGCCCACGCGGCCGCGCAGCTGATAGAGCTGCGCCAGGCCGAACTGCCACGCGTCGTTGACGATGATGGTGTTGACGTTGGGTATGTCGAGGCCGTTCTCGATGATGGCGGTCGCCACCAGCACCTGGGCGTCGCCACGAGCAAAGCGGTACATCACCTCCTCGAGCTCGGCCGGCGGCATCTGCCCGTGGGCCACCAGCATCTCGACGTCTGGCAGCAACTCCTGCAGCCGGCGTTGCCAGGTGTAGATCGTTTGCACGCGGTTGTGCAGGAAGTACACCTGGCCGCCGCGCCCTAGCTCGGAGCGGACGGCGTCCCGCACGATGTCGTCGTTGTAGGTCGTGACGTAGGTCTTGACGGCGAGGCG
This sequence comes from Chloroflexota bacterium, assembly GCA_026707285.1. Classification (GTDB taxonomy): domain Bacteria; phylum Chloroflexota; class UBA11872; order UBA11872; family UBA11872; genus JAJECS01. The sequence goes on along the minus strand of JAPOXD010000033.1, from coordinate 32,527 downwards.
CTGCTCGGGCGGGGACTCGATGACGCTGATCTCCCGCAGGCTCGCCAGCGCCATATGCAGCGTGCGGGGGATGGGCGTGGCGGTGAGCGTGAGCACGTCCACGTTCTTGCGCAGCGCCTTGAGCCGCTCTTTGTGCGCGACGCCGAAGCGCTGCTCTTCATCGACCACGATCAAGCCCAGATCGGCGAAGGTCACGTCGCTCTGCAGGAGCCGATGGGTGCCGATGACGATGTCAACGTCGCCCGAGGCCAGGCCGGCCAGGACGTCCAGCTGCTCCCGGCGGCTTCGGAAGCGGCTGAGCAAATCGACCTTGACCGGGAACTCGGCGAGGCGCGAGACGAACGTGTCGAAGTGCTGCTGCGCCAGGATCGTGGTCGGCACCAGCACGGCCACCTGCCGCCCGTCCATGGCGGCCTTGAAGGCCGCGCGCAGGGCCACCTCGGTCTTGCCGTAGCCGACATCGCCGGCCACGAGGCGATCCATGGGGCGCTCGCGTTCCATGTCGGTCTTGGTGTCGGCGATGGCCGTGAGCTGATCCGGCGTTTCGATGAAGGCGAAGGCCTCCTCGAAGTCGCGTTGGGCCGCCGAGTCGGCGCCAAACGCCATGCCGGTGGCCAGCTCGCGCGCGGCGTAGATTTCGAGCAACTCTCCCGCGATCGACTCCGCCGACTTTCGCGCGCGCCGCTTGGCCCGCTGCCAGTCGGCGGTGTTGAGGCGGCTGAGCTTGGGCTCGGCGTCGCTCATGCCGACGAACTTTTGCACGCGGGCGACCTGGTCCACCGGCACGTAGAGGCGGTCGTCGCCCGTGTACTGCAGCAGCAAGTACTCGCGCGCGCCGCCGGTGTCCTCCAGCTGCACGATGCCGCTGAAGCGCGCCACGCCGTGGTCGACGTGCACCACGAAGTCTCCGGGCTGGAGGTCGGCGAGGAAGGTTCGCTCCGCGCCGCGCCGTGATCGGCGTCCGCGCCGCACGCGGCGGCGGCCGAACACCTCGGCGTCGGTGACCAACGTCAGACCGAGACCGTCGTGGCGCAGCCCCTCGCTAAGCGTGCCGCCAAGCACGCTGATAGCCCCCGAGGCGTCCAGTTGCTCCAGGTCTTCCAGCGAGGTCGTTGGCAGGTGCTGATCGAGCAGCAGGCGCTGCAGGCGGCGGCCCTGGTAGCTCACGATCACGACACGGCGGCCGTCGCGGCGCAACGCCTCCAGGTCGTCGGAGAGGCGCCGCAGTCGGCCCGCATAGGACGGCACGGGGCCAAATTTCTCGACGACCGCGCGCCGGCCTTCCGCGGCGCCGGGAAGACTTGGCACGTAGGTCAGGCGCACCGGCGCCGCTTCCACGCGTTCCACCATGGCTGACGCGGGAAATAGCGGCGAGGCGAAGTCCGCGGGAAGCTCGCCGTTGGCCGCCAGGCGCTCGCGGTTCTCGGTCGCGGTGCGCTCGGTGTCTCGCAACGCCAGCCGCAGCTGCTCGAGCTCGTCGACGACGCACATCCCCTGCGGCGCGTAGTCGAGCAGCGACACGGCATCCGGCAGCAGGCTGGTCGTGTAGAAGGCGGCGTCGTCGAAATACTCGCCGCCTTCGAGTCGATCGAGATGGCTGCTCCAGGTCTGACGATCCTCGGGACGCAGGTCGGCAAGCGGCAGCTTGCGCAGACGCCCGGCGACGCGATCGCCTAGCCAAATCGGTACCTCGGTCGCGGGCGTGATGATCAACTCCGGCGCCGGTCGCAGGGAGCGTTGGGAGTCGGGATCGAAGGTGCGCACGGATTCGATCTCGTCGCCGAAGAAGTCGACCCGCACCGGCAGCGCGGCGCCCGGCGCAAAGATGTCCACGATGCCGCCGCGGTGGGCGAACTCGCCCGGACGTTCGACGAGCGGGGTCGGTTCGTAGCCCAAGCTCACCAGTCGCCGGGTCAATGCGTCCAGGTCGGTGACGGCGCCGGGCGCCAGCGTGAGGTAGTTGCTCCGGAACTCGTCCACCGGCATGAGTCGGCGCATGAGGGCGCGCGCCGAGGCAACCACGACGATGGGATCGCCCTTATTCGCGTGGGCCAGCCGGCCCATGACCGCCACCCGGCGCGCCAGCAATTCGTGACTGATGGCAAGCATGGCGAACGCCGGTTGATCCACGTCGGGGAAGTGGAGCACCGGAACGTCGCCGGCCCACATGCCGATGTCATGCGCCAGCTCGCCGGCTCGCGCTTCCTCGGCGGTCACGATGATGAGCGGTCGGCTGAGGCGTTCGACCAGCAAGGCGACGTACAAGGGTTTCAGGGCGTCGCGCAACTCGACAGTGAGTGCGTCGTCCCGCTGTCCCGCCGCCGCCAACGCCGCGGTCAGCGTCGGTTCGGCGGCGAACTCAGCCGCGAGGTCGGACAGCCGCATGCTGTTGGTTCACCTCTTGCATCACGTCGGCCAGCGGTCGCGTCAGGAGCGCCCGCACCGCGTCGGCCGCGCGGTCGAACGCTTCATCGATTGCCTCGCGCTCGGAGGCGGCGAATCGTTGCAGGACGTACGCGGCGGGGTCCATTTCCGGCGGCGGGCGGCCGATCCCGATCTTCACACGCAGAAATTGAGCGCCGCCCAGGGCTTGCAGGATGGACTCGATGCCGCGATGACCGCCCGACGAGCCGCCGTGCCGCAGGCGCACGCGCGCAAACGCCAGGTCGAGGTCGTCCTGCACCACGATGAGACGGTCGACGGAGAGGCCGGCCGAATTCAGCGCACGGCCCACGGCCGATCCGGAGGCGTTGACGTAGGTTCTTGGCTTGAGGAGGGTCACGGACATGCCGGCAACCTCGCCTTGCCAGGTGAGCGCATCGCGCGCGCGGCGCCAATCCCGCCGCCGGTCGGCCAGCCGGTCGCACACGTCGAAGCCCGCGTTGTGCCGCGTGCGCGCGTACTCCGGTCCCGGATTCCCCAGGCCAACGATCACGTAGGCCGGGCCGGCGTTCGTGGAGTCGCGTCGAAAGCGCCGCAGCCAGCTCACGTGGCAAGCGACGCGGTCGTGACGGTCGTTTCCAGGCATGCCCGCGCATTGGCCACGGCGTCCCATTCCTCGAGCGAGAGCGTCTCGGGCCGCCGCTTGGGATCGATGCCGCGCCCCTGCAGCGCCGCGGCGATTCCGGCCGGCGCCCCCAGGGCATTGGCCAGCTGCTTGCGCGGCTGCCCGAATGCCCGGCGGGCGGCGGCGATGCGGCGGGAAATGCGGTCGCGATCCGGAGCGTCGAGCGGCCTCGGCTTCAGGCGCAGCAGCGTGGAGGTGACCTTCGGTCGGGGCCGGAACGCGCCAGGCGGGATGTCGAAAAGCCGCCGGGGCTCGGCCAGCGACTGCACGATCACGCTCAGCAGCCGCATCTCGCCAGGGGACGCGCAGGCGCGCTCGACCACGTCGCGTTGCAGCAGGACCGTGAGGCTGAGCGGCGGGGCCGGCGATTCCAGCAGCTCCACCAGCAGCCGCGTGCCGACGCTGAAGGGCAGGTTCGCGACGACGTGATAGTCGGAGACGCCCAGGGTGGCGATGTCCAACGCCAGCGCGTCGGCATTGACCACGGTGATCGAGTCGTCGTCGACGAAGCGCTCGCGCAACTGCCCGGTCAGCTCACGCTCGACCTCGACCGCGATCACCCGCGAGGCGAACGGGCGCAGGGCTTCGGTGAGCAACCCGGTGCCCGCGCCGATCTCCAGCACCACGGCAGCGGGCGGCAATTGGGCCGCCTGGGCGATGCGGCGCTGAATGCCGCGGTCCACCAGGAAGTTTTGGCCGCGCCGGCGCGAAGGGCGAAACGCCGGCCGATCGGAGACACGCATGCTCAAGTATCGAGCATGGGCGCGGCCGGGTCCGAACGAGACCTAGCCAGCCAGGTACCCGCCGTCGGCCGCCAGCGTCTGCCCGGAGATGGCCCGGGCTTTGTGCGAGAGGAGATGCGCCACACAGGCCGCGACTTCGGCCGGTTTTGCGTAGCGGCCCATGGGCAGGCGGGGCAGGCGCAGCGACACGGCCTCCGGGTCGGCGCGCACGTTGGCCGTCATGCGGGTGGCAACCAAGCCCGGCGAGACGTTGTTAATCCGCACGTTGTGCCGCCATAGCTCCGGGGCCAACGCCGGCGCCAGGGCATGGAGGGCGCCCTTGGCCGCGCAATAGTGCAACTGGCCCGGCTCGGCCACGATGGCGCGGATCGAGGTCATGTTGACGATGGCGCCGGCGGCGCCCCTGCGAATCAGGTCGTGCGCGACGGCCTGAATCAGGAACAGCGGCCCACGCACGTGCACGTCGAGCATGCGGCGCCATTCGGCGGATTCCAGCTCGTCGATGGACCGGCGCTCCGTGAATCCCGCGTTGTTGACGAGCGCATCCACGCCGCCGAGCCGCTGGGAAAGATCGTCGACCAGCGCGCGGCCCGCGGCGATATCCGCGGCGTCGAGCTCGTGCGTTTCGATCCGGCCCTCGGCGGCGTGCGCATGCACCACGGGATCGATGTCCGTGGCCGCGACGTAGAAGCCGTCATCGGCCAGGCGCAGGGCGCACGAGTGCCCGATGCCGTGAGCGGCGCCGGTGACGATGGCTACCGGGCGATCCACTGCTGGGTGTGCCTTTCCGCGATCACCAGGGTCGACCCGGTGACGTAGCCGGCGTCGGCCGAGGACACGAACGCTACCGCGTCGGCGATGGCTGCCGGATCCTCGCGAACGCTCGCGGCGACGATCCCGGCGACGCGGATTCCGAGCGGGGCGAGCTCGACGCCCGCGGCGCGCGTGAGCATTTCCGCCGCACCGGCCATCGCGCCGCCAAGCACGTTGTCGTCACGGCTGAGGGGGAACACGTTCACGATGCATCCAGCATCCGCCTCCCGCATCTGCTCCGTAGCCGCCCGCACGCCGTGCATGAGACCGACCAGGGCGGCGTCGAATGACTCGGTGAGGTCGTCTTCGGACAGCGCCAAGAAGGGCGCCGCGGGCGAGTCGTCGACCAGGTTCACCATCACGTCCAGCCGCGCCCAGCGATCTCGCGCTGCCTGCACGGCGCGCTGGGTCGACGTCCAGTCCCGGGCATGCATCTCGAGTCCCACCGCCTCTCCGCCGTCGGCGCAGATGGCCTCCGCGGCCGCGCATGCGGCATCGCGGTCGGCGTCGGCAAACGCGACGCACGCTCCGTCATGCGCGAGGCGACGTCCGATCGCTTGCGAGGTGAGGGATCCGGCGGCGGTGACGAGGGCGGCGCGGGCGTCGGGTGGCACGTGTCGGTGGGGGATCGCTGCCGCGCCGGAGCGTAGCAAAGGGGGTGCCGCGCGCCGCGCGACGGCGGCGGTCAGTTGGACGGCGTTGTGGCCAGTCGGGCTTCCAGAAAGCATCGCGCCGCGCGGGCTGCCAGACCGCGATGGCTGACGCGGTTTTTTTCGTCGGGCGTCAGCTCCGCCATGGTCCGATCTCCCGCGCCGACGATGAAGAGCGGGTCGTAGCCGAACCCTTGCCCGCCTCGCGGCGCGTGCGCGATGCGGCCTTCGCAGCTGCGAACGGCCGTGTACACGATCGAGCCGTCCGGCGCCGCCAGCGCCACCGCGCATCGAAACCGCGCCGTGCGCCGCGCCTCGGGTACATCGGCCAAGGCCGCCAGCAGCTTGGCGTTGCGCGCGTCGTCGCTGGCGTTGGGCCCGGCGTAGCGCGCCGACCGCACGCCTGGCGCGCCTCCCAACGCGTCGACTTCCAATCCCGAGTCGTCGGCCAGGCTCCAGGCCTGGCAGGCTCGGGCATACGCCGCGGCCTTGAGCCGCGCGTTTTGCAGGAAGGTGGCGCCCGTCTCGTCAACCCTTAGTGGGCCAGCGAAGTCGGATGGCGGCACGGTTCGGACCGGCGAGCCGAGAAACAGCCGCCGGAACTCAGCCAGCTTGTGCGGACTGCCGCTGGCGAGCACGACGGCGGACGCTTGAGACCGGCGCACGAGACCCCTTTTTACCAATGTCGGGCAGCCCATCGTGGCACGGCGATGTGACACAGTGGGCGACTCGATTGGCGGTTGCGGCGGTCGTGGTGATGGTACGCTCGCGGCTGGACCGGGTCCGTACGCGCAACGTGGAAGAGGACGCGGCGGAGGGCCGGCAAGACTTCCCCCCACGACCCAGGACGTGCAATGGCGGATATCGACACCGACGAGGCATTCCAAGAATTAAGCGACTGCATCATCAAGGGCGACGCTCCGGGCGTGGATCGTCTGGTCAAGGCCTGCCTCGAGGCCGAGGTGTCACCCGGGGCGATCATCAACGACGGCATGATCCCCGGGATGGACGTCGTGGGCGAGCTGTTCCGCACGAATCAGTACTACGTGCCCGAAGTCCTGATTTCCGCCAGGGCGATGAAGACGGGGATGGCCATCCTGCGTCCGCTGCTGACCGAATCGGGAATCGAGCCGCTGGGCCGAGTGGTCATCGGTACGGTCCGCGGCGACCTGCACGACATCGGCAAGAACCTGGTGGCGATGATGCTCGAAGGCGCCGGATTCGACGTCACCGATACGGGGATCGACACGCACCCCGACGAATACGTGCAGGAAGCCCTGAGCCAAGGCGCGCACATCGTGGGCATGTCGGCGCTGCTGACCACGACGATGACGAACATGCGCAGCACGATCGAGGCCGTCGAGGCGGCGGGGCTCGACGACCAGGTGCAGTGCATCATCGGCGGCGCGCCGGTGACGCAGCGCTACGCCGATGAGATCAATGCCGACGGCTACGCCCCGGACGCGGCTTCCGCGGTCACGCTGACCAAGCGGCTGCTCGGCGTCGGGGTCCAGGAAGAGTCGCCGGAGGAGCAGGGGCGTCAACTCTATCTTCAGGCGCGGGACGCGCTGCAGGTAGCCGTGCGCGAGGAGCCCGGATCGGCCGAGCACCGCGGCGGGCTGGAGCAGACGCGTCAACTCGTGGAGCAAGCGGCCGAGGTGGGCTACGACCCGACCCACCTGGCGCGCCTGACGGCCGAGATTGAACGGGAGCTGGCGCGCTAGCGGACTTGCCTCGCGTCCGTTATGTCAATCTAGAGACGCCGCCCAGACCCAGCTTGCGCGCGTTTCCGCCCAGCAACGCCGCCATCGTCTCGTCGTCGAGTCCCGCCGCCCGCACGTGGCGCAACGCCCGACGCTGGGTCATCAGCGGGAAATCGCTGCCGAAGAGAATTCGTCCGGGCGCCAGCCGCGCCATCACGTCGAACACGGCCGGCAGGTACAGCAAGTGGCTGGCCGCCGAGTCGTAGTAGATCTGCCGGGTGAGGTCGCGCACCTCCGGCATCAGCTCGTAGAACGCGGCGCCGCCGCCCCAGTGTGAGAGCACGATGGGCACCTCGCCGCCCGCCATTTCGATCAGCGGCCAGATGGCCGCCGGCGTGGTCGAATCCTTCCCGGGATAGTCGTGGCCGGCCGGCTCGCTGACGTGCAGGTTGAGGACCAGCTCAAGTCCGCGCACGGCGCCAATGAACTCGCGCAGGGCGCCGCGGTCGTTCAGGTTCCAGCCCTGGCCTTCCGGGAACAGCTCGCCCACGCCCACGGCGCCCCGCCGGCGACAGCGCTCCATCTCGACAATGCTGAACTCCAGGTCGGAGGGCGCCACCACGCAATAGGGCACCAGCGACTCGGGGTGCGCTGCGGCCTGCTCCAGGATGTAGTCGTTGTTGAGCACGCACAGGCTCGGATCGCGCCAGGCGAAGCCAAAGGCCACGGTGGTGTCGACGCCGGAGCGGGCCATCTCCAGCGCTACGTCGTCGGCGCTTGCCAGGGTGCGTCGGGGATTGGTGTAGAGGCGGCGAAACCAGAGATCGGCTTCGAGGAAGCGCTCTCGATCGGCCGCGACCTCCGGGGGCACGACGTGGGTGTGGGCGTCGATGATTGGTGAGGGATCGCCGTGCATCGCGTCGCCGACGAGCGGTTACTCCAGCGTGACGGACGCGGGCAACTGAATGAGGGTCCAGCGCGGGCTGACCAACGCCGCCGCGAGAATGCCCTCCAGGTCCTGCGGCTGCGTGGGGACGACTACGTCGAGCCCCGGGACGGCGTGGCGCGACAGCACATCGACCGCCGTGTCGGGCGCCGCGTCCGGATAGGCCAGGATCGTGAGCGGCGCATGGGATTGCGTGGCTTCGTCGAGCAGGGGGGCGATGGTGGCCAGCGTGCGCGATGCGGCGAGCGCCACCACCGGTCGCAGACCCTCACGGGCCAGGCTCGCCGCCAGCGACATGCCGTGCGCCTCTCCGAGCTCGACATCCAGGAACCGCTCCGGCACGCGCTCGGCCACCGCGTGCAACGCCCCGCGGGCCGTGGGGCCCGCGCTGACGGTCACGCACAGCTCGTCGGCCTCCGCGAGGTCTGCGAGGGCGGTCGCCGCCGCCCCCAGCCAGGCCGCGCGCGCCGCGGCGGAGCCGTTGGCGTCGGCGTCGGGTCGGGGACGCCGCACGGCCGCGCCGGCGGCGGCCGCCACGTGCAGCAGCACCGGCCGGCGCACCTCCAAGGCCAGCGCCAGCGATTCCGCCAAGGCATCGGCGCTGGCTCCGTCCACGGGTCCCAGATAAGTGAAGCCGAGCAGCTCCTCCCAGATCTCCGTTGGGATGAGCAACTCGCGCATGGAGTTCTTGAGTCGCCGGGCGACCTCGACCGCCTGGCCGCCGGCGGGCATCCGGCTGAGCGCCTGCTCGATCAGGACCTTGGCATCGGCATAGCGCGGGTGGCCGCGCAGCCGGGTGAGATGACGCGACACCGCACCGACGCTGCGGGTGCGGGTGGTCGGGGCGTCAACCAGCACCAGCACCAGCGGCAGTTGCAGATGGCCGGCGTGATTGACCGCCTCGAATGCCAGGCCGGCGCTGAGGCCCTGCCCGTCGATGACCGCGACGATTGACGTCGCCTCATGCTGCAACATGCGCGCGACGGCGGCGCCGACGGCCGCGGATACTGCGCGCCCCGGCGCCGGCGGGGCCGCGGTCGACGGTGGGCGACCGAGCAGGTGCCGGTAGGCATCGGTGTGGCCGCCGGCATCCCAAAACACCGTCGTCGCCGGTTTGGGGACCGTGGTATGGATGGCCACGGCGAGGTCGGCGGCGGCCATGGCGGATGCCGAGGCGCCGGTGTCGGCGCGACGCATGCGCTCGCGGAGCTGCTCGCCCAATTCCTGTCGGCGCGCGGTGTCCAGCGGCGCGGTTCCGTCGCTGATGAGGACGCCTTCAGCCGCGGCCATGGTCGTACACCTCGCGCGTGGGAGCGCCCCGAGCGTTGCAGCGGGCGCAGCCGACGATCGGGCCCACCCGAGGCGTGAAATTATACTCGCAGCCTATGCGAGCGTTTGTCGCGATTTCATATCCGCAGGACCTGCGGGTCGAGCTGGCTCGACGTGCGCGATCGCTGGTCGGCGATGTGCGCGACGTGCGCTGTATGTCGGCCGAGAGTCTGCATCTCACCCTGGCGTTTCTTGGCGAAGTGCCGGCCCATTCCACGGACAGCATCCGGTCGGGCCTGGAGGCCGCGACGCGTGGGCGCTCGCCCTTTGTGCTCAGGTTTGGCGGCGGCGGCACGTTTCCCACGGGCGGCGAGCCGCGCGTGGCCTGGGTCGGGATCAACGGCGACCTGGATGCCGTGCGCGAGTTGCAGGCCGCCGTCACGCGCGAGATGCAGGCAATCGGCCTGCGCATGGGGGCTCGCCCGTTCAGTCCGCACGTCACGCTGGCGCGGATCGGCCGGCAGGCGACGCTGTCGACGCGGATGGGCGTGGCGCGTCGCTTCGAGGCCGCGCGCCTCGGGACGCTGGGCGCCCACACGGTGGCGGCGGTATCGCTGTTCGAGAGCGACCTGTCGCCGGCCGGCGCCGTCTACCGCGAGGTGCTGGAAGTCGGATTTGACGCCGACGCGCCGACGGCCGCGGAGGACGAGCGGGGCTTTCGTCTGTTCAATCGGCGTCGCTAGCGCCCCAGCCGCCGCCACCGGGCGTGGCGACCTGAACCAGATCGCCCGCCTCCAGATCATGGGTTCCCTTGCCGGGAACGTCGCGCCAGCGACCACGGCGCTGGACCCGGTCCCGTCCGCGGCGGCCCGCCTTGCCGCCGCGCAGGCCCCAGGGTCCGATTCGACGACGCTCGGCCACGATGGTCACCGACGCCGGCGCCAGCATTTCGACCTCGCGCACGACGCCGTTGCCGCCGCGATGCGCTCCGGCGCCGCCGGAGCCCGGACGCAGGGCGTAGCGCCGCGCGCGCATCGGATAGGCGAGCTCGAGCGCCTCGATGGGCGTGTTCAGCGTGTTGGTCATGGCGACGTGGACGCCGCTAGTCCCAGGCCGGGAGGGACCTGCGCCGGAGCCGCCGGCGATGGTCTCGTAGTAGGTATATGCGCCTCCCGATCGCGGATCGGTGCCGCCAATGACCAGGTTGTTCATCGTCCCCTGGCTGGCGGCCGGCACTTCGTCCGGCAACGCTTGGGCCAGGGCGCCCCACAGCACGTCCACGATCCGCTGGGACGTTTCGACGTTGCCGGCCGCCACGGCATGCGGGGGTTGGGGATTGAGCACGGTTCCCAGCGGCACCCGGACGTCCAGCACGGCCCTGGCGCCATCGTTGGCCGGCACATCCGCGCCCGCCAGGCAGCGCACGATATAGAGCGCGGCGGAATGGGTGATGGCCGACGGCGCGTTGAGCGATCCGGGCACCGACGGCGCCGTGCCCGCGAAGTCGACGATGAATCGCCCGTCGCGCACGGTGACGGTTACTCGAAGCGGCGTCGAGGGGCCGCCCCTCCCATCGTCGTCGAGGAAGTCTTCGAACGCGTATTCGCCGTTGGGAACGCGGCGCAGTCGCGCGACGACCAGCAGCTCGGTGTAGGCCATGAGCTCCCGCGCCATGCGACTCAGCTCACTCGGCCCGTAGCGGCGGGCGAACGCCTGCAGCCGCGTCTCGCCGACCCGGTGCGAGGCCAGCTGGGCCGCCAGGTCGCCGCGGCGCTCGTCGGGCGTGCGCACGTTGCGGCAGATGAGCTCGACCAACTGCTCGTCGACCGTCCCCGCGTCCACGAGCTTGAGCGGCGGGATGACGATGCCCTCGTGGAAGAGCTCCGTGGACATGGGCATCGAGCCGGGGGTCAGCCCGCCGACGTCCGCGTGGTGGGCGCGGGTGGCCACCCAGCCCCACATTTCGAGCGGCTCGCCCACGAAGACCGGCGACACGGTGGTGATGTCGGGTAGGTGCGTGCCCCCGAGATAGGGATCGTTGACGATGATCACGTCGCCCGCGGCGGGCGCGCCCTCGTGGTAGAAGTCGATGGCCGCTTGCACCGCCATGGGCATGGCGCCCAGGTGCACCGGAACGTGGGCCGCCTGCGCCACCATTCGGCCCTCGTGGTCGAAAACGGCGCAGGAGTGGTCGCGCCGCTCCTTGATGTTGGGAGAGTGCGCGCTGCGCTGCACCGTGACGCCCATCTCCTCGGCGACTGACGCGAAGAGGTGGCGAAAGACTTCGAGCTCGAAAGCTACGGCGGCCATGATTGGTGGAGCATATCGAAGCCGGCCCGCGCGATACAGCGATTGGGGCGTGGGGAGGTTGCCCTGGGGGCGGGGAATGCCGGGGGCGCGGAGGTGACGGTCGGGTGGATTCCCGCCTTCGGAGACTCTTGCAGAGTCCGGAAGGGGCGGGTCTCAGACCCGCCCGATGCCAAGCATCCGGCATGCCTCGAGATTCGACCGGACTGGATTCCGGCTTTCGCCGGAATGACGGAGGGGTTAGGCAAAGATTCCCCTTCGCCGGAATGACGAATGGGGCTCGGGGGTATACTCGGTCGTAGGCAGTGCTGCAGCGGCGAGAACGCGTGACCAAGGACTGGCGCGAGGAAGTTCGGGACATCCTCGACGAGAACGACTTCAACTCGCCGGCGAGCGGCGAGCCGCCCCGCTCGGAGCCCGATCAAGACCAACCCCGCGGGCCCTGGCTGGATACCTTCGGCGCATGGCTGCGCCGCCGCTTTGCCACCACCAACGAGATGCTAGTGACGGCTGCCAGCCTGGTCGTCCTGGGGCTGCTGCTCTATGCCACGCCGCTGCGACCCTTGGCCGCGATATTTGCGCTTTCCGGCGGGATTACGTTTCTCCTGGCCATCGGCCGCGGCGTTATCGAGCGCCGGTCGGGAACTGGTCGTTCCGCCAAGCCGTCGAGTCCGCAGATGTGGCGCGGGCAAGTGATCGATCTCAACGACCACCGGCCGGCGCCGTCGTTTGGCGACCGATTTCGCGCCTGGTGGCGCCGCCGTCGCTAACCGCCGGCCAGCGCCAAGGATGCGCTCGGACGAGCGCCGACTCGACGCGCGACCTGGACCTGTGGCTTGGCGGCCGCGGGTAGGATGGGCCGTCCGTCCCCCGGATAGCCGCCCGTGAGGATTGCCGACATTCGTCCCGGCCAGATGGTGTCGGGGACATACGTGATCGCCTCGCCCGACGTGCGCACCAGCCGCACCGGCGATCCGTATCTGCGCGTGACGCTGCGGGATCAGGACCGCGACTCGATTGACGCGATCTACTTTTCTGTGCCGCCGGAGCTAGCCGCCGCCGTCGACGCGGGCCAGACCTACACCGTCGAAGGCCGCGCGGAGGAGTTTCGGGGGCGCGTGAACGTCAAGCTGACGCGCATGGAGCGCTCCGCGGTGCAGTGGGACGCCACCGCCCTATTGCCGCAGGGCGAACGCGATCCGGCGGCGCTCAGTGCAGCTATCGCCGCCGCCGCCGACTCGATCGGCAACGCCGGCGTGCAGGCCGTGGTGCGGGCGGTGCTGGCGCAGCCGGCTGTCACGGAGCGGCTGACGACGTGGCCCGCCGCCAAGGGACGACACCATGCCTGGGTCGGTGGGCTGGCCGAGCACACGGTCGAGATGTTGCAGTTGGCGGATCGGGTGACCGAGACATTCCCCGAACTGAACCGCGACCTGGTGGTGGCCGGGGTGATTCTGCACGACCTGGGCAAGGTGCTGGAGCTCGAGGTCACCAGCGAGTTTTCCTATACGCCGGCGGGAAACCTGGAAGGCCACATGGTGCACGGCGTGCAGCTGCTCGACGCCGCCATTGACGAGGTCAACTGCGATGCGGAAACGGCCATGCTCCTGCGGCATCTGGTCCTCAGCCACCAGGGCACGCGGGAGTTCGCGGCCGTGGTCGAGCCCATGATTCCGGAGGCCATCGCGCTGCACTTCATCGACCAGCTCTCATCGCAGGTGCGGCCGGCGCTGGAAGACGTCAAGGCGGCCAAAGCGCAGGGCGTCAGCGGGGGCACGGTGCGCGGCGCCACGAGTCTGCGTCAGCTTTACGTTCGCGCCGCCGGCGACGACGGAGCGCGAAGCTCGCGCTAAGACCGTGGCGGGAGGGCTGCCAGGCGGTCGTCGATTTGCGCCAGCGCCGAACGCGCGGCGGCGGCCTTTTCTCGCTCCTTGTCGACCACGGCGGCGGGGGCGCGTTGCGCGAAGGCCTCGTTGCCGAGGAGGGCTTCCGCGCGTTCCAGGTCGGCCAATCGTTCGGCCCGCTCGCGCGCCAGACGCTCATGCTCGACGGCGATGTCGATCATCCCCGCGAGCGGCAGATTCACCTCGACTCCGGCCGTGCGCACCGTCACCGCGGGATCGTCGAACTGCGTGCCGTGGGGATGGAAGGACAACGGCTCTACCCGCGCGAGTCGCTCCACGAAGGCCCGCTCGCGCTCGATGAAGGCGGCCTGGCCGTTGAGAACGATGCGCGCCGCGATCATGCGTCCCGGTTCCACCTGCGACTCGTGCCGCGCGTTGCGAATTCCCTGCACGATGGCAATGAGATTCCGAACCTGGCGCACGGCCTCGGCGTTGCCCGGCGGCGGCGGCTCGTCGATGGGCGTCACGATGAGCCACTCGGGAGCGTCCGGCGCGCCGCCGGCCTCGCGGAAGTGGCGCCAAATCTCTTCGGTCAACGACGGCATGAAGGGATGCAGCAATCGCAGGCTGCCCTCCAGCACGTGCGCCAGCGTCGCGGTGACCCGGCGCGCCTCGGCGGGAGTGCCGGAGTAGAGGCGAATCTTGGCCGCTTCGACGTACCAGTCGAAAAACTCGGACCACAGAAAGTCGTGCAACCGGCGGCCGGCTTCGCCGAACTGGTAGCTCTCCACCAGGCGCACGACGTCCGCGTGCAGCGCGCCGAACTGAGCGGTGATCCAATCGTCGACGATCGTCGGCGCGGCCGTCGCGTCGGTCTCCGCGGTGCGTCCCATGGCGCCGATCACGAACTTCGCCCCGTTCCACAGCTTGTTGGCAAAGTGGGCCGCGGCCTCGACGCGCTTCAGATTGATGCGCAGGTCGGCGCCTTCCGCCGTGGACGTCACCATCATGAAGCGCAGGGAGTCGGCGCCGTACGGATCGATGATGTCCGCGGGATCGTCGCCGGGCTGATAGTTCGATTTCTCGATCTTGGATCCGTCGGCATGCCGCACCATGCCGTTCAGATAGACGGTGTGGAACGGCAGCCGGTCGGTGAGTTCGAGCCCGAGCATCACCATGCGCGCGACCCAGAAGAAGATGATGTCGCTGCCGGTTTCAAGCACGTCGGTGGGATAGAAGCGCTCGAAGTCGGGCGTCTCGTCCGGCCAGCCCAGCGTCGAGAAGGGCCATAGCCCCGAGCTGAACCAGGTGTCGAGCACATCCGGATCCTGGGCCAGGTCCTCACTGCCGCATGCCGAGCAGCGATCCGGATCGGTGCGAGTGACCAGCGTCTCGCCGCAGTCGTCGCAGTACCACACCGGAATGCGGTGCCCCAGCCAGAGCTGGCGCGAGATGCACCAGGGCTGGATCATCTCCATCCAGCGCAGAAACTCGGCGGCGGCGCGCTGCGGATAGAACGTGAGCGTGCCGTCGTGGACGGCTTGCGCGGCGCGGTCCGCCAGGGGCCGCGCGTTGACGAACCACTGTTCGGACACGCGCGGTTCGACCACGGAGCCGTCGCGCTGACAATGGCCAAGGGCGTGGGCGTGCGCCTCGACGCGCTCGAGCAGGCCCTCGCACTCGAGGTATTCGACGTAGGCCCGGCGACCCTCGAAGCGGTCCATGCCGGCCCACACACCGGCCTGATCATTGAGTGAGCCATCGTCGTTGAGAATGCTGACGACGGGGAGCCCGTGCCGCCGGCCCATGCGCCAGTCGTTGGGATCGTGGCCGGGGGTGGTCTTCACGGCGCCGGTGCCGAACTCGCGGTCGACCTCCGGGTCGGCGATGACGGGGATTTCACGTCCGATTCCGGGCACGACGGCGGTGCCGCCGACCAGGTGTCGGTAGCGCTCGTCGTCGGGATGCACGGCCACGGCGGTGTCCCCGAGCATCGTTTCGGGGCGGGTAGTGGCAACGACGACATGATTGCCGTCCGTCAGCGGATAGCGGATGTGCCAGAGGTGACCCTCGACGGTCTCATGCTCGACCTCGAGGTCGCTGATGGCCGAGCGGTCCTCCGGGCACCAATTCACCAGGTATTCCCCGCGGTAGATGAGACCCTTCTCGTAGAGGCGCACAAAGGCCTCGCGCACCGCGCGCGAGAGTTGCTCGTCCATCGTGAAGCGCTCGCGCGTCCAGTCCGCGGACGCTCCAAGGCGGCGGAGCTGCTGCGTGATGCGCGAGCCGTAGGTGTCGCGCCACTGCCAAAACCGGCGGTCGAAGCGTTCCCGGCCAATCTCGTGACGCGTCGTGCCTTCGCGGCGCAGCTCGCGCTCGATCACCGCTTGCGTGGCGATGGCCGCGTGGTCCGTGCCCGGAATCCACAGCGCGGCGCGCCCCCGCATGCGGTGCCAGCGAATCATGAGGTCCTGGTAGGACACGAACATGACGTGGCCGTTGTGCAGGGCGCCGGTGATGTTTGGCGGCGGAATGGCGATCACGAACGGCTCTCGGGCGGGATCCTCGGACGGGACGAAATGACCGGCGGCCTCCCACAGGTCGTACCAGTGGGTCTCGACGCGCGAGGCGTCGTAGGGTCCCTCCATGCCCGCGATGGCGGGAGCTGGGACGGAGTCGTGGGTCACGAGACTCCCTGTGCGAAAACCGGATTCCGACGCATTGTAGGTGCGCCCGCCGCGACTGCCGCGTCTGGCGTGAAGCTCAGCCGCTCCCCAGCCCGCCGAGCGGATCCCACGCGATTTGATTTGGGCGGCGAATCTTGACCGGACGTGGCCTGGCCCCAATAATTGCGGCGACGCAGGGTCCGCCTGGGAGGCCGCAGCGGCGGGCGCGGCGCGTCGCAGCTTGCGCGAGGCGCGCGTGACGGCCGACGACAACACGACGCTGGGCCTGGCTCGCCAGATTTACGAGCTCGGCGGCATCGAATTTGGGAGCTTTACGCTCGGGCGATCGACGGTCGATTCGCCGGTTTATGTAAACCCGAAGCGCCTCATCGCCGTCCCCGCCGCGCTTCGCGCCGCCGCCGACCTCGTGCGCCAGACGGCGGAGCTCGCGGTGGCGCGCCGGCACCATCCCGCCGAGCCGTGGGAGCTTGTGGCGGGCGTCCCCTTGGGCGGCCTGCATCTGGCGACGGCCTATTCCCTGGCCACCGACGTGCCCCTCGTCTACCTGTCGCCCCAGCGGTCATCCGACGACCTGCTGCTCGAAGGCCGATTCCTGCCCGGGCAACATGCGCTGTTGGTCGACGATCTGATCACCACCGGCGGCTCGGTGATCGCCACGGCAAATGCCATGCGCGAGCAAGGGCTCGTGGTGCGCGACGTCATTGTGCTGATCGATCGCGATCTTGGCGCGGCTCGCCGTCTCCAGCAGCACGGCTTGCACCTGCTGCCCATCCTCTCGTTGCGAACCATGCTCAACTTCTACATGAGCGAGCAGTTGATCCGGGAAGCGGACTACCGCCGCAGCCTCGACTACATCGCGCGGCATCAGGTGGTGTAGCGGGAAATGGCGACAAGAAGACGAGATCGCGGGGCGCGGCGCCCGCTGGACGGTTGGCGACAAGAAGAGTTACTCGAGGCCGGCGCTGGGGACTCGACCGGCGCCGCGGTGCCGCCGCCGATCTACCACGCCCAGTTGCGGCAACCGGCGCAACAGCCGCGGATACGCCGGGTGCAGGCGTTGCGTTTTCGCCGGGGCGCGGAGTTGCTCCTGGTGCTGCTGGCGGCCATTGCCGGCGTGCTGGTGCTGACGCGGATCCTTTCGTCGGTGGAGGCGCCGCTGCCGGACATGGGTCGGGTGGTGAACTTGCTCGACCGCGACATCGAGCGCGTGCAGGCCAATGCCCCGACGTTGGCTCGGACCGGCAATGCCGCGTTCATCGACGACCCGTTCATCCAACCGCTGGAAGCTCCGCCCATCACGGCCGCCTCGGCGATGGTTGTCGATCTTTCGCAGCGCACCATCCTCTACGGGCGCGACACGCACGTGCCGCACGCACCCGCGAGCCTGGCCAAGCTGGCGACAGCCGTCGTCGCCCTGGAGCAGGCGCCGGCCGACCTGCGCATCCAGGTGCCGCCTGAAGCCGCCGAGCAGCCGCCCAACGTCCTCGGCCTGCGCCCCGGGGAGGTGCTCACGCTGCAAGATCTGTTGTTCGCCATGTTGCTGCCCTCGGCGAACGATGCGGCGGTGACGGTCGCGGATGGAATCGGCGGCGAGGCCTATACCGTGGCGCAGATGAATGACCTCGCGCGACGGCTGGGGCTGGGCAACACCACCTTCGCCAACCCGGTGGGATTCGACTCGCCCGACCACCGGAGCACCGCCTTCGAAATGGCCGTGCTCGCCGCCGACGCGATCGAACGCTTTCCGCTCATCGCGCGCATCGTCTCCACGCGCTCCTATGTGATTCCAGCCCGCCCGAATCACGGCGCCTACACGGCCACGAGCCTCAACGGCCTGCTGTGGTCCTATGACGGCGCCCTGGGTGTCAAGACGGGGCGCACGAAAGACGCCGGCGGCAATATCATCGCCGCGGCCGAGCGGGACGGGCGCCGCCTGATGGTCGTCCTCTTGGGGAGCAGCCAGCGCGAGCGCGACGCGGCGGTGCTCCTGGATTTCGGATTCCAACTCCTCAACGCGCAGGGTTAGGATGCGGCGTTGGCGAGGACAGGCGTGACCATTTCCCATCCCAAGGCGCCGGGAGAAGGTAAAGTGACGTACGGTGTATCGAAGCACCGTGGTCGGGAACGTGTCGGTCGCGACGCGTGGAACGGTCGCGACCGCGGCTGTGGCAGAACCCCGACAATGAGGACTCGTCCACCAAGGGCAGCGCTCTCGCTGCCGCAGCGAGGGAGAAACTAGCCGTGTTCACATCACTTGGGCCGCTTGAGCTGCTCATCATCTTGCTCATCGTGATCGCGCTGTTTGGCGCCGGCCGCATTGCTGGCGTGGGGCAGGCGCTCGGCAAGAGCGTGCGCGAGTTCCGCAGCGAGGCGCGGGCGGGCCTCGAGGACGAGGAAGAAGAAGAAGGTGAGCAGGACGAAGCCGGCGAAGCGCCGGAGACGCCGGCCACTACGGTTGCGAGCGCTGACGCCACGGCCGAAGGCGCAGCCGAGGCTCCCGCCGAGAAGAAGCCCGAGTCCTAGTCCGACGCTCCCCACCGCGCCGCAGGCGGCACTGACCTGCGGTGGTGGAGCGTGAGCGTTTGATGATCCCTCCGCGCGAGGCGGATGGCCGATTACGTCCCGGCACGGCCAGTCGTCCAACTGCACGGTTGCAGGCGATGGCAATGGCCGCCGCGGCCGGCGCGGCGCTTGCGCTGACGCTGCTCCTGACGAGCGGCGCGGGCGCCCGGCAGCACGAGCTGACGCTGCCGGATGTCATTCGAATCCTGCTCAGCGACATGGGCGATACGCTCACGCTGGAGCCTCAAGGCCCTTCGACGGCGGTTGTCGACGGCCGCGCGCGGGACGTGGCGCCGGGGCAGCGGATTGTTGTCGGGCGCTCGTCGCGATATCTGGCTTTCCCCGCGCAGGCGGCGGCGCCGTGGGCGCTCGAGATTGGCGTCGAGGGCCCCGTGAGCACGGCCGAGCCAGGCCTCGTGCACCTCGGCCCCTATCTTGATCTTGCGGCGCTCGAGCGCCACCGCCGGCTGATTCGCGTGGAGGCCGGCGTCGCCGCGCGCGTCCTGCCGCCGCGCCCCACCCTGGCGCTTGGCGATTGGGCGACGTTTGAGCTGCCGGAGCGGCTCGACGTGCGGCCGGATGAGCCGCATGCCCCGACGCGTCTCAACGGCACGCCCTACCGTGGCGGATTCGACATCCGTCGGGTCGATCGGGGCTTTCTCGTGGTGAATCACGTGGGCCTTGCCGACTACCTGGCGTCGGTGGTAGGCGCGGAGATGCCCCGCAATTGGGAGATCGAGGCGCTGAAGGCGCAGGCGGTCGCGGCGCGGACCTACGCCATCCAGCACCTGCAGCCCGACGAGATCTACGACACTTGCGACAACCAGAACTGCCAGGCCTATGGCGGCATGCGCAGCGAGTCCGAGCGAACGCAGGCGGCGGTGGCGGCGACGGCGGGAGTCGTGGCGATGTTCAACGGCGCGCCGATCGAGGCGCTGTACTCGGCGAATGCCGGCGACGTGACCGAAGATTCCGAGCACGTGTGGGGCACGCCGGTTCCCTATCTTCGCAGCGTGCCGTCTCCCGGTGACGCCGCCGCCCTGACCGTGTCATGGGGCGCCGAGGGCTATCGCTGGACGCGGACGATCCCGCTGTCCGAGCTGGCCGACTATCGCACCTTTCGCAACGGGGGCGTGGGCGCGATTGTGGATTTGCGCGTCCTGGAGCACACGCCGGCGGGACGTCCGCTGCGAGTCCTGGTGGTCGGCGCCGCGGGCGAGGTGGAGCTCTTCGGCGATGCCGTGCGCACGGCGCTTGGCCTGCCCAGCGCGTTTGTCGAGCTGGAGCTTACCCCGGTGGAGTCGCTGGAGCTGATCGGCGCGGCGCCCCGCCGCTTCGGCGCGTTGCTTCAAGAGGGGCACCGCATTGCTTCCGTGCGCCGCAGCGTCGCCTTCGCTACGGCGCCACCCGATATCGAGTTGGTGAATGGGGCCGTCCACGTCGCGGTGTTCGAGCGTCCGCCCTCGCTGGTCCTCACCGGCCGCGGATTCGGCCACGGCTTGGGCATGAGCCAATGGGGTGCGCAGGGCATGGCGCTGGCCGGGCATACCTTCGATGAGATCCTGACCCACTACTACACGGGCATCGAGTTGCGTGTGGTGACCTGAGTACGCACGTTGACGCGCTGCCGCGCGCGCACCTAAACTCGTTCCCGCGGCTGTGCAGTCGTCCGTGAGGCGTGCGCGAGCCGCTGACGGGTAGGTACCGGGCCTCAATGTACGGAGTAACGGTTCAACCAATGTCTGCAGTGCATCGTCGAAACGTCCCGCGAAGCCGGGCTGGCGGCGCGGAGCACGCGCCGCAACGGCCATGAGCGAAGTCAACGGCGCGCCCGAGCCTGGCATGCAGCTGCCGGAACGGGTCGAAAAAGGCGACCTGCTGCTGTCGGTGCGAAACCTGCGCACGCACTTTCGAGTTCGTGACGGAGTGGTTCGGGCCGTCGACGGCGTGTCCTATGCCATCGAACGTGGCAAGACGCTCGGGCTGGTCGGCGAATCCGGCTGCGGCAAGAGCGTCAGCGCGCTCAGCGTGATGCGTCTGATTCGTCCGCCGGGCGACATTGTCGGCGGCGAGGTCATGTGGCAGGACCGCGATCTGCGCGGTCTCAGCGACCGGCAGATGCGCAGCGTGCGCGGCGACGAGATTTCCATGATCTTCCAGGAGCCCATGACGGCGCTGAACCCCGTGTTCAACACCGGCAATCAGATTGGCGAGGTCCTGCGCGAACATCGCGACTTCACGGGCAAGCAGCGCTACGAACGGACAATCGAGGTGCTACGGCTGGTGGGGATTCCCCAACCGGAGCAGCGGGTGAAGGCGTATCCCCACGAGCTGTCGGGTGGGATGCGGCAGCGGGTGATGATCGCCATGGCGCTGGCGTGCGAACCCCAGCTGCTCCTGGCGGACGAACCCACGACCGCCCTCGACGTGACGATTCAGGCGCAGATTCTCGAACTGATCCGAGAAATCCGGGCCCGGACGGGCATGGCGCTGTTACTGATCACGCACGATCTCGGCGTGATTGCGGAAATGGCCGACGACGTGGCGGTGATGTACACCGGCGAGGTGGTCGAGTACGCCGACGTCAGATCTCTGTTCGCCGCGCCGAAGCACCCGTATACCCGAGGGCTGATGACGAGCATTCCGAGCCTGATGACGGATCGCACCGAACGGCTTTCGACCATCCGCGGCTCGGTGCCGCACATGATGCGGTTGCCGGCCGGGTGTCTCTTCCAGTCGCGTTGCCCGGAGGCGATGAACATTTGCCGTGACAACCGCCCGCAACTCCAGCGGCTGGACGATGGGCGCACGGTGCGCTGCCACCTGTATCCGCAGCGACCATCCGGATACGACGGCGAGCCGCTGCCACAAGCTCGGGCGACCGCGGGCTCGGCGACCTGATGGCTACAGATATCGCTGCCGCGGGCAACGGCGCCTCCGATGACGTCCTCGTTTCCGTCCAGAAGCTCACCAAGCACTTTCCGGTGCGCGGCGGCATCCTCCTGCGCACCATCGCCCACGTGCACGCCGCCGACGAAGTCTCCTTTGACATCAAGCGCGGCGAGACGTTCGGCTTGGTGGGCGAAAGCGGGTGCGGCAAGACTACCGTCGGTCGAACCATTCTCCGCATCTATCCGGCGACGAGCGGCGAGATCTACTTCGGCGGCGAGGATGTGTCCAAGCTCGACCGCAAGGTGCTCGCCCGCAACATGCAGATCATCTTCCAGGACCCCTATGGGTCGCTGGATCCGCGGATCACCGTGGGCGGCATCATCGGCGAGGGCCTCGAGGTCCACAAGATTGGCACGCCCGAGGAGCGCAACGACCAGATCCGCGAGATCATGGATATCGTCGGCATCAGCAGCCACTATGCGCAGCGATATCCCCACGAGTTCTCCGGCGGCCAGCGCCAACGCATCGGCATCGCGCGTGCGCTGGTGCTGCGCCCGCAATTCTTGGTCTGCGACGAGCCGGTCTCGGCTCTCGACGTTTCGATTCAATCGCAGATTCTGAATCTGCTGCGCGATCTGCAGGGTGAGTTTGGCCTCACCTACCTGTTCATCGCTCACAACCTGGCCGTCGTCCGGTACGTGTGCGACCGCGTGGCGGTGATGTATCTGGGCAAGATCGTGGAGCAGGCCGATACGCCGGATCTCTTTAGCAACGCCATTCATCCCTACACCCGGGCGCTCATGGACGCTATTCCCGTTCCTGATCCGTCCGAGCAACGGGAACGACTGATCATTCCCGGCGAGTTGCCGAGTCCGACCAACCCGCCCCAGGGATGTCGCTTCAACACACGCTGCGCCGTCGCCCAGGATGTGTGCTTCAACGAGGAGCCGCCCCTGCGCGACTTTGGTGACGGTCACCTCGTGGCGTGCCACGTCGCGGAGGACTTTGACCGGCGCGGCACGCCGCTCCCGCAGCTCAGCAGCGAAATGCACAACGCCATCACCGACTCCGTCCGGAGTTCATCCACGGACTAGGACCGAAGTCCGAACCGGCGGCGCGTGGGTTAGGGCGCCACGATCACCCGACCGCCCTGCATGACGAACTCGACCCGCTGCAGGGTGTCGAGGTCACGCAGCGGATTCTCGCGCGCGGCGACCAGGTCGGCCGCCGCTCCAGGTTGCAGGCTGCCCACGTGTGGATGGAGCCCAAGCGCCTGCGCCGCCACGCGCGTGCCCGACAGCAGCGCGTCGACGGGCTCCATGGTCTCGGCCATCAGCCTGAATTCGACCGCATTCTCGTGACCGTGCGGCATGCCGGCGCCGCCGGTGGTGTCGGTGCCGAGCGCCAGCCGCGCGCCTCCGGCGTAGGCGCGGCGCAGGGAGCGCACCTGGTCGGCGTAGGTCCGCCGGCCGTCGTCGTCGGTGGAAAAGGCCCGCGCGCGTAGGGTTGGCACCAGATAGACGCCGCGCTCGATGATCAGACCCAGGGTGTCGTCGGTGATGTTGTAGCCGTGCTCGACGGTGTCGACGCCGCCGAGCACCGCCCGGCGGACGCCCTCGTTTCCCATGGCGTGCGCCGCCACGCGCAGGCCCCAGGCATGCGCCTCCTCGACCACGGCTTGGACCTCGGCCACGGTGTAGGTCGGAATCTCGCCCCACGCCGCGTCGCCACGCCCGGTGGAGGTTCCGATCTTGATGATGCTGGATCCTTCTCGAATGCAGCGATGCACGGCCTGGCGGCAGGCGTCAACGCCGTCCGCGGGCCGCACCCAGCGCCACGAGGGCTCCATGCCGAACCAGGGGCCGCCGGTGCGGGCGATGGCATAGCCGGCGGCGATCATTCGCGGCCCCGGCACCGCGCCGTCCTCGATGGCTTGCTTGAGCGCCACGGAGGTCTGCGATCCCAGGTCGCGCAGGGTGGTGAATCCGGCCTCGAGCAGGGCCTTGGCCTGCCCCGCCGACCCAATGGCGCGGTATTCGATGGGGCCGGGGTGGGCGTGCGCCGGATTCTGCCCCATGAGATGAACATGGGCGTCGATCAGTCCCGGCAGCACCGTGCAGGGCCGGAGATCGATCTCCAGGTCGTCGGGATGAATCTCGATGTCGGACGCCGGTCCGGCGGCGGCCACTTGGCCGCCCGCCACCACGACCACGGCGTCGTCGATGAGCGTCCGGCTCACTCCGTCGAAGAGCTTGCCGGCACGCACGACGGTTCGCCCCGTCGGCGACGGGCCGTGGGACTCGTGGCTCTGGGCGTGCATTGGCGGCTCTCCACGTGTCGACCCGGTCGCATTGTGCCTGCGAATGCCAATCCGGCATGTCGAGCCGTGTCCGGTGCTATGGTCCGCCAATCTCACCGGCAACGGCGCGCGAAATGAGGCCGTGAGCGTGAACGACGAACGCTTCCTATTCGTGGGCACCTATACCGATCTGGGCGCCGAGGGTATCTACACCTGTCGCCTGAACGTTGCGACCGGCGCCGTCGAATGCGTTGACGTGCAACCGGGCATCGAGAATCCGACGTTCGTGACCATCGACCCGAGCGGCGAGCACCTGTACGCCGCTTCCGAACACGTTTCCGGCGACGGCGAGGTCTCGGCCTACGCGATCAATCGCAACGGCTCGCTCACACTGCTCAATATCGAGCACACGGGTGGCGCCGGGCCTTGCCACGTGCAGGTGGACCAGACGGATTCCTACGTCGTCGTGGCGAACTATTTTGGCGGCAGCGTGTGTCTCCTGCCGATCCAGGCGGATGGATCCCTAGGAGCGCGAACCGATTTCGTCCAGCATCACGGCTCGTCGGTCAATCCCGAGCGCCAGCGACAGGCCCACGCGCACTGCGTGATGATCGACCGCGCCAACACGCTGGTCTATGTCTGCGATCTGGGCCTGGACGCCATCGTGGTCTACCGCATCGATCACGCGACCGGTCGGCTGATCGAGCAACCGGACTTGACGGTTCGCGCCGAGCCGGGCGACGGGCCGCGGCATTTCTCGTTTCACCCGACGGCGGCCTACGCCTACGCCGTGAACGAACTGGGGTCGTCGGTGTCAGCCTACGACTACGAGGCGGCGACGGGGGAGCTGACCGTCAAGCAACGGATCTCGGCGCTCCCTGAGGGGTGGAGCGGCGACAGCACGTGCGCCGACATTCATGCGTCGCCCGACGGACGGTTCGTGTACGCCTCGAACCGGGGACACAACTCGATTGCGGCGTTTGCGGTCGAGTCCGGCACTGGGCGGCTCACGCCGGTTGGGCATTCCTCGACCCGCGGCGAAATCCCGCGGAACTTCCTGATCACGCCCGAGGGCCGGTTCCTGCTCGCCGCCAACCAAAACTCGGACACCATCGTCACGTTCCGGGTCGATGCGGACTCGGGAGGGCTTGAGTTCTCCGGGCACGTGGCTGCCGTGCCCGCGCCCGTGTGCCTGCAACTGCTGCCCCACCGCGACTAGCCGGGCTGTCAGCGCCGCATGGCTCGCGCGGCTACACCGGCATGGTGCGCCCGGTGAGCGCTCGGCCGGCAGCGGCGAGGATGGGTCCGTCGCCCGCCGCGATGAGCTTGGCGCCGATCTCGTTGATCAGCAGGTCTGCGCGCTGCTCGGGCGTGAGCGCCGGGTCGTCCCAGGCGCAGAGGAAGAGGATGCCCGCACGGTCGCAAGCGGCCTTCACCTGCCGCCAGGCGGCCTCCATTTGCGGGCTGTAGGGGGCGTTCTTCCACTCTGGATGGCCGAAGAATAGGCCCATGTCGCCGGGGCCCCATTCACCGAACGCCACGCCCGGCACGGCCATGCAGGCGTCGGCGTGCGGCACGCCGAAGCGGTCTTCAACCTTGATGCCAAGGGCCAGCTCACCCGCCGGATTGAGCGGCCAGGGGTCGGCGACGCGTACGTACTCGGAAACGTCCAGTCCCCAGATGTCGGCTGGATATCCCTCGGCGCCGTGCCCGCGGGTGCCGATGCCCAGGTCGTCGCCCATGCCAACGGTCTGATGCGGAAAGCGGCAGGCCTCGACGAATGCGCGCACGGCCTCGGGATCGCGTACGTGGGCCAGATAGAGCCCGTGGACGCCCGCCGAAAGGATGTGGCGAATCTGCCAGGCGTTGAGCCGAACCTCGTCGGCGCTCATGCCGGTGGCCGGCAGGGTGCACATCACCGTCGGCGTGCGGTGCCCGCTGCGCGTCGGGCCGGCATCGACCATGCCGCGCATGAAGCGCGACAGCGCGACCGCATCGAGCCCCTGGTGCTCGAACTCGATCCGCAGGTAGTCGGCCCAGGTGCCGCTCAGCTCGCGGCCCAGGTCATAGCTGAGCTCGAGCGGGTCGACCCGGTCGTAATAGACGGGCTGTCCCTGCTCCAACAGCTCGATGCAACGATTGACGCGTGACACGTAGGCTCCCGGGCGGCTGATTCAGGCGGCGAGGCATCGTAGCGTAGCTGCGGCCGTTCATCGCCAGGTTTCGCGGCGTGGTTCCCCGCGACATTGCCGCGGATGCGGCGGGGCGCGGATAATTGCCTGGAGCCAAGGCCCTTGCACCCAGATGGGATCTCTCATGTCTGACAGCGACCCGGTATCCGACGCGCTCAATGCCCTTGTCTACGGTCTGGTGGTGGTCGGCACGAAGTCGGCGGACGGCGAGCCGAACGGCATGACGGCGAACTGGCTGACCCAGGTGTCCTTCGATCCGCGCGTGGTCGCGGTGGCGATCCAGGACGGGGCCCACACGCGCCAGAACATCGACGCGACGGGCGTCTTTTCGATTTCGGTCTTGCCGGACGGGTCCAAGGACCTCTCGCTCAAGTTCACGGCAAAGTCCACCAGCGGCGAGGGCCGTCTCGAAGGCGAGCCGGTGACGAGCTACGACACCGGCACTCCCGTCTTGGACGGGGCCGTGGCCTGGTTCGAGTGCCGCGTCGTGGGCAGCAGCCAGCCCGGCGATCACGTGGTCTACTTCGGCGAGGTGGTCGGCGGATCCGAGCGCGGCGGCGAGCCGCAGCTCCTGTCCGCCACGGGGATGAGCTACGGAGGATAGTTTCGGTTGGTTGCCTGGCCTGACTGGCGGGGCATGAGCAAACGCCAGCCGCCGTTCGAACTGGCGCCTGGCTGCTACGCGGTGGACCGCTTTCTCAGCTCGTGGTGCTACCTGCTCACGGGCGCCGCGACGCTGCTGGTGGACACCGGGATGCCCGGACGGGCCGGCGCGATCCTGCGCGCCGCGCGCGAAGTCGGCATCGAGCCGTCGGGCATCGACCGCATCGTGCTGACGCACTTCGACATGGACCACAGCGGCAGCGCGGTGGAGTTGCAACGGCGAACCGGGGCGCCGGTCCTGATTCACGAGGCCGACGTACCGTATTTGGCGGCGCCCGAGACGTGTCCCCGCCTTCGTGCGCTGCTCTACTGGCCGCTCGTCCCCTGGATCATGCGCTGGCGACCGCCGGTGGACGTCTCGCCCGTCCAAGAAGGCGACATGATCGACGATTGGCAGGTGCTGCACACGCCCGGGCACACGCCCGGCAGCATGTCGCTCCTACGCGGCGACGTGCTCGTGGCGGGTGACGCTCTCCTGCACAGTCGCGGCCGCTTGCACGAAAACGTGCCCTGGCTGGCGACCAGCCGCGCCGAGCAGCGCGCGTCCGCCCGCCGTCTGGCGGCGAGCGGCGCGCGCGTGGTGCTTCCCGGGCACTACAGCCCCTGCACCGACCCCGAGGCTCTGTCGGTCTTGGCGCGTCGTCTCGAGCGCCGCTGATCAGACGATCTTGTTGAGCGGGTACTCGATGATGCCTTCGGCGCCCTTGGCGCGAAGCTCCGGGATCAGCTCCCGCACCTCGTGCTCCGACACGACGATCTCGATGGACAGCCAGTCGGTGCCGAAGAGATTGGCGACCGTCGGCGCGGTGATGCTCGGCAGCACCTCGACGATGTCCTCCACCTTTGCCCGCGGCACGTTCATCTTGAGCCCCACCCGTGACTCCGCATCCAGCGCGCCCTTGAGCAGCAGCGCGATCTGATCGATCTTGCGCCGCTTGTCCGGGTCGGCGTAGGCGGTGTGGTTGGCGATCAGCTGCGGATTCGAGGTGGTGAGCGTCTCGATGACGCGCAGCCCGTGCGCCCGGATCGTGGTCTCGGTTTCAGTGACCTCGACAATTGCGTCGGCCAGGCCCTCGGCCGCCTTGAGCTCGGTGGCGCCCCAGGAGAACTCCACGGAGACGTCGATCCCGCGATCGCTGAAGTACTTGGTGGAGAAGTTCACCAGCTCCGTGGCGATCTTGCCGCCCTGCAGATCCTCCGCGCACTGGGCCGGCGAGTCGTTGGGCACCGCCAGCACCCATCGCGTCGGCTGGAAGCTGGCCTTGGAATAGACCAGATCCGCGACGACGCGTACGTCGGATGCGTTCTCGAGGGTCCAGTCGAGCCCGGTGATGCCCGCGTCGAGACTGCCGTCCGCGACGTAGCGCGAGATCTCCTGCGCCCGGACCAGCTTGCAGCGCACATGCTCGTCGTCGATGCCCGGTACGTAGTTGCGCGACGACACCGAGACGCTCCAGCCCGCGCGGCGGAGCAACTCAATGGTCGCGTCCTGCAAACTACCCTTGGGTATGCCCAACTGCACCGGATCCATAGCTGATGTGCGCTCCCACATAAACGCGCGCCGCATGGGCGCGCCGGCTGATTGTCGCGCATTCGACGCTGCGCGTGGCGGTATTGGTCTGGCGGGAGCCCTGACACGTGCGCGGCTCCTGCCGTCGGTCCGAGATCGTTGTTCCATCATCCGTGTCGCTTCAGGCGCCCGCTGCGGAGCGCATAGCGCTCGGCGGCGCGGAAGACCGCGATGCCGAGCGGCAGAGCGACGGCCGCGATGACGAGCAGCGGCGGGAACAGCTCGGCCACGTCGCCGATCGAGGCGCCGTCCAGCACGGCCGCGCGCATGCCCTCCAGCACGTAGGTGGCCGGCGAGAGGCGTCCGACAAACTGGAGCCAGCCGGGCAGCACCTCGATCGGGTAGAACACGCCGGATACCAGCAACAGCGCCGCGAGGGTGATCATCACCATCTGCTCGCCGCGCTCGAGGAACAGCAGCGGCAAGGCGGCCACCATGACCGCCAGACCCAGGAAGCCCACGCTGCCGACGCAGATCACGGCCAGCGCCGTGAGCCAGTTGGCCTGCAGCAGATCGAGGTCGAAGAACAACGACACCACGCCGAGCACCAGGAGGGCGCGGACGAAGGCGTAGACAATCGCAAACGCGCTGCTGCCGGCCACCATCGCGAGGCGTCGCGCGGGCGCCATGAAGGTGCTTTCGATCGTTCCTTCCCAGCGCTGCCAGGCGATCATGAAGCCGACGGAGTCGAACACCTGCTGCAGGTAGGCCCACACCACGGTGCCGATGACCAGAAAGAGCACCAGCCGGTCGGTGGCAAAGGCCTCGCCCGCGACCTCCCGTCCGCCGGGCGCGATGTAGGCCACCGTCAGCGCGTTGACGATGGCGAAGACCAGCCAGACGGCTTCCCAGCCCCAGTAGCGCTTGATGGCGCGGAAGTTCAATTCGACGAAGGCGTAGGACGCGCGCCATTCCCGCCGCGCGGCAATCATGGTCTCGTCTCCCCGACGCCGGCGGGCTCGCCGCGCTCCGCGCGTCCGTTGGTGGTGTCGCCCAGGGCATGGCCTGTGAGGCGAATGAAGGCGTCTTCCAGTGTCTCCCCGGGCGCGGTCAGTGACGCGGGCGTTCCCTCGGCGACGATCCGTCCGTCGTCGAGCACGGCCATCCGATCGCAAAGCCGGGCAATCTCGTCCATGTCGTGCGACATGAGCAGCACCGTGGCGTCGTGGCAGTCGCGCACCTCCTCGATGAACGCCTGCACGTCGCGCTTCGACGCCGGGTCCAGCCCGGTGGTCGGCTCGTCGAGCACCAGCAGCACCGGCGAGGTCAGGAAGGCCCGCGCCACCGCCACCTTCTGCTGCATGCCGCGCGACATCTGCTCGACCGGTCGGGTGAGCGGATCGCCGCTGATCCCCAGACGTTGCAGAATCTGCCGCACGCGGGGCTCCGAGGTGCGCGGCGGCAGGTCATAAAGTCGCGCCGAGAAGACCAGGTTTTCCAGCGGGCTCAGCTTCTTGAAGAACGACGCGTCGACCGACACGCGATTCAGCAGGCGTCGCACCTCTGCCGACTCACGCTCCACGTCGCGGCCGAACACCCGCGCGCGGCCCGCGTCGGGCGTCAGCAGCGTGGCCACGATGCGGGCCAGCGTGGACTTTCCGGAGCCGTTCGAGCCGACGACGCCGTAGATCTCGCCTCGCGCCACCTGCAACGTGACGCGGCGCAGCGCGGCGACCCGGGCCACGGGCCGCCCGACAAGGCGGCGAAGCTCGCCCATGAGTCCCGATGGGTCGAAGGCTTTTTCTAACTCGACGATTTCAACGGCGGTGGTCATTTCTGATCCTTGCGGCTGGGGTGCGGCGTCTTGCGACAACAAAAAAACCGCGGAGCGTTTGGTGGGCTTGTGCCCGGCGTCCGCGGTCGTTCGTGCGTTGGCTTACGACGTCAGCGTTCGGGGCACAGTCCTCCCGGAGTCGGCATATGGCTGCCGTGGCGGAAGCGGATCTTCGTCCCCATCAGGAACTTTCGCAATCTCAACGTCGTCGTGCTGACTAGCATCCTAGGCGCTATCGGCCGAATGTCAACGGCTCGCTGGTCGTGAGTTGGCGATAGGCGCCGCGGCCGTAGGCATACGTCGCCACGGCTTCGACGATCAGGCTGGCCGCCCAGGCCCCGGCGCCCACGGCCACGCCGGGCAGCCCCTCCAAGCCGAGCGCGAGCACCACGAAGACGAGCAGCGCGGCCAGCCGCCACACGTTCACATAGAGAATCGGGCGGGTGCGCCGCACTTGCATCAGCGCCGAGGCGAACACCTGCTCCTGCACCAGGATCAACGGCAGGGGCGCCAGCACGCGCAGCCCGAGCAGCGACAGCTCGGCCAGCCGGTCACGCGCGCCGCCGATGTCCTCGATGACCAGCTGGCTCAGCGGCGGCACGAATGCCACGGCCATCGCGGCGATCAATACGACGCCGGCGACGCCGTTGGTCAAGACCGTGATGCGGCGCATGCCGTCGCCGCGCGCCAGAAGCGCGAGGATCGAGGGCTGAGCGCCCCACAGCAGGATCGACAAGAACTGGAACAGGCCGATGGCGACGGCGAAGGCGGCCAACGAGGTCTCGGGCTCGGCCGTGCGGGCCAGCGCCGCGTTGACGATCGGCGTGGTCGCGGCGGGGAGCATCGAAGCGAAGATGAGCGGCGTGAAGAAGCGCGCCACGGCGCCCAGGCTTGAATCGAGGCCGCGCGGTGAGTGCGCGGGCAGCCCGTGCCGCAGCAAATGGCGCGTGGTCGCCATCAGCATGACGGTCTCCAGGCCGGCGGCAAGCGTGGTGCCCACGCCGGCCGCGGCCGCTCCCTGCATGCCCACCGCGATCAGCACGGCGGAGATGGCAACGGCGCCGCCGGCCCCGAGCCCGGTGCCCAGCCACACCAGCCGCGCCTGCCCGAGTCGCAGCGCGGCGCCGTGCAGATGCGTGCGCGCCACCATGAACACCGGCAGCGGGCACAGCGCCACCAACGCCGCCCGCGCTTGGGTGAGCAAGTCGTCGGTGGCGGCGAAGATGCCTTCGAGGATCAGCTCGGCCAAGGGCGTCAGGGCCGCGACGCAGCTGATCGCGCCCACGGCGGCGGCGGTGATGGCGACGAAGCGGCGCAGGCTGTGCAGCGCCTGATGATCGTGCAGAAACACCAGCGTCAGCTGCTGGATGCGGAACTGGGGCAGCGCCACGATGGTGATGACGCCCAGCGCGACGGAGAAGCCGGCGATCGACGCCTCGGGAGCGTCGGCCCGCGCCAGCAGGGCGTTCATGGCGGGGGCCAGCAGGCTGGCGATGCCCAGGTTCACCGAGGCCGGGAGCCACAGCGTCAGCCCGCGCCGCGTGAACGCCGCCCAGCGGTCGGACGCGGCTGCCGCCGTCATGCGCGTGGCGTCAGCCGGTGAACCAGGTATTCAGCCGCTTCCGGAACTTCGTGGCGTAGGCGTGCAGCGAGCTGCCGGCGTGCACCCAGGCTGGCGCCAGCTCCATGTGCAGCTCGGCCTCGCGCAGGTTGTCCAGGAATTCGGCGGGATCGCTCCACGGCTTGAGCACCTGCCAGCTCACTCCCACTTCGCGGGCCAGATGCGAGTCCGAGCCGACGGATGGCACGAGGCCGTGGTCGCGCGCATAGTCCTGCGCCGTGCGGTTGTCGCGCTCGCGCAGCGTTCGCCCGTTGAACACCTCGAGGATGTCGATGTGCTCGCGGATGCCGTCGGTGGCCTCCCTGAGCGCCGAGCGGCGCAGGCTGTCGAATGGGTGCGGCACGAGCACCAGCCCGCCCTGGTCCTTGATAGCGGCCACGGTGTCCCGTGGCGACATGTCGCGGGGGATCTCTTCCTGCAAGAAGAGGCCGATGATGTCGCCCTCGGTGCTTTTGATCTCCTCCGCCAGGATGGTGGGCAGCGGCGAGGCGCGCGCCATCTCGAAGGCGCCGGCCATGGTGTTGTGATCCGTCACCGCCAGCGCCTCGATGCCGCGGTCTTGCAGCAACTCGACCAGGCGGGCGGGGCTGAGCCCGCAGTCGGGCGACGCGTGGGTGTGGGCGTGAAGCTCCAGGCGGATGCGGCCGTCAGGAGTCGTCATTCAGTGGTGGCCTGAGGGCCGCGCGTGCGTGGTCGCAACCTATCCGGCTTCGGCCGCCTGCTCCTCGCGCAGCGCCTTCAACCGGCCCGTGCCCATGATGCCGTCGCGCTGGATCTTGCGCTGCAGCATCATGATGCCGTCGATGAGCGCCTCCGGTCGTGGCGGGCACCCGGCGATGTAGACGTCCACCGGCACCACGCGGTCGACACCCTGCAGCGTGCTGTAGCTGCGGAAGGGCCCGCCGCAGGTGGCGCACGCGCCCAT
>JAPOXD010000001.1 GCA_026707285.1 Chloroflexota bacterium | reverse complement strand
CGACGCCGAAGTCGTCATTCTTGTGGCCGCTGAATCGGTCGTAGGTGACGAGCGGGTCGTCGTCCGGTCTGGGCTGCCAGGTCTCGCCGTCGTCATAGGACTCCAGGATGCGGTTGGGGTCCTCTTTGTGGGAGTCCTCGGCGCCGTGTTGCGAGCGCGCGTGGTACAGCACCAGCCGGTCGTCCAGCTCCAGGATTCCCGGAAAGTTCACGATGCTCTCGGTGTCTTCCACCCAGGTGTCGATGCGCTCGAGCGTGACGGTGGCGGTGCGGGTCCCGTCGCTGTAGCGGGCCTGGTGGATCATGCGTCGGTTGAGATGTCGATGACGGCGCGGCGAATGCGCTGCACAGGCAGCCCGTGCGTTCCCATGTCGCGCGTGAAGTCGGAGTCCGAGTAGATCACGTGCAGCTTGCCGTCGCGCTGCATGGTCGAGGTGTAGGAGCAGCCCGGCCCGGTGTGGAAGTTGAAGGGCGCTTCCCACTGATGCCCGGTGCCGTCGATGCTGATCATCACGTGCGTCACCTGGGGATGGCCGTAGGACCCGCGTCCCGAGGCGCACGCGAGCACGCCGTTCGGAAGGACTTGCAGCTGCGGTTTGGCTCCCGGCCAACCCATTGACTCGGGCGTGTCCCAGGTCCGACCGCCGTCGCGCGACCGCGTCTGCCACAGGGGCGAATAGGAGCCGGTGCGCATCACGCAGAGGATGTCGCCATTCGGAAGCCTGACCATGTGGGCTTCGTCAAAGCCCTCGTCGACCGGCCGGTCGCTGATCCCATAAACCGGCTTGACCTCGCCGGGATCGAACTGGGTCACGTAGTCCCAGGTTCGCCCGCCATCGCCGGAACGCACGATGAACACGCCAAAGAGGTATTTCCAGACGCGGCCGTGGGCCTCGTGACGCCACCGTTCCTCCGGGAGCAGCTCGACCCACTCCATCGCCGCCAGCAGATCGCCGTCGTCCATTTCGAGGATCGGCGAGTAGACCTGATACGACCGGCGCCCCCAGGGCATGCCGGAGACCTTGAATGGAAATCGCTCGAGCAGCTGACCGTCGCTCGAGGCCCGCTGAAAGCGGAACGTGGGGTCGTCCTGCTGGAACTGCTCGTGCATGTGACCCTTCGCGCGGTCATAGCCGTTGTCGAGGTGCACCACCGTGCTGTGGCTCATGTGGACGATCGTGCCGTCGCGGAGTCGCCCGCACCCACCGCCGAAACCGTCATTCTTATGGCCGCTGAGAGGGTCGTAGGTGACGAGTGGGTCGTCGTCCGGTCTGGGTTGCCAGGTCTCGCCATCGTCGAACGACTCCAGGCTGCGCCCAGGGTCCTCTTTGTGGGAGTGCTCGGCGCCGTGGCGCGAGCGGGCGAAGGTCAGGATGAGCCGGCCGTCCAGCTCGAGGATTCCCGGAAAGTTCACGATGCTCGCGGTGTCTTGGACCCAGGTGTCGATGCGCTCGACGCGGATCGTCGCGGTGCGCCCGTCGCGGGTGTAGGTGGCCTCGGTGATCATCGGCGCGCTCCCCAGTCAGCCGCCGCGCGTATGCGCGGGCCGATCCCATCTGCGCCCTACCATGCCTCAATTCGCCGCCGCGCGCCGAATCGGGCTGTGTCCTGCGGAGCCGCTAGCTCATAGCTAGAGCCGCGATATGGTTACGGGCCGCCTGCACCGCCTAGGCCAGCCCTGAAATCGTCCCGTCCGGCGTCACGTCCATGCCCACGGCAAACGGCCGCCGCGGCAGCCCCGGCATCGTCAGGATGTCGCCGGTCAGCGGCACCACGAACCCCGCACCCGCCGACAGCCGCACGTCGCGCACCGTGATGCGGAATCCCTTGGGCCGACCCCGCAGCGATGCGTTGTCGGACAGCGAGTACTGCGTCTTCGCCATGCAAACGGGGAATCCGCGCGCCACGCCGCGATCCATGCGCCGCAGCCGCCGCTCCACGCCTCCCGCATAGTCCACGCCGTCCGCCCCATAGACCTCGCGCGCGACCGTCTCGATCTTCTCGGTGAGGGTGGCTTCAGGCTCGTACAACGGCGCGAAGTTGTCGCCCCCGGCCTCCAGCGCGCGCAGCACCTGGTGCGCCAGCGCCTCTCCGCCCGCGGCGCCGTCGGCGAACACGGTGGACTCCGCCGCCGGCGCGCCCATCGCGGCGGCCGCCTGCATCACTACCTCCACCTCCGCGTCCGTGTCGCTGGGGAATCGATTGACCGCCACCACCACGGGCAGCCCGAATTTGGCCATGTTCTCCGCGTGCGCTGCCAGGTTTGGCAGACCTTGGCGCAGCGCCCCCAGGTCCTCGGTGTCCAGCTCGCGGCGGTCGGCGCCGCCGTGGAGCTTGAGCGCGCGCACCGTGGCCACCAGCACCGCCAGCCGGGGGCGCAGCCCGCCCGCTGGGCACTTGATGTTGAGAAACTTCTCCGCGCCGAGATCGGCGCCGAATCCGGCTTCGGTCACCGCCAGGTCCGCCAGCTTCAGCGCCAGCTTGGTCGCGATCAACGTGCTGCACCCGTGCGCGATGTTGCCGAACGGTCCGCCGTGAATCAGCGCCGGACCGCCCTCCAGGTTCTGCACCAGGTTGGGCAGCACCGCGTCGCGCAGCAGCACGGCCATGGCGCCCTGCGCCTCCAACTCGGCGGCCGTCACGTAGGCGCCGCGCCCGCGGTCGGCCACGGCGATGCGGCCACAGCGGTCCTTCAGGTCCTCCAGGTCGCGCGCCAGGCACAGGATGGCCATCACTTCCGACGCCGGCGTGATGTCGAATCCGGTTTCACGCGGCACGCCGCGCGTGCGCCCGCCAAGCCCAACCACGATGTCGTGCAGCGCGCGGTCGTTCATGTCCATCACCCGACGCCACAGCACGCGCCGCGCGTCGATGTCGAGCGCGTTGCCCTGGTGCAGATGGTTGTCCAGCATGGCCGCCAGCAGATTGTGCGCCGAAGTCACCGCCGCGAAGTCGCCGGTGAAGTGCAGGTTGATGTCTTCCATCGGCACCACCTGCGCGTAGCCGCCCCCGGCCGCGCCGCCCTTGACGCCGAACACCGGCCCCAGCGAGGGCTCGCGCGTGGCGCTGATGGCTCGATGCCCCAGACGCTGTAGCGCCTGCGTCAGGCCGATCGTGGTAGTGGTCTTGCCCTCGCCGGCCGCCGTTGGCGTGACCGCCGTCACCAGCACCAGATCGCCGTCAGGCGCGTCCTGCCGCGCCGAAATTGCCGCCTGCGTCACCTTGGCCTTGGTGCGGCCGTAGGTCTCGATCTCGTCGCCAGTCAGACCGACCGGCGCCGCGATCTCTTCGATGGGGCGCAGCCTGGCAGCTTGCGCGATTTCGATGTCCGGCGGTTGCGAAGGGCTCATGGGCTCTCCCGCACTGGCATGCGGCACGACACGATCGGCGCGGATTCCATTAAACCGCAGGCCGCAGCCGCACCCGATGCCGTTCGCCCTGAGCCTGTCGAAGGGCGTGGTTCGACGGGCTCACCACGAACGGACACGAACCGACCCGACCGGACTCAAGCCCCCGCTGCCTACGCCGCGCGGTATCGTTCAGAAGGTCCGGCTGGCGCAGGTGAGTGGGAACTGAGCATGAAGGCCGCCTACCTCGAAGGGACCGCCAACATCCGAGTCCGCGAGAGCGCCGTCCCGGCTCCGGCGGCCCATGAGGCGCTGGTTCGCATTCGGTCGGTGGGCATCTGCGCGTCCGACATTCACTACTACGAGCACGGACGCATCGGGCACTTCGTCGTGGAGCAGCCGCTGATCCTGGGCCACGAGCCGTCCGGTGAGATCGTTGCGGTCGGTGCGGAGGTCGCGCACCTCGCGCCCGGCGACCGGGTGTCGATCGAGCCCGGCGTCCCCTGCCATGGGTGCGAGCACTGCCAGGCCGGTCGCTACAACCTCTGCCCCGACGTAGTGTTCATGGCCACGCCGCCGGTGCATGGGGCGTTCGCGGAATACGTGGCGCACCCGGCCTCGCGCTGCTTCAAGATTCCCGACGGCATGAGCTACGACGCCGCGGCGCTCATTGAACCACTCTCGGTCGGGCTGTACGCCGTCGAGCGAGGGCAAGCGGTCCTGGGCGATCGGGCGGTCGTCCTCGGGGCCGGTCCCATCGGGCTCGTGACCCTGCTGAGCCTGAAGAGCCAGGGCATCGACGCCGTCACCGTGGTCGACGTCGTCGACTTCCGTCTGGAGAAGGCCCGCGAGTTGGGCGCCGAGCGCACCGTCGATGCCCGCGAGGTCGACGTCGCCTCCGAGCTGGCCGACAGCTTCGACGTGGTCTTCGAGACTGCCGGCGCCCCGGCCACGGTGGTGCAATCGATTGGTCTCGCCGCGCGCGGCGGTCGCGTGGTCCTGGTGGGGTTGAGCCCCGACGACACCGCGCCCATCGACACCAACCACATCATCGACAAGGGGCTGGACGTGGTGGGCGTGTTCCGCTACGCCCACACCTGGCCCAAGGCCATCGAGCTCGTGGCCTCGGGACGCGTCGATCTCGAGCCGCTCGTCTCGGCCCACTACCCGCTTGAGGACGTGCAGGACGCGATGGACTTCGCGCGGTCGCGCAAGGACGCCTGCATCAAGGTCATGGTCGAGCCGTGATGCCGGCGCTCTATCTCGGTCCAGCCCCCATTTGTCATTCGGACCCCGTCTGTCATTCCGAGCGCAGCGAGGAATCTAAAGTTCCCAACCTCGGCCGTACCGCTCGATACGGACCGCCCGCATGAGCGTCCTCGACCGTTTCCGCCTCGACGGCCGCCGCGCGCTCGTCACCGGCGGCGGCACCGGTATCGGCAAGGGCCTGGCGCAAGCGCTGGCCGAGGCCGGCGCCGACGTCGCCGTCTGCGGACGCACCGCCGCCACCCTGGACGTGACGGTCGCCGAGATCGAGTCACGCGGCGTTCGCTCCAAGGCGATCCACGCCGACGTGACCAGCGCCGACGACGTGCGCGCCGCGGTCCAGGCCGTGGCCGATGACTGGGGCGGGCTCGACATCGCCGTCAACAACGCCGGCATTACCACCTGGGTCGACGCCGTTGACATGCCCGAGGACGACTGGGACCGCGTGCTCGACACCAACCTCAAGGGTGTATTCCTGTGCTCGCAGGAGGCCGCGCGCGTCATGATTCCGCAGGGGCGCGGCGCCATCGTCAACGTGGCCTCGATCTCGGCGCAGATCATCAACCGCCCGCAGCAGCAGGCGCACTACAGCGCATCGAAGGCCGGTGTCGTTCACCTCACCCGCGCCTTGGCCGCCGAGTGGGCGGAGCACGGCGTGCGCGTCAATGCCGTGAGCCCCGGCTACACCCGCACCGAGATGGTCAACGCGCCGCACATGATCCCGGCCCGCCCGATCTGGACGCGCGACACGCCCATGGGCCGCATGGCGGAGATCGAGGAGATCCAGGGCGCGGTGGTGTTCCTGGCCAGCGATGCCGCGGCCTTCGTGACCGGCCACGACCTGGTCGTCGATGGCGGCGTCACCGCCTGGTGACCGGGCGCGACTGTCGTGTCAGCGCTTGTCCTGACGTCCAAATGACCGACGACCTGCTGCTGGGCCTGGACCTGGGCACCACCAGCGCGCGGGCGGTGCTCGTCGCGCGGTCAGGTCAGATCCTGGCAACGCACGCCGCGGAATACCCCATGGACACCCCGCGGCCCGGCTGGGCCGAGCAAGACCCCGACGCGTGGGAACGGGCGGCGTTGGAGGCGCTCGGCGCGTGCGTCCGCGCCGCGCCCGACCCTTCGGCCATTCGGGGGATTGGACTCACCGGCCAGATGCACGGCGCGACGCTCTTGGACGAGAACGACCAGTCGATCCGGCCGGCCATCCTCTGGTGCGACCAGCGCACCGGCGCGCAGCGACAGGCCATCGAGCGCCAGATTGGGCTGGCCGAGGTGATCGCGCGCACCGCCAATCCGCCGCTGGAGGGATTCACCGCGCCCAAGCTCTTGTGGGTGCGCGAGCACGAGCCCGACGCCTACGCCCGGATTCGACGCGTGCTGCTGCCGAAGGACTTCATTCGCCTGCGCCTCACGGGCGAGGCCGCCGCCGACGTCGCGGACGCCTCGGGCACGGCGCTCTTCGACGTGGCCAAGCGGGCGTGGTCGGACGGCATGACGCACGACCTGGGAATTCCCCAGGAGTGGCTGCCGCGCGTCGTCGAGTCGCCCGAGCCGGCCGGTGCGCTGACCGTCGCGGCGGCAGAGGCCCTGGGCCTGCCCGCCGGCTTGCAGGTTGCCGGGGGCGCGGGCGACCAGGCTGCCGGCGGCGTCGCGGCGGGCATTGTTGCCGCGGGCGACGCGCTCGTGACCATCGGGTCGTCGGGCGTGGTGTTCGTGGCCGGCGACCAGCCACAGATTGATCCCGCCGGTCGCGTGCATACGTTCTGTCATGCCGTTCCTAAGACCTGGCACGTCATGGGCGTCACCCAGGGCGCCGGAATCTCACTGCGCTGGGTGCGGGACACTCTGGGCGCGCGGGATGCTGGCGACGGCGATCCCTACGACTCGCTCACGAGCGAGGCGGCCGCCTCGCCCGCCGGCAGTCGCGGTCTCGTCTGGCTGCCCTATCTCCAGGGCGAGCGCACGCCCCATCTCGATCCCAACGCGCGCGGCGTGCTCTTCGGCCTCACGACCGCCCACGGGCGTGGCGACGTGGTGCGCGCCGTGCTGGAAGGCGTCGCGTTCAGCCTGCGCGACGGACTGGAGATCATCCAGGAGCTTGGCCTGCCCGCGCGCCGGGTCAAGATCGCCGGCGGCGGCGCGCGCAGCCCGCTCTGGCGGCAGATTGTGGCCGACGTGCTCGGTCTTCCGATCAGCCTCGAGCCCGAGGACCGCGGCCCCGCCTTCGGCGCGGCGCTGCTGGCCGGGGTCGCCGTCGGGGCATACGCCTCCGTCGACGAGGCATGCGCGGCGACGGCGAGCCGAACCCGAGAAGTAGAGCCCGGCAGTGACACGCACGCCGCCTACGAGGCGACGTACCGCCTCTATCGGGGCCTATATCCAGCGCTCGCGGATTCGTTTGCCGAGGTTGCGTCGCTGCAGGAGTGACCCGCGCGCGATCCGCCGCGACCTAGACCATGCGCAGCTCGACGGTGCGGCTACGGGGACCGTCGCACTCGACCAGCAGGACGTCCTGCCATACGCCGACCTGCAGCCGTCCGTCGACGACCGGCACGAGCAGCTGATGGCCCAGCAAGGCGGCGCGGACGTGGGCGGCGGCGTTGTCCTCCGCGCCCCGGTTGTGTGCGTAGGAGCCGCGCCAGGGCACCAGTTGCTCTAGCGACCGGGCCAGGTCGTCGAGCAGTCCCGGTTCGGGTTCGTTCAGCGTTACGGCGCAGGTGGTGTGCGGGACGCTGACCAGCAGCAGGCCATCCCCGACCTCCCGCCCGTCAAGGGCTGCCTGGATCTGGCGTCCGATGGGGTGCACCGACGTTTGCGCGGAGGTGGCGACGCGCAGCGTGGCCGGACACATGTCAGGCGTTCCCCGATGGCGGCGTGCGCCCGCTGCGGGACAGGTCACGCCATCCGGGTCCCAGAGCCAGCCGGGCGGCGTCCACCAGGGTCCGGGCCACGGCCACGCCGGGCGGGACGTCCGATCCATCGCGCGCGAGCCAGATCACGGGCATTCCGCAGCGCTGCGCGCCGCCGACGTCGTTCTTGAAGTCGTCGCCAATGAGCACGCAGTCGGCAAGATCGGCGTCGACCGCGGTGGCCGCGGCGGCGAAGATGCGCGGGTCGGGCTTTTCGGCGCCCACGGCCGCCGAGAAGACGATGGGATCGAGGCGATCGCCAAGCCCTACCTCATCGAGGACCAGCGGCAGCAGGTAGCTGAAGTTGCTGAGGACGGCCGCGCGCACGCCGGCCGCTCGCACGAGGTCGATGGCCGCATGCGCGTCGGGAAGCACGCGGCTCTCGAAGGCCGCCGCCAGCTCGTCGGCGACCTGGTTCAGGTCGAGCGGAACCGCACCGGTGTCGCCCAGCGCATCCAAGTACACCCGAGCATCCTCGATGCGGAGCCGTTCGAGGTCGTCGGCCGTGCGGACCGAGGCGTAGTGCGCCTTGTAGTAGCGCATTTCCGCGTGCAGGGCGTCGTCGAGGCGCGCGCGCGGCAGGTCGACTCCCGCCCGCCGCAAGGCGTCGGCCATGTAGTCGAACGGCGAGGGGTCGTCCGGGAAGTCGATCAGCGTGCCGTAGGCATCGAAAAACACGGCCGCCGGGAGCGAGGTGGTCACACGGGAACCTACCACCAGCGACGCGGGTGGGCGTGTCACTCGCGCGGGTGGGATGATGGAAGCGCTTTCGTCGGGACGGCGTTGGCCGTGACCGGCCCACCGGCGCTGCGTGCCGCGGCGTCCTGCCTTTGAGGGTGCTCTCCATGCCTCCGAAATCCACCGCCGCCGCTCGCTGGCGCGACGCCCTCCGCACCAATCCCGACTACGTCGTCTACGTGCCGGCCGACGACGACACTCCCGAGCACGACACCGGGCCGCGGCCGGACGGGCCGTGGGACAACGGCAACACCCACTTCATCGTCACGGTCACGACCACGGGCGCATTCCTGGCCACCTGGACGCAGGCCGGGGACCACTTCCACGGGGTGAACGTGCGGATAGTGACGGCCCGCAGCGAGGACCGCGGGCGCACCTGGAGCCGCCCCACGGTGGTCGAGGCGCCGCCGGACGACTCCGGCAAGGTGCCGGTGTGGTCGGTGCCGGTGGTGGTGCCGCATAGCGGTCGCGTCTGGCTCTTCTATCACCGCAACACCGGGCCGGTGGACTTCGACCGCGGGATGACCGGGGTGCTGTCCTGGCGCGTGTCGGACGACGACGGCGTCACCTGGGGCGAGCGCTACGACACGGTCATCGGCCGCGGGGCCATCGACGATCCCGACCCGGCCATGCTCAGCAGCTGGGTGCCGACCGGCTGGCAGGCGCCCATCGTCAACCGGCGCGGCCAGGTGATCTGCCCGATGACGCGCTGGGCCTCCAACCACTATCAGCGTCAATTCGAGACGGTGACGCCGGAAATCGGCTTCAACGCCCGCCATCACGAGGGCTGGTTCCTCCGATTCGACAACGTGATGACGGTGGACGACCCGGCGGACCTGGTGGTGACGACTTGGCCGGACGCCGAGCACGGCATCCAGGTGCAGCATCCGCGCGACCCGCGCATCAGCTGCGCCATGGAGCCGTCGATCCAGAACCTCTCCGACGGCCGCATCCTGGCCGTGATGCGTACTATGACCGGCTGGATCTGGTATTCGGTGTCCGAGGACTACGGCGAGTCGTGGTCCGAGGCAGCGCCGCTGCGGTTTCAGCCCGGCGGACCGCCCATTCCGCATCCCTCGTCGCCTTGCCCGCTGCACAAGCTGCGCGACGGACGATTCCTGCTGTTCTTCCACAACAACGACGGCACCGCGCATGGGGCCGACGGACCCGGCGACGGCAAGGCGCGGCGGCCGGTCTGCGTCAGCGTCGGTCGAGAGATCGACAACCCCGGCGGCCAGCCGCTGGTGTTCGGCCGGCCCCACCTGCTCGCCGACAACGAGTACGCCGTCCACTCGGTGACCGGTCGCGGAGGCGGCATGCCCCTCTACGGCAGCTTCACCGACTACGCCGGGGAACAGGTGCTCTGGTATCCCGACAACACGACCTATCTGCTGGGCAAGCGGCTGACCGAGGAGGTCCTCGACGACGCCTGGCTCCCGCGCTAAGCCGTCGGAGTCCGGGCGGCAGTTTCTGTCCTTCCAAGCGCCACTTTCCTGTCATTCCTGTGTGTCCACGCTGCGGGCGGGGCTTGCTAGGGTCCCGAGCATTCGGCGGGGGTGACTCAGTCATTCCGTGGCTGCCGGTAGGCAGGCCTGGCGTTCGAAGTGTCCCCCCGCCGGGCAATGCTCAGGGCGGCGGGTGTGACTTGATAGGAGATCGTGGCGCAAGGCCACTCCACACAGGATTGTCCGCCACGCCGCCGGGTGAGGGTAGCGCGGAGGAGGACGCGATGGATAGCTGGGTGGTGGGGGTGGATTGCCATGCGCGGACGCTGACGGCGGTGCGGGTGGATGCGCTGGGGCGGGTGCAGGGCGACCGC
Source organism: Chloroflexota bacterium (assembly GCA_026707285.1). Classification (GTDB taxonomy): domain Bacteria; phylum Chloroflexota; class UBA11872; order UBA11872; family UBA11872; genus JAJECS01. The sequence continues at coordinate 24,477 of JAPOXD010000001.1, read as the reverse complement.
ACCGTGCCGAACACGGTCGCAGGGCAGCAGCAGGTACAGCGGTGGGCGGCGGGGGCGCCGGGGCCGCGGGCCTGGGCAGTCGAAGGAGCCGGCGGCCATGGGCGGGAGTTGACGCGGCGGCTACAACGGGCGGGTGAGCAGGTGCACGAGATCCCGGGCTGGGTGACGGCGCGGGAGCGCCGCCACGACGGGCGGCGGGACAAGAGCGATGCGCAGGACGCGCTGGCGGCGGCGCGGGCGCTGCAGCGCGAGCCCGACCGTCCCGTGGCGCGACCGGAGGACGGAGCGACCATGCTGCGGCTGTTAGCGGATGAGCGGGACGCCCTGGTGCAGGAGCGGACGCGGCTGATCAATCAGTTACGGGCGAGCGTGCGGGCGATCGGGGCGGAGGTGAGTGCGGCGGTGGGCGCGCTGGGGCGCCCGGTGGGAGCGCAGCGGGTGCTGGCACTGCCGCTGACCGACCCTGACCCCGTGCAACGGCTGCGGCGGGTGCTGGCGCAGCGCCTGGCGCAGCGGCTGCTGCAGCTGCATGCGGAGGTGGCGGAGCGGACCCAGGAGCTCACCGCGCTGGTGGCGCGGGTGGGCACGTCGCTGACCGACCGCCCGGGCTGCCAGGCGCTCACGGCGGCGCGGCTGCTGGCCGAGACGGGCGACCCGGCGCACTTTGGGCGAGAGGCGAGCTACGCGCGGTTCTGCGGCGTGGCGCCGCGCGAGGCGTCGAGCGGAACGCGGGTGCGGCACCGGCTGGACCGGCGGGGCAACCGCCAGCTGAATGTGGCGCTGCACCGCATCGCGGTGACCCAGGTGCGGATGCCGGGCAGCGCGGGCCAGCGCTATGTCGAGCGCCGGCTGCGGGAGGGCAAAAGTCGCCGCGAGGCCGTGCGAGCTCTCAAGCGGCACCTGGCCCGCTCGATCTTCCGCACCATCAAAGGGGACCTCGCCAGCGGCCGGACGTCCTTCGCCTTGACATAGGAGCCTCGAGCGCAGCGAGGAATCTAAGGGGCCGGCAAATGAGCACAGCGCCCGTCGCCTCCTCGGGGCAGTCGCCGCTCAGCCCGTTACGTCGGCGTCTGGGAAGCGTCCAATTCCGCGATGGCCGGGATCAGGCCTCCCAGGTCGTCGATGATTGCGTCGGGCGTCACCGACCCGAGTCCGGGCGCGGTGTCGCGGCGCAGCCAAATGGCCCGCAGCCCGAGCGCCTGCGGCGCGCGCACGTCGATTTCCAGGTCGTCGCCCACCATGACCGCGTCGATAGCCGGGACGTCGAGCCGGCGCAGCGCCTCGCGGTAGGCCACGGGATGCGGCTTCATCCAGCCGGACTCGGTGCTCAGCACCAGCGCGTCCACCAGCCGCAGCAGATCGAACGCGCGCAGGCGCTCGACCAGCAACTCTTCGCCATGGATCACGTTGCCCACGATGGCCGTGCGCACGCCGGCGCGTCGCAGCAGCTCCAGCGTGCGGACGGCGAGCGGATCGACGGTCATCCGCGCGTAGTGCGGCCCGAAGTACAACGGCAGCAGCAGGTCGATGAGTTCGGACGGCGGCTCGATGTCAAAGCGGTCGAGGACTTCCAGGAAGGCCCGCCGCGCGTCCGGAACGGCGCACTCGCCCTGATAGGACTCGATCAGTGCCTCTTGCAGGGTCTCGCCCAGCGGGTCGGTCAGCTGCTCGGCGGTCGGCGCGACCTCCGTCAGCCGCCCCAGCGCCTCGGCCACCTGCGCCGCGCCCTCCCGGTTGCTGGGAGACCCGACCAAGGGCTCCTGCGTGACCAAGGTATCGCCCAGATCGAACAGCACACCCCGAATCGCCATGCCGCGAGTCTAACGAGCGGCGCTGGCCTCTACCGCCGGGCGCCCTTTCGGTCCCTTCTCCCCAGGCGGGAGAAGGTGAGGATAAGGGGGAACATGCCCCGACGCATCGGTAGACTCTGAATCTCCCAGGCTGCGCGCCGCCTGGGCAACCGATAGGGCGCCTCAGCCGCGTGCGTTGAGTGCGCGGGACAGTTGACATGTGAGGCCGGTGTGATCCAAGCGCTCCCAGGCTAAGCGCGGTCAGGCCCTCTGCACTGACTCCTACGAAAGGGTTTTCTCGATTAGCTCAAGCTCTTCAACGACGTCTCGGCATACGCTTTCAAAGTGCGCGGAATACGCCCCATGATCCTTCAAGGCCCTAACTGCTAGGTCTTCCGCTTCTCTGCCGCCGAAATGCGAGTATACCTTTGAACGTATGGCCTGAACGGTGCGTAGTCCGACCAGTCGATTGGCATCCGCAAGCACCTTGTTCCTCACCAGGAATTTCTCGATTAGGACTAAGCTCCTCCCGTCCTGCTTTTCGTGCCGTATGCCAGCTTCAGCAAGTTTCGTACGGAGAGCTCCGACCCGAAACCCCTCAATGACCAAGATCGATAGGTCAGAAAATGCCCGCGCCCACTCGTCCCGGCTCCCGCTACGGGGGACGTTGACACGCTCAATTAAGTTCTCTGCGCCTAGCCTCCACCACCACACGCCAGCAGTCGTCCATCGTTTGACGACGGCTAGCACCGCCTCCAACGGCCTGACATTCGTGTCCCATCTACCTTCGAAGTCGTTCAGGAATGCACGCTCAGAGATCACTGCTTTAGGTTCTTCATTGAATCGTTGCCAATAGAGCTGTTCCCGATAAGGCAGATTACGTAGGTAGCAAATGTACGTATGCACCTGGCCCGCCTGGTTTACGTCAATCGCACGCAGCTCCCATGCGCCACGGCACTGTATGACTCGGTATTCCTCGTCGACTACATATTTTTCACGATCTGCCTTATATCTTAGCAACACTTCGGGGTGAAAGAATACGGGCGAGGTTTCGTAGGGAAGATCGTTATTTGAAGCTTGAAAGTAGTTTGTCGTAGCGGATGGGTCAGTCGAAATCGTTGCCACTCTCATATTGCGCCGGTCGAACGCAATGAACTCAACACATTTGCTCTCAGAGACTCCTAACGACCAATCTCGTATCGACTGGAGAATCCGGCTCCTGGATCGCGATGGCCGAACAATCTGAACACCACGAGTATAAGCCGCCTTTGCCGGGTCTACTTTCCGACGGTATGCAAGCTGGTCGTCTTCGCTGAGTACTTCTTCAGGTCCAGGAGGCCATCCGTCGAAGTGACCTCTTCTGTGCAATGTGAAATCGAACATGCGCAATAGGATGGACTCTGACGCGGCAAGATACTGCTCCAGCTGATCTCGCTTGAACGACACAAGAGTCACCTCTTCGATATCAGATTTGGGTGTTAATGAGACTATATGGTCGAAATCTCCGTATTCGTTGAATCGGCAATACGAATTGAATTCAGGACGCCAGAAAATCTCAGTGACATGAATATATTCTTGTAGGATTTCGTATGAAGTGGAGTCATTCGTCTGTAGGCCTTCGAATGATCGGGCGAATACGAGCTGCTGAGGATCATTGATTGGACCGATGGCGAGACGGGGGCTGCTTCGGTGAATTGTCACATTATGGCCGTGGGCATCCCACATGTATCCTGCGGAGGATGAAAAAGGGTTTCCACTCCAATCCAGCAAGTCATCTGCGTGGAGAAATTTGGCCTTGTCTTCTTGAATAACGACGGCATGTATGAAGGTGAAGGGACCCGAAGCGTAGATGATGAGCTCGCTCTCGGCGGCATTCTCGCGCAATAGTTGCAAGTGATCGGGAGCGTGCAGCCACTTTGCGAACAATGCCGACGAATCTGGTGCCGAATCGATCTCCATGATTCGGTCGTGAAGGCGCTTGTGGTCAAAGCTGGACATGATGTCCAGGCTTCGGAGCTGAGATTTCGAGATAGCGGTTGAAGGGTGCTCGACGGTCAGTAAGGAGCGGGGCACTGGATAGAGTGTCAGGCTTCATGGTGACACTGTGCTTTCCTACGCTGCAATGGCCAGCGTGTTGATTTGCGCAAGGATACGGTCTTTAGTGTGGTAGCAGCCGTCGAATTGGGATTCGTCTTCGCGGCGGACGATGGGGAAGGTGTCGAGGACGTAGGCGGCGTCGGCGCGGTCGAGGCCGTAGAGGTGGAAGTAGAGCGCGTCGAGGCGGGCGCGGAGGTGGCGGCGCTCTTCCTCGTCCCAGATGAAGGGCGGTCCGCCGTAGCCGAAGACGCGGGCGAAGGGCGATGGCAAGGCAGGGGCAGATCCGGCAAAGCGCTACTTCCGCGCCACAGCGGCGGCGATTCGTTCGGCGACTGCGATGGCATTCTCGGCGGCTTCGACGTCCGGCTCCTGGGCGGCTTCCGACGGATAGCGAGCAGTCGCCACGTATGGATTCAGGGTGACGGCGGCCGGCCTGAGGTTGGCAAATGCCGGGTCGATTCCCGCACATAGCCCGATGAGATAGCCGAGGTCGTGGACAAACCGGAACGGCACGTCGTGAGCGACCAGGTAGCCCTTGAGGTGTTTCTCGGCGCATTGCTGAGCGTGAAAGCAGGCCACTGACGGAAGCGGCCGGTCGGGTCCGAGCGCACGGCGGGCAATCTCCAGGTCTTCGTCGGCCTTCGCGAACCAGGCCTGTTCAGGCGGCGTGGCGGTCATAGAGGACTTCGGAGCTTTCCAGCATGCGGCTGATCATGGAGTTGGGGTCCTGGCGATATTTCGCGACCACCTCGGCCGAGCGGATGAGGACGTCGACGGGGAGCAGAAAGCGCTCAGCGATGGCGAGGCGGATGCCGTGGCCCTCGTGGCCCTGTTCATCGTTGTGGGGCAGAACGACCAGCAAGTCCAGATCGCTGTTCTCGTCGACTTCGCCGCGGGCGCAGCTGCCGAACATGATGATTTGCTCCGGCTCGAAGCGCTCGACGATCAATTGCGTGACGGCTTCGATGGTTTCGCGGTTGAGCGGGTCTTCGACGATGCGCATGGGCGACTATCGGACGATAAGCCCGTCGGAGTCTCCGGCGGCGCGGGCGTTCATATAGGCAAGGATAAGGTCTTTGGCGCGGCAGTAGCCGTCGAATTGGGCTTCTTGGTAGCGGCGTCGAGGTCGGCGGTCGCCGATTCGGGCCTGATCCGGAAGCCAGGGGCCGTTCATGGTTCGACGGGCTCACCACGAACGGGGGTGGGCTCAGGACGGGCTCGGCCGGGGTCGGGAATCTGAGACTCCTCGCTGCGCTCGGAGTGACAGAGGTGCGCGGGCTGGCGCCAGACGGCGAGGGGCGCGGAGGTGATGGAGGGGTAGATTCCCGCCTTCGCGGGAATGACGGAGGGGGCGGAGGGTACTACGGAGGGGGAAGCGGCGCTCCCGTGGTGGGGGGCGTGGCGAATGGGTAGCATGGGCGTTCGGGGCCCGTGTCTGCGGCCTGATTTCTTTCTCGGTGAGCTAACTCGTGCGGCTGCGACGCGATATGGCGGCGATTCACGGATACGTGCCGGGCTTGCAGCCTGGTGACGGTGGGTGGATCAAGCTCAATACCAATGAGAGCCCCGAGGCCTCGCCGGCGGCGGTGGCCGCTTTGCGGGCGGCCGCCCGCGCGTCGATCCGGCTTTACCCCGATCCGATCAGCCGCGAGCTGCGGGATGCCGCCGCGCGCCGCCACAACGTCCAGCCCGAGCAGGTGGTATTCGGCAACGGCTCGGACGATCTGCTCAACCTGCTGATCCGCGTGGCGTGCGATCCGGGCGACCGGGTCGTTGCGGCGACGCCGAGCTATTCGCTCTACCCGGTGCTGGCCGCGATCGGCGGCTGCGACATCCGCGAGGTGCCGCTGGGCGACGACTTTGCGCTGCCGGTGCGCCAGCTGGCCGCCGCGCGGGGCAAGATCACCTTCGTCGCCAGTCCGAACAACCCGGCCGGCACGCACTACGGGGCCGACGACCTGCGGTGGCTGGCGTCCCGCGTGAATCTGCTCGTGATCGACGAGGCCTACGTCGAGTTCGCCGACCGCGACAACGTGGACCTGCTGCGGGAGTGCGACAACGTGTGCGTCACGCGCTCGTTCTCCAAGAGCTTCGGCCTGGCGGGATTGCGGCTTGGCTACGCGGTGGCCAGCCCGGAGCTTGCCGACGCGCTGCTGCGGGTGAAGGACTCTTACAACGTCAGCCGCCTGGCGCAGGCCGCCGGGCTGGCGGCCCTGGGCGACCTGGATTGGGCGGAGCGTCACTGGGCGGCGATTCGCCGCCGCCGCGACGTGCTGGCGGCGACGCTGCAGGAGCGATTTGGGCTCAAGTGCCACCCGTCGCAGGCAAACTTCGTATTTGTCGAGCTTGACGGGTACGATGCCGCGGATGTTCAGCGCCAGCTTGAAGATCGCCGCATTGTGGTCCGGCGTTTTGCCGGCGATCCGCGCATCGCAAATGCGCTTCGGATCTCCATCGGCTCGGCGGAAGACATGCAGTCGTTCATGGCCGCGTTCGGCGACGTGCTCGGGCACGAGGCCGGCGCGGCGCAATCTTGTGACACCGAATCAAGGTGACATGGCCCACCGCCGGTGGGCGTCGAGGGGGGTTTAGGTCTTGGAAGGTCTAGTGTGGGTCGTTCCGGCGGCCATCGTGGTTTCCGTCATCGTGGTCGGATATCTCGTTCGTGATGTCTTGACGCGGCCGGTCGACCGGAGCGGCCGCAGCGCTGAGTTGATTCCGGCGGTCCAGGGGTTGGACGACGCGGAGCGGAGCCGCCTGTTCGCGTCCATGCAGCTCAACGGCGACCGCATCTACGAAGGCGCAACGGCCTTCCTGCGGCGGCAGTACCGCACGATCGCGTTTCTCGCGTTGTTCGCGGCGGCCGGGTTGTCGGTGCTGCTGTTCTTCTTCGGCGCCAACGAGGCCAAGGGCATCGAGGCGGGCGACATCGCCTGGCGCACCGGGGTTTCATTCCTGGTGGGCGCCGCCGCCTCCGCGCTCTCCGGCATCATCGGCATGATCGTGGCGGTCAAGTCCAACGTGCGCACTGCCAGCGCGGCCACCAAGTCTCTGGGCGACGCCCTGACGGTTGCCCTCAGGGGCGGGGCCGTATCGGGAATCTTAATCGTCGGCCTGAGCCTGCTGGGCGTGTTCGTGCTCTTCGCCCTGTTCGATGGGTTCGGCAATCCCACGCGCGCCCCTGAGCTGATCGTCGGCTTCGGATTCGGCGCCAGCTTCGTGGCGCTGTTCGCGCAGCTGGGCGGCGGCATCTACACCAAGGCCGCCGACGTGGGCGCGGACCTGGTGGGCAAAGTCGAGGCCGGTCTGCCCGAGGACGACCCGCGAAATCCCGCGGTGGTGGCCGACCTGGTCGGCGACAACGTGGGCGACTGCGCCGGACGTGGCGCGGACCTGTTCGAATCGACCGCCGCCGAAAGCATCGGCGCAATGATCCTGGGTGTGGCCGTGTTCAAGGCCATCGAGGCCGCGGCTCCGGGGACCGCGGGCGTCGAATGGATCCTGTTCCCCTTGGTGGTGCGCTCCTTCGGCACCATCGCCTCAGTCATCGGTCTGCTTGTGATCAGGCCCGAGCAAGTGCGCGACGCGCAGAAAGCGCTCGACATCGGCTATTGGACCACCGCACTGTTTTCGGTTGTAGGAATGGCGATTGCGGTGTTCGTGATGCTGGAATCCGCCTGGTTCTTCCTGTCGGGAGTCATCGGCATTCTGACGAGCGTGGCATTCGTCTACATCACGCAGTACTACACCGCGGGCACGTGGCGTCCGGTCCGTGAGATTGCCGAGGCGTCTCGCACCGGTCCCGCCACCAACATCATTTCGGGAATGGCGCTCGGCCTGGAGAACACGGCCGCGCCGATCATCGTCATTTCGATTGCCCTGTGGACCTCGTTCCACACCGGCGTCGAGGGCTTCGCGGCACTTGGTATTCCGATCGGCACCTTCGAGGCCGGCGTCTTCGGCACCGCCGTCGCCACGATGGGCATGCTGATGAGCGCCGCTTACATCCTGGCCATGGACACGTTCGGTCCGATCTCGGACAACGCGGGCGGCATTACCGAGATGGCCGAAGCGCCCGAGGACGTGCGGGACATCACCGACGGCCTGGACGCGGTCGGCAACACGACCAAGGCGCTGACCAAGGGCTACGCCATCGCCTCGGCGGCGCTGGCCGCGTTCCTGCTGTTCAGCGCTTATTTGGAAACGGCCGATCTCCACAGTGTCGACCTGGCCAAGGTCGAGGTCTTCATCGGCGCCATGCTGGGCGCCATGCTCGTGTTCCTGTTCAGCTCGTTGGCCATCCGCGCCGTGGGGCGCGCCGCGAGCACGATGATCCAGGAAGTCCGGCGGCAATGGCGCGAGAATCCCGGGATTCTCGAAGGCACCGTCGAGCCCAGCTACAGCCAGGCGGTCGACATCAGCACGCGCTCGGCGCTGCGAGAAATGATCCTGCCGGGCCTGCTAGCCGTCCTGATGCCGGTCGTCGTGGGCCTGGTGCTCCGCGCCGAGGCGGAAGCCGCCTTCCTGATGGTGGGAACCATCGCGGGCGTGCTGCTGGCCACGGTGATGAACAACGGCGGCGGCGCCTGGGACAACGCGAAGAAGTTCATCGAGGCCGGAAACCTCAAGGACGAGGACGGCAACCCGATCGGCAAGGGCACCGAGGAGCACGCCGCGTCCGTGGTCGGCGACACCGTCGGCGACCCGTTCAAGGACACGGCGGGCCCATCGCTGCACGTGCTGGTGAAGCTGCTGAGCACGATCACCTTGGTTCTGGCGCCGGTCTTTGTCGTGACCGCGTAAACCGGGGCAGTGCTGGTCGAGGCGGCTCTGTTGGGCGCCGTGCAGGCGCTCACGGAGTTTCTGCCTGTGAGCAGTTCGGCGCACTTGTTGCTGGTGCCCGAGTTCGCCGGGTGGACCGACCCGTTTCTGTCGGGCCTGATGCTCAGCGTGGCTTTGCATCTGGGCACCGCGCTGGCGCTGGCCGTGGCGCTGTGGCGCGACTGGTGGCGGCTGGCACTCGGCGTCGTCGGTCGCGGCGACGACCCGGCCGTGTCGCGCCGTGTGGCGGCGGGCATCGCGGGGTCGACGGTGCTCGTCGGCGCCGTGGCCTATCCGCTGCATGGCGCGCTGACGGAGACACGAACGCTGCTGTTCGCGTCGATCATGCTCATCGCGTTCGGCGTGCTGCTGGCGGCCATCGATCGCTGGGCGCCCACCCGCACGACCTTCGAGAGCACCCGCCTGCCCATATGGCTGCTCGTCGGTCTGAGCCAGGTCGTGGCGCTGATTCCCGGCGTCTCGCGTTCCGGGATCACCATGACCGTAGCGCGTGCCCTGGGTGTGAGGCGGCGCGCCGGCGCGCGCTTCTCGCTGCTGCTGCTGACGCCCATCGTGCTCGCTATCGGAATCGCGGAACTCTCCGCCGCCGCCGGTACGGAGGCGTTCGAGTCGGTTGCGGGCGCGCTGGCGATCGGTGCGCTCGCGGCGGGATTGGTCGGGGTGGCCGTCATCCGGGTCTTGCTCTGGTTCGTGGCCACCCACAGCCTGCTTGTCTTCGGCGCATATCGGGTTGCACTTGGCGTGGCCGCGCTGGTGGTTCTTGCCGTGCAGCCGTGAATGCGCCCGTATAATCGCGTTTAGCCACCTGAGGCACCGCTTGATGCGCCTGGGCCTTCTCAACGCCACCGGCTATACCGGCGGCGAGATGATCCGCTATCTGGCCGGCCACCCCGACCTAGAACTGACGAGCCTGACGGCACGCAGTCAGGCCGGCAGCACCGTGGGTGACGTATTGCCCTGGGTTCGGGCCACGGCGCGGCCCGACTACGCCGACCTGCGGCTGACGCCTGAGTTGGATGGGTCGGTCGATGCCGTCGTGTCGTGCCTGCCGCACAACGCGTCCGCGGCGCAACTGGCGCCGCTGCTCGATGACGGCGTGCCGGTGGTGGACGTGAGCGCCGACTTTCGACTGCACGACCTGGCGGTCTATCGCCAGTGGTATGGCGAGCACCCGGCGTCGGAGTGGATCGCCGACGCGGTCTACGGCCTCGCCGAGTTCCGGCGTGACGAGTTGCGGCGCACCAAGCTGGTGGCCAATCCCGGCTGCCACGCCATCGCGGCGGAGCTTGCCATCGGCCCGGCATTGGCCGCGGGGCTGGTTGAACCGTCCGTGATCGTGGATTCCAAGACCGGCGTCTCGGGCGCCGGGCGACGCTCCGAGGCGGCGTTCACGTACTCCGAAATCAACGAAAGCGCAGCGCCGTATAACGTCGCCGCCCACCGCCACGGTCCCGAGATCGCGCAGGAGCTGACCGTACTCGCCGGGACGCCGGTGGAGGTCACGTTCGTTCCGCACCTGGTGCCCATGACGCGCGGGATACTCTCGACGACCTACGGGCGGCTGCGGGACGGCGTTGCGAGTGCGGATGTCGACGCGGCGTACGAGGGCCGCTACGGCGGCGAGCCGTTCGTGCACCTGGCCGACGAGCCGCCCCGCACCAAGTGGACCACGGGCACCAACCACTGCTTCGTGCAGGCGGTGGCCGACGAGGCCACGGGCACCCTCATCGCCATGAGCGCCATCGACAACCTGGGCAAAGGCGCGGCCGGCGCCGCGCTGCAGAACGCCAACCTGATGCTGGGCCTCGACGAGCAGGCGGGACTCGGCATCCCGGCGGGCTATCCGTAGATGGGCGCCACTCCCGAAAGGCTTGACGGATTCGCGGTGATTCCCGGCGGCGTGGTGGCGTCGCGCGAATTCAAGGCCGGGTCGATCGCCGCCGGGATCAAGGCCAGCGGCGCTCTGGATCTTGGGGGCATCTTCAGCACCGTCGCCCCCTGCACGGTGGCCGCCACGTTCACCACCAACCGCGTGACGGCCGCCAACGTGGAGATCAACCGCGCCCGCGTCGCCGGCGGCCAAGCGCGCGGCGTCGTCTTCAACAGCGGCAACGCCAACACCTACACGGGCGCCGAGGGGCGCGCGGACGCCATGCGCATGGCGGAGCTGTTCGCGGAGGGTCAGGGCGTCGCGCCCGAGGAGGTTTTGATGGCGTCCACGGGCGTCATTGGCTTCCGCCTGCCGATGGACCGCGTGGCCGATGGCATCCGGCGGCTCGAGTTGAACTCGGTCGACGGCATCGATGTCGCCACCGCCATGATGACCACCGACGCCTTTCCCAAGACGATCGCGGTGGAGGTGCCGCTCTTGACCGGGACCGTGCGCATCGGCGGCGCCGCCAAAGGGGCGGGCATGATCCACCCCAACATGGCCACCATGCACTCGTTCGTCACGACCGACGCCACCCTGGACGCGTCGTTTGCCCTGAGCACCCTGCGCGCGGCGGTTGACGATTCCTTCAACGTGATCTCCATCGACGGCGATCAGTCCACCAGCGACACCGTGCTGATGTTCGCCAACGGCGCGAGCGAAACGCCCAAGCCAGAGGGGGCCGACGCCGAGACGTTCGGTCGCGCGCTTCGGGCGGTTTGCCAGCATCTGGCGCGGGAAATCGTGCGGAACGGCGAGGGCGTCACCAAGCTGGTCACGATCGAGGTTCGCGGCGCGGTGGACGCCGCCGACGCGCGGCGCGCCGGACGCGGGATTTCCACGTCGCTGCTGGTCAAGACGGCGGTGTTCGGCGGCGACCCCAACTGGGGACGCGTCGTCGCCGCGCTGGGGAACAGCGGGGCCCAGTTCGATCCGGAAGCCCTGGACATTTGGATCGGGGACACCTGCACCGTCGACAGCGGCCGCATCCAGGACTACCACGAGCCCGACGTTGCCGCGCACCTGCGCCAGTCGGAGTGCCGCATCGCCGTCGACCTGCATGCGGGGCCGGCCGGCGCCACGGCCTGGACCGGCGATCTCTCGCACGACTACGTCACCATCAACGCGGAGTACATGACCTAGCTCGTGGCCGCATCGCCGGACTCAGCTCTCGACGAATTCCGGGGACGCTACGTCGTGCTCAAGGTCGGCGGCACGGCGGACGTGGAGCGTGGGCGGATCGGCGCCGACGTGGGGGGCCTGATCGCGGCCGGCGCGCGTGTGGTCATCGCCCATGGCGGTGGCGACGCGCTGAGCGACTACCTGGCGGATCGGGGAGAAACGCCTCACTGGATCGACGGCTTGCGGGTGACATCCGCGGCCACCCGCGACGCCGCCGTGACGGTCTTTCGCGGCATGGTGGCTCCGGCGCTGATCGGCGAGCTTGTGGCCAACGGCGTCTCGGCGGTCGGCATCGCCGGCAATGACGGCGGTGTGATCCGGGTCGAGCAGCAGTCGCCCGAATTGGGCTTCGTGGGTCGGGTGCGCGAGGTGCGGCGCGGATTGCTGGACGACCTCACGGCCCGCGGTCACGTGCCGACGATCGCGCCGCTGGGCCTGGGGCCGGACGGCGAGCTTTACAACGTGAACGGCGACGAAATCGCCGGGGCTGTGGCGCGCGCGGTCCACGCCGATGCCCTGCTGTTCCTGACCGACGTGCCGGCGGTTCTCGATGCCGACCGCCAGCCGATTCGCGACCTGCCGGCTGGGCGCGCTGCCGATCTGATCGCCGAGGGCGTAATCCGGGACGGCATGGTGCCCAAGGTCCGGGCGGCGATGGAATTGCTGGACGCCGTCTCCGCCGTTTGGATCACCGACGGCCGGCGACCCCACGCCATCCGGCAGACCCTGGTCGAGGGCGCCGTGGGCACGCGCATCGTTGCCTGACGCGCGTGGTTGGGCGCGCCATATAATTCCTGCCAACCCGCACGGCTAGAGTTCATCCATGACCCAATCAGCGACGGACTGGCAGGCACGCGAAGCTCAGGTCTATCACCAGACGTTTGCCCGCGCGCCGGTCACCCTGGTGCGCGGCAGCGGCATGCGGGTGTGGGACGACGCCGGCAACGAATACTTGGACTTCGCCGCGGGCATTGCGGTGAACGCCCTCGGCCACGCAAATCCCGATATCGCCGATGCCGTGGCGGAGCAGGCGCGCACCCTGGTCCAGGTGTCCAACCTCTTCTACACCACGCCCCAGGTCGAGTTGGGCGAGCGGCTGACCGGTCACTCGGCGCTGGACCGCGTGTTCTTCGTCAACAGCGGCGGCGAGGCCACCGAAACCTGCGTCAAGATCGCGCGCAAGTGGGGGCGGCAAAACCGCGACGGCGCGACCGGTGTGATCACGACGCTGCGCGGATTTCACGGCCGGTCGCTGGCCATGACCGCCGCCACCGGCACGCCGGCCTACCACGAGCCATTCGAGCCGATGCCGGCCGGATTCACCCACGTGCCATATAACGACCTGGACGCGGTGCGCGACGCCATCGACGACTCCACCGCCGCGGTGATGCTGGAGCTCATCCAGGCCGAGGGCGGCGTGTGGGTGGCCGACGCGGACTACGTGACCGGACTCCGCAAGCTCTGCGACGAGCACGGCATCCTGCTGATTCTGGACGAGGTGCAGACCGGCATCGGGCGCACCGGCAAGCTGTTCGCCTACGAGCACTTCGGCGTCACGCCCGACTTGATGGCCCTGGCCAAGGGGCTGGGCGGCGGGCTGCCCATTGGCGCCGCGCTCAGCACCGAGCGGTGCAGCGTGCTGCGGCCGGGCGACCACGGCTCGACGTTCAGCGGCAACCCGCTCGTCTGCGCCGGCGCCCGCGTGGTGTTCGATCACGTCACGGCTCCGGGGTTCCTGGAGGATGTGGCGCGCAAGGGCGACCATGCCGCCGCCGAGTTGCGGCGCCTGGGCCGCGAGACCAGCGAGATCACGGACGTGCGCGGGCTTGGGCTGCTGGTGGGGTTCGATCTCACGGGCCCCGAACGCGCCGATCACGTGATTGCGTACGCTCGCGATCACGGCGTGCTGCTGATCAAGGCCGCCGCGGCGACGATTCGCCTGGTGCCGGCGCTGAACATCAGCGATGCCGAGTTGGACACGGGCCTTGAAGTCATTGGCGCGGCGCTGCGCGCCTAGCGCGGGGCGCCGGACCCCGCGCACGGGCTGAAATCGCCGGCATGTGGGGCGGGCGCTTCGAGTCGGGGCCCGCCGACGCGGCGCGGGCCTTCACCCGCTCGTTTCCCTGGGACCGGCGGCTCTATCGCGAGGACATCGTCGCCAGCCGGGCGCACGCCGCCATGCTCGGCGCGCGGGGCATCATCGATGCGTCCGATGCCGAGGCGCTGACCGGCGGGCTGGACCGACTGCTCCAGGAGCTCGACGAGGCCGGCGGTCCCGTTGACGCGGGCGACGAGGACATTCACAGCTACGTGGAGCGCGTCCTGATCGAGCGGCTCGGGGATCCCGGTCGCCGCCTGCACACGGCCCGCAGCCGCAACGACCAGGTCGCCACCGACATGCGGCTCTACGTGAAGGGCTTGACGCTTCGGATCGGGCGCGCGCTGGCGGACCTGATGGCCGCGCTGGTCGAGCGCGCCGAGCCGGACACGGTCGCGCCTGGATTCACCCATCTTCAGTCGGGGCAACCGGTCACCCAGGGGCACTACCTGCTCGCGATTCACGAGATGCTCAGCCGCGACCTCGACGGCTGCTACCAGGTGTTCGCCCTGGCCGACGTTTGCCCGCTCGGAAGCGGCGCGCTGGCGGGCGTGCCGTACGACATCGATCGCGAGCAGGCGGCGCACGCCCTGCACTTCAGCCAGATCAGCCGCAACAGCATGGACGCCGTGGCCGACCGGGACTACCTGCTGGGTCTGCTCAATCTCGGCGTGGGCATACTGCTGCACCTGTCGCGGTGGGCCGAGGACCTGGTGATTTGGGCCTCGCCCGGCTACGCGATGGTCGAGTTCGACGATGCCTACGCCACCGGCAGCAGCATCATGCCGCAGAAGAAGAACCCCGATATCGCCGAACTCGTGCGCGGGCGCGCGGGCACGGCGCTGGGGATTGCGTCGGGCATGGCCGCCACCGTCAAGGGGGTGCCGCTCACCTACGGGCTGGACCTGCAGGAAGACAAGCAGGCCCTGTTTCGCATGGAAGATTTGGTGCTCCCGACCCTGGAGATCATGCGTGAGGCCTTCGCCACGATTCGATTCGATCGCGAGCGGATGGCGCAAATGGCGACCGCGGGCTACGCGACGGCCACCGAGATCGCCGACTACCTGGTCGAGCAAGGCGCGCCGTTTCGCGAGGCTCACGAGATTGCGGGCCGTGTCGTCTCGGCGGCAATCGCCGCCGGCGTCGAACTCGTGGCGCTCACCGACCACGAGCTGCAAGCCATTGATGGGCGTCTTTGCCCCGAGCTGCGGGAACGACTCACCGCGGGGAGCTCAGTCGCGCGACGAGACGTGCCGGGCGGCACCGCGCCGCGCCGGGTGAGCCTGGCCATCGACGACGCGCGGCGGCGCATCGAACTCGAGCGCGGCCGTTTGCGCGAACTGGCCGCCAGCGGGCTTCCCGTCGCGTTGGCGCCCCGGGACTAGGCCGGGCCGCGAGGTGATTCTCGCTGCTACCCTTGCCTGCCTATTTCGCGCGGGAGTCGGCTAGTGGCCACCCTGGTCTTTAAGTTCGGCGGAACGTCCGTGGCGACGCGTGAGCGCATCGCCGCCGTGGCCGAGCGCGTGGCCGACGCCGCGGCGGGCGGGGACCGCCTGGCCGTGGTCGTCTCGGCTCGCGGCGACGCCACCGATCGACTCATCGAGGAGGCCGAGCACACCGTCCCGCGGCCTCGTGCGCGCGAGTTGGACATGCTGATGTCCACCGGTGAAACGGCCTCGGCCGCCCTCGTTGCAATGGCGGTGAGCGCGCACGGTCCGGAGGCCGTGGCGCTGAGCGGGATCCAAGCCGGGGTCGTCACCGATGGCGTGTATGGCCGCGGCCGCATCGAGCGACTTGACCCGTCCCGCGTGCGGCGCGAGATGGATGCGGGTCGGATTCCGATCATCGCCGGGTTTCAGGGACTCGGACCGGGCGGCGACATGGTCACGCTGGGTCGCGGCGCGTCGGACACGACGGCGGTGTCGCTGGCCGCGGCGCTGCGCGCCGACCGCTGCGACATCTTCACCGACGTCGAGGGCGTCTACACCGCCGACCCTCGTTGCGTGCCACAGGCGAACAAGCTGGACGCCATCGGCTACGGCGAGATGCTGGAGATGGCGCAGCTTGGCGCCAAGGTCATGCAGCACCGCTCGGTGGGCATTGCCCAGCGCTTCCGGCTGCCGGTCGTGGTACGTTCCAGTTTCGTCGATTCACCGGGGACGTCCATGATGGCGGCTGAAGCTGTCGAGATCGAAAGCGTCGCGCTGGTCCGCGGCGTGGCCCACGACACCGACGTGGCGCGCATCACCGTGCGAGCCGTGCGCGACCGACCGGGACTGGCGCACGGCATTTTTCAACCTCTGGCCGATCACGGCATCAACATCGACGTCATCGTCCAGAATCTGTCCGAGGCCGGGACGACCGATATCTCGTTCACCGTGAGCAAGGCCGACATGGCCGCGGCGGTTGACTTGGTGCGGCCGATTGCCGCCGAAATTGGGGCGGGGGATGTCTCGGCCGACGCCAGCTTGGGCAAGGTCGGGATTGTCGGTGTGGGCATTCAGAGCACGCCCGGTATCGCCGCCCGCGCCTTCGGCGCCCTCGCCGAAGCCGGCATCAACATCCTGGGTATCACGACCAGCGAGATCCGCATCACCTGCCTGGTCGCCGAAGCCGAGGTCGAGCACGCGGCGCGCACGCTCCACACGGCGTTTGGGCTGGATGCGGACTCGGCGCAGTGAGGCGTGATCTACACAGCCTCGCCGGAGGTCATTGGTAAACTCGGGCCGACTCGCACGGGAGGCGGCGCGGTCGCCTCAGGGACAGGCGCGACATGGTCGAAATGATGGTCGATAGCGTGCGCGTCAACCTGGTCAGTCCAAGCCGGGTCGTGGTCCTCAAAGAGTGCAACGGCGCTCGCTACCTGGCCATCATGATCGGCACCGCCGAGGCGGACGCCATCGCCGTCAAGCTGCAGGATCGGCAGGTCCAGCGTCCGCTCACCCATGATCTGTTGCGTTCGCTGGTCGACACCGTTGGCGCCGGCGTGCAGCACGTCTCGATCACCAAGATGGTCGATCAGATCTACTACGCCAACATCGCCATGACCTTCAACGGCCGGCAGCTGGAGGTCGATTGTCGACCCAGCGACGCCATCGCGCTCGCGGTGCGCGTGAGCGTGCCGATCCTCGTCGACGAGGAAGTTCTCGGGCAGGCCGGGTTCGAGCCCGACCAGGAGCAGGAGGACGCCGAGTCCACGGACGGCGACGCGGAACCGGTGTCAGAGGAGAAGCTCGAGGTCTTCCGCAAGTTCATCGACCAACTCGACCTCGATGACTTCGGCCGGTCCTAGCGGCCGCGCGCCAATAGGGAACACCGACGGGGGAAGCGCGAGCGACGGAGCTGACAGAAATGTCATTCCGACCGCCGTCAGGAAGCTAAAGGCGTTCTGCCCTCTCCCCGCTCCTTAGATTTCTCGCTCCGCTCGAAATGACAGGGCGGACGCCTCGCGGCCTCTGCATTCCGACTTCCCGCCTGCGCGGGGCCGGCTCTCCGCCGTGATGACGGCGGGTCTACGCCTCGCGGTGCAGGGGGCCGCCGGGCGCGAACTGACCGCCTTCGGGTAGCGGCAGGCGCTGCACGCGCTGCCGGAACGTGCCCTCGCCCTTGGTGAGCTCGTGCGGATCCCAGCCCTGTTTCTCCAGTTCGGCAAGCACGTAGGCGCGATCGAAGAGCTCGCCGGTGGACGGGTCGCGCAGCTCGTGCGACCAATGGAGCATGTGCTTGGGGAACTCGAAAAAACCTTCGCTCTCGCGCCGCGGCACGCGCAGTCGCAGCTCGGAGACTCGGATGTGGCGGCGGGCAGCGTCAGACATGGGCAGTGATTCTCGCGGGGACCCTCGCGGTCAGTAGCAATTCTGTTGACCGGTACAGGCGTCTGTCAACGAGCAGACAGCGACCTACTCTCATCTAGCCATTGGGCTGCCTACCCAGAATCCGCTTCTAGCCTGCAGGCACTCTGTGCCACGAGGATTGCCCAACAACACACTGGGGCCGCTGCAAAACCACACGGGCGTTGCTCCGCTGCGCCAGAAGCGCTCGCCGGCCGGTGCCCGCACTCATTCGGCAAGCCGCGTCACCGCACATCACCTCGTGCCATGACGGCGACTTGCGCACGCGGTTCCGGCACTTCGCTTGCCGAGGATCAGTCGTTACTGCTACCGCTCATGGCGTCGAGGTGCTCGAAAACTCGATCCCGCAGGCCTTCGTCACCGAGCCGGCGCCCAATTGCCGCCAAGTCCTCACTCAGCAGGTCAGTTCGGATGAGATAGGCGGAGTCGTCACGCCGAACAACGGCCAAGTGCGCAACATCCGTCAGTCCGCGTCTGAAGATCAGCGTCGGGTACTCGTACCGAAAAAGTGCCCACCCGTCTGCACCGAATGCGGCGATGACATTCCCAACGTCGATCTCGCCGGTCATCAGGCGGCCATTGCCGCCAAGGGCTCCTCTTCCCCGGATGCTTCTTGTTCCGCACCCACCCATGAGCGCGTTTCCAAATCGAAGTATGACTGCCCGGATTTCACATAGTCACTGGCGGCGTACCAGGCGACACCAGCCCGACCAAGTTGGACTTCGAGCTGACCAAGCTCCCGCGTGTCCTCAATAAACTCCTGAAGGAGCGTGAAGAAATTACTGCGGGCGTCGCCGCGCGACCACCCATATGCCGTGAGACCCAGTGGACGAAACCGCGCGGTGTGCAACCCGTCGGCGTACTCCTCATATTCGAGCGTCGTCATCACCACCACTTTCGAGCTCCCTGTCATCTCAGTCCCCTTAGATGCCGCCCGAAATGTCCTGCAATTGCCTGATTATTGCACCGGGACCCTTGACCAAGACTTGCGCCGCGTCATGGCTGGTCACCGATGCTGGGCCGCAGACCCATTCCAATCTGTCAATCCAAAGTGGGGCACTCGGAACGAGCGCGCCGATGGGCGCAGACGATGAGGTTCGGCGAGTCCGGAGACCACGACCCGCGCCGATAGTCGCCGTAGATCGCCAGGTCGGCGAATCCCGCGGCGTGCACCTCGTCGACCAGCCGGTCGCGGCTCAGGAGGGCGAGGCTGTATCCGAGCCGCAGCTCCTCGGATGGCTCGCCGCCGTCCCCATGGAGCCGGTAGATGAGCAGGCTTTGGCCTCGATCAGTCTCCGGGTCGTAGGTGTAGAAGCGCTCGCGCGTGATGAGCCGATCCGTTTCCGGGTCGCGCTCCAGAAACTGGACCGTCTCGTGGTCCGGCGTGCGATCGATCGCATTCGCCGCGAACACGTCGATCACCAGGCTTCCCCCCGGCCGAAGGTGATCGAACGATGCGGCAAGGCACGACGCTCGCGCCTCGGCGTCGGGCAGTAGCAGGAGCGCGTTGAACGCGGCGACGACCACATCGAACGACGCGTCGAGTTGAAGGCGCGCCATGTCGCCGTGTCTAAACGTCAGGCGGGCGGCAGTCTCCGGGTCCAACGTCGCTCGCTTAGCGCGAGCCCGGGCCAGCATGCCTTCCGAGATGTCGAGTCCCGTGACATCGTGACCGAGCCCCGCCAGCGCCAGCGCCACCCGCCCCGTGCCCGTGGCGAGCTCGAGGATGCGCGAAGGCGCCGGTCCCGCGCTGGCCGCCAGGAACTCCAGCTCGTCGCCGGTGCAGTCGGGGTATTCGAAGTCATAAACGTGCGCAGCCTGGTCGTAGCCGGTTTCGACGAATGGCGGCTCGGCGGTCATGCGCGGGCAAGGGCGCGCGCGGCGAGGTGCGCCTGTCGCAGCGGCTCCGGCTGGCGATAACGTCCCGTGCAGCGCAGCACCAACGCAGTCGCCGCTTGCAGCGAGAGCCGGTGGCCCACCGACACGAACACCGGCGCCACGTCGGCCCGCGTGCGCAGCACGGCGCCCACCACCTCACCTCGCAGCGTCAGCGCGGCTTGCGATCCGCGCGGCCCGTCGGGCATCGGGTAGTCGCCCACGAGTCGCGACTTGGCGCAGCCGGCAGTGGGCAGATCGAGCGACAGACCCAGGTGGCACGCCAGGCCGAAGCGCCGCGGGTGCGCCAAGCCGTGCCCGTCCACCAGCACCGCCTGTGGCGTCGTGCGCAGACGCTCCACGGCGGCAAGCGCGGCCGGCAACTCACGAAACGCCAGCAGGCCGGTGAGGTAGGGAAAGCGCACCGGCTCCTCCGCCGTGGCGGTTTCGCGCAACTCCAGGGTTGGCAGGTGGACCAGCGCCGACACCGCAATGGCCGTCTCGTGGCGCACGTGGACGTCGACTCCGGCCACAAGGCTGGCGCGCCGCGCCGATCCCGTCGTCACCACACGCGTTGCCAACTGCTCCTGCAATGCGCGGGCGCCGGCGGCGTCCGATGGCCAGCCGAGATTCGGAAGCGTCAGCGTCTGCCTATCCCGCGCCGGTGGACCCCGACTGCCGCTCGTCAAGCTCCTGCTCGAGGCGCGCGTGGTCTTTGACGCTGTCCATGGCGCGCCACCAGGCGCGGGATGGGAACGCACCCAGCTTCCCTTGGGCGGCAAGGTCGGGAAACGTCGAGTCCTCGTGGTCGCCGACGACGGGTAGCTGGTGCTCGATCTCCCGGCTCATCACGTAGACGCCGCCGTTGACCCAATGCGGCAGCACCGGGTTGGTGGCGAATTGCCGCACCTGCCGGCCCTCGATTTCCACGATGCCGAACTGGCTGACGTAGGGCGTGAGCAGAATGGTGGCGGTGTTTCCGTCCTCGCGGTGCTGCGCGATCATCGGCGCCAGCTCCTGGGCCGAGAGGATGTCGGCGTTGGTGGCAATGAACAACTCCTCGGTTGCGGGTATTTGGGCACAGCCGAGCCGCAAGCCGCCGCCGCGTCCCATGGGCGTGTCCTCCACCTCGTAGGTGATCTCGACTCCCAGGGGGCTTCCGTCGCCGAAGTAGTCCTGGATGACCTCGTGCATGGCGCCGCAGGACACGACAAACCGATCGACCCCCTGGCCGATCAACCAGTCGATCTGGCGCGCCATGATGGGTCGCCCCGCGACCTCCACCATGGGCTTCGGTCGGTTCGTCGTGAGCGGCCGCAGCCGCTCGCCCTTGCCTCCGGCAATCAGCACCGCGTACATCGCTGACTCTTGCTCCCCGATCCTTTCAGGGAATCTTCCCGTTACCGATCCCTTGACGGGAAATCTACAGAAACCCGTTGGGACATCCCTTGCGGGCGCCCATTCCGCCGGCGACCCGGGCAGCCGTCAGGGCTGCCCCTACCCCGGATTGGGTTTCTTGTAGGGGCGTCCCTTGTGGGCGCCCGGCGGATGGTCACCGCCGCATTCTAGGCCGCCGAAGAGCCGCGCGACCGGCGACTTTGCTAGGTTCGGGCGCCGTTGGGGCGCTGGGAGACAGACGCTGCGCTGCCCGGAATGTGGAACGGACCGCCTGCAGGTGGTCGACTCGCGCGAAGCGCCGGACGCCGTCCGCCGGCGTCGCGAGTGCAGCGAGGGCCATCGGTTCACGACCTACGAGCGCTGCGAGGTCTTTAGCTGCCCGCGCTGCTCAGCCACCGAAACGCGTGTCGAAGGCACCGACGTCGGCGCGCGCGGCGTGGCGCGCACCCGTCGCTGTGGTCGCTGCGGCCTGATCTTCGACACCATCGAAGGCCTGGTTCGCCCCGACATTTCCGTGATCAAAGCCGACGGGCGGCGCGAACCATTCAGCGGCGGCAAGCTCTTCGGCGCGGTGCGCGCGGCGTGCTCCAAGCGGCCCGTGGCGACCGAGGACGTGCTGGTACTGGCGGACGGCATCGAGGCCGAGCTACGGGACACCGGTCAGACCGAGGTGCGCTCGGCCCTGCTGGCCGAAATGGTCCTCGAGCGGCTCCAACCGCTCGACGAGGTGGCCTCGGTGCGCTACGCCTCGAGCTACGTTGAGCCGGGCGGGGTGGAAGAGATGCTGACGGTCATTCGCCAGACGCTTGATCGCCGCGAGCTGCAATCGATTCGCGAGACGAACCTGCCGCTCGTCGCGGACGAGTCGGAGTCCTCCACCTGAATCCGGCCCCGGCGCGGACGGTGCTCCCCGTCGGCGGGTTCGTGGCGCTTGGCATCGCGCTTGCGCTGATCGGCCTAGTGGTTGGGCTCCGACACGAGTTGCGGTTGGCGGTGGGCGCAGGCAACGCGCTGGCATCGCTGATTCCCAGCGAGGATCAGCCGGAGACCGCCGAACCCAACGCGCGGAGCGTCGGCTACACGAGCAGCGCGGACGATGAAATCCCCGCCGATCTCTATTTGCCGTCGGCCGACGGTCCCGGCCCGGCGCTGATCCTGGTCAACGGCGTCGAAGTGACCGGACGGCGGCATCCGGTCCTGGTGGCGTTTGCGGAGTCGCTGGCGCGGGCTGGCTTCGTCGTGCTGGCGCCCGAACAACTCGGCAACGCGGCCTACCGCCTGGTCGATCGCGACCCGGACGCCCTCGTGGCGGGCTTCGAGTTCCTGGCGCGGCAACCGGAGGTCGATCCCCAGCGCATCGCCTTCGTGGGCGTGTCCACCGGCGGATCGCTGTCGCTCGTGGCCGCCGCCGACCCGCGCATCGCCGACGACGTCGCGTTCGTCGCCACCGTCGGCTCCTACTACAGCCTGGCGACGCTGCTCCAAGCCGCAACGACCGGGACCATCCTCGACGACGGCAGCCTCCGACCGTTCAGCCCGCACCGCTACGTGTGGGGCGTCGCGCGCAACACGTTGGTCAGCCACCTGCCGGACGCGAACGATCAGCGGATGCTCTACGACCTCTTTCCCGCCGCTTCGCCCGAGCCGGACCGCGATGCGCTGGCGCGCACGGACCTGGATGACTTCACGGCGGCCGGGCGGGCAGTGTTCGAGCTCTTCGTCAACCGCGATCCGCAGCAGGCCTCCTATCGCATTCGGCGGATGGAGGCCCACCTGCCGCTCAGTCTCGACGCGCTCTCGCCGGTGGGCGTGGCCGACGGGATCCAAACGAACGTCCGCATGCTCCACGACCTCGGCGATACCTACATTCCGAGCAGTGAATCCGAGCGCTTGCTGCGTCGGCTGGGTCCGGAGCAGGCACAGCTTGTGCAAACCGACGTGCTGGAGCACGCGCTGCTGGATGAGGTGCAGCTGTCGCCCGACTTCCTCCTGGGGACCTTCGCGCCCGGCATGTTGAGCCTGTTTGGGTTCACGTTCGCGGCGCTGCACGGGCTCTGATCGAGGCGCTGCGTGGTTGGCCTTTGTGAAGCAAAGGCCCTACCTTCTGTGGCGATGACGAGGTCGATGGGATTCGGTCGGTCAGTCCCGCCGGGAGGCTGCGCGGCATGAGCAACGACTTGCGGAACGTGGACGTCGCCATCGTCGGCGGCGGCATCGTGGGTTGCGCCGTGGCGCTGGCCGCGCGTCAGGCCGGGCTTACGGCGGCCATCCTCGAGCGCGGACGCATCTGCGGCGAGGCGTCGTCCGTGGCGGCGGGGCTGATCTGCGGTCAGTACGACGCCGACGGAGACTCGCCGCTGGTCCGGCTGCGATTGGCTGGACGCGACGGATTTCCCGAATTCGCGGAGCTCTTGGAATCGCTTGGCGGCGCTCCGGTCGGCTATCTCCCGGGCCCCACCATGGGCGTCGCCCTGACGGACGACGAGCGCGAGCGACTCTTGGGGCGCGTCGCCGCGCAGCGTGAGGCCGGCTTCGATGTCGAGTTCCTCGAACCGGAAGAGGCGCGACGACGTGAGCCGCAACTGGCGCCGGATGTCACCGGCGCCGCCATCTACCCGGACGGGCAGGTCGACACGCATCGATGGGCGCCCATCGTGCATCGCGCCGTCCTGGCGGCGGGCGTGGACGTGCACCTGGGCGCGGAGGTCGTGGCGATCTCGGGCGGCGCCAACGCGACGGTGCGAACCGTGCGCGGCACGGTGAGCGCGGACCATGTCGTGCTGGCCACGGGTCCCTGGGCGCGCGAGTTACTCCCCTGGGTTCCGGTCGTCCCGTCCAAAGGCCACATCATCACCTTCGAAGCGCCCAATATCCGCACGCGCCACGTCATCCACAGGCCCGCCGGCACGCTGAGCCAGCGATCCGATGGGCGCCTCATTTTTGGAGCCACCAAGGAGCGCGTGGGTTTCGACCGGCGGGTGCGGGCCGGCGCGATCGAGTCGCTGCTCCGCGCCGCCGCGGCGGGGGTCCCGGCGTTGGCGGAAGGAACGCTCACAGGAATTCTGACGGGGTTTCGTCCGGATCCCGAGGACGGCCTGCCCTTGATCGGGCGCGATTCTCGGAGCGGGGTGATGCTCGCCACCGGCCACCACACGCATGGCGTCACCATGAGTTGGCTGACGGGACAGATCGTGGCTCGCCTGCTGACTGGTCGGGATCCCGAATACCCGATCGAGCCGTTCAGTCCCGATCGGTTGAGCGATCGCTAGATTCCTGGCTTCGGACACCTTTGAACAACTAGCCGAGGTCCCACACCCGAGCTCCGAATCACCCTCACCCTCACCCTAACCCTCTCCCATTGTGCAGACCGGAGACATGGTTTACACCCGTTCGGGGACATGGTTTACACATCGG
>JAPOXD010000010.1 GCA_026707285.1 Chloroflexota bacterium | reverse complement strand
CCTGCAGCGTGCTGTAGCTGCGGAAGGGCCCGCCGCAGGTGGCGCACGCGCCCATGGCGATCACCCATTTGGGGTCGGGCATCTGGTCGTAGAGACGCTTGACGACGGGGGCCATCTTGTTGGTGACGGTGCCGGAGACGACCATCACGTCCGACTGCCGCGGCGACGAGCGAAAGATGGTGCCGAAGCGGTCCAGGTCGTAGTGGGGCGAGGCGCTCGCCATCATCTCGATGGCGCAGCAGGCCAGCCCGAACCCCATGCCCCACAGCGCGTTGGATTGCGCCCAGGAGAACAGCTTGTCCACGGTCGTGGTCATGGCGTCCAGCACGCCGACGCGGTCCGACAGCTGGCGCAACGGAATGGTGTCGTCGCCGTAGACCATGGGCGCTTTGCCCCACGGCTGCTCCCCCAGCGGGATATTGTCCAGCCCGAAGTCGTGGCGGCGCTCGCCGGGTGAGCCGTTGCCGTCGGTGCTTGCCATGGTGCTCGGACCTCCGTCCGCTTGCGTCGTCTCTGCGAACCTCGACAATTGTAAGCGGTTGCGCCGTCGTCTTCACGGGCGCTTTGGCGCACAATGCCCACATCGACCCCGGAGGTCCGTCCCATCAGCGCCCCCAGCACCGTTTCGTGTCGCTTCTTGCCCGAAGACCGCGCGATCGAGGCGGAAGTCGGCACGACGATCCTCGACGCCGCCCACGCCAACGACATTCCCGTGGAGACGGTGTGCGCCGGGAAGGGCACCTGCGGCACCTGCCGGGTGCTGGTGCGCGACGCCGAGGTTCCCGAGCCGACGCCGCACGACAAGCGCCGCCTGGCGATCGCGCAGCTCGCCGGCGGCTGGCGCCTGGCCTGCCAGCATCCGGTGGACGAGGGCGCGGTGTACTCGCATCCGCTGGGGATTCGCGCGGTGCGGGTGGTGGAAAGCGCCGGCTTGGGGCGCATCAGTCTCGACCCCAACATCCAGAAGATTTATGTCAAGCCATCGCCGCCAACCCTGCACGATCCGCGCGCCGACTGGAGCCTGGTGCAGGACGAATTGGCTGCCGCCGCGGGCGACCTCGATCCGACGCGGGATGCGCTGAGCCGGCTGGGGGCGATTGGCGAAGACATCAGCCAGGGCGTCACGGTGGTGATCGCCGGCAACCGGGTGATCTCGGTCGAACGCGGCGATACCACCGGCGTGGCCTACGGCCTGGCGTTCGATATCGGCACGACGACGGTGGTGGGGGCGCTGATGGACTTGACCACGGGCCAAGAGGTCGCGGTGGCGTCGGACATCAACGGCCAGCACATCTACGGCGGCGACGTGATCAGCCGCATGAGCGCCACCATGCGCGGGCCGGACTTCGTCGAGCGACTGCATCGGGCGATCCTGAACACCGTGCGCGGCATCACCACGCGTTGCCTGGAGGCCGCCGACGTGCGGCCGGACCGCGTCTACGAGGCCACGTTCGTCGGCAACACGGTGATGACGCACCTGCTGCTGGGCATCGACCCGTCGCGCATCTCGTATTCGCCGTTTGCGCCGACCACGGTGGACCCGGTGTCGCTGCGGGCGTCGGAACTCGACTTGCCGGTGCTCCCGTCGGCGTGGGTGTGGGTGGCGCCGGCGGTGGCCAGCTATGTCGGCGGCGACATCGTGGGCGTGATGCTGAGCACGAATCTCGGGCGGCGCCGCGGGACGACGCTGGTCATCGACGTGGGCACCAACGGGGAGATCGTGCTAGCGCACCGGCGGCGGCTCTTCGCGACGGCGGCGCCGGCCGGACCGGCGTTCGAAGGCGCCGAGATCACGCGCGGCATGCGCGCGGCGCCGGGGGCGATCGAGCGCGTGCGCATCACGCCGATGGCGGTGGACGTGGACGTAATCGGCGGCGGCGAACCCGAGGGCATTTGTGGATCGGGCCTGGTCGACGCCGTGGCCGAGCTGCTGCGCGTGGGCGCGGTGCTGCCGAGCGGTCGGCTGCTCTCGCGGGCTGAGATGGAGCAGGCCCTGCCCGGGCTGGCCGTCCGGGTGCGGCCGGACGACACCGGCGGCGAATTCGTGCTCACGGGAGATCCGGCGTCGCCGGAGGAGAGCATCGCGCTGCATGCGCAGGACATCCGCCGTTTGCAGCTGGCGAAGGGCAGCATCCGCTGCGGCACGAACGTCCTCTTGCGCGAGGCCGGCCTGCAGCCCTCGGACCTGGACCGCGTGATGCTGGCGGGCGCCTTTGGCAGCTATATCGACCCGGCGCAAGCCCTGGCCATCGGGCTGCTGCCGCCGGTGCCGGAGAAGGCGGTGGAGGCCATTGGCAACGCCGCCGGTCACGGCGCCCGCATGTGCCTGCTCTCGCTGACCTCGCGGGTGCGCGCCACCGACCTGCCCGGCCACGTGCATTATGTCGAGCTGTCCGCCGTCCCCGACTTCCAGGATCAGTTCGGCGACGCCATGGGTTTCCCAGCGGCGGACGGAGAGTCGAGCTAGGTCTCAGCTCATTCGGGCGCCGATTCGGCGATCTCCCGAATCTGCGCGGCCACCGCCGTCGCCGCGGCTTCGAGGTACTGGCGGCCCAACTCGGCCGTGCCGTGCGATGCGTCGTCGCTTACGCCGGTGGGCCGGTCGCCCAGGAAGTCTCCGTCGCGCGCCTCGGTCACGTTGGCGAGGCCGGCCGGCAGCGGCGTGTCGCCGGTCACGGGAATGTGATCGGTCCGCACCAGATCGGGATCGAGGTGGAGCATGAGCGACGTCTCGAACGACCCCGCGTGCCCGGGAATCGAAAAGCCCCCCTCGCGCGGGACGGCCTCCAGCGCCTCGCGGGCGACGTCCCAGTAGCTGCCGGCGACCACGTGCATCTCGCGAAAGTCCAGGACGAAGTCGCGCGCCGTCTGCTGCACCAGGAATTCATTGCCGCCGTGGCCGTTGAGGATCAATACGCGGCGAAACCCCATCATGCGCAGGCTGTCGAGCAGCTCGTAGACCACCACGCCGAAGGTGTGGCTGGTCAGCGTGAGCACGCCGGGCCACGGCAGGTGATGGTGCGAGCTGCCGAAATGCAGCGGCGGGGTCACGACCACGTTGAGATCCGGGCCCGCGGCCTCCGCCGCGGCGCGCGCCACCGCCATGCAGCACATGGTGTCGAGGCCCACGGGATTGTGCGGCCCGTGCTGCTCGATGGCCGCGGTGGGCAGGATGGCCACCGCCGAGGGCGCCAGGGCGCCGATTTCATCGCGTGTCATCCGTTCAAACGCCACGTGGGCCATCCGCGCACCTCTCTCGGCGATGCCTTGCGGGAAATGGTGGGGCACTTGGCCGTCCCTCGCAACCGCCGAATTTCGTTGCCTTGGGCCGAATGTCGCGGAACAATGCCAACTCCGGTCAACGAGCGGCCCTCGCGCTGGGGAGGCCGCGAGGGCCGTTCCCCGACCGGTCCCCGCCTAGGCGTTCGTGGCCGCGGGTTCCGGCAAGGCTTCGGCCGTGGCGCCGTTGTTGCCGTCGATCGTTGGCGCCGCCTGCCGCACGTCGAACGTGAAGTCGTCGTCGGCCACGTCCACGCGGACGCTGCAGCCGGCATCGCAGCTCTGGTCGAGCAGCAGCCGCGCGATTTGGTTTTCCACCTGGCGCTGCAGAGTGCGCCGCAGAGGCCGCGCCCCGTAGTCCGGATTCCAGCCCAGCTCCAGCACGCGGTCCTTGGCGGCGGTGGTGAGCTCGACGCCGATGCCCTGGGCGGCCATGCGGCGGCCCAGGTCGGCGGCCATCAGGTCCACGATCTCGCGCAGCTGCGGCTGCGTGAGCGAGTGGAAGATGATGATCTCGTCCACGCGGTTGAGGAACTCGGGCCGGAACGTCTTGCGCAGCTCGTTCCGCAGCCGGGTGCGCATGGCGCGGTCATCGCTTGCGGCCGAGTCCGCGGCATCGCTTTGTCGGAATCCCAAGGAGTTCTCGCGTCGAATCTGCTGCGCGCCCACGTTGGACGTCATGATGATGATGGTGTGGCTGAAGTCCACCACGCGCCCGTGGCCGTCGGTGAGCCGCCCGTCGTCGAGCACCTGCAGCAGCACGTTGAAGATCTCCGGGTGGGCCTTTTCGACTTCGTCGAAGAGCACCACCTGGTAGGGCCGGCGCCTGACCTTCTCCGTGAGCTGGGCCGCGTCGTCGTAACCGACGTATCCGGGCGGCGCCCCGACCAGCCGGCTGACCGAGTGCCGCTCGCCGAACTCCGACATGTCGATGCGCAGCATGGCCGACTCGTCGTCGAACATGAACTCGGCCAGGGCGCGCGCCAGCTCGGTCTTGCCCACGCCGGTGGGTCCCAGGAAGAAGAACGAGCCGATGGGCCGGCGCGGGTCGGCGATGCCCGCGCGCGAGCGCCGGATGGCGTCGGCAACGGCCGTCACCGCCTCGGTTTGATTGACGATGCGCTTGTGGAGCGCGTCTTCCATGTGGAGCAGGCGCGCGGCCTCCTCCTCGAACATGCGCGCCACGGGAATGCCGGTGATGTTGGAGACCACGTCGGCAATGTCCTCGCGGCTGACCACGTCGTCCAGGTCCCGCTCGGCCAGCCAGCGCTTGCGCCAGTCCTCGAGCTTGGCGTTGAGCTGCAGCACGTCCGACTTGACGTTGGCGGCGCGCTCGTAGTCGCGGGCCTGCCAGGCGTTCTCCTCCGCCTCCTGCAGCTCCTCGATGCGCTTCTCGACGTCGCGCAGCTCGGGCGGCGTGTCGAAGATGTCCACCCGGACCTTCGCGGCGGCCTCGTCCATCAGGTCGATCGCCTTGTCGGGCAGGTGGCGCTCGGTGAGATAGCGGTCGGACAGGCGGGCGGCGGCGTCGATGGCCTCGTCGTTGATCTTGAGGTCGTGGTGCTGCTCGTATCGCGGGCGCAGGCCCTGGAGCACCGCCACCGTTTCCTCGACCGAGGGCTCCTCCACGTAGACCGGCTGAAAACGGCGCGCCAGCGCCTTGTCGCGCTCGACGTGGGTGCGGAACTCGTCGAGCGTGGTGGCGCCGATGGCTTGCAGCTCGCCGCGGGCCAGGGCCGGCTTGAGCATGCTCGACGCGTCGATGGCGCCCTCGGCCGCGCCCGCGCCGACGGCCTGGTGCAGCTCATCGAAGAAGAGGATGATCTCGCCGTCGGACGCGCGGACCTCGTTGATCACGGCTTTCAGGCGTTCCTCGAACTCCCCGCGAAACTTCGAGCCGGCGACCATGGCGCCCATGTCGATAGCCAGCACGCGGCGGTCGCGCAGGATGCGCGGCACGTCGTTGCCGGCGATGCGCTGGGCCAGCCCTTCGACGATGGCGGTCTTGCCGACGCCCGGCTCGCCGATGAGGGCGGGGTTGTTCTTGGTCCGGCGCGCCAGCACCTGGATCACGCGCTTGATTTCCGGCTCGCGACCGATCACCGGATCGAGCTTGTCGTGCCGCGCGATTTCCGTGAGGTCGGTGCTGTACTTCTCGAGCACCTCGTAGCGGCTCTCGGCCGACGGGCTGGAGGAGCGCTGCGCGCCGCGGACGTCGCGCAGGGCCCCGTAGATGCCCTCCGTATCGACTCCGGTGCGGCGCAGCACGTGCCCGGCCTCGGAGTTGCGGGAGCGCGCCACCGCCAGCAGCAGGTGCTCGTTGCCCACGAACTCGTCGCTGAGGCGCTCGGCCTCCTCGCGGGCCGCGTTCATCAGCTCAAGGGTCTGGGGCGTGACAAACATCTGGCCCTGCGCCACGCCGCCGCTGCCGTCCTCGACGCTGACGCGGGGCTTGTCGGCCAGGAGCCGGCGCAGCTCGCCCCGGATCAGGTCCGGCGAGACGCGCAGCCGCTGGACGATACGCACCGCCACGCCGTCCGCAGGTTCGAGCAGCGCCAGCAGGATGTGCTCGGCGTCGAGCTGGTTGTGCGCGTGCTCCAGCATGATCGACTGGGCGCGCTGCACCGTCTCTTGCGCCTTTTCGGTGAATCGGTCGAAGTTCATCATCGTGCTCGTTGCTCCTTGCCCGCCCCGCTAGCCGACCAGGCGGCGCAGCGCGGCGCGCAGTCGATCGACTTCCGCCTGCAGGCGCTCGATCTCCAGCTGATGGCGATCGCCCAGGCGCTGCTCCCGGCGTTCGGATTCCTGCCGCTGCCGCTCGTGGGTCTCGCGCATGTTCAGAATCACCTCGACGCCCGCCAGGTTCACGCCCAGCTCATGGGTCAGGCGCTGAATCAGCCGCACGCGCTCGATGTCTTCCTGCGAGTAGAGGCGCACGTTGCCCCGGGATCGTCCCGGGGTGACCAGGCCGATGCGCTCGTAGTGGCGCAGCGTTTGCGGGTGCACGCGGGTGATCTCGGCCACCACGCCGATGAACACCGCGGGCCGCTCGCGCATGCCGGCGTCCGGTTCGGTGGCGTCGAAGTCGTCGGGGGAACGCATTTAGCTTCGTTGGGGCAGCGGCTGTTCGCCGCGCAGCTCGGCCAGTTCGCGGAACAGCGCTTGCTCGCGGTGTGAGAGGTCCTGGGGAAACCGCACGCGAATGCGCACGAACATGTCGCCGCGCTGATTCGAGCCGGCCATCGGCAGCCCCTGGCCGCGCAGCCGCAGCCGCGCGCCGTCGCGCGTCTCCGGCGGCACCTGCACCGTCAGCGTGGGCCCGCCGAGGGTGGAGACGTTGACGTTGGCGCCAAGCATGGCTTCCGAGAGGCCGATGGTCGCCGTGGTGTGCAGATCCGCGTCGTGGCGTTCGAAGCGGGAGTCGGGCGCGACCGAGACGCGCAGATACAGATCGCCGCGCGTGCCGTCCGGCCGGATGCTGCCCTTGCCGGTCACGCGCAGCCGCTGACCGTCGCGCACCCCTTTGGGGATGGTGACGTCGATGCGCTCCTGGCGCACCTGGCCGTCGGCGTGCGGCGTGCGCAGCATCAGCGAGCGCCGGCCGCCCTCGGCGACTTCGCGCAGGGTGATGTCCAGCCTATCTTCGACGTCCGCGCTGGGCGGCGGGCCCGGACGCTGACCGCCAAACCCCATGCTGCCGAACAGGGACTCGAAGAAATCGCTGAAGCCCGCGCCGCCAAAGCCTCCGGGCGAGGCGCCGGTCGGGGCTCCGGCTCGTCGAAACGCCTCCTCGAACGATCCGGTCTGTCGCCAATTCGACCCAAAGCGGTCGTAGCGCTTGCGCTTGTCGGGGTCGCTGAGCACCTGATAGGCCTCGTTGATCTCCTTGAAGCGCGCGTCGGCCTGCGGATCACCGGGATTGACGTCGGGGTGGTAGCGACGCGCCAAGCGGCGGAAGGCCCGCTTGAGCTCGTCGTCGCCGGCCTGCCGGCTGACGCCCAACGTCTTGTAGTAGTCCCGGTATTCCATGGCGTTGCTAGTCGTCGGGCGTCACCGCGACGCGCACGCGCGCCGCGCGCAGCACCATGTCGCCCCAGAGATAGCCGCGGCTGACCTCGTCCAGGATGTGGCCGTCGGGCACGTCGCCGGTGGCCGCGGTGGCCACGGCCTCGTGCAGGTTCGGGTCGAAGGCGCCCCCGGAGTCCATGCGGCGCACGCCATAGCCGGCCAGCACGTCCCGCAGGCGCGTGAGCGTGAGGTCCACGCCCTCGGCCAGCGCTCGGCCGTCGTCGTGCGGCGCAGCCAGCGCCCGCTCCAGGTCGTCGGCGAGGTGCAGCAGGTCCAGGAACAGCCGACGCTTGGCGTCGCGGACCAGGTCCTCGGTGGTGCGTTCCAGGCGCTTGCGGTAGTTGTCGGTGTCGGCGCGGACGCGCAGCAGCTTGTCGTTGAGCGCCTCGATCTCGGCGCGCAGCGCGGCGATCTCCTCCTCCGGCTCGCGGTGCTCGGCCATCGCGTCGTCGTTCATGCCGGACGTGGATTCACGGGGTTCGGTGGCGCTCATGGGCTACTTCTCGTCGGCCGGCTGGGCCTCGGCATCCGCGTCGCTCGTCTTGAACTCCGCGTCCACCACGTCGTCGGCGTCGGTCTCGGGCTGCGGGCCGTCGGCCGGGGCGCCGTCGCCCTGGGCTTGTTGCGCTGCATAGAGCTGCTCGCCGAGCTTCTGGGCGGCGGTTTCCAGCACGGCTACTGAGCTGCGGAGCTTGTCCATGTCCTCGCCCTGGAGCGCCTCGCGCACCTCTTCGATGGCCTGCTCGGCGGCGGCGCAGTCGTCCGCGTTGAGCCTGTCGCCGTTGTCCTTGATCAGCCGCTCGGTCTGGTAGGCCAGGCTGTCGGCGGCGTTGCGCGTCTCGATCGCCTCGAGCGCCTCCCGATCCGTTTCGGCGTTCTCCTCGGCTTCCTTGACCAGCGCTTCAACCTGCTCGCGCGAGAGGTTGGTGCTCGCCGTGATGGTGATGCGCTGCTCCTTGCCGGTGGCCAGGTCCTTGGCCGACACGTTGACGATGCCGTTGGCGTCGAGATCGAAGGTGACCTCGACCTGCGGCACGCCGCGCGGCGCCGCCGGAATGCCCTCCAGCCGGAAGCGGCCCAGCGTGGTGTTGTCGCGCGCCATCGGGCGCTCGCCTTGCAGCACGTGGATGTCCACGGCGGTTTGGCCGTCCTCGGCCGTGGAGAAGATCTCCGACTTGCTGGTGGGAATCGTCGTGTTGCGCTCGATCAGGCTCGTCATGACGCCGCCCAGGGTCTCGACGCCCAGCGACAGCGGCGTCACGTCCAGCAGCACCACGTCGTCCACCTCGCCGGCCAGGACGCCGCCCTGGATGGCCGCGCCGACCGCGACCACTTCGTCCGGGTTGACGCTCTGGTCGGGCTCCTTGCCGCTCAGCCGCGTGACCAGGTCCACGATGGCCGGCATGCGTGTGGAGCCGCCGACCAGCACCACTTCGTCGATGGCGCCGGCCTCGATGCCCGCGTCCCGCAGCGCCTGCTTGAAGGGCGGCACGCAGCGCGCCGTCAGGTCCGCCGTCAGGTCCTCGAACTGGGCCCGCGTCAGCGTGTGATCCAGGTGCTTGGGGCCGTGCTGGTCGGCGGTGATGAAGGGCAGGCTGATTTGCGCCTGCGGCACGGTCGAGAGCTCCTGCTTGGCCTTCTCCGCCGCCTCGACCAGGCGCTGGAGCGACTGGGAGTCCTGGCGCAGGTCGATGCCCTGATCGCGCTGGAACTCGTCGGCCACGTGATCGACGATGCGGCGGTCGTAGTCGTCGCCGCCCAGATGCGTGTCGCCGCTGGTGGCCTTGACCTCGAACACGCCGTCGCCGGCCTCCAGGATCGACACGTCGAAGGTGCCTCCGCCCAGGTCCCAGACGAGGATCGTCTCGGCGCCCTTTTTGTCCAGGCCATAGGCCAGGGCCGCCGCGGTCGGCTCGTTGATGATTCGACGCACGTTCAGCCCGGCGACCTCGCCGGCGTTGCGCGTGGCCTGGCGCTGCGAGTCGTTGAAATACGCCGGCACGGTGATCACGGCATCGGTGACCGTTTCGCCCAGATAGCGCTCGGCCTCCTGCTTGAGCTTTTGGACCACCATGGAGGCGATCTCTTCGGGCGTGATCTCCTGGCCGCGCTCGGGGATCTTGATCAGCGCCTCGCCGGCCTTGCCCTGGACCACGTCGAAGGTCACCGCGCTGCGCTCATCGCCGACTTCGTCGTAGCGGCGGCCGATGAAGCGCTTGGCGGAGTAGATGGTGTTCTCGGGGTTCATCACGGCCTGGCGTCGCGCCAGCTGGCCCACCAGCCGCTGGCCGTCCTTGGCGAAGCCCACCACGCTGGGCGTGATGCGCGAGCCCTCGCTGTTGGTGACCACGGTGGGCGCGCCGCCCTCCATCACGGCCACGACGGAGTTCGTCGTGCCGAGGTCGATGCCGATGATCTTGGTTGCCATTCGCTCTGCCTCCTAGGCCGTCGCGCCATGGGGCGCGGGCCGGCTCGTCGCCGGTGTCATCAAAGCGGTCGTCAGGACCGCGTCCATGTCGTCCACCCACACAAATCGCATCTGTCGTCGGACCTTCGCGGGCACGTCGTCGACGTCCGCCCGGTTTTCCGCCGGCGCCACCACGGTGCGCAGGCCGGCGCGGTGCGCCGCCAGCACCTTCTCCTTGAGCCCCCCGATGGGCAGGACGCGGCCGCGCAGCGTGACCTCGCCGGTCATGGCCACCTGGCGCCGCACCGGCACGCCGGCCACGGCCGACATGATGGCGGTGCTCATGGTGATGCCCGCCGAGGGGCCGTCCTTGGGCACGCTGCCCGCCGGCACGTGCACGTGGACGTCAGTCTTGCCGAACGTGGGTCGATCCATGCCGAACGCGTCGCCCCGCGCCCGCACGTAGGACAGCGCGGCCTGCGCCGACTCGCGCATCACGTCGCCCAGCTGACCGGTGAGGCGCAGCTTGCCGCTGCCCGGCACGGCGGACGCCTCCACGTCGAGCACCTCGCCACCGAACGGGGTGACGGCCAGGCCGGTCGCGACGCCCACCAGCGGCGAGCGGTCGTCGTCTTCCGGCAGATAGCGCGGCGCGCCGAGCAGCGCGCGCACCACGCGCGGGGTGACCCGGCGGGCGATGCGCCGCCCATCCGCCACGCGGCGCGCCAGCTTGCGGCAGACCGACCCGAGCTCGCGCTCGAGGTTGCGCACGCCGGCCTCGCGGGTGTAGTGGCGGATCGCTTCGCGAATGGCGCGGTCGGAAAACTCGATGCCGCGTCCGCCGAGCCCGTGCTGCTTGAGCTGGCGCGGGAGCAGATGCCCGTCGGCGATGCGGACCTTCTCGTCCTCGGTGTAGCCGTGCAGCTCGATGACCTCCATCCGATCGCGCAGCACCGCGGGGATGGCTTCGGCGTCGTTGGCCGTGGTGACGAACAGCACGCGCGACAGATCGAGCGGCACTTCGAGATAGTGGTCGGTGAAGGTGTGGTTGTGCTCCGGGTCGAGTACTTCCAGCAGGGCGGACGAGGGATCGCCGCGAAAGTCGCGCCCGATCTTGTCGACTTCGTCGAGCAGCAGCACCGGATTGCGCGAGCCGGCGCGGCGCATGGCTTGGACGATGCGGCCCGGCAGGGCCCCCACGTAGGTGCGGCGATGGCCGCGGATTTCCGCCTCGTCGCGCACGCCGCCCAGCGAGATGCGCACGAACTCCCGCCCCAGAGCCCGGGCCACCGAGCGCCCGAGACTGGTCTTGCCGACGCCGGGCGGTCCGACCAGGCACAGGATCGGCGTGCGGAAGGCGTCCGACAGCATGCGCACCGCCAGAAACTCCAGCACCCGCTGCTTGACGTGCACGAGGCCGTAGTGGTCGCGCTCCAGCACCCGCCGCGCGCGGCGCAGATCGCGGCGATCCGTGGTTTCCGCGCTCCAGGGCAGGCCGAGGAGCCAGTCGAGGTAGCCGCGGATCACGCCGATCTCCGGCGAGGTCGGGGGCGTGGCTTCGAGCCGGCTGATTTCGTGCTCGGCCTTCTCGCGCACCACTTCGGGCAGGTCCGATTCCTCCACCCGTCGGCTCAGCTCGTCGGTGTCGTCGATCTGGGTGTTCGAGATTCCCAGCTCGCGCTGGATCGCCCGCAGCTGCTCGCGCAGGTAGAAGTCGCGCTGGACTTTCTCGATGCCGTCCTGGATCTCGCCCTGAATCTTGTTGCGGATGTCCAGCATCTCCGCCTGGCGCGCCAGGTAGCGGGCCACGCGCCGCAGGCGCTCCACCGGCTCGAACGCTTCCAGCACGTCCTGGCGCTCCCGCATGGGCATGTCGGAGGAAAAGCAGATGTAGTCGCACAGCCAGCTCGGATCGGACACGCGGCGCGTCATGGCCACGACGTCGGGGGGAAAGGTGTTGGTCTCCTCGGCCACGGCCTCGACCTGGGCCACGACCACGCGGCGCAGGGCCTCGAGCTCCAGCGACGACTCGTGGGGAATCTCCACCGGTTCGACGCGGGCGACGAGATGGCCTTCGCGCTCTTCCACGGACTCGAGCCGGGCGCGCTGGCGGCCCTGCAGCAGGACCTGCTGGCTGCCGTCGGGCATGCGCAGCTTGCGAATGACCTCGGCAATGGTGCCGACCTCGAAGAGGTCCGATGGACGCACCTTGTCGCTGGCGCGCCGCTGCGCCACCAGCACCACGCGGCCGCCGCGCGTCTCGGCGGCCGCCACGGCGGCCAGCGATGCGTCTCGGCTGGCCTGCAAGGGCATGGCCATCTCCGGGAACGCGACCCAGTCGAGCAGCGGCACCACGGGCATAACCGCCAGCTCCGACCGCGTTTCGGCCGTGGTCGCCGACGTTTCGTCGACCGACGCCGCCAAGTTTCCCAACACCGCCTGCTCCGCACTTCGACCCATCGAGACCGAGTCTAAAGATTGAGTGTGGTTGTGTCAAGAATGCTCAGTGTGATGCATTACATTTTGAAGCGTCCTGGCGGTGCCGGGGCGGGCGCCCGGCTCGACCCCCGCTCCGGGCTACACTTTCTGCCCATGCTGATCGTTCAACGACCGGCGGTGCGCCGGCGTCGCCGCTTTTCCCGCCGGAGTGTCCTCGCCGCGGGCTTGGGAGCTGCCGCCACGCTCGTGGCGTGCGGCGAGGCGGCGCCGGAGGTGACGCCCGCGCCGTCGCCGATCCCGACGGCGCCGCCCACCGCGCCGCCGCAGCCGCCGGCTCCGGCGCAGCTGCGCCTGCTGGGTTGGCCGTTCCGGCCGGATCTGCTGCGGCAGCGGCTCGACGCCTTCGAACGATATCGCGGCGACGTTCGCGTGCTCCACGAGCAGGCGCCGCACGACTATCCGGTGCGTGCCCTCGAGGCGCTGACCCGATCGCCCTCGGTGGACGTCGTGCAGGCGCGCGACGGCTTGGTGGGGGCGTGGTGGTCGGGTCGTGCACTGCAAACCATGGGCGCCGAGGACACCTGGCGCGTGGTGCTGGATGCCATGTGGCCCCATGCCCGCCAGGCCGTCACCCTCGGCGGACAGGTGGTCGGCCTGCCCTACTACGCCGACGTGATGCTGCTGGCGTACAACCGGCAGCTGCTGGATCGCGTGGGCGCACCCGTCCCGAGCACGCTCGAGGAGCTCACCGACATCTGCCGCGGCGCCGCGCGGCGGCAGATCTGCGAGTTCGGCATCTCCCTCAACCTCGCGCCCAAGGTCTTCACCAACCTGCCGTGGTGGGGGCTGGTGTATGCCTCCGGCGGTCGGCTGGCGGCGCCGGACGGCCCGGACCCGGCGGCGGTCGCGGTGCTGGAATGGCTGCGCGACGCCATCGCGGTGTCGAACGTCGTGGATCCCGACTTCGGCTTGGCCACCTACGACGCGCTGGCCCGCGAGCAGCACATCTTCAGCATCGTCGGCGCCCACGTGCTCCGCCGCCTCAATCAACCGTCGCCCGGCGCCTTCGGCGTGGCGCCGATCCCGGGCATTGCCTCGCCGCTGGGCACCGTCGCCTGGACGCCCCTCTATTCGGTGGCCGCCAACGCGCCGCGGCCGGCGGACGCCGTCGACCTGGTGAACTATCTCGGCGGGCCGGGACCGGCCGGCGACTATGCCTCGGCGGCCTTTTGGCTGCAGCAGGAGGGGCTGATTCCCGCCTACCGCCCGCTGCTCGATCGTCCGGAGGTCGAGGGCGACCTGGCGGCCTGGATCGATCCGCACGCCCTGATGCCGATCCTGGCCGCCGCGCGTCCCGTGGAGCGGCTGTGGGAGCGCTGGTATCTGTCGTGGGAGCACGAGCTGCAGACCCAGGTGCAGGAGGCGATCTTCGGCCGGCAGCCGGCCGACGGAGCCCTGGCGGCGGCGGAAGCCGTCGCGCGCGAGCTGGCCCTGGACTCGGGCGGCTAGCGTCGCCGTCGCCGCGGGACGAACGCCCTAGACGGCAGCCGCCGATTCCACGCCGGCCGTCGCGGCGCAGCGGGCCATCGGACAGACGCCGCAGCGCTTGTCCCGGCACCAGCGGCGGTGGAGCCGCAAGAGCCCTTGCTGCGCCGTTGCCCCGCCGAGGCCGCGGCGCTCGAGCCCCAGCGTTTGGACCATGTAGCGCGAGTCTTGGTTCCACATGCCGCCCGGCAGCGCGGCGAGGATCGCGACGCTGGCCCGCGGCAGGTCGGAATCTCCGAGCGTATGGCCCATGGCCGCACCAAACGGGAGCACGGCGTTGACCAGGATCTCGCGCGCGCGGCCCGCGCCCACCAGCGCGGGCGCCGGGCGCCGGGTGGGTTTTCCAAAATCGAAATGCCGGGCCCAATAGGCGTCCGGCGGCTCGGCAACATGAAACCGGGCCTGGAGCCGCTGCGGATCCGACGCCTCAGCCGCGCGGCGCACCTCCGCCAGCACGGTTTCCACCAGGCTCCGGCCCGGATCCGGCGCGCGCGACAGCAGCCGAGCCGCCGCGGCGATGCGGCGCGTCGGCCGGTTGGCCGGCCGCACCGACTGCAAGGTCCAGTCGGCCGCGTGCAGGCAGGTGAGCCGCCCGTAGGACTGCCAGATGCGCTGCAGCGTGCGCGCGTAGCCGTCGACCGGCGGCCCGCGGCGCTGCACGGGCAGCAGCCCGCCGGCGCCCATGAGCACGGCCTCGAGCACTGCCAGGCCGGCGGCCGCGCCGTTCGCGGCCAGCGTCTCGCTGAGGTCGCTCGTGACGCAGCCGCCCAGGACCTCGAAGGCCTCGGCGTTTGGGCGATAGCCCAGCGCGCGCAGGATGGCCAGGTGCAGCGCCTGATCGGGACCCAGCGCGGCGATGTTGCTTTCCAGCACCGCCGTGCGCTCGGCGTGGCGGCGCAGGCCCTGTCGCTCGATGGCGTCGACGGTTTCACGGCGGGAGGCGGCGTCCGCCCCACCGGAACGCTGGCATGGCAACACCTCGCGGGCCGACGGGTCGGCCGCGACCGGCCCTCCGGCCCTGGCAAGCGCGGGCCCCAGGGCAATGGCCGGCGGACCCGCCGCGGGCGGGTGGGCGCCTAGTTCCCAGACCAAATGCAGGCCGACGGCGGCATAGGCCGGGTCGCGGTCGTGACCGTGGCGCCGCCAGTCGGCGGCCGCCAGATGCACCTCGAGATCGAGCCGGCGCGCCGGGCCGTCGTCGATGCTCACGATCGCGTCGCGCAGATCCGGGCCCGGCAGGCCGGTCCAGCGCCCGGGATAGATGACGGCGATGGTGCGGCCGGTGCTATCGCGCCACGGACCGCGCCGCACGGCCTGCCGCAGCCACGCCGCCACGAGCTCGGCCTCGGAGGCCGGCCGTTGCCTGTCGCCGTTCAGCGTTGTGCCACTCACATCGATCCGGCCGGAGCGATTAAGCATATACGTACCCCACCGTCGCAACCCTTCGCCGGAACACGCAGCGTGTCGAGTCTTGTCTGCGCGACGATCGGCGCAGGGCCGAGGGCGCCGGACCCATGGTGACTCTTGTGATTTACCGTTGACGAATCGACGCTTCGCGCGCACACTCGCGGCGCACGGGGACGGCGCGGGCTCACGAATGCCACGAATCAGCCGGGTCGAGCGGTATACCTTCGCGTTTATGCGGCCGGCGCGGCTGGGTGCGCACGTCATGTAGCTCCCCCGATCGAGAACGCGCCGGCAGCAGAGGTCAAAGCCTCTGCTTTTTTGTTGCCTGGATTCCAGCGAAGGAGCCTCCATCATGATTGTCGTCCTGGCCAAACAGGCCTCCAGTGACCAGATCGAAGCCGTCACCGGGCGTATCCGCGCCGAGGGGTTGGACACGCGGATGCTCCGTGGTGTCGAAAAGACCGTGATCCACGTCATCGGCCGCCGCCCGCCGGAGCTCCTGCAGCAAATCCAGCGCATGCCGGGGGTTGAAACGGCCATGCCGGTCAGCGCGCCCTACAAGCTGGCGGCGCAGCGCTACGGCGAGGAGCGCACCCGCATCACGGTCGGCGACGTGACCATCGGCGACGACTCGGTCGCCGTCATGGCGGGACCGTGCACGGTGGAGAGCCGCGATCAGCTGATCGCCACGGCCGAGCACGTGGCGGCGCAGGGCGCGCAGATTCTTCGCGGCGGCGCCTTCAAACCGCGCAGCTCGCCCTACAGCTTTCAGGGGATGGGAACCGAGGGCCTGCGGCTGCTCGAGGAAGCCAAGGCGCTCACCGGCTTGCCCATCGTCACCGAGATTCTCGACCCAAGACAGGTCGAGGAGGTCGCCGACATCGCCGACATTTTCCAGATCGGCACCCGCAACGCCCAGAACTACCCGCTGCTCAACGAGGTGGGACGCCTGCAAACCCCGGTGCTGCTCAAGCGCGGCATGGGCAACACCATCGAAGAGTGGCTCATGTGCGCCGAGTACATCTTGGCGGCGGGAAATCCCCACGTGCTGCTGTGCGAGCGCGGCATTCGTACCTTTGAAACCGAGTCGCGCTTCACGCTCGACCTAAACGCGGTGCCACTGCTGCGCCGCGCCACGCATCTGCCCATCGTCGTCGATCCGTCGCAGGGCACGGGTAAGTGGCACATGGTGGAATCCATGACGCTGGCCGCGGTCGCGGCCGGCGCCGACGCCGTGCTGCTCGAGGTGCATCCGTCGCCGGACACGGCGCTGATCGACGGGGCGCAGAGTCTCACCCTTGACCACTTTTCGCAGCTGATGGGCAAGCTCGTGCCGATGGCGCAGGCGCTGGGCCGCCCGGTGCCGGCTCCCGCCGCGGTGGGTTGATGTCCTCGGCGCGGTTTCGCGTCGTCCAGCCGGCGCGCCGGCTGCGCGGCGAGCTGCGCGTGCCGGGCGACAAGTCCATCACGCACCGGGGCCTTCTGCTCGGCGCGATCGGGTCCGGAGACTCGCGCGTGCGGCGCCCGGGGCTCGGCGCCGACACGCAGGCCACGGCCGGCGTCGTCGCGGCTCTGGGCATATCGCACGCCGTGCACGGCGATGAGCTGGTGGTTCGCGGGCGCGGGTTTTCGGGCCTGCGGGAGCCGTCCGACGTGCTGTCGTGCGACAACAGCGGCACCACGCTGCGTCTCGTCAGCGGCATCCTGGCCGGCCGCCCATTTCATTCGTTCGTCACCGGGGACGCTTCGCTGCGCCGCCGGCCGATGGGGCGAGTCGTCGAGCCGCTGCGCGCGATGGGCGCCCAGATCCACGCCCGCGCCGACGGGACTCGCGCGCCAATGGCCTTCGCGCCAGCCAGCTTGCACGGAGCGCGTCTGCGGTCGCCGGTGGCCAGCGCCCAGGTCAAGTCGGCCGTCCTGCTGGCCGCCCTGCAAGCCGACGGGCCGACGTCGCTGGAGCAGCCGGCGCCGTCCCGCGACCACACCGAGCGCTTGCTGCGCGCGCAGGGGGCCACGGTCACCTTTGATGATGGAACCGTCAGCTGCACGCCCAACGGGCCGCTGGCGCCGCTGGACCTGGACATTCCGGGCGATTTTTCGTCGGCGGCATTCTGGATTGCGGCGGCCGTGGTGCATCCCGACGCGGAGATCACCGTTCGCGACGTGGGTCTCAACCCCGGGCGAACCGGCCTGCTCGACGTGCTGCGCGCCATGGGCGCCGACGTGCGCGTCGAGGTCGAGCGCCACGAACCGGAGCCCGTCGGGACCATCATGGCCCGATCGTCGACCTTGAAAGCCGCCGACGCGGGCGGCGACCTGGTGCCGCGACTCATCGACGAGGCCCCCCTGGTGGCGCTGCTGGCCGCGCATGCCGACGGTGAGTCCCGGCTCCGCGACGCCGCCGAGCTGGCCGCCAAGGAATCCAACCGGCTGCGCACCACAGCCGCCGCGCTCGCCGCGCTCGGCGTCGAGGTTGACGAGCAGCCCGACGGTTTCGTGACCGCCGGCGGCCAACGCGCCGGCGGCGGCCGCGCAGACGCCGCCGGCGATCACCGCATCGCCATGCTGGCGGCGGCCGCCGCGCTCTCGGGCAGCGGCCCCGTCACCATCGATGGTGCGGACAGCGCCGCGGTGTCCTATCCCGGCTTCTGGGACGACTTGGCGTTGCTGAGCGAATGAGTCCCGATCTCCGCTTTGGCGTCATCGGCTGGCCGCTCGGACACACGCTGTCCCCGGCGTTTCAGCAGGCGGCGCTTGACGCCCTGGGCGTGCCCGCGGTCTATCGAGCCGTCCCGACGCCGCCGGAGGATGTCGAGGCCCGGGTGCGCGAAGCCCGCCGCGGCGAATGGCGCGGGTTCAACGTGACCATTCCCCACAAGCTGCGCGTGGCCGAGCTGGTCGACTGGCGCACTCCCGCCGCGGAGCGTCTGGCGACCGTGAATACGGTCGACGCCCGCGACGGCCGGCTCATCGGCGACAACACCGACGTGGAAGGCTTCGCGCGCGCGCTCACCGAGCATGGCGACTTCGACCCGTCCGGCAGGCGCGCCGTGCTGCTGGGCGCGGGCGGGGCGGGCCGCGCCGTCGCCTGGGCGCTCGCCGACCTCGGGGTCGAACATCTCACCCTGGCCAACCGGCGCCGCGAGCGCGCCGACGCGTTGGCCGCGGCCCTCGCCGGTCAGCCGCTGGCCGTCACCAGTTGCGGTCTCGCCGATTCGGTGCTGCCACGCGAGGTGCGCTACGCCGATTTGCTGGTGAATGCCACGAGCCTGGGCATGGCCGGAGGTCCGGACTCGCAGGCAGCGCCACTTCCATTGCCGTGGCTGCACGACGGGCTCTTCGTCTGCGACATCGTCTACCGACCCGCGGAAACGCCCCTGCTGGCGCACGCGCAATCCATCGGCTGCCGCGTGCTCGGCGGACTGGAGATGCTGGTCTTGCAGGGCGCCGCCAGCCTCGAGCGCTGGCTGGGTCGGCCCGCGCCCGTGGGCACTATGATGGTTGCCGCCCGCCACGCGCTGGCCGCGTCAGGGGCCTAGCACCATGGGACGCCTTCGTTTCCTCACCGCCGGCGAGTCGCACGGCCCCGGACTGACCGTCATCGTCGAGGGGCTGCCGTTCGGTCTCGCCCTCACCGCGGACGACATCAACCCCGATCTGGCGCGGCGGCAGGGCGGCTACGGCCGCGGCGGGCGGATGCAGATCGAGCGCGATCAGGCCGCCATCCGCAGCGGCGTGCGCCACGGCCGCACCCTGGGCAGTCCGGTGGCCTTGCTCATCGAAAACCGCGACTGGGCCAACTGGCAGGACAAGATGGCGGTGGAGCCGATCGACGGGGAGATTCCGCCGGTCACCAAGCCCCGGCCCGGTCATGCGGACCTGGCGGGCATGGTCAAGTACGGCACCGACGACCTGCGCAACATCCTGGAACGCTCCAGCGCGCGCGAGACCACCTCGCGGGTAGCCGCGGGCGCGGTGGCGCGGCGGCTGCTGGCCGCCGCCGGCATCGAAGTCCGCAGCCGCGCGGCGCGCATCGGTCCCGTGGACGACACGCCCGATCTCGACCCGTTGCAGCCGGAAAGCTGGCCCTGGGACGACGTCGAGGCATCGCCAGTGCGGGCCGTCACGCCCGAGCGCGCCGACGCCATGATCGAAGCCATCGACGCCGCGCGGGAGGCCGGCTCGACCCTGGGCGGCGTGTTCGAGGTCGTCGCCTGGGGCCTGCCCATCGGCCTTGGCAGCCACGTGCACTGGGACCGCAAGCTCGATGGGCGCCTGGCGCAAGCCATCCTGAGCATCAACGCCGTCAAGGGCGTGGAGATCGGCAGCGCGTTCGACAACACCGCGCGCCGGGGCCACGACGTGCACGACGAGATCGATCGCACGCAGGCGCGCGGC
Organism: Chloroflexota bacterium; assembly: GCA_026707285.1. Classification (GTDB taxonomy): domain Bacteria; phylum Chloroflexota; class UBA11872; order UBA11872; family UBA11872; genus JAJECS01. Next base: position 148,180 of record JAPOXD010000010.1, on the reverse strand, counting down.
TGGACGCGCCTGAGCAATCGCGCCGGGGGCACCGAGGGCGGCATGACCAACGGGCAGCCGCTGATCGTGCGCGGCGCCCTGAAGCCAATTTCGACCATGCGCACGCCGCTGCAAACCGTTGACGTCAAGACCCTCCAGCGCACCCAGGCGCACTTCGAGCGCTCGGACGTGTGCGTGGTGTCGGCGGCCGGCGTGATCGGCGAGGCCATGGTGGCGCTGGTGCTGGCCGACGCGCTGCTCGAGAAGTTCGGCGGCGACAACATGGAGGACATCGCGGCCGCGGTGCGCGCGCAGCGGGCGGCCTCGCGGGCAGCGCCCGCGGCCACGTGAGCGACCGCCGCCCCGTGGATCGAGTGTTCCTCGTGGGCATGAGCGGCGCCGGCAAATCGTCGGTCGCCGCGGCCGCCGCGGCACAACTCGGCTGGACGACCTGGGATAGCGACGTGGAAATCGCGACGCGCGACGGACGGTCGATTCCGCAGATATTCGCCCAGGACGGCGAGCCGGCGTTTCGCGCCCTGGAACGGGTCGTGGTGGATGCGTTGAGCGCGCAATCGAATGCCGTCGGGGCGCTCGGCGGCGGCGCCATGGCCGATGCGCCGACCCGCGAACGGCTGCTTGCGCGCGGTCTCGTCGCCTGGCTGCAGGTCAGCCCGGACGTGGCCGCCGCCCGCCTGGAAGCCGGGCTGGCGGCCGAGCCGCGGCCTATGCTCGGCGACGATCCCCGGCGCCGCCTGGCCGATTTGATCGCGGCGCGCGAAGCCGCCTACCGACAGGCCCACTTGCATGTCGATACTGACCAACGCTCGGTGGCCGAAGTTGCCGACACCCTAGCTGCGAAGGTGCGCGCCGCGAGCGCCACCGACTCGGCCTGATGGACTCCATGGATCACATCCAGATCGAGCGCGGCGCCAGCGGTCGCCTGGCCCAGGTGCTGGCCCGCGAAGAGCTGCCGCCGCGGGCCTGGGTGATCGCCGACACCACCGTGATGCAACTGCACGGGCAACGCATTGTCGGGGAGCTGACGCATGCCGGCGTCGCGGTCGGGTCGCGCGCCGTTCCGCCCGGAGAATCCAGCAAGTCCGTCGCGACCGCTCACGACCTCTGGGCCTGGCTGGCGGAGCGGGGCGCCGAGCGCGGCGACCCGATCATCGCCCTGGGCGGCGGCGTGGTGGGCGACCTCGTCGGATTCGTGGCCGCCGCTTACCTGCGCGGGGTGCCGTTGATCCAGGTGCCGACCACCCTGCTGGCCCAGATCGACAGCAGCGTCGGCGGCAAGGTGGCCGTCGACCTGGCGGCGGGCAAGAACCTCGTCGGCGCCTTCTACCCGGCGCGGCAGAGCGTGATCGATCCCGACCTGCTGGCCACCCTTCCCCGCGAGCAATTGGTCGCCGACTACGCCGAAGTGGTCAAGACCGCGATGATCTTCGACGCGGACATGTTCGAGCTGATCGAGCGGAGCGTCGATTCGCTGCACGATCCCGCCTTGCTCGAAGAGTTGGTGACGCGCTGCGTGCGCTGGAAGGCGCGGATCGTGGACGAGGATCCGCACGACCGCGGACCGCGCGCCGTGCTCAACTACGGGCACACCATAGCCCACGCGCTGGAAACTGTATGCGGCTACGGCGCCTACCGGCACGGCGAAGCGGTGGCCATCGGCATGCGCGGGGCCGCGGCCATCAGCGTCCGTGCGGCTGCGCTGGCTGAGTCCGACGCCAAGCGGCAGGACGCGCTGCTCCGGCGCGTCGGGCTGCCGCAGACCTACGCGAAGGCCGCGCCCGACGACCTGTGGCAGGCGATGCAGCGGGACAAGAAAGTGCGCGGGGGCCGCATCCAGTGGGTGCTGGCCGGGCGCATTGGCGCGGCCAGCCCGGGGCATCATGTGGACCCCGCGATCGTGCGCGACGTGCTGCACGAGCTACGCGCGCCGGCCGCATGAGCCCGCCGCCTCTACAATCGGGCATGCCTCTCCGGCCCGGGACAACCTAGCGTGGAGCCGCTTGGCCGCGGAATCACCGTGGCGCTGGCGCTGGCGGCCGCCTTCGCGGCGGCGGCGTGGGTGGCCGGCGCCATCTGGGCGCACTACGACATCGGGCGGCGCACCCAGGACCTCTACGTCCGCATGTTCGCCACCTTGATGGTGTTGCTGCTGGGACCCATTGGCGCGGTGCTGTATCTGATCCTGCGGCCCCGCGAAACCCTTGACGATGCCTACCTGCGCGCGTTGCAGGAAGAAGTCCTGCTGCGGGACATGGGCCCGTCGCCCGCGGCGGAGTCCGAGCCGAGTCTGTTGGCGATCAACGGGAAGGCGCCCACCATCGGCCGCGGCGCCTTCGTGGCGCCCGGGGCAAAGCTCATAGGCGACGTGCGCCTCGGCGACGGCGCCAGCGTGTGGTTCAACACGGTGATCCGCGCCGACATTGCGCCGGTGATCATCGGCGCGGGCACGAACATCCAGGATGGCTGCGTGCTGCACGTGGACCCGGGCGTCCCACTGCGCATCGGGGCCGACGTCACGGTGGGACACATGGCCGTGCTGCACGCCTGCATCATCGAGGACGAGTGCCTCATCGGCATCCAGTCCACCGTGCTCAGCGGGGCGCACGTGCGCCGTCACTCCATCGTCGGCGCGGCCGCACTGGTGCCGGAGAACAAGGAGTTCCCCGAATCGTCGCTGCTGGTCGGCGTGCCGGCACGGCCGATGCGCGACGTCACCGCGCAGGAAATCCAACACCTGATCGTGGAGCGAGCGGCCGAATACCGCGCGCTGGCGGCCGACGAGCGCGACGCCGGCCACAACACCGCAGCGGGCTGATTCGCCCGATGGCCGCCGCGCCCGACGACCAGCGACCGGGCTATAGCGTTCGCATTCGCGACATGGCGGCCTCGAGCCGTCCGCGGGAGCGGCTCGCCGAAGACGGCGCGCAGGCGCTGAGCGAGGCCGAGCTGCTAGCGATCATCCTGCGCGTCGGATCCGACCGCGGCAGCGCCGTCGAACTGGCGCAGTCGCTGCTGGCCGCCATGGGCGGCCTGTCCGCGCTCGAAAACGCCAGTGTGGACGACCTCTGCGCCCACCACGGCGTGGGCCGCGCCAAGGCGGTGCAGATCAAGGCGGCGCTGGAACTCGGGCGCCGCCTGCAGATCGAGCCGGTGGATTCGCGTCCCGAAATTCGCAGCCCGGCCGATGCCGCGGAATTCCTGGCGCCGCGCATGGCGGCCTTGCCACGCGAGACGTTTCAAGTGGTGCTGCTCGATGGCCGACATCGCGTGATCGACCTGTCAAAGATTGCCGAAGGCCGGGTCAACACCGTGGGCGCAAGCATGGCGGACGTCTTTCGCGACGCCGTGCGGCGGGAATGCCCGGCGGTGATCCTGGCCCATAACCATCCGTCGGGCGATCCCTCACCCTCCGACGACGACGCCAAGCTCACGCGCACGGCCGCCGAGGCCGGGAAGCTCCTCGGCGTCGAGGTGCTCGACCACCTGGTGATTGCCCGCGGTCCGACTAAGCCGCCCAACTTCGTGAGCCTGCGCGAGCACGGAATCGAGTGGTAGCCGTGCCACGACCGCTTGCCGCCCATCGCCGTCCGTCACCCCGATGAGGGTCACGTCGGTCGAGCCGCTGCAATGCGACGCGGGCTGGACGGCCTGGACCTTCGTCAAGGTCACCACCGACTCGGGCATCACCGGATACGGCGAGTGCACCGACTGGCGCGGGGCGCACGCGCTGGCCGGCGGCATCCGCGACCTGGCCCCGCTGGTGGTCGGGCGCGATCCGGGCGCCATTCGCGCGATCGTGCGCGACCTCAGCCGTCACACGCAGCAGAACCTGGGCGGGCTGCTGACCAAGAGCATCGCCGGTATCGAGCTGGCGCTGTGGGACATCCAGGGCAAGGCGCTCGGCGTGCCGGTGCACCGGCTGCTGGGCGGTCCCACACGCGATCGGGTGCGGCTCTACTGGTCGCACTTCGGCAGCTACCGCGCGCGCAGCCCGGAGATTCTCGGCACCCCGGCGCTGCGGACCTGGGACGACGTCGCCGAGCTGGGCCGCGAGGCCGTGCGCCGCGGCTATACCGCGCTCAAGACCAACGTCTTCACGCCGGGTGAACCGGCGAGCTTCTGGACGCGGGGGGACGCCAACCTCGACCACGACACGCTCGACACGGCGGTGCGCCTCATCGGTACGCTGCGCGAGGCCGTGGGGCCGCGCGTCGACATCTGCCTCGATCTGAACTTCCGCTTCCGCCCGGAGGCCTGCATCAAGCTCGTCCGGGCGCTGGAGCCGTTCGACCTGCGCTGGATTGAGATCGACATGTACGACCCGACCGCGCTGCGCGACATCCGCGACGCCGCGCCCATGCCGCTGGCCTCGCTCGAAAGCCTCAACACCGTGCGCGACTTCCTGCCGTTCCTGGAGGGACACGCCGTGGACGTGGCGGTGATCGACGTGCCGTGGAACGGCATGGCTCAATCGGTGGAGATCGCTACGCTCGCCGCCACCTACGAGATCAACGTCGCCCCGCACAACTACTACAGCCACCTGGCGACCTTCATCGCGGCGCAGTGGAGCGCCTGCGTGACGAATCTCGCCATGATGGAAATCGACGTGGACTCGGCGCCCTGGCGTGACGACATCGTCACCGCGTTGCCCGAGATCGCCGACGGTCACATGCGCATTCCCACCGCGCCGGGCTGGGGCACGGACCTCGACGAGGCGGCGATCGCCGAGCATCCCTGGCCGCGGCCCGCATAGCCGCAGCGGCGTCAGCGGGGCTTGCGGCGGGTGAAGCGCAGGCCCGACCAGGTTTGGTCGATGGACGCGATCTTGTAGTCCACCAGACCATGCGCCAGCCCGGTTTCGCGCACGACGCGCTCGGATAGATCGGACACCACGTCGGAAGCCTTCTTGGGCCAGCAGATCCACAGCCCGCCCGTGCCCACCCTGGCGCCGTAGCGCGCCACGCGCCGCTCGAGATCACGGCGCGAGCCGACGAACCAGACGATGAGGTCGCAGAGGCCCTGCGCGCGGCGGCGCAGGGTCACGTCGGGCGGCAACTCGCCCAGGGTGCGGTCGAAGTCGTCGGGCGCGCCCACCAGCGCCACCGCGTAGCCGGGCTTGATGCCGAGCTTGCGCGGCAGCGGTGTGCCTGAGTATCCGGCCATGCTCGAGGCGGGGACTACCGGCTCCGTCGGCGGGTGTGCCATGGCGTGCGCCAGCGCCTCGTGAACTCTCGTCCAATCGGCGTAGACGGCGTCGGGCAGCAGCTCGCGCACCCGGGCGACCTTAGCCGGATCCCCGTCCACGAACACCAGCGGGACGAATCGCGTGGCCTTCGTCTGCCGCAGCACCGCGCCCAGGTCGCGCCCGTGTGACGGCAGGCGGCCCAGATCGATCACGACGGCAGCCGGCGGCTTGGCGCGCAGTCCCCGCAGTCCGGCCGGGTCCAGCGGCGCGTGATCGACCAAGATTTCGTCATTCGCCAGCCGCGCCGCCCGCTCCGCGGCCTCGTCGACGTTCCAGTGGATCAAGCGAATGCGCGGCATCTCGGGCGACTTAGGACGCTTCGACCAGCTCCTTGAGCGCGCGCAGGTGCTTGCGGCCCAGCGAGCGCGTGAGCCAGCCGAAGAGGAACCCCATCACGCGCACGAACCACGAGTCCGACCCCACGTCCACGACGGTGGTCACCGTCGTGCCGCCGCCCACCGGCGCGAGCCGGTACTCCACGACCATCGAGTAGGAGCCGCCGGTCGTGCGCGAGCCCCAGCACGCGCCCGGATCGTAGGTCGTGATCTCGCCCTGGTACTCGGTGACGCGCCAACCTTCGCGGATGCGCTGCGTGAACGTCGCGCCCACGGCGTTGCCGGGGTCGAACTCGGACGCGTAGTCGAAGGTCTCGACGCCCTCCTGCCACTCGCCGCGGCGGTCGGTGTCGGCCAGCAGCGCAAACACGTCGTCGGGCGAGGCGTCGATCTGGATGCGGGCGATTTCTTGCATGGGTGTCTCTCGGGTGCCGTTGCCTGCCATTGTGGCGCAGAGCATTCAGTGTTTGGGAAAGCGGGCCGCTTTCGGTAACCGAAATCGAATACGGCCCACCCTGGCCTCAGCGCTCAGCCGCGGTCGGAGTCGAGCGCGGCCCGCAGCATGGCGGCCCGGCGCGCCCGTTCGTCCGGCGGCGCCCGGAAGCGTTCCGCCGTGCGCTCGTAGAGGCGGTCGTTGGGCCACCGCGGCAACACGTGGAGGTGGTAGTGCCAGACGTCCTGGCCGCCCGCGGGACCGTTGTGCTGTCGCGTGGAGACGCCCTCGCAGCGATAGACGCTGGTCATGGCCACGGCGACGCGCTGCGCCGCCGCGTGAATCTGCGCGGCGGCCTCGGCGGGCAGGTCGAAGATCGACTCGTAGTGCGTGTTGGGGATCACGATCACCGATCCCTCGTTGCGCGGCCACCAGTGGGAGCCGACAAACGCCGTCACGTCCGGCGTCCGCAGCACGTCGGCCTCCGCGCCGCCGCGCACCGCACCGCCAAACACCCCGCGTGCGATGCGGCAGAAGGGGCAGTCGTAGCCCGGCGGAGCGTAGGACCAATCAATGCCCATGCGTCAGTATGGTCCAAACGCGTCGCGGGATCGAGAATTGACGGCCGGATGTCAAACAGGTCCTGTGGCACACTGGAAACTAGTGAATCACTGCAGGTCCGACACGAGCCCAGGCTGGCCGTGAAGCGTTTCGCCTTGAGACTTCTACCGGCCTTGCGCAACCATCGGTTAGTTTTTCTATTGCTACTCGCAATCGCAGCTGTACTCCTAATTGTTTCTTGGATATATAGAGCAGACTCGCCCCTATCATCTATTCTAATCGAGCTTGGCGCAGGATTAGCCCTCTTTGCCATGCTTTTCTTTGTCGAACACCGAGTATTGACGAATCGGATCGAGGCTTCTGAGGCGCGCCACGCAGAATCCATGAATGCAGTGTCAAGACGAGTTGAGAATATAGAAGATAGTGCGGAGGCACTGCGGGTTTCCTTGGATGAGCTCCGCACGCAGACTCAAGACAACCTAAACGCTGATAGGCGCGCCTTTATATCAAGGCTTGACTCACTCCTTTCGAATATCGCTTTCGATGACATATTCTACGTACTACGCCGAGCTCGTGAGCGAAATGAGATTAGTATACGTGGCATACGTATTGATCTCGAAGACGACTGGAAGCGACTTAGATTTGATATCGACAAGAATCCCGCGTTGAATGGTGCTTTAGATTCTCAGGATAGTGTTGATCCCGAATTGGTTTCGCTGACAATCGAATCTCTCTCTGGCGAAGTATTTGCACGCGTTGATTGGTGCTCAAGCGATGCGCCGGATCGTGCGTTCGCCAGCGTTGCGTTTGAACTACAACGATTGGGTATGTATTTCGGTGATCGGCAGTTCGACCCTTCGTTGATTATGCGAAAGTTGGTGTATTCGCTAAGGTTTGCTCACGCATGTCGTTCGCACGGCAATGTGGGCAGTGAGATCGTTGGACCAGTTATTGAGATCATATGGCCCGTAGACCACCTGAAAATATTGGACCGGCCTGGTGTTGTCATTGAGCGATATCAACCGGGTGTAGTGCGACCGCAATGGCTGATAAGTGATCATGGAGTCGAAAGCATGCATTATACCTATGTCATTGACGAGTCGCGAGTTCACGAGCCCGACTGGATATCGCACATGGATTCTAAAGCATGGGTCGATATAATGCAGTTTCAAAGTGCGATCGTCTCTGCGCGCGCGTTGTTTCCGAAATCTGATTGCGAATAGAGGTCTACGGCACACTTCCTATTCGCGTCGAGGAGTATCACGGGTATTCGAATGGGAGGCGACTCATCGAGGAGGGATGCCGTTCTAGATGGAGCGATGTGTGCTCGACACTTGTTAGTTGTTCGTTAGAACAAATGCCGCGACATTGCTGCTCCGGCTTATCGCGATTGAGAATCCATGCTGCTTATTCGACGGGAGCCACGGAGGGTCTCTACGCTGACCGTTGTCTTCGGGCATGCGGGCCGTAACTGCGTCCCTGTTGAACTTGCTTGCTCCGTAAAACTCACTTGAAGGGATAGTTGCAATGTGTTTCGGGAAAGTGGGTCGCATCGGTAAGTACAACGCTCAGGCCGCGCTGCGTCCGGGGCAGCAGGTCACCGTGCGCAAGCTGCCATGGCGCGGCGACACGCCCAAGTGGGAGTGCCGGGCGCAAGTCCGCGAGGTGACGGCGGAGGGATTCAGCATTTCGGTTCCCGCCGGCACGACGTTCCGCATGGCCGACGGTTCCTCGTGGTCCGGCCGGGACGACAGCCTGGACCGCTACCGGCACGGCGCGTGGCGCCAGGTGATGGAGCTTCCGACGCCGGGCCTGCACTGGTACGTGAACGTGATCCGACCGGTGGAGGTAAGCGGCGATGTCGTGACCTGGCGCGACCTGGTCGTGGACGTCGAGGCGTATCCCGACGGCGCCTATCACATCGCGGTCATTTCGGAGCTGGTGCACGCTCGCGCGGCGCTGCCTGCCGCGGACTTCGAGCACGTGCGGCGGGAGGTCGTCGCGATCGTGGACGACATCAGGGCCGCGCGCCCTCCCTTTCGCCGGGCTGCTGCGGAGTCACGCTACGGCTCGGAGGAGTCGCGCTTTTGGCTGATTCCCGGCGCGGGCGATGGGCTGGCGGTGATCGGCGACGTCGGCGGCGCGGGGCGCTCCTCGGTCGAACGCATGGTGGCCCGCCTGAATCCTGCTTCCCTACACGATGCGTCCGCGAATCCCCTGATGGTGCTGCCGGAGGGCCAGCCGCCGCGGGACGGGGTGCTCATCGCCGGGGCGCCGCAGGAGCTGGATCGCCTGGTGCCCCATGCGCGTGCCGCCCTGGGCATCTACGGCGGACGCACACTGGTCACGCTCGCGCTGGCGCGAGAACAGGAAGTGGACCCGCTGGCGGAGTTCCACGCGGCGCTCGATGGGTCCGAAGCGGCGCTGACCATGCAACTGGACGCGGCGCTGCGGCAATCCGGCATTCCGGCAAGAGGTGTGGCGACCGCCCGGAGGTTCGTTGCGGCGTCGTGGTTCTAAGCGGCCCGATGCTGGCGAAGCACGGCGTCCCGACCGGCGGCTGGAAAGCCGAGCGTGGATTCCCGCTTTCGGAGGGCATTCGCGAACGCCCTCCGCCACTCCGGCGAATAGGCTGCCCCGTACTCGATACGGGGCCGGAATCCAGGCCCGCCGAATCTACTCGCCCAGGCGTAGGGGCGACGCATGCGTCGCCCCTACATCTTTACGCAGGAGTCACCTTGCGCGGGAACTACGAATTCGGACACCGGACTCGGCAAATGACGTTTATGTCAACCCCACGCCGCCACTTTCCACGATGTGTCTATCGCGGCGGCGGATTGGCCTCCAACGCCGCGCGGTAGTCCGAGATGATCCGATCCACTTCGGCCTGGTCCGCGCCCGGCAGCTCGCCCCCGGCAACCTGGCGAAAGGTGTCGCTCAGACTCCAGGCCACCGCGTCGTTCGGCATCTGGGCATAGCGGGGCGCCAGGTGGGCGTGCATGTGCGGCACGCTCTCGCCGAACGCGACGACGTAGATCCGCAGCGCGCCGGTCACCTGTTCGAGCGTGCGCGTGAGATGTCGCAGCACCGGGCCGAAGTTCTCGGTCTCCTCGTCGGTGAAGTGCGCCGGGCCCTGCACGTGGCGCTGGGGATGGAGCATCATCCAGCCGGCCAGCGGCGCCGGGGGCGGCGTGTGGCGCACGAACCACAAGTCGTTGGCGAATATGACGCCGCCAGGGCTCGGGGCTTCCCCGGCGTTGGCGTGGCACACGTCGCAGGCGGGGTCGTAAGAGGGATGTCTCATGCGGGTGAACGCTCCTCACGCGGTTGTCCGACCGACTTGCCGCGCATCATGCCACGGCGCTAGGGCCGGAGCGCCTGGCTGGGGTCGTAGGCGTCGCGCTGCCGGACGGCCGAAAGGCCGGTGCGCACCACCAGCGCCTGGCCGCTGAGGCCGACCGGAAAGACATCCATCGGACGTTCGGCAGGTCCCGTCAGCCGCTCGCCGCTGAGGGCGAAGCGCGAAAAATGGCAGCGGCACTCGAACACGCCCTCGCGCGGGGGCGGAATCGGGCAGCCCAGGTGCGGACAACGCTCATAGAGCGCCAGGAATCCGTCGGGAAGCCGCACCAGGTGGAACTGGCCGTCCGCCCAGTGGCGCGACTCGCCGACCTGGTAGTCGTCGGGCCGCCCCACGCGAATCGTGCCGCCGAAGCGCGTCGCCGCCGGCGTCCAAGCGAGACGCCAGGCGGCGCCGATGCCGATCGCGCCAAGCGCCGCGACCAGCGGAGGCACAAGGCTGCGCCGCAACCACCACCGGCGCGAGCGACGCTCGTCGGGCGCGTCACGCACGGCGGCGGCGTCAGTCGGAGGCGGTGTCATGCAGGACCCTCGGGGCCGCGACTGGGGGGCGGTCACGGCCAATTCACTCCGCGCCAGTGTAGGCGTTGGCACGGTGAGCGCCTGTCGGTCGCGGGCCGGCGGGAGGTGCTAGCGTGCCGGGGCGACGGTGCCTTCGGACTTCCGATGCGTCAGGTGGTGCTTGCGGCGGCGCTGGCGGCGGCCGCCGCGGTGATTGCCGCCTGGCGACGCTTGCGACCGCCCCGCGAAGCCACGCCGGCCGGCCCCGCGGCCGAGGGGGCGGGATTCATCGAGGTGGACGGCGCGGCCTACCACGCGCGGATGACGGGCGACGGCCCGCCGGTGGTGTTTCTGCACGGCTTTCTGAGCACGGCGGGCGTTTGGGAACCGGTCATCGATCGCCTGGGCCAAGATTTTCAATGCGTGGCGGTGGACCTGCCGGGGTTCGGTCGCTCGGCCAAGGGCGCGACGGTGCCCGCCGGCGTGTGGGGACGCGCGGAGTGGCTGCGCGCCTTCCTGGACGCCTTGCGACTCGAATCGGCGACCTTGGTCGGCGCCTCCATGGGCGGGCAGACAGCGCTGGCCTTCGCCAGCCGCCATCCGGCGCGGGTAAAGAACCTGGTCCTCATCGCGCCGTTCGCCCGCGAGCCGGACCCATACCCGGCGCGCGACGCGTGGACCTGGCCCCTCGTGGTATGGCTCTTTGAGCGCAGCATGTTCAGCCGCAGGTGGCTCGCGTGGCGCCAGCGGCAGCAAATGACCCGCCCCCACCGATTGCCGCGCGGCCGCGTCGACGACCTCTTCCGACAGACCCAGACGCCCGGCTTCCTGGAAGGCATCCACGACGGCTACATCCAGCCGCCGGTCGACGACCTGCGCGAGCAACTGGCCGACGTGCAGGCGCCGGTGCTGGTCCTGTGGGGCGCCGGAGACCGCACGCTTTCCGTTGAGCTGGCCCGCGAGGTCGCGGCGCGCGTGCCCAACGGGCGTCTGCGGGTGATCGCCGGCGCCGGGCATTCGGTGCAACTCGACGAACCGGAAACCGTGGCGGGGGCGATCCAGACGGCTATGGGGGAGGTTGAAGCGGGGTCTCGCGCCGAGGAGCCTTCCGCATAAAGACGTACGGGCGACGCATGCGTCGCCCCTTCTACACCCCGGCGATCCGTAGCGCGGCGTGATGGGCCCGCCACTCGACGTCGTCGTCCAGCGGCGCGAGTGCGTACTCCGGAGCCACGCGCCGCAGCGCCATGGCCAGCAGGTGGTCCGCCAAATGCGGGTTCTTGGGCAACAACGACCCATGCAAATAGGTGCCGACGGCGGCGCCCACCACCGCGCCTTCGCCGCCGTCCTCGCCGTTGTTGCCAAATCCCTTCACCACATCGGCCAGCGGTCGCGCGCCGACGCCGAGGTAGGTGCGTCCGCCGTGGTTCTCGAACCCGATCAGGTGCGCCCCCTCCCAGCGACAGGCGATGTTGCCGATGCAGCGCGCCACATTGGGCCCGGGGTGAACCGTCTCCATGTCGAATATGCCAAGCCCCTGCATCACCGTGCCGTCGGCGTCCCGGTAGGAGCGGCCCATCAGCTGATAGCCGCCGCACACGGCCAGCATGGCGGCGCCGTCGGCCACGTCCTGCCCGATGCGGTCGGCATGTCGCCGCGACAGGCCCTCGCTGGCGGCTCGCTGCTGCCGGTCCTGTCCGCCGCCGATTACATAGACGTCCTGCGGCTCGTCCAGCGAATCGCCCCAGGCCACCGTCGTCACCCGCAGCTCGATGCCACGCCAGGCGCAGCGCCGCTCCAGGCAGGTCACGTTGCCCCGGTCCGCGTAGAGATTCATCAGGTCCGGGTAGAGGTAGGCGAGCCGCAGGGTCGGGCCGTCGGCGGTCACGCGTCGCTCCAGTAGGGCGTCGTCCAGCCTCGCGCGACGCACACGGCGCGCACGTCCAACATGGCCGTGTAGGTGGCAACGACCGCCAGCCGGCCGTCGGCGCGGCCCAGCGCCCAATCAAGTGGTTCGGCGATGCCCGGCTCGACGGCGACGCGTCCGTTCAATGGCTGGACCCCGGCGTACTTCACGCGCACCTCCAGGTCATGGGCCCGTCGACCGCCCAGCGTGAGCCGCCGCGGACGCAGGCGCTCGAACTCCACGTCCCAAATCCACGAGACGTCTTCGCCGTCGGCGACCCCGTCGTTCAGCAGCACCAGCGTATCCAGCCGCTCCGGCTCGTCGGCCAGCAGGTCCAGCACCTGGTTGGCGCTGGTGGGATTCTTGGTGAGCAGCAGCACGATCTCCGCGTGCGGAGTCGGGATCACTTCCGCGCGGCCAAAGGCGGGACGGGTTTGGGCCACCGCGTCCAGCGCCTCAGCCGGTCCGATGCCGAGCGCTCTCGCGGCGGCTACGGCGGCGGCGACGTTGTAGGCGCTGTAGAGACCCGGCAACGGCACCTCCGCCTCGGATTGCCAGCCGTCGGCGGTGAGTGTCATCGCCAACCCGTCAACTCCGCGGGGTTGGGGGGCCACGATGGCCACGTCGGGCGAGGGGCGCACGAGGTCGCCCGCCGGACAGCGCCAGCGGCCCAGGTGCGCGAAGGCGACGGCGTTGTAGACCAGCGGCTCACCGCAGCTGGGACAGCCGCGGACATCGGCCCAGGGGTCCAGATCGGCCGCTGCGCCCAGACGGTCGCTGCCGAACCAATCGATGCGGCCGGAGTGTGCCTTGGCCACCGACGCGACTAGCGGATCGTCGGCGTTGGCGAGGATGGTTGTCGTGTGGGGCAGCCCGGCAACGACCTCGCGCCAGGCGCCGGCAGTCGTGTCGATTTCGCCGTAGCGGTCGAGCTGATCGCGAAACAGGTTCAACAGCACCACGAGCGTCGGCGATAGGCGCGGAAGCAGGGACGCGAGCGCCCACTCATCCACTTCGAATACGCCGATCGCCGACCGTTCGCGACGTTGTCCGCCGTGCCACGCGGCGCGTCGCGCCAGCGCCGCCGCGAGGCCGCGTTCCAGATTCGACCCGGTGGGGTTGGTCCAGACCTCGTGACCCGCCGCGCGCAGCGCCGCCGCGATCAGCGCCGTGGTCGTGGTCTTGCCGTTGGTGCCGCTGACGAGCACCAGCCGCGACAGGCTGTTGAGGGCATCGGGCACGTAGTGCGGCCAGACGGCCTGGGCCGCGAGCCCGCTGATCGCCGTTCCCCCACCGCGTCGTGTCATGCGCGACACGGCGGACGCCGTGCGCGCGGTGGCCGTGGCCGCCGCGCGTTGAAACCGCCGTCTCAAGGTCCGCGAGCCAATTGCTGCACGCCGCTCCGTCCGCTGCTGATCGCTACTCCTGCCTTGCGGACCGTCACAGGCCCGTCATTCCCGCGAAGGCGGGAATCCACCCGTCCCCTTGCTGCGCCCAGACTGCTCGAGCTTCGCGCGGGCGGACGGTATATGGGTGACACGTGGCGCCTTGATGGGAGGATCAATCACCGCCTGATTCTGGGCCGTGGACGGCCCTCGCGCTACCCTTTGCCCGCATGCGCCACCCGCCGGCCGATCTGACGCCGCCCACCATAGCCGCGCTGGCCGCCGCGCTGGCCGAGGCCCGCCGTGTTCGCATTATCGGCACGCAGAGCCTGGCCTCGCGCACGCCGCCGCCACCACCCAACGCGCTGACGGTCTCGACCGCTGCCCTCACCGAGCTCCAGATCGAACCGCTCGATTTGATCGCGCGCGTTCAAGCCGGCGTGAAGCTTGCCGGTCTGCGGCAGCGCCTCTGGGAACACGGCGTGGTGTGGCCGGTCGAGCGGCTGGAGCCCGGCGGGACCGTTGGAGGGCTCATCGCATCGGGACGCGGCTCGGCGGTGCGAGTGCTCGACGGCCCGGCACGCCGTTGGCTGCTCGGGGCCACGGTCGTGCTGGCCTCGGGCGAGACCATTCACATCGGGGGCGCCACGGTCAAATTCTCGGCCGGCTATGGACTCACCCACGCCATGTGGGGCTCCGCCGGACGCCTGGGCGCTCTCGCCGAGGTGACGCTGCGCCTGCGCCACGCCGTGCCGGGCGATTCGACCAGCGCCGGCCCGCGCCCGGAAGTTCGCCAGGTGCTCGAATCGCCCCATGAGGTGCGGGCCGCGGAGTTGCCGTCCGGATGGCGTGAGGCCGAATGGGAAGCCATTGCGCCGGCAATGCCACGGGTCGTCAGCGTCGACGGCGCTCGCGCCCTCGTTGGCTGTCCAGACCGCGACGCGGCGAATGCGGTGACGGCCGCAATCCGGGGCCGCGGCGGCTGGGCGGCCATCGACCGCCCGGCGTCGACGCCGCCGCCTTCCGAGGCCTGGGAACCGCTCGGAGACGCGCTCGATCCCGAGCGACGACTCGTTTAGCCGCGCCGCGTCGAAGCTCGCCTATACTGGCGGCCATCGGGGCGTGGCGCAGCCAGGTAGCGCGCATCGTTCGGGACGATGAGGTCGGAGGTTCAAATCCTCTCGCCCCGACCAGTCGAAGTGGCTGTTGGCGAAACTGCAGGGTGGTGGCCGGCGGGTGATGCCGTGAAAGCCCTCGACGCTGCTGCTGTGGTCCTCCAAGACGCTGGCGGGCCGCTGCACTATCGCGAGATCACGGAGCGAATACGGGCGCGTCAGCTTTGGCCCACTGCCGGCAAGACGCCTTGGGACTCAGTGAACGCTCGGATCGCCGTTGATATCAAGGAGTTAGGGGCGGCCTCGCGCTTCGTTCGCACCAGTCCGGGACACTACGCACTGAATCCAGAACTTCGCACGGACACTCTGCCAGGCGACCAGACGGGACCTGAGGCGGAGAACACGAGGGCCGCATCCTTCGCCAGTCTGTCGTTTACCGACGCGGCCGAACAGATATTGGATCAGTGCGGCGATCAAGAGCCGCTTCACTACGCGGCGATCACACAGCGCGCACTGGATCAAGGGCTGCTCCGCACCGAAGGGCGGACGCCGGCCGCGACGATGTACGCCATGGTTCTGACTGAGATTCGGCGTCAGCAAGAGCGGGGTGAGACGCCTCGCTTCGTTCGACACGGCCGCGGGATGGTTGGACTGGCTGCCTGGTTGCCGGGCGAGGTGGCGGGGCTAGTTGCAGAGAAGAATAGGGAGGTGAGGCAGGCACTGCTCGAGCATGCACGCAGTGCTACCCCGGCAGATTTTGAAAACCTCGTAGGGATACTCCTTGCGGCGATGGGCTTTGAGGATGTCGCGGTTACTAGCAACTCAAGCGATCGCGGCATAGATGTTCGAGGCACGCTGGTGGTCGGCGGTGCGGTGCGAATCCGCATGGCGGTGCAGGCGAAACGCTGGAAGGGAAACGTGCAGGCGCCAGTGGTTCAGCAAGTGCGCGGATCGCTGGGGGCGCACGAGCAGGGGCTCATCATCACTACTAGTGACTTCAGCCGTGGGGCCAAGAAGGAAGCGGAGCGGCCCGACGCTGCTCCGGTCGCGCTTATCGCTGGCGAGCAACTCGCCGCGCTCTTGGCCGAGCACCAAGTCGGCGCCCGCGTCGAGAGCTACGAGCTCTACACGCTGGACGAGAACGTCAGCCCCGACGACTGACGGCTTCCCTGCCTAGTGCGACAGCCTGGTTCCCGCTAGGGAATCGTCGGATTCAGCGTCCCAGCGCTTGCAACACCACGTGGGCCGCATTGTGTCCCGGCGCTCCGGTCACCTCGCCGCCGGGATGCGTGCCGGCGCCGCAGAGGTAGAGGCCTTCAATCGGCGTGCGGTAGTCGGACCATCCGGGTAGCGGCCGCCGCGACAGGATCTGCTGCGGAATGAGGTCGATGTGCCGAATGTTGCCGTCGGTGAGGCCGATGCGCTCCTCGATGTCCTCCGGCGTCAGCAGGGTCCAGTCAATGATCGCGTCCCTGAAGTTCGGGGCGTACGCGGTCAGCTCGTCGATCAGCCACTCGCCGAACGGCTGGCGCATGTCCGCCCAGGAGCCGTCGCGGATGTGCGGCGGCACGAAGAAAACCCACATCGACAGGATGTGGCGGCCTTCAGGAGCGATCGTCGGGTCGTAGACGGTGGGAATCTGGACCTGGATGATCGGCGTCGTGGGCAAGCGCCCGTGCTTGGCATCGTTCCAGCTGCGCTGAGGATTCTCTAGCGACGGGCAGAGATTGATCATGGCCAGGTGCTGCGGGTTGTAGTCGTCGCCCAGATAGGCGGAGAAATCGGGCAGCTCGCGCAGCGCGCACAGGAACTTGGCCGAAGCCGAGTCGGTCTTTAGCGCCTTGACCGCCTCGAGGAAGTCCGGGGGCAGGTCGGTCTCATCCAACAGCTTGAGAAAGGTCCGCTTGGGATCCGCATTCGACAGCACGATGTCGGCTTCGACTACTTCCCCGTCGCGCCGCTGGACGCCCACGGCCCGGCCCCGCTCCACCAAGACGCGCCGAACCTCGGCGCCGGTCCTGATTGACACGCCGGCTGCCTCGGCCGAGCGGGCCAGCGACTGGGTGATGCCGCCCATGCCGCCGCGGACGATGCCGTAGTTTTCCGTGTCCTCCCGAAAGGCGCTGAACCGGTAGAGCGCCGTGATGTAGGCGCTGCCCGGCGCGCCGATGTCGCCCATGTCCCAGGTGCTGGTGCCCATGGCCGCCCTGACCTGGTCCGAGACGAAATAGCGCTCGATCAGCTCCCGGAACGGGACCGTCAGCAGGGTCTCCAGCAGCTCCTCCTCGCCCTCGCGGCGAAACCGCTCGGAAAGCTCGGCCAGCGAGGGCGGCGTGCGCAGGTAGTATTCGCTCAGGATGCCGACGGCGCGGTGCCAAAAGTCGGCCCAATCCATCCAGGCGTCGGCATCCTCGGGCGATACCTTGCGAATCTCATCGACCGTCTGCTCGTCATCGTGCCAGAGCGTCAAGGCCGTGCCGTTGGGGTGGGGATGGACGCGCGACGGGTCGATGGGGTAGACGTGGAAACCGTGGCGGCGCAGCTCGAGCTCGTCGATGACCTTTTGCTGCAGGATGTGACAGACGTAGGAACAGGTAGAGACGTTGAAGCCGGGAAACCACTCCTCGGTCACCGCCGCGCCGCCGACGACGTCCCGGCGCTCCAGGACCTGCACGTCCAGGCCAGCCCGCCCCAGGTAGCCCGCGGCGACGAGGCCGTTGTGTCCGGCGCCGATGACGACGACCCGCGTGTGCTCAGCCATGGTCAGCCTCCTCCGTCCCCGCTGCGGCCATAATTGCAGAATCACGCGGCATGGGCACTGGGCGGGCTTGGCCACCGGCCACCGTTGCGTTTGACGTTGTGGGAAGGCGCAGTCTCCATGGGACGCAAATGCAGGGACCGGCGCACTCGACCGCCGAGCGTCCGACGTGACCGCGATCGGTTGAAGCCGGCGACTGAAGATTCCGTGGCGCGCAGGCCATGACTGGCCAGACGGGGGGCAACGCCGCCCAGTTGCACGAGCAGTACTCGGACACGTCGCGCCTGAAGACGCGCATCGAGGCCCACCGGCGCTTCTCCGAGCGGGCCGATTCGTTCGTGGCCTGGGTGGTTGATGGCCTCGACGTCGGATCCGACGAACTCGTGCTCGACGCCGGTTGCGGCTACGGGGCGTGCTTCGATGAGCTGCGGCGGCGCGGCGCTCGGATCGTCGGCATCGACCGCTCGGCGGGGATGGTGGGAAAGGCCCCGCAGCCCGGTTGCACAGGGTCTCTGTCGGGCCTTGGCGTCGGTGATCTCCAGGCGCTTCCCATCGCCGCCGGCGCTATGGATCGCGTCCTTGCCAACTACGTGCTCTTTCACGTTCCGGACGTACCGCAGGCACTGCGCGAAGTCCGGCGCGTGCTGCGGCCCGGCGGCCGAGCCGTGCTTACGACTAACGCCTCGGACAGCCAGGCGGCGCTGATCGAGTTGCACGCCCTGGCCGCGCGGGCGGCGGGCTATTCGCCGCGTCCGCGGCGCACGCTGCGGTTCACTGAGTTGGAGGGGCCTCTCGTCGCCGCCGAATTCGCGCAATGCCGGCTCCACACCTGGGACGATGCCTTCCTGTTTCCGACCGTGAGCGACGCGTTGCGGTACTACGCGACGGGGCCCATCGACGCGATCGCCGACCGGCCCGCCGACGACAGCCACCGCGCGGCGATCACGGCAAAGATGTCCGATCTGATCCAGCGCGAGATCGACCGCCACGGCGTGCTGCGCGTGCCCAAGCGCGCGATTCGCTTCACGGTGCGGCGCTGACCCGCGGTAGCATGGTCCGTCGCCGACCTGGGATTGTTATGTGAAGTACACCTGCAAGCTGGTCATCAACGTGCCGCGCGAGCGGATGGTCGAGCTGTTCGACGATCCCGACAACATGCTCAAGTGGATGGACGGCCTGCAGAGCTTCGAGCACGTCAGCGGAACGCCGGTCCAGCCTGGCGCCACGTCGCGCCTGACCTTCGCACGCGACAGCGGCGAGACGTTCGACATGATCGAAACGCTGACGCGCTACAACCTGCCGGACGAGATCAGCGGGACCTACGAAACCGAAGGCGTGCGGAACGAAATCGAGAATTGGTTCGTCGAAGACGGCCCCAACGCCACGCAGTGGATCGCCCACAACGTCTTCGAGTTCGGCGGCTTCATGCGCATCGCCGCATGGTTCATGCGCCCGCTGTTCAAGCGGCAGTCGCTCAAGATCATGGAGTCGTTCAAGGTCTTCGCGGAGAGCACGGCCCTGGCGGGGGAGGACACGTCGGACGGGGACGATTAGGGGCCTCCGCACACCCTTTGTATCCCTGGTGGCTGATCCCACCGCAGGCGGCTCGCGGAGCAGCTGCCAGGGCATAGCGCGAATAGGGCGGACGAGGAGCCGGTTTCCGAAGGTTCCATTGCAGTCAAGTCAGAAGTGCTGGCCGAAGTCTTACCCTACGAGAGGTTTCATCCGTGCCGGAGTGGCTGCAGCACGCGTGAGGCAAGGAGCAAATGGGGCAAGCGACGATTCTCCACGCGTTGGTTGCGGATGAGCATCTGCAGCGGCTGCAAAGGCTCGCCGCACAGCGGCGAACTGAGTTTGACGCCTTCGACTTCATCGGTGAGCTGAGGCTGGAATCCGGTGCATCGCTCTGGGCCTCGGAGGAATTCCATTCCAACCTCCTGGCCTGGCTGCTGAGACCAACCGCAAGCCACGGCTTGGGCGATCGATTCCTTGGCCAGCTTCTTGATCGTGTGGACTTGCCAGAAGATGCCGAGTCAGTTGATTGGTCGACGACGGACGTAATCCGGGAGTGGGAGCACGTCGTCTGCGGACAGCTGGGCTACCTGGACATCCTGATCCGCAATGACGCCGCGCAGGTGCTGTGCGCCATCGAGAACAAGACGTTTTCGAGCGAGCATCACGAGCAGCTGACTCGTTATCGGAACGCGCTGAGAATGACCTACCCAACGTTTACCAGATTTCACATGTTCTTGACGCCTCGAGGAACCGAGCCGTACCGCGATGAAGAAAAGGAACATTGGCAAACGCTCACCTATTCGACGATACGCGGCATCTTGCAGGAACTCGTGAATGACGATGACCACTCGCCGAACAGCGCAGTCCGTGCGTTCCTGCGGCAGTACGCAACCACGCTGAGGAGGAATCTCGTGCCCGACACCAGCGTTTCGCACCTCGCCCGACGAATCTACTTGGAGCACCGGGAGGCCGTGGAGCTGCTATTCGCGAATCGCCCAGACTGGGCGGCCGAAACTAAGCCGATACTCAAGGCGTCCATCGAACAGCAATCAGGCTGGCGGTTGGATCGGGATACCCGCAGCGCTGTTCGGTTTCGAGCTGACGTTTGGGATCAGTATGGAGTGACGCGGACAGGCAGCGGCTGGGAAAGCGATTCCAATGCCTTGATCCTCTTCGAATTCCTGATCCAAGACGGGCGCCCATTCCTCCAGGTGTGGATGTCTCCCGCCAACAAAGATAACGAGGGATTCAGGCAGCGTCTTTTCGAGGCCATCAGTCAGCATCCGACTCTCTTCAGCCCAAGAGAGAGTTCGCTACGCGACTCTTGGATGACTTTGCACAGAGATGAGGACTATTTGTTGGAGGAAGATGACTTGGGGCTAGGCTGGGATGACGACACGACACGTGCCAAGCTCGAATCGTGGGTGGCCGATTTCGCGGATTCGCGACTCCCGGCCATGAACAAGGTCATCGTGGACTGTCTCGAGGACTACGAGGCCGCGGGGCAGAGCTAGCCAGCCAGCGAGTCCAGTGTCGTTGCGGGCATGCCGGAATGGGCATCTGGGGGCCATGCAATTTGCCCGTCGCAAAGGCAAATCGCCGCCTGAGAACCCCGTCTAGGTCTCTTCTCCTGTCGATGCACAAGTGTTCGTCGAGTTGCCGCCGACTTGTTCTAAGCTCCCGCCTTCACGGAAATGACGAAGGGTGCGCATAGCGTCGAGGTCGCCATCCCAGTCGCTGCCTCGAAGCGCGCGGGCCTCGTCAAGGCAAAGCGGTTCGACCGCCAGTGTTCGCAACGCAAAATTGATCGCCTCGCGCTCAGTCGCGAGCCGATAGCGCCGCATCACCTCGGCGCAGGCGCGGTCGTCAATGTCCACCGTGACGCGTGACATGCAGCGAAGGTACACGAAGGCGCGGCGGGCACCTGGATTCCGGACTCCGCCGGAATGACGAGTAGATTAAGCGAGCTACTTGTCAGAGCGGATTGCGCCAGCGGAGGCCCGGAAAGCGGCTAAAGTCGGTGT
This sequence comes from Chloroflexota bacterium, assembly GCA_026707285.1. GTDB lineage: Bacteria > Chloroflexota > UBA11872 > UBA11872 > UBA11872 > JAJECS01. The sequence continues at coordinate 127,042 of JAPOXD010000010.1, read as the reverse complement.
CAGTGGAGTGCAGCTCCGCCTGGTATTCCATCGCCAGGGCCGCTAGGTGGGCGTCGGTCACGAGGTTGGCGCCGACGCCCGCGGCGTGGAGGCAGCGTCGGAACAGGGCGAGGTGATCCCGGCCCGGATTCAGGGGAATGACGTTGGGCCAGCGGAACCACTCGTCCACGTAGCCCGCCGCCGTCGACGGTGTGGCGGGGTCCGCCAGCACCCTCGGATGGGTCATGAGCCGCACGAAGCCGGTGGACACCGCCCATGGCACCCCGACACGCTCCGTTCCGTTGACCGACGCTTCCCACCAGCGCCGCGCCGCGTCGTGGAAGGGCGCGCCGTCGTTGTAGGCGTAGAGCAGCAGATTCAGGTCCGGGACGATCACTCGGCGTCCCGGCCGATGAACTCCTGCGTCTCCAGCTCATCGTTGAGCTGATTGAGCTTGAGCGGATCCACGCCGGGACGGAAGCCGCCGCGGAGCGGCTTGACCCGATAGGCCGGGCGTTCCTCGCCGGCCGCGGGCGACATCCCCCGGCGCAAGGTGTCGTTCACCACCTGCTTGAATGGACGGTTCTGAAGCCGGGCCTGCTCACGCAGGAAGTCGGCGACGTCGGCGTCGAGCGTCAACGTGGTTCGCATAAGGACATCATGATGTCTAAAATAATTGATGTCAAGATGTGCGCAGCCTGCCGCGCCGCGAACGCCGAGCTCCCCACTCGAGTGCCGGACCGTCCGGTCACCGTGAGGCTGAGCGTCGACGGATACGATTGTTGACCAATGCAACTTTAGTATTGTGCACATTGACTTAGTCGATCGATTCATGAAACCATTGGGCGCCGACGATGCCTGTGGGGATGTGGCCGGTGCGTTCGAGAGCCGTCCAAACGGCGCTGGTTTGTTGCCTGATTGGGAGCTTCGTCGCCGCCCTGCTTCTCCTTGTCGGCTGCAACGGCAGCGCTCCGGCGACCGATAGCGCTGGTGACCGTGCACTGCGCATCGTGGCCACGATCGGCCAGATTGCCGACGCGGTGCGCCGGGTCGGCGGGGACGCCGTGGAGGTGCACGCGCTCATGGGGCCGGGCGTCGATCCCCATCTCTACCGCGCCAGCGAGAGCGACATCACCCGTCTTGAGTCGGCCGACGCCGTGTTCTGGAACGGCCTGCACCTCGAAGCGGGCATGACCGGCGTCCTGGAGCGCATGGAGGACCTGGGGGTGCGGTCGGTGCGCGTGACGGACGGCATCGACCGCGGCCAGCTGCTGGCGCCGCCCGAGTTCGAGGGCGCGTACGACCCGCACGTCTGGTTCGATCTGGGCCTGTGGGCTGTCGTGGTTGCCAGCATCCGTGACGCTCTGGTCGACCTGGACCCTGCCGGCGCGGCGACCTATCGCGCCAATGCCGAGGCCTACGTCGCCGAAATCGAAGACCTGGACGCCTATGTCACCGAGCAGGCCGACACGCTGGATGCGGCGATTCGCGCCCTGGTCACCGCCCACGACGCGTTCAACTACTTCGCTCGGCGCTATGGCTTCGAGGTGCGGGGCCTCCAGGGCATCAGCACCGAGAGTGAGGCGAGCACTGCCGACGTGCAAGCCCTGGCGCGGTTCATCAGCGACCGCGGAATTCGCGCCGTCTTCATCGAGTCCTCGGTGCCCGATCAGGGCGTGCAGGCCGTTATCGAAGCCGCGGGCGCGCGCGGGCACACGGTGGTCGTCGGGGGCGAGATCTACTCCGATGCCATGGGCGCCGCAGGCACGCCGGAAGGCACCTACCTGGGCATGATCCGCCACAACATCGACACGATTGTCAGCGGGCTGTCGGGCGAATGAGCGCAACAGCCACCCAAACGGCGCGCGCCGCTGCGGCGGAAGCTGACGGCCCGCTGGCGGTCGAGGCCACCGACGTCACGCTGGCCTATCACCAGCGCCCCGCGCTGTGGGACGTGGACCTGGAGGTGCCGCGCGGCGTGTTGATGGCCATCGTGGGTCCCAACGGCGCGGGGAAGACGACCCTGCTGCGGACCATCCTCGGTCTGCTCCGGCCCGCTGCCGGGCGGGTGCGCATCCTGGGGCGGCCCTACCGCGCGCAACGCCACCTGGTGGCCTATGTGCCGCAGCGCAGCAGCGTGGACTGGGACTTTCCCACCACGGTCCGCGACGTCGTCGCCATGGGGACCTACGGACGGCTGGGCTGGATCCGGCGCCCAGGCGCGAGGGAACGCCGGCGATCGCTGGCCGCGCTGCGGCAGGTTGGCATGGAGAGCTACGCCGATCGTCAGATCAGCCAGCTCTCCGGCGGGCAGCAGCAGCGCGTGTTCCTGGCTCGAGCGCTGGTGCAGGACGCAGAGGTCTACCTGATGGACGAACCCTTCCAGGGCGTGGACGCCACCACCGAGCGGGCAATCGTGAGCCTGTTGCGAACCCTGCGCGCCGAGGGCAAGACCGTGGTCGCGGTGCACCACGACCTGCAGACCGTGGCGGAGTACTTCGATTGGGTCACGCTGCTCAACGTGCGCCGCATCGCGGCCGGACCGGTCGCGGAAGTGTTCATCGAAGAGAACCTGCGGGTGACCTACGGTGGGCGCGTGTCCGGCATCGCTGGCGGACACGCGAACGGGACGAGCCCGAAATCGACCCCGTGAACGCTTCCAGCCGGCGGAACTGACGGGCGTCCCCGTGGACATTTTCAGCGACCTGCTCTTCGACTACACGCTGCGCACGGTGGCGCTGGGTTCGGCGGCGCTGGGCGTCGTGAGCGGCGCCGTGGGCGCATTCGCCGTGCTGCGGCGGCAGGCGCTGCTGGGCGACGCCATGTCCCACGCTGCGCTGCCCGGCGTGGCGCTCGCGTTCCTCATCACCGGCAGCCGGACGCCGCTGGTGCTCATGATCGGCGCGGCGCTGGCCGGCTGGGTGGCGGCGCTGGCCGTGATCGGAATCGTCCGCGCGTCGCGGGTCAAGGCCGACGCGGCCATGGCCCTGATCCTCAGCGTGTTCTTCGGCGCCGGACTCGTGGTCCTCACGTTCATTCAACGACAGCCGGCGGCCGGCAAGGCCGGGCTGGATCGATATCTCTTCGGCCAGGCAGCGGCGCTGCTCGAAGTCGACGTGATCACCATGGCGGCCGTCGGCGCCGTCGCGGTGCTGGTCCTGCTGGTGCTCTGGAAGGAGTTCAAGCTACTGAGCTTCAATCCGGACTTTGCCGCCTCGCTGGGCTATCCCGTGCGCCGGCTGGACGTGCTGCTCACCAGTCTGCTCGTCATCGCCATCGTGGTGGGGCTCAAGACCGTCGGCGTGGTGCTGATGAGCGCCATGGTGGTCGCGCCCGGCGCCGCCGCGCGCCAGTGGACCGACCGCCTCGGTGTGATGGTGCTCCTGTCGGCTGTGCTCGGCGCGGCCGCCGGCGTGGCCGGCTCGGTCATCAGCACGACGGCGCACACCGCCACGGGGCCGACCATCGTCCTGGTCGCGACGGGATTAGTAGTCCTGTCGCTGCTCTTCGCGCCACGCCGAGGGGTCGCGTGGGCGCGAATCCGCGCCTGGCGCCGCCGCCGGCTGCTGGCCCTGGAGGCCGTGCTTGGCGACCTGGCGGCGCTTTCGGCACAGCACTCGCGCGAGCCGGACCACGCGCACCACATCGCCGCGCTATACGCCATTCGCGGCCGAGCGGTCGTTGATCGCGCGCTGGGGGAGCTTGCCGCGCAGGGTCTCGCTCGTCGCACCTCCGGCGACGCCTGGACGCTAACCGAAATGGGGCGCGAGAGAGCCTCCCGGGCAGCGCGCCTGCGCGCGACTCAGGCCGGCGCTCCGTGACGCCCGCGCAGCTCGAAGTTCAGCTCGTCGCGGTCGTCGTGGCCGCCGCGTGCGCGATTCCCGGCGCCTTTCTGATGTTGCGACGGATGTCCATGATGAGCGACGCCATCAGCCACACGGTCTTGTTGGGCATCGTGCTGGCGTTCTTCATCGTGGCCGACCTGCGATCGCCGCTGCTGATTGCCGGCGCGGCCATCGTGGGGCTGGCGACGGTCGCGCTGGTGGAGGTGGTCAACCGGACCGGGCTGGTTCGCGAGGACACGGCGATTGGGCTGGTGTTTCCCGCCCTATTCTCCATCGCCGTGATCCTGATCTCGGCCCTGGCGGGGGACGTGCACCTCGACAGCGACGCCGTGCTGCTCGGGGAGCTGGCGTTTGCCCCGTTCAACCGCTTCACCCCGTTCGGCCTGGACCTGGGGCCGGTGGCGCTCTGGGTGATGGGCGGCATTTTGCTCATCAACGTGGCGGTCTGCGGTGCGTTCTACAAGGAGCTCAAGGTGGCCACATTCGACGCCGGGCTGGCGACGGCGCTCGGATTTTCGCCCGCGTTGATTCACTACGGCTTGATGGGCATGGTGTCGGTCACGGCTGTCGGCGCGTTCGACGCGGTTGGCAGCATCCTGGTGGTGGCGCTGATGATCGGTCCGCCCGCGGCGGCGCACCTGCTGACCGATCGACTGCCGCGCCTGCTCGGGCTCAGCGTGGCCATTGGGGCCGTCTGCGCCATCGGTGGGTACTGGCTGGCGCGCGCCCTTGACGCGAACATCGCCGGCGCCATGGCCACGGTCGTTGGCGTCGTGTTCGTCCTCGCCCTGCTGCTGGCGCCCGAGCGTGGCCTGCTGGTCACGGCGCGGCGTCGCGGGCGCCAGCGCTGGGAATTCGCCCGGCAGTTGCTCCTGATCCACCTGGCGACGCACGAGGGAACGCCCGCCGCCGACGACGAGAGCCGAATCGACCACATGCAGCGACACATGCGGTGGCAGCCAGACTTCGCCGAACGCGTGGTGCAGTCGACGGCCGACCGCGGCCTGGTCACGCGCGACGCCGACCGCCTGCGGCTGACCGAACCGGGGCGCCACGCCGCGCGCCTCGCCTCCCTCACCTAGCGCGTACCCTTCCCTCAGCCGACGCGCGGCCCGGGGCCGCACCGCGGACCACGAATGACTGCACGCTTCGTTCACGATCCCACCGACGCTGGCCCGAGGCCGTTAACGCCTCAGCAGGCGGACGTCGTCGTACTGGGGGCGACGCCGGGTGGCATCGCGTCCGCCGTGGCCGCCGCGCGCCTGGGGCATTCGGTCTCGCTGATCGAATACCACCGGCACATCGGCGGCATGGCGGCCAGCGGGCTGGGCAAGAGCGACATCGAGCATCGGGAGCTCATCGGCGGCCTGTTTCGGGAGTACACCGAGCGCGTGCTGGCCGCCTACGTGGCGCGCTATGGCGCGGACTCGAAAAACGTGCGTCTCTGCGACGACGGCTACTACTACGAGCCGTCGGTGGCCGAAGCGGTGTTCGAGGGCATGGTCGGCGAGCAGCCCCGCATTGGGCTGCACCGCGGCGCACGCCTGACGGAAGTCGCCTGCTCGGATGCGGCGGTGACGGCGATTACGGTCGTCGATCGGCGCAGCGGGCGTCCCACGACAATCCGCGGCCGCCAGTTCATCGACGCCACCTACGAGGGCGATCTCTATGCGGCGGCGGGCGCTGCCTTCCGTCTCGGACGGGAGGCGCGCGACGAGTTCAACGAGCCGCACGCCGGCGTGGTCTACTACGACTACCAGGAAGGCACGTTCCTGTCGGGCACGACGGGGGCCGCCGACGACCGGCTGCCCGCCTATACCTACCGGCTGTGCCTGACCACGGATCCGGCCAACGCCCACCGGCTGACCGAGCCGCCGCCGGATTACGACCGCGCCGACTATGTCGACTATTTCGACGATCTTGCCGCCGGACGGCTCGGCGGACCCAAGACGCTCAAGCCGGGGCGCGGCTACAACCCGGCCCACTTCGACACGCTCGTGCGGGCGCTGTCGGTGACCGAGATCCCCAACCGGAAGACCGACGTCAACATCAACCCGCGGCCGCTGGGGTTCCCGTTCCCGGAGGAAAACCGGGGCTATCTCGAGGGCGACGACACGACCCGGCAACGCATCCGCCGGCGGCACCGCGACCTGACCTTGGGGCTCCTATGGTTCCTGCAGAACGACGAGCAGATTCCGCCCGAGCACCGGCGCATCGCCAACGGCTATCACCTGCCGCGCGACGAGTTCACCGACAACGATCACTTTCCCTTCCAGCTCTACGTGCGCGAGGGGCGCCGGCTCGTCGGCGAGTACACGCTGACCGAGCACGACATGACCACCGGCCCGCGGCGGCACGACGACGCGATCGCGGTGGGCGAGTTTCCCATCGACAGCTTCCCCTGCCGCAAGCGCCAGCCGACCGACACGCAGGTGCTGGAAGGCTATCTGGGCATGCTGGACGCGCTCACGCAGCCGTACGAGATTCCCTATCGCATCATGATTCCGGTGGAAGTCGAGAACCTCATCGTCCCGGTCGCGGCGTCGACCACGCACGTGGCCTATTCCTCGATCCGCATGGAGCCCACCTGGATGGCGCTGGGCCAGGCGGCGGGAACCGCCGCACACCTCGCGCTGCGGCGCGAAGTCACGCCGCGCCGGGTGCCGGTGGGCGAGCTTCAGCGCCTGCTCGGGGCTCAAGGGCAAATCGTGTCGATCCCGCATGGCTGAGCACGTGGCGAGCCCGAACCCAGCGCTCATGCTGGCCGGTCCGTGGGTGCCCGACGACTCGCACCGGATCGACTTTGCTTCACTGCCACCGGTGCCGTCGGAGCACGTCATGGTCAGCGACGTGCGCGCGGAGGCGCGCCACGGCAGCGATCTCGACCGCGACCGGGGCGGCGTCAACCAACACAACTACCTGGCGCATCACGGCGGCAAGTTTTGGCTCATGTGGAGCGACGGCCCCGGTATCGAGGACCGCGTGGGGCAGCGGGTGAAGTTCGCCACCAGCCCCGATGGACTTCAATGGTCGAATTCCCGGCACCTGACGCCCGCGCCGCCCGGATCCAGTCCATCCTCGCCGCTGTATGGCCGGCGCACCGACCTGGGCCTGCGCTATATCGCGCGCGGGTTCTGGCGGCGGGACGGCGAGCTGCTGGCCCTGGCGTCGCTGGACGAGGCGGCAGGATTCTTCGGCCCGAGCCTGGCGCTGCACGCATTTCGGCTCAATCCAACCGAGGAGTCGTGGGAGCCCGCGGGCATCGTCTGCCGCGACGCCATCAACAACTTCCCGCCCGAGCGGCTGCCGGACGGCCAGTGGATGATGTCCCGACGCCGGCACAGATACCGCGAGGTCGGCGTTGACTTCCTGGTCGGCGGCGAGGAGGCGAACGACCAGTGGACATCGGTTCCGGTGCTGGGGTCGAACACCGAGCTCTCGGCGGAGGAGCCGCACTGGTGGACGCTGCCCGACGGCCGGCTGGCGGCGATGTTTCGCGACGGGCGCCGCAGCGGGTTCATCTATCGCGCGATTTCCGCGGACGGCGGGCGCACCTGGAGCCGCCCGGTGCGCACAAACTTTCCGGACGCCACGTCCAAGTTCAGTGGGCTGCGACTGGCCGACGGTCGCTACGTGCTGGTCTCGAACCCGAACCCCGACAAGCGCGATCCGCTGGCGATTTCGATCAGCGACGACGGCCTGGTCTTTCACACCATGTCGTACCTGGTGGGGGGACGCTGGGTGGACTATCCGCACATGATCGAGCACGGCGACCATCTCTTCATCGCCTTCGCCGGCGGCAAGCAGACGGTGGAGGTGCTGCGGGTGCGGCTTGCCGATCTCGACGGTGTGCGCAATCCGCGCCAGGCGTCGGATTCGTGAGCCCAAGCGCAGAGCATTCCAGCCCTGACACCGGCCTGGGACCGGCATTTGTCCAGCGCACGATCGAGGCGCCGGGCGCGACACTCTCCCACTACGAACGCGAAGGACGCGGGCCGCCGCTAGTCCTGATTCCCGGCAGCTTCAACGCGGCCGGGGCACTGAAGGACATCATCAATCACCTGGACGCGGCGCAGCACGTGGTCGTCGTCGAGCTGCGCGGACATGGCGGCAGCTGGCCGCCGCCGGTGAATGGATCCATCGAGCTGTTCGCGCAGGACGTGCTGCAGGTCCTGGATCGGCTGCGGCTCGGCCCGTGCTTCGTCGGCGGCCACAGCATCGGCGGCATGATCGCGATTGAGATCGCGCGGGTGCGACCGCAGATCGTGGACGGCGTGATTTCGATCGAGGGTTGGACCGACCATCACGCGCAACGCGATGCGTTCCGGGACGACACCATGAGCACGCTGTCCGCCGAGCAACTGGAGCAACGCGAGCAGCTGCGCCATGAGGTCTTGCACCGGTGGACCGACCGGCAACGGCTCGACTTTGCCGCCATCTGGAGAACCTGGGACGGCTTCGATGTCCTTCGGCGAACCGACCTGCCGATCCTCGAGCTCTACGGCGACCGCGGACGCGAGCCCGCGACGCATGAACAGCTGCACATCCCGCGGCGTGACAACATCGAGCTGCGCTGGCTGCCCGGGGCGTCACACTCGCTGCCGCTGGAATGCCCGTGCGAGGTCGCACGGTTGATCGACGACTTCATGCGGCGATGCTCATTCGGCACCGGGTGATCGAGGTTTCGCCCGAGCGCGCCGCTTAGCGATAGGCTGCGGCGCGAAGGTGACTCTTGACGCTCCGGCCGACCGGCCGGACGCCCCAAGGCGGCGGGCGCGGCCAGCCCAGGAAAGGGCAACTCCATGACGGGCAAGGTGGCATTCGTGAGCGGCGGTGCGGGCGGACTGGGAGCAGCGATCTGCCGGCGTTTCGTGCGCGACGGCGCGGCGGTGGCGATCGCCGACATCGACCGCGGCCGGAGCGAAGCGCTCACCGACGAGATTGTCGAGGGCGGCGGGCGGGCCCTGCCCGTGGACCTCGATTCCGCCTCCAGCGCCTCGGTTCAACAGGCTGTCGATGAGGTCGTCGACCACTTCGGCCGCTGCGATTTCCTGGTTCACGGCGCCGGCAACACCGCCATCGCCCCGCTGCTCGAGCTGGCCGAGGAGGACTGGCGCTCGGTCCTCGACACGCATCTCACCGGCGGCTTTCTGCTCTGTCAGTCCATCGGACGCCAGCTGGTTCGGCAGGGCGAGGGCGGACGCGTGGTACTGATCTCGTCGGTCGGCGCCATGGTGCCCGTGCCGGATCGCGGCGCGTACAGTCCGGCCAAGGCCGGGTTGATTGCGCTGGCCCAGATGCTGTCCATCGAGTGGGCGCCTTACGACATCAACGTGAACGCAATCTGTCCCGGTGTCACGCGAACCCCGATGGTGCAGGAGATCTACAGGCAACGCCCAGAGCTACGCGATCAGCGCATTCGACGCTTCCCCATGAAGCGCGAGGCCGTGCCGGAGGAGATTGCGGACCTCACGGTGTTCCTGTGCGGCGACGGTTCGACCTACATCAGCGGCACCGCCATCACCATCGACGGCGGCTTCATCAACGCCGGCTTCATGCCCGAGGACGAATAGCCGGTGACCGGCCGCAATGCGGCAATCGTGCGACGTCTGGCGGAGGAGGCGTTCAACAGTCGGGATTGGGAGGTGTTCGATGAGTTGCACGATCCGGCTGGACTGGTGCACCGCGCCGGCGAGAGCGTGACGCCCGCGGCGATCAAGGGCGTGCATCGCGACCGCTTGCAGGCCTTTCCGGACCTGCGCTGGACCATCAAGCGGCAGCTGGAAGACGGCGACTTCGTCATCACGCACGCCACCTGGCGCGGGACGCACCTGGGGACCTATCTCGGTATGCCGGCCACGGGCGAGGCGGTGAGCGGCGAGGTGATCGCCATCCGGCGCGTCGTGGACGGGCGCATCGTGGAGACCTGGGCGGTGGCCGACACCCTGCGGGTGCTGGAGCAAATCGGCGGCCGGGTCTCGCGGTGACAGGCACGGCATAGGCCCGCAAGCACGATCGTCTCTCCGCGGACGTGGCAGGACGCCTACTGCTTTCGGGAAGCCTCCCACTCGCGACGCAGGATGCTGCACATGACCTGGTCGGTGGCGACGCCGTGCATGACGACGTATTGGCGCAGCAGGCCCTCGGGAGTCATTCCAGCCTTCGCCATGACGCGCAGCGAGGCCGGGTTTTTGGGGTTGGCATCGGCCTGGATGCGGTTGACGTCCGGAAACGCGGCAAAGGCGCCGTCGATGGCGGCGCGCACGGCCTCCGTCATGTAGCCCTTGCCCCAATGCGCCGGCGCGAGGCCGTAGTAGAGATCGATGCGCCCATGGCCGGTGTACAGCGTCATGCCGACGTGCCCGATGGCCTCGCCGTCGAGGTCCACGGCCCACATCGCCGACCGCGTCCAGTCGCACTGCATGCGCGACGCGACGCTGCGCTCGGCGTCCGATCGCCGGTATGGCTGCCGAACGCCAAGAAACTCCCCATAGGCTGCGTCCGACTCATACCCCAGCACGGCGTCCACGTCCGAAAGCCGGAACGGACGGAGCGCGAGACGCCGCGTGCGGATGGTGCGCGGAAATCCAGACCCGCCCGACGGCTCGGTCATGCCCTCGGCATACCGTGGGCTACGCGGCGAAGCCTAGGGGTTGGGAACCTCGAACTGGAATCCCTCGATGTCGATGAGCAGGTCAACCAAGCTCGGATCGACATCGAACACCACGGCGACCGTCGCCGACTTCCCATTGGGCACGCTTTCGACCAGGAACAGCGGCCGGCCTTCGGTTGCCGTCGTGGCCATACCGATGAGCGCGTTGACACCCGGCGAGTCCACGGCAATCTCGGTGCCGTCCGGCTGGATCAGGTAGATGTTGGCCTTGGAGACGACGATGTTCCCGCTCTCGTTGGTGTTGTTGAACGTGATGGTCACGAGCTGGAACAGGCCGTTCTTGGGCCTGAACGGCGTGCCGTGCACCTGCGTCAGCTGCTCAAACCGCTGCACCGATTCCAAGATGACCTCGAGCCCGTCGGCTCCAAGCAGCGCATCGCCAACCGTGGGAAGGCCGGTGCGAGATTCCGCAACTTGCTCAACGGCTTCAATGCGCGCTCGCCCCCGGTTCACGGCGGTGTCCAGCGAGCTCCCGGCACGAGTGTCTCGGACATCGGCCTCCGGCGTGGCCTCAGCGTCAGCCGTGGCCGCAGCCGTGGCCTCGGCCTCCGCCACTGCCGTCGCGTCGGCATCGAGATTGACCGGAGGCATCGCGAATTCAAGGCCCTCGACGTCGAGCTTGGTGACCGTTTCGCTCTCCCTGACGTCGAACGACACCGACACCACGATCGATTTGTCCACCGGCACCGATTCCGCGAGAAACAGCGGCCGGCTTTCGAAAGCCAGCGGCGGTGCGGAAATGAGCTTGTCGAGAGAGTTCGCATCCACAACGATGCGGGAGCCGTCGTCTTTCACCAGCCAGATGTTGGTGTTCTGCACGGTGGTCGGGTCGGAGCTGTTGTTCTCGAACTCAATGGTGACGATCCGGAAGTAGTCCCGGCGCGGATCGACCGGATCGCCCACCAGCTGCGGCAGCACCGACAGATCTTCAACCGCAAGCAGCGTGACCGACAGTTCGTCCGTCGTGATATGGGTGTCGCCAACGCCCGGCAGGCCGGTGTCCGCGGCGGCGTCCGTCGCCGCCGTCGATTCCGTGGTCGTCGCCGTATCCGTCGGCGCCCGCGTGCGAACCTGGACCGCCTCGCGCTGAGGCCGCGCGGCCTCGGCACTGGCTCGCATCCGTTCTTCGTTCGGGTCGAGTGCGACCCGGAGAATCAGAAGCGCCAGGGCAACGAAAATGAGGGACCCGATAAGGGCCTGAATTGGACCCGGCAAGCGACGAACATTGGTTGCAATGGCAGCCACGGTGTGCGGCTCCTATTCCTGCAGACGACGATTCGCGAAACCGGCGGCGGGGCGCCACAACCCGGCTCGACTAGCCACCTATCGTGACGGCCGTCGTCACGTCGGTCAAGTGATGAACGCTACCGCCGGATCGCCCTCCAGCGCTTACGTGGTGAGCACTGCCGCGGGAGCGGCCTCGGCAATGGCGGGACGCAGCTGCCGCAGCACGTCCGTCAGCGCTTCGGTCAGCGCATGAATCTCTTCGGCGACCGTCGCCGTGGACACGGTCATCATCGATGCCGCCTTGAATCCGCGGTTCAACAGCTCGAGGACGATCAGCTCCATGATCTCTCCCGCGGATGCGCCGGCCAGAGGAACGTCGACGCCGATCACCGATTCGATCTGCGTCACCTCCAGCGCCACGCCGGCCCGTTGCGAGGCTTCAACCAAACCCCGCCCCAACGCCTCGCCAAGCTCCGCCAGAAGCTCGAACGCCGGCGCGTCGAGCAGCCGCATGGCCGTGATTCCCGCGGCCATGGTGGCCGGGTTGCCGTTGAAGGTGCCCGCGTGCGGCAGCACCGGCGGCTGCCGGTCGGCAAAGATCTCCATCACCTCCGCCCGACCGCCGAAGCCGCCGACGGGCAACCCACCGCCGATGATCTTGCCCATCGCCGTGAGGTCCGGCAGCACGCCGAAGAGTTCCTGGCCGCCGCCGCGTGCCAAACGCAGGGTGATGACTTCGTCGAACACCAGCAGCGTGCCGTGCGCGTCCGCGGCGTCGCGCAGAGCCTTCAAATAGCCCGGCGAGGGCGCCCGCAGTCCGCCCTGGGTTTGGGCCGGGTTGACCACGATGGCGGCCACCTGCCCGGGATGGGTTTCGAGCAGCCACTCCACGATTTCCGCGTCGTCAAAGGGGGCGATCAGCACATTGTCCAGCGCATTGCTGGGCACGCCCCGCGACACCGGCGCTCCGGGACCGCCCCAACCGTCCGTCCCCTGGTGGATCTCCACACCTTCGTAGGTGCCGTGATAGGCCAGGTCCATCTTGATAATCAGGTCGCGGTCGGTGAAGGCCCGCGCGGCCTTGATCGCCTGCATGTTCGCCTCGGTGCCGGAGGCGCAGAAGCGCACCTGGTCGAGCGACGGCACCCGCGAACAGAGGATCTCAGCCAACTCGACCTGGCCCGCGTTGGGCGCGTTCCACGCGGTGCCCTCGGCCACGCGGCGCTGCACGGCCGCCACGATCTCGGGATGGGCGTGACCGTGGATGACCGACGTGGAGTTGAAGGTGAAGTCCACCAGCGCATTGCCGTCAACATCGGTCAACGTCGAGCCCAGGCCGGTGGCGATATAGGTCGGGTAGGGCGCGAACCAGGTCGCCGTGCGCGACTCGCCGCCGGGCAGCGACTGCAGCGCTCGTTCGTGCAAGGCACGCGATTCAGGTGTGCGCGCGCGATAACGGGCTTCTATGCTGCGGCGGGCATCCACCAGGGCTTCGACCGGAGGCATCGCATGCTCCCTGCGCACCGTCGGGCGGTCTCGAGTTCGGCGTCGGGTGACCCGACCGCGAATCAGCCCGGATTATGGCAGCCGGAGCTTGCCCGTGATTGACGTGCTGGCCACCGGCCTGGTCTATCGAAATCCGGAACCGGAGCGGCGCGCCGTCCACGCCTGGCATCCCTCGATCATCGTGCTCGACGACGGCGAGCTGTTCGCCAGCTTCGATCTCGCGTCGGGAGTGGAAGCGCTGGACTACCAGACCTACAAAGCCCGCTCGTCCGACGGCGGCGTGACCTGGTCGGCGCCCGAGCTGCTGGTCGAGATCTCCACCACCCGGCCGACGACCGGCGGCATCCGCGTGAGCCTGCTGCGCGACGGCACGCTGGTCGGCATCGGCGGGCGCACCTACCGCGACGTCCACGGCGGGCAACTCGTCAACCGCAAAAACCTTGGCCACGCACCCATGGACCTCATCACGACGCATAGCTCCGACCGCGGCCACACCTGGAGCACGCCCGAGATCCTCCAGCCTCCCGTGTGGAGTCCGGCGTGGGAGGTGTGTCACCACATCGTGGAGCTGGCCGACGGCCGCTGGCTGGCGCCCATGGCCCCCTGGCGCGGCTGGGATGGCGAGGAGCCTATCGGGGCCATGGCCCTGGCGTTCGTGTCCGACGACCGCGGTCGGACCTGGCCCGACCACCTGGTGCTGATCGATGAGACCCACCGGGGCGTCTTTTCGTGGGAGGTCTCGCTGCGACAGTTGAGCGACGGCCGGCTGCTGGCCACCGCCTGGGCCTTCGACTCCGCCACCGGCGGCACCGAGCCCAATCCGTATGCCATCTCAGCCGACGGTCGGACGTTCTCCGAGCCGCGGTCCACCGGCATTCAGGGCCAGACGGGCAAGCTGCTGGTGCTGCCCAACGACCGCATCCTCTTCGTCTACCGCCATGACCAGCGGCCCGGTCTGTGGGCCAATCTCTCGCGGCTGGAGGGCGACGACTGGGTCAACCTGGCCGAAGCGCCCCTGTGGGAGGGCGCATCCTCCAGCATGACCGGCGCCACGGCGAGCAGCGGGCAGGAGCTGGTCGACCTGCCCTTCGGCTTCCCGAGCCTCGCGCTGCTTCCCAACGGCGACGTGTACGTGGCCTTCTGGTGCCAAGAGGACGAGATCTACAACATCCGCTGGTATCGGCTGCGGATCGCGTGAGCGGCGCCTGACCGAGGAGCGGCCGGACCTATGCGGCGGCGAACTCGGGCATCACGTCCTGGGCGAACCACTCGATGTCGGCCCGCATGGCCGACGGCGGCACGCCCAGCGATCCGGTCTGGATGAAGACGCGGCGCAGGCCGGGAAGGCGTTCCAGCAGGCCGGTCAAGTGGTCGCGCACGTGGTCCGGCGTCCCGCACACCCAGGTGCCCTCGGCGTCCAGGTCGTGAATGGTGGGGAGTCCCGCGTCATAGGCCGCTTCGCCCTGGGCCGTGGCCTGAATCTGGGCCTCGCTCAGCTGCGGATAGCGCCCCAGCGGCGCGAGCCCCTTGAGGTGCTCCTCGCACCACGGGGTCGCTTCGAGCAGCGCGGCCTCGCGGCTGTCCGAGAGGTGAATCTGAAATCCGACCGCCAGGTCCTCGCCAAGCTGCGTTTCGCGGCCGGCCCGCGCCAATGCGTCGCGGTAGACCGCCGCCGCCTGCTCCGCGCGGCCGCCCGGCGCCGTGCCTCCCGCAATCACGCCCTTGACGCCGTGCCGCGCCATGAAGTCCAGGCCGCGCCGCTTAGTGCTGGTGATGGGCTGCCAGATTTCGACCGGCAGGTGCGCCGGCCGCGGCACGAGTGTTATGTCAACAAGATCGTCGAACATATGCGGCACGTCGGCGGGCACCCGGTAGGCCACGCCCGCGTGGGCGAACTCCGGCTCGTGCCAGGCCTTCAGCATGATCTCCACCTGCTCCTCGAACAGGTCGCGGTTGGCCGAGTCGTCGAGCAGCGGGCCGCCCAGGGTCTCGACCTCGCGCGCGACGTAGCCGCGTCCGATGCCGAAGCGCAGCCGCCCACCGGTGAGCACGTCGACCATGGCGTAGTCCTCGGCCAGCCGCAGCGGGTGCCAGGCGGTGACGGTGTTGAAGAACGCGCCGAACTTGAGCCGCTTCGTGTGGTGCGCCAGGTGCACGCTCAACAGCGGCACGTTGCCGATGCAGCCGTAGCCCTCGCGCTGAAAGTGGTGCTCGGCCAACCAGAGCGTGTCGTAGCCGGTCCGCTCCATCAGCTCGGCGAAGCGCAGGGCCTCGTCGTAGACCGTCGCCAGGTGCGCGTCGCTCATCCGCCGTGTGTGCGCCGCCGGTCCCCGAAATCCCGGGTTCGGCATCTCGACGTGACCGCCATAGAAGGCGTCGATGGCAAGATTCATCAGAGGCGCCGTGGCACTCGGGGCAACGCTCGCGTCGGTTTAGGGTTGTGCCGACCGTAGCGCGACCGGCCAACCGCTGTCGACGCGCCGAGCGTGGGGCTAAGCTGGCCGCCGATGACGACGAGTACCTCGCCGACCGATCTGCGCGCTCGCTTGGCGTCATACGCCGACGCCAAGCGGCGCGGCGTCGAGTGGCTGCTTGGGCACATGAACGCCGATGGCTCAATCGGTGACCCGGCGCATGGCTTCAGGTTTTACCGCGTGCCGTGGACGCTCACCGTGGCCGGCGAAACCGCGGCGGCCACGGCGCTGTGCGGTTGGATCCGTGAGCACATGTTCACCCCCGAGGGCGATTTCGACCGCGGGCTGCGGGTGCTGACGGACGCCTATGCCTATCGCAACGCCACGCTGGTCTACGGCGCGCACATGGCACGCCAGTTCGACCTGAGCAGCCGCGGCCTCGACTTCGTCCTCACCATGCAGGACCCGGAGTCCGGGGGCTTCATCAATGACCTCGACGCCGACGGCGCCCCGAGCGACGTGATGGACGTTCCTTACGCCTGCGGCTGCGGTCTGGCGTGCATCGCCCTGGGGCGCCTTGACGAAGCGCGGGCGGTGCATGCCTTCCTGGAGCGAATCTGGCGGGCGCAATACGAACTGCCCGACCGGCTGCACTATGCGTGGTCGCGGGAGCGGCAGGCGCTCGTCACCCCGGAGGCTGGCAAGGAGTCGTGGTTCACGGTCGAGGCCCAAGCTGCCCGGAAGCAGCGTTGGACGGTGGGCGGCATTGCCGCGGCCTTCCTCTGCCGCCTGCACATGGTCGATCCGCAGCCGGGATACCTGTCGCTCGCGCGCGACTACATGGACTTCTCGATGCAATGCACGCCGCGCCAGTTCGACTACGCCCAGGTCTGCAAGAGCGGCTGGGGCTCGGCGCTGCTCTATCAGCTCACGGGAGACGCCGTCTACCGCGACTGGACGGTGCGGGTGGGCGATTGGTTCGTCGAGACGCAAGAGGCGGACGGCTCATGGTCCTGGGATCCCGAGGCCACGCTCGGCGAGGCCATCGAGCTGACGGCGGAATTCGTGGTGCACGTGGACACCATCATCGGCTGCCTGGCAAGCCGCTAATGACCTCGAAGTCCCAGAGCTCCTCCTCCGTTATTCCCGCGAAAGCGGGAATCCACTCCGATCAATGCAACCGGCGCGCGGTGGCCACTCGGGGTAGGGGCGGGTCTGTGACCCGCCCGTTGGAAGATACCCAGCCGCCACCGAGAGCCAGAACCCACCCCGGACCAACAACGTGACCCTCAGCCGCGGCGCCGTCCTCGTCGCACCCCACCGCATCGAGCCGCGCGACTTCCCGCTGCCCGAAATCGGCGGCGACGACGGCCTGCTGCGCGTCGAGCTCGCCGGCATCTGCGGCAGCGACATTCACCACTGGGACGGTCACTCGGTCGTAATCCGCAAAGTTCCCGCCCTGCTGGGCCACGAAATCGTGGGCCGCATCGAGCAAGCGGGCGCGGCGGCAGCCGCACGCTGGCAGGTGGCCGCCGGCGACCGCGTGATCGTGGAGGCCAGCTTTGGCTGCGGCCGCTGCGAGTGGTGCCGCCGCGGCTCCTACCAGATGTGCGCCGACGAGCAGGGCTACGGCGGTCGCTTGTCCGCAGCCGACCCGCCGCACCTCTGGGGCGCCTACGGACAGTTCCTCTACCTGCCGCCCCGCGCCCGCGTGCACCGCGTGTCCGAGCAGATCACGCCGGAGGTCGGCGTCGTCGTGGGGGCGGTGCTGGCCAACGGCATCCGCTGGGTGCAAACGCTGGGCAACACCGGCATCGGCGACACCGTCGTGATCTTCGGACCGGGACCGCAGGGTCTGGCCTGCACCATCGCGGCGCACGCGGCTGGCGCCGGGCAGATCATCGTGGTGGGCCTCGCCCGCGATCGCGCCCGGCTCGAGCTTGCCCGAGATTTCGGCGCGACCGACGTACTGGTTGCGTCGGATTCAACCGTCGCCGAGATCGCGGCGCTCACAGGTGGTCGCCTCGCCGACGTCGTGATCGATGTGACGGCCAGCGCCGGGGCGGCAAGCCAAGCGGCCTCGGTCGTGCGGCCGCTCGGCACGTTCGTCATGGCCGGGTCCAAGGGCGGCGCGCCCGTCGAGCTCCCCTGGGATCGGCTGGTGGCCGGCGAAATCCGCGTCCTCGGCGTCAACAGCCACGAGACCCAGGCCGTCCGCGCCGCCGTCCAACTCGCCGAATCGGGGCGCTATCCGCTGGAGCGCATGCTCACCCACCGCCTGCCGCTGGCCCAGGCCGCCAAGGGCATCGAGCTCGTCCGTTCGGCCTCCCCCGCCGACGGCGTAGTCAAAGTCGCCGTCGATCCGTGGGCTTGAGTCGAGCTGACCGATCTACCGCGCGGCTTGGACCGACGCTCTCAGTGCCCGCACGAACCCATGAGCGTGGTCGGCGTCGCGGTAGGGGTGGAGCGAGAGGCGGATGCGGGCGTGGCCGTTCATGTGGCCGAAGGTGCTGCCCCAGCCGCGCCGTGAGAGCTCGTTGAATACACACTCGATGTCCACCGTGTCCGAGGTGAAGTTGATCACGCTGATCAACGGCTTCACCATCAGCCGCAGTTCGTCGATGGCCTCGATGCCCTCGACCACGATGCGCACGGACTCAAGCAGACGGGCGGTGGCGGCCCGGTAGCCGGCGCGTCCCAGGTGCCGCATGACGGCCCACGCGGTCGCGGCGTGGTCGCCGGGCTTGGTGGCGGTGAGGGTGTGGATGAACGTCCAATCCAGCGGCACCGCCTCCAGCATGCTGGCGTCGCGGATCAGGAAGAACCCGGTCGCCACCGGCAGTTGGCCCAGCTTGTGCCCGTCGGTCATGAACGAGCTGACCCCCGGCACGCTGAGGTCGAAATCGCACAGGTCATGGCCCAACTCGCGCATGAACGGCAGGATGAAGCCGCCGAACGCCCCGTCGACGTGCAGGTACAGGTCGTGCTCGAGCGCCAGCTTGGCGAACTCGGGAATGGGGTCCAGCTGCCCGAAGTTCCCCTCGGGCGCGGAGCAGATCAGCCCCACGGTGTTGGGCGTGATGGCGCGCTTGACCGCATCCACAGCGGGCGCCATCCGCTCGTCCACCGGCGTCTCGATCAGCTTGATTCCGAGCAGTTCCGCACCTAGGCGGAAGCTGTAGTGCGCCGACGTGGGCATGATGATTTCGGGTTCCGACTTGCCGCCTAGATTGCGCGCCAGCCGCATGGCCGACATGTTGGACTCGGTGCCGCCGCTGGTGATGAAACCCGTGGCCTCGGGCCGGCCGAGCAGGCTGGCCATCATGCGGATGGCCTCCTTCTCGAAGGCGTAGGCGCCGGGATTCATCTGCCGCGCCCACTCCACGAAGTAGGTGCCCCGGGTCAGCGTCGCCACGCGTTCCGCGATGGGATGCGGCGGCCCGACGTAGGTGATGCCGAAGTTGCGCTCGACGGAGAACGGGTCCTCGGCGATCCGCGCGTGCACGTCGCCCAGGACCTCCGATTCGGCCGCGCCCTCCTCCGGAAAGTCCATCGGCGGCGGCATGGGCAGCGGGTCGTGAGGCGTGTGTCGCTCGAACTCCTGGGCCACGGGGCTACTCCTTCCGGCGAGACTCGCCGGCCATCGTGACGACGCCCGGATTGGCCGACGGATCGGCCAGGGGCTCGGGTGAGGCGAACCGTCGCACGACGTTCTCGGTCACGCGCGAAACCGTGTTCTCGTAGTCGTTGTAGGACAGGCACGAGCGCCAGGCGATGGAGCCAACCGAAAACACGCCGCCGCCGTTGGGAGTCTCGAAATAGGTCATGTCGGCGCGAATGAACGGGTGGTACTCGCCGGGGGTTGTCGGATCCCCCACCGACACGCCGTCGATGCCGCGCGTGTACCAGAGCGCCTCGTCGGCCAGCCCGACGTACTTGTCGGAGTGCCCCAGCGACGTGGCCAGCAGCAGCGCGTGCGGCGGCGTGCCGAGGCTGAAGTCCAGCCGGTCCATCTCGTAGCCCGCGGCGCCGTGATTGACCACCAGCGACGGGATGTCGCCGATGCGCTCGTCGTCGCCGATGCCCTCGAAGATGAACGACGCGCGAGGATCGTGGCTGTCCGGCTGGCGAACGTATGGCGACCCCTTGTCGAAGCCCGCCGAGCCGCAGCCGATGCCCACCAACGCCTGCGGCGGACGGCCGCGGTTGCGCCAGGTGCCGCCCAACTCGCCGGTGGTGGCCAGCACGCGCTCCGCCGGCGGATGCTCGAAGGGCCAGCTCGTGCCCCAGCGCCGCACCTCCACTACGTGAGGACGGTTCGGGTCGACGGCGGCGACGCCGAAGAAGCCGTTGCCGCCCAGGTACATCAGGCGCCCGCCGTCGTTCAGATAGGTTTCCAGCCCCTCGATCATCGGCGAGGTCCAGTACTCCGGATGCGAGGCGGAGATGATGACGCGATGCCGCTTGAGCAAGTCCGCGCCCTGGGCGTGGAGGTCGTGGTCGGTGATCACGTCGTATTCCAGGCCGCGGGCCTCCAGCCAATCGATCACGTAGGGGTCCGCCGGAAATCGCGACGGCGCCGACCAGACGCGGTAGCGGTAGGTAGGCCGCATGTTCAGGATCGGCCGGCGCCACGAGCAGAGCGCCGCGCCCGTCCCGTCGGAGTGGAAGTCGTAGAGCCCCGGCATCGGGTTGGCCCGCAGGAAGTCGTGCGCCGCCGGATTCAGACTGGGATCCGCATTCGGGACGCGCTCGGGACTCCAGAATCCGCCGTCGACGTCGCGGAAGTTGGCATAGGTGACGTACGACACGGTGGACATCAATACGGCGATCGGCGCAGTCTCGGCATCGTCGGCGGGCCGCACGAAGAAGGTGATGTAGTCCTCGTCGTCGCCCGAGCGCACCCAGGCGGCGTAGACGCCGCTGCGCAGGTCGTCCGGCACCGTCAGCTCGAAGTCGACCCCCCAGCGGGCGTCCTCGAGGTCGTCGTCGTGGAAGTGAATGGCGCCGTATTCGTCCGGCGCGAGCCGGTAGCTCGTCTCGTGCCCGGTGTAGTTATGCCCGGTGACGCCGCGGGTGGGCATCTGCACCGCGCGCCCGTGGAGACCGTGCGGACCGGCGTCGGTCACGCGGTCGGTGCTGATGTCCCGGCTGAAGTCCCAGGCGGCCACCAACCCCTCGACCACCAGCGAATCGCCGCCGCGGGCCAGCGCCTCGATCTCATCGCCGGACAGGGCGCGGTCGTAGACGCGGGGCGCGTCGATTTTGCCGTTGAAGTGGGAGTGCGTCAGAACCTTGTCCCCTTCGCGCGACTCCACCGCGGCGGCCATCACCAGCGGGGCGCCCTCCGAAGGGCGCGAGCCGGGCGCGGTTATCACCGCGACCCCGCGACCGCGCTCGACCGGCCAGGGGTGCTTCGGGAGCTGATAGACCGCCAGCCGCTGCGAGTCTGCGTCGTAGGTCATCGCCGCGAACGTCCACTGATGCTCGACTAACGGCGTGGCGGGGCCGACGACCGTCATGCCTCCCGCGCCGTCCCCGACCTGGCCCACGAGGTGTCCGCCGATGCCGATGAACAGGCCGTAGCCGGCGCTGACCGGTGCTTCGAGTCCGTGAGTCACGATGGCTTGCTGAATGCTGCCCGGCGCCTCCACCTGAAACGTTTGGGCTTCCGGACCGGCGGCACGCGCCTGCTCGATGATTACCTGCGCCTCCTCCTTCACCAGCATCGTCGGCATGATCCAGGCCGTCACCGTAAAGCTGTCCAGTTGGCCCAGTGCGTCGGCGTACGGAATCTGCACGCTGGAGCCGGTGCGGATGGCCTGCTCGCGGCCGGCGTAGTCGCCGCTGAGGGCCGATTCGACCAGCGGGGCCTTGAAGCCAGGGCCGCGAGGGTTGTTGTCGCAGTGCACGATGCGGACGAGATCGGCCCGGTAGCTCGGGTGCGCGCTGCTGACCATGAAGCGCACCGTGTCGCCGGGCGCGACGTGCAGGGGATCGCAATAGCCGACGATCTTCATGGCTTACCGGTCCTTTGCCGCAAGGTGCATCGAGTCATCCGCCGAGCGCGACGCCAAGCATGCCGCAGAACGCCCGATCACGCGTTTTCGACGCTCGGAGTTGGACGGCCTACGCCAGCGACTCTGGCCGGCCGTGCGCGGCTGACGCATACGCCGCGTGCACCGCGCGCAGCGCCGCCAGGCCGTCGGCGCCCGAGAGCGGCGGCTCGATCTCGCCCAGGCAGGCGCGCAGCGTCAAGTCCACCCAGCCCGTGTAGGGCGCGCCGCGGTCCTCGTAGAGCGTGCGCCGCACCTTGGCGTCGTCGCCGCGGCCCGAGCACCACATCAGCTTCGGCGACGCGGCGGCGTCGGTTTGCAACCAGCCCCGCGAGCCGTAGATTGTCAACCCCTGGTGCCCCTTCTCCTCCATCACGTAGCCGGAAAACAGCGACACCAGCGCGCCGCCGGACAGGCGCATATTGACGAGGGCCAGGTCCTCCACGTCGATCGGCGCGCCGCCGACGACGCCCGTCAGCGCCTGCACCTGCTCGATGTCGCGGCCGGTGACGTAGCGAATCAAATCCACGAAGTGAATCCCCAACCAGACCAGGTGCCCGCCGCCGGCCCGGGCGCGCTCGAAGGTCCAGTCGGGCTCGGTGAGCTCCTGGATGCGGGTCTGGTCCGCCACCTGCGTCGCCCGAACCGCGTACAGCTCGCCGATGCCGCCCTCGGCGATAATGCGCCGGGCGTCGCCCATGTCGGGGCGCATGCGGTTGGCCAGCGCCAGCATCAGCGGCACGCCTTTGTCCTCGGCCAGCCGCGCCAGCGGGGCGAAGTCCTCGGGGTCCACGCAAGCCGGCTTCTCCGCCATGATCGGCACGCCGGCGTTGAGCAGCGCCTCGATCGCGGGCGGTGAGTTGGACGCCACCAGCGACACGATGGCCATGTCCGGGCGCACCGCCGCGAGCAAGCCGTCCACGGACGTATGCCGACCCACGAGCTTCGACCCGACGACGCCGAGAAGGCCGTCGTCGCCGTCGTCAACTACGTGCGCGGCCGCGATCCGCTCGACATCGCGGATGGCCTCGGCGTAGGGCATTCGATGCTTGGCTTCGGACTCGGTGATGAACGCAACGGTGGCCAATGGATCCCCCTTGTCGACTACTGAGCCTGAACTACGCCTCGGGCACGGTCAACGGCGCGAGCATTTCGTCGGTGATGTAGCGGCCCAGGCCGAACAGCTTGCGGTCGGAGTACCAGAGGATGCGCTCGCCCTCGCGCTCCGTGAGGCTGGAATACATCGACAGCCACGGACGGTAGTGCGGCGCGATGCCCACGCCGTCGGTGTCGAACAGCAGCAGCGGCTCGCTGAACCAGAGCGGTTGGTGGGCGTTGGGGCGAAACTCGCCGACCGCGAGGAACTGCGGCCTGCGGCTGTCGCTGTTGAGCGGGCCGAATCCGTTGTAGCCCCAGCCGTCGTGGTTCTGGAGCAGCTGGATGTAGCGCCCGTCGTGCAGCCGGTAGAGCGGCGTGGGCGAGACAGGGTTCTCCATTGGGGCGCCGCCATCGCGAAACCGCAGCATCTCGCTCGGGCGCCACGAGTGGCCGTCGTCGGCGGACACCGTGTACCAGATCTGCCCGTTGGGCGTGCGCATGCTGGCGAACAGCCGTCCGTCCGGCAGCAGCACCAGGCCGGGCTCCTGGCAGAAGGAGTAGCCAGCGGTGTATTCGGTGTCGAACATGACCGGAGACGACACGAGATCGTCGCTGTCGGGCAGCCAGGTGAGCTCAAGGTCCTGGGGATCCGGCTCGTCGTCGATGTTCTCGAAGCGCAAAAACTCCACATGGCAGTCGCCGACGCCGCGCGGCGCTTTGGCGGAGGCTGGCGTGCGGCGCCGCACGCGCTCGGAGGTCCAGCGGGTGATGCCCACGATGTGTTTGTTGTTGCGATCACGAATCGGCTTCTGCCACACGATGCACGAGGCGCCGGCTTTCGGGTCCGGCAGGTCAAACCTGGTGTGCCGGAAGGGAATCTGCACGCCGCCGTCCACCCAGGTGCGGCCGTCGTCGTCCGACACCTTGCACTCCAGGAACGCGTTGGTGTAGCTGTCGCCCAGACCCGTGCTGCGGTTGTAGAAGCAATAGATGCGCCCGTTCTGGCTCATGACGGGGAACCCGAACGACGCGACCTGGCCGGGGTAACGGCCCGGACCCGCCAGCACGTCGGGGCCGGTCCAGGTGCGGCCGCCGTCCTCGCTGCGACGCACCATGATCGACTCGTCGGCGGCGTGCTCTTGGGTGCAGTAGGTCCAGATGGCCAGCAGGGCGCCCTCGCGCGTAAGGCTGACCAGCACGTGGTCCACCGACTCCTGCCACTCCGGCGGAGTGGGCGGCAGGAAGAACGCCAGATCGGGGTTGGTGCGCCGCCAGTCGTCCGAATAGGTCTGGTGCTGGCTCTCGTCGATCATCACCGCGCGCCTCCTTTGTCCGGGCGCCGCCCCCGACTTCCGAGAATCAGCCCCGGTCCAGCGGCGAGTGCGGGATCATAGCCCACACTGGCGGCCGCCCCGGTGTCAGACGGCGCGGAGCCCTTGCGCCGCCCGGCGCTCGCGCGCCTGCCGCACCTGCAAGTCCTTGCGCGCGATCCGCGCTTGCGTCGCCACCTCGGCCTGCCGTCGTTCCCGCCACACTTCGGCGAGCCCGCCGTAGAACAGCAGGTAAGTGACCCCATGGAGCAGCACGAACCATTGCTGCACCGTGAGGAAGCGCCGAAATCCGGTGAAGTTGAGCACGACGAGGGCCGACAGGCCCGTCGGCACGCCGTAGGCCATCCGCACCAGGCCGCTCATGATGATGAACAGCAGCGGCATTTGCGCGCCCTCGATACGCCGCAGTGGAATGGCGATGGCGGCATGCAGCAGGCCGCTCAAGAAGGCCCAGGTGCCGGCGAGCCCGACGTAAGCCGCGGCCGGGACCACGGAGTCGGACCACACCACCAGCCACAACAGGAAGCCGGCGATTCCCGCGGCGGCTCCCAGGGCGGCGTCCGCCAGGACCAGACCACGCGCCGGGCGAAACTCGCGCAGGCCGAGCGCCACGGCCAGCGCCAGCGCGCCGTCCGCGAGCGCGAAGACGCCGAAGACGATGGCCGGCGGCGCCTTCAGGTCCTCGGGCCAAAGCAGTCCGATCTGCGCGTTGGCGTAGAGCAGCGGCACCACGGCGCGCACCATCAGCAGCCACCAGCGGGATCGGGGCACGACTACCGTCCGCACCGCGGCGGCGGTCGTTTGAGCCGTCATCGGGGCCGCCGACAAGCCAATGGACGGTAGACTTCGGTGTCGCTGCCAGAGGTGTGCGCATGGAAACGCTGACGCAGGATCAAGTCGACGCCTTCAACGAGTTGGGCTATTTGCGGCTGGAAAACGTCTTTGACGCCGAAACCGTCGCCCGGCAGTCGAAAGAGTTGGAGCGGCTCATGCAAGAGTGGGCCACGCAGGGTCCAGGGTGGAAGGGGCCATGGCGTCAAGCCTACATGACGGCCGAGGAAGACCAACGTGCGAGATTAGACATTCTTGGCGATCTTCCCGGCTACTCCGAGGAGTACTTCCGCGCCGTCACCGATGACAAGCTGGTCGGCGCGGTGGCGGACTTGCTGGGCACCGGCGTCGAGTACCACCACACCATGCTTCACGCCAAGGGACCCGAGATGGGCACGCCCTTCCCGATGCACCAGGACTATCCGTTCTACGCGCACGAGGGTCCCGGGTACATCGACGCCTTGCTGCACATCGACGACGCCACGGAGGCCAACGGCTGCCTCAAATTCCTCCCCGGCAGCCACAAGCTCGGACCGCTGGAGCACATCGGGCGAGTCGACTCGAAGGACACGCGCCCTCATCTGCCGGTGGACGAATACCGGCTGGCGGACGCCGTGCCCGTGCCGGCCAATGCCGGCGACGTGGTCTTCATGAGCTACCTGACGATTCACGGCTCGGATCCGAACCGCACCGATGGGTGGCGGCGCCTGGTTCGCACGGGCTACCGCGATCCGCAGAACGTGCAGACCGGCGGACACAACACGGGCGTCAACGGCCTGATCCTGCGGGGCCAGAAGCGGAACCTGGCGTTCGCCTAGCGGTTTCGGCTGAATCCCGGGCTGCACGCAGACCGGGCCACCTGCGTCGGCCGCCCAGATCCGTCATTCCGAGCCGAAGGCGAGGAATCTACGGGGCGGGGAGGGTTTCCCGCGCCCTTAGATTCCTCACTGCGTTCGGAGTGACAACGTAGAGACGCTGCGCTCCTTGCGGCAGCCACCTACTCGACCGTCGCGCTGCCGAACACCTCGATCAGCTTGTCCCGAACCTTGTCGACGACATCGGGCGCCGGGTGCGGATAGGCGTGCCCGAGCAGGTTGTTCGGGTAGAGGCCCTGCAGGTGAATCGCCGCCTTGAGCGACGCCAGCCAGTTCTGGCTCGACGCCCAGCGAAGCCACGGATCCTCGTATTTGAAGACGAACGCCCATGCCTCGTCGGTGCGGCCGGCCGCCACGTGGTCGTAAAACTCGTTGGCCAGGCGCGGCCGAATTGGCGCGATCGGGCATAGGTAGGCCGGCGATCCAAGCGGATACCCAAACATGAAGTTGCGCATCTGCCCGCCGCTGATGACGCCGAAGTCCTCGTCGGCGGTGCCGCGCATCAGCTCGTAGTAGTCGTAGAACGGATGCCCGTCGTTCTTGATCCCGATCATGTTGGGCCGCGCGGCCAGCTCGATGGCCGCGTCCAGCGGGAAGTTGGGCCCCGAGAGCAGCAGCATCGGCACGTCCGCGGCGTCCTGGACCAGGTCGAAGTAGCGCACCACGACTTCGTGACTCAGCGTGAGCCAGCTGCTGAACTGCAGCTTGACGGCGTCGGCGCCCACGCGGTCGGCGTGAACGAGGAATTCGCGCGTCACGGAGGGTTTCCATAGACCGGACGAGGCGATGAAGACGGCCCGGCCCTGGTTGGCTTCGGCCACGACGGCGGTGAGCCGCCAGATTTCGTCGTCGCTCAGGCTGGCGAACTCGCTGCTGCCGGCCGTGAGCATGAGGATCGGCGTGCCTTCGTCGGCGAGCCAATCCACGTAGCGCGCAATCGACGGGTAGTCCGGGGTGCCGTCGACGTTGAAGCACAAGTTGATTGGAACGACCGGGCCCTTCATCCGCGCGAGCACGTCTTGTCCGCGACTCATGCCTGCCCCCGACTACCTTGAATCGACATCCGGCGCGCAGTGTGACACCGGGCTAGGGCCGAGGCCAACGACCTCAGGTGCGCGCGGAGCGCCCCGCCGCTTCGAACTCGGATCGCGGCCACTCGCGCAGGACGTTCCCAAGGAGCACGTAAAGCATGGCCGTCAGCACCACGACGGCCATCAGAATCACACTCTGGGCATAGGCCAGGCGCACCACCTCGGGCGCGGCGGCGGCCTCTACGCCGTAGACGAGCCGGGTTACGGCGACAAAGATCGTGTAGAGAATCACGAGGTGCGCGGAATCGCCGTGGCGCATGGCGAATGACACCGAAAACTGCGCCCCGGCCGTCAGCATCGCCCACACGGCAACCAGTCCATAGAACAGCTCGAACGGCATTGGGCGGCCGAGGCCAAACGAGATGACGGCGGCGATGAGCCCAATCACGATCGATGCCGCCGCTTCGAGGCGCAGTTGGCGCCGGGCCGGCGCAAATGCGCGACTCCGGTCTGCGAGCACCAGCAGCAGCGCGCCGTCGGCCATCGCGAACATGCCGAACATGAACGCCGCGTCGGTGCGCTCGGCGGGTTCGATCCACAGTTGCGTGAGCACGGCCGCGCCGTAGGCCAGGATCAGTACCGCGCGCCCATAGGCCGTGCCCCACGCTTGTGCGCGCTCGGGGAGGCGACGTTGGGCGCTCGGTGCCGGACTCAATCGCTGCGGAGGCGCGGCGGGCCGGCGCGGGTTCAGGAGTTCGTGCCAAAACTCCGGGAGGCCATCCACGATCCGCGGGAACACGCGCCCGGCCCAGGGCTCGAACAAGCGCCGTAGTGCCGTCGCGCCGATGACCGCCGCGGCCATCGCGAACACAACGACGAACGCGGCGCTGGCGACCGCCCACAGCGTGCCGGCCAGCATGGCCAGTCCGAATCCCTGTGGACGAACCTCCGCGGGTATGAGCAGGGCCCGCTCCCCGATCTGCCAGTCCACTCCCAAGCCGACGAATGCGTCGAGCCACGCCACGAGCCCGGTCACGAGTCCAATCGTCACCGCCAGCCCGGCGGCCCAGGAAATCCCGGCGCGCAGGCGGAACAGCAGCCCCCAGATCCAGCCGGCGAGCAGCAGTCCGAAGACCATGGTCTGAAGGCCAATGCCCAGGGCAAAGGTGTCGCCCGCGAGCACGGCCGGCACCAGGCCGACTTGATGGATCCAGGCAACGGCGATCACCAGGCCGGCCACGGCGCCGACTCGGAATCCCGGCCAGCCCCTCAGGCGGTCGGTGAGGTCGTAGTTCTCGGCTAGGTCGTAGCCCATCGCCGGCGCTCGTTGCGACTCTCGATCCTCAGCGTGCTCAAGTATCGCAAGCCAGTTTCCACCGCATGCAAGAATGCCGTCCCGCAGTCTTGAGGTCGCCTATGCCCCGCAGCGCCCCCACGGTCGGCCACGTTGGCCTTGTGGTCCGGGACATGGACCGCATGCGCGATTTCTACGTGCGCGTCGCGGGCCTGCGGGAAACGCGCAGCGCGACCCTCGAGGGGCCGCACATCGACGAATTGACCGGGCTATCGGGGGTCGTGCTCGAAGCCGTGTTCCTTGGCACCGACGAACGTCCGGAAGCGGTCGAGCTGCTCAAGTACCACAACCATCCTGATGCGAGCCCCGCCCGCGGCCCATCGGGCAACGGTCCGAATCACGTGCAGTTCGTGGTTGACGAGCTGGACCCAATCGTCGACGCGTTGCGCGCGGAGGGCCTGGACGTGTGGGGCGGGCCGGTGGAGTGGCCCCGGCTCTGGCGCCGCGTGCTCTACGCCAAAGACCCCGAGGGGAACGTGGTGGAGTTCAACGAGCGGCTGCCCGACGTGCGGCATCCGGGAGACAGCCAGGGGGATCCGGGCAGCCACTAGGGCTGCCCCTGCAAACCCGAATTCCGTGTAGGGGCGCCCCTGGTGGGCGCCCGTCCGCCTTCGGCATCCGGTGGCCCACGCTGCACGCAGCGTGGGCCCGCCGCCGTTTGTCTTGAGCCTTTCCGGTCATGGTTCGACAGGCTCACCACGAACGGAAAGGCTGGTCGCAGCTCCCCCTACCTCGCCCGCCGAAGCGCCTCCCAGAGCATCCGTTGCGTCGCGAGGATGTCTTGCTCGCCCATCGCCTCGCGGAAGGCCGAGTCGTCGAGGGCGTCCAGCACGCGCAGCATGAAATGGATGTTCTGGACCTGCTGCGCGGCGTTCAGCGCCGAGTCGACCTGCCACCAGAAGCAATCGATGCCCAGGAATCCGGCGTAGTCGGCCTCGCGCAGCCAGTAGAGCAACTCAAGGCATTCCCAGAAGTGCTGGCTGGCGAAGATCGTGCCGATGTCGGTCGGCAGCTGGGTATCGTTGAGGTGCAGGTGATGCAGCCGTCCCAGGCGCGCGGCATCCCAGGCAGCCTGGCCCAGATTCTCGTGGCTGAGCAACGTGTGGGCCACCTCGAGCTGCGCGCCGAGGTTTGGGCGTCCGACCTCGTTGGCCAGGTCCAGCGTGGCCGCCATCGAGCCGATGTTGGACCAACCCTTGGGCGTGTGGATGCGATATTCGAGCGCCACGAGCAGGTCGCCGGCCGCGTCGCAGATCTCCCGCAGCGCCTCCACCGTGTATCGGCGCGCCAGGCGAAAGTTCTGCTGGAACGGATAGTCGGGCCCGTCGAGGGCGGTGAACAGATAGATACCGCGCGCATCGAGGGCGCGGGCCACCTCGATCGAGTACAGCGCCATGTCGATCGCGATTCGCCGGTCGGCCGCTTCGGGCGACGTCCAGAGCGCCTTCGGAAACCCGCGCGCCACCGTCTCGCCGTGCGAAACCATGGCGCAGACCAGCCCTCGCTCGTCGAGCCGGCGCTTGACGTGCGCGGCGTTCTCAAGCGTGACGGTCGTGCGGCTGAAGCACTCCACGCCCTCGACGTCCGGCACCCCGTCCATGTGCCGGAACGCGGCGTCGATCTCGTCGTTCGACGGCCCATCCACGTGCCGCGTCGGGAAGTGGCGGTAGAGACCGTCCGAAAAGCACGGCCGCCACGCGCGGTTGCTCACCGCGGGAGCCAGGTGTCGTCGAGCATTACGTCCGTCAGCCGCCGACCGAGCAGATACTGCATGCGGTCGCAGTACCAGAGGACGACTTCATCGGCGAAGTCGGTCAGGCTGCCGTAGGCGGCGAGGCCACCCGGACGCCCACGAGTCACCGAGGTTGCCCAGGCGTTGTCGACGATGAGGTGCGGCCGTCCGAAAACCAGCGGCTGGCCGCCGGGATTGTCGATCTCGCGGCCGACGCTGACGAATATCGGGCGGCGCGACTCGCCGCTGCCCGGTCCACTGCCGCCGTTGGCGGTGCCGTCGTTGTTGTGGAAGAACAGCAGATAGCGGCCGTCCCGCAGCTTGTAGAGCGGACACGGCGCCGATGGGTGAGGAATCGGCGGTCCGCCCGGCTGAAAACGCAGCATTTCGGCCTCGGACCACGACTGCCCGTCGTCGCTCGACACCGAGTACCAGATGTATCCGGTCATGGTCCGCAGCACGCAGACGATGCGCCCGTCGCTGAGCGGCTGAATGCTCGGTTCCATCGCCGTGCTCAAGCGCGGATCGCGCGGCTGGGGCACGCGGATGCCGTGATCGGCGTCCGGCCAGGTGGACACCACGAGGTCCGCCGGGTCGTCCACGGTCATCACGTTGTCGAAGCGCAGAAACCACGCCTCGTGGTGCCGCTGGTTGAAGCCGATCTCGGGCGTCACGGTCTCAAATTGCCCTTGAAAGGCGTTGCCCGCCCAGCGCGTGATCGGGCACAGCACGCTGCCGCGCCGCGTGACGATGGGCGCCTGCCAGCCGGAGGTGACCCAGGAGCTCAGCAGGGCCGGGTCGGGATCGTCGATGGCGCCGCGGCCGATCGCGGTGTCGTGCCGCGGTCCCCAGGTGTGGCCGTCGTCGTCGGACACGCGCCAGGCCAGCACGCCGGTCATGCCGCGGTCAAAGTCCACCGGCCCGGTGTTGCGGTGATAGAAGATCCAGACTCGCCCGCTGTGCGGCACGACCACCGGCACCGACCACACGGCCGTTTGCTCCGTGCCTTCCGGCGGAGCGTCGAGCACCGTCGGCCGGCTCCAGGTGCGGCCCCGGTCCTCGCTGCGCGCCACCACCACGCGGGCGTTCGGACCGTGAAAGCTGTCGGCGTCCGCCTGCGTCCAGGTTCCCAGCAACGCGCCGCTCGTCGTGGCAGTGACCACGAAGTGCACGTTGCCCGCGTCCCACGGCCCGTTCTCGGACGCCTCGCGATGCGCCGGCGTGTCGCCGTCCTGCGGGATGTAGACCACGAAGTCCGGGTCGCTCACGTGGGCGTCGGCCCAACGTTCGGCGGCGGTCGATGCGGGAGCCATGGGTCGTCCTTTCAGCTCAGGCGCGGACCGCCTGCAGTTCCTGCGACGCGACCTGGGCCAGCAGGCGCAGATCGCTGGAGAGATCGATGAAGGTGAACCCTTGGGCGATGAATTGCCGCGCGAGCGCGACCGTCGGGGCCGGCGTTCCCGCGGGCTTGCCGTTGGCCTGCGCGCCGGCGAGGATCCGGGCCATGGCTTCCAGGTGCTCCGGCACGCGATAGACGTCGGCGCGCGTGTAGCCCATCGCGACGACCAGATCGTTGGGACCGATGAACGCGACGTCCATGCCGTCCACTGCCATGATTTCGGCGATGTTCTCGACGCCCTCGCGGTCCTCGATCTGCGGGCACACCAGCAGGTTGTCGTCGATGCGTGACGCGTAGTCGCCGGAGATCGCGGCGCGCGAGTTGCCGCCCGACCGATGGCCACGCGGCGCATAGCGCACGGCGTCGGCAATGGCCTCGGCCTGCTCCACGGTGCTCACGTGCGGGACGATGAGGCCCATCACGCCGGTGTCCAGGATGCGTCCGAGTCCCTCGGGTTCGTGCGACCAGGCGCGCGCCATCGGCACGGCGCCCCGCGCCTCGATGGCCCGCACGGCGTGCGTGATTTCGGCGAGGTCCCACGGTGTGTGCTCGGCGTCGATGGCCAGCCATTCATAGCCGGCCTCCGCCAGCACTTCCGCCGCCAGCGGCGAGGCCAGGTTGAGCCACGAGCCGATCGACACCTCGCCCCGCGCGAGCTTTTCTTTGACCGGATTGGGGAAGATCACCGCGTTCGTTTTGGCGAGGTCGTGGCGACCGGAGCATACTGCGGCACCGTGGCGGCCGCCCACCGCGGCCGAAAGTCCCGCCCGCTTGCCGCAAAGGTGGTTCCGAATGTCCACAGCAGGCACCGCACACATCGGCGATCTCGGTCTGTCCCAGCCGCCGATCTATCTCACGAATCTCGACCGCTGCCAGCCGGCGGACGCGCTGTCGAACGAGTCCAAGACTGGCCGCTGGCGCGCGTTTGCCTATTCCACGGCCGACCTGAACGGGACGCTGCTCTACGCCGGCGACAACACGGCGGCGCCGGAAGTGACGTTGCCGCTCGGTGTGAGCGGCTGGCACGCAATCTCGATCGGCCAGATGGTGCACGACCACGAGCTCTACGAGTGGAGCGGCAACCTGCTGGCGAAGCTCAGCGGCGAGCGCGGCTTCACCAATATGCATCTCCCGCCGCGCATCAACCCGCAGCCCGGCGGCGGCGTGCTGCTGGCGGAGACCTTCTTCAAGATCGCCGACCTCACCGGCCAGGACATGCAGTTCAAGCAGATCGCAGTCTCGGCGGATGTCAACCAGCCGGAAGGCATCTGTGAGTGCGAGCCGGCCCGGCCGGCCTACGTCAAGCTCGTGCCCCTCACCGACGGCGAGG
Organism: Chloroflexota bacterium; assembly: GCA_026707285.1. Classification (GTDB taxonomy): domain Bacteria; phylum Chloroflexota; class UBA11872; order UBA11872; family UBA11872; genus JAJECS01. The sequence continues at coordinate 94,361 of JAPOXD010000010.1, read as the reverse complement.
TGGCAGCGCTGAAGGCCGACCGCGCGCGAACCGACACCAAGCGCCTCTACGCCCACGACGACAATCACGGCTGGATGGGCCATATCCGAGCGCACACCCCGGAGGACGTGCAAGGTCACCTCGAGCCGTACCGCAACACCGACTTCGAGCGGATTTACCTGGAAACCGGCGGCGGCGACCTGCTGAACTACTTCACCAAGATCGCCCGCGATCACACGCTCGACGCTCACGAGGACTTCTCACACGTCGGCTACCGGAAGCAGTCGGAGGCCTGGAGGATCTTTCGGGACCAGGGCGTCGATCCCTACGACGTCGCCATCGAGCACACCCACGACATGGGCATGGAGATTCATGCGTCCTGGCGCGTCACCGGCTTCCACTACCCGCCGCCCAACGATCACTTCAACTCCGGCGACGGGGTGTTCGAGGCGCATCCCGAGTGGCGCAGCGTGGACCGAGACGGGCGGATCACGCCGCGGCTTTCCTATGCCTATCCCGGCTTCCGCGCCTTTGCCATCTCCCTCCTACGCGAGATGGCCGAGAAGCCGGTTGACGGCGTGTGCCTGCTCTACAACCGCCGCCCGCCGTTCACGGAGTACGAGCCGCACGTCGTCGAGGCATTCAAGGCTGCGTCTGGCCATGACCCGCGCGAGCTGGACGAGCACGACCCGGACTGGCTGCGATTTAGGGCGCGGGTGATGACGGACTTCATGCGGGAGCTGCGCGCCGGTCTGGGGGAAGTTGCCGCAGCCACCGGACGTGACAAGCCGATCAACGTCTCCGCGATCGTGATGAAGGACGAATCCGAGAACCTGCACCGCGCCCTGGACCTGCAAGCCTGGGTGGCCGACGGGCTGATCGATACGATCATTCCTTACACCTCGGCGCCGGAGCTCAACAGCCGGGTGCCCGCCTGGGACGAACCCGAGCGGCAGCTCGAGTTCTTCCTGGACCTGGTGCGCGACACGCCGGTCGAGCTGGCCGCGAGCGTGCTGCCGCGGTCCATGACGCCGGAGGAATATCAGCACGCCGCCGCGCGCATCTATCGCACGGGCGTCGAGCGGCTGTTCTTCTGGGATTGCACCACGGCACACGATTCATTCAAGGGCCTGCGCTCGCTGGGGCATCGGGATGACATCGAGGCCTGGCATGCGGCAGGAAGACCGGACCTTTCAGCTCCGCAGCACACGCTGACGACGCTGGGGGACTGGGACTTCTCCTACGACACGCCCGGCTAGGGGGCGGCGACCGCGTTAGTCGGTCGCTTCGCGCGGGCCTCGACGCCAGACGTCGCCGTCCAGCGTTCCGGCGAACACCGCCTCGGCGCCGGAGGCTTCGATGGCCGCGGTGACGCAGGTCACGTTTGCGGGAGCGTCGCGGCCGCCGGTGGGGCTCCAGGTGTGCCCTTTGTCCCGCGAGTAGAACAGCCCCAGGCCCGTGCCGGCATAGAACCGGCCCGTGCGCCCAAAGTTCGGCGACACCACCAGGCTCGTAACCGCCGCTAGCCGATCCACGCTCACCCGGCCTTCGACCCATGACGCCATGCGCGGGCCGTTGGGCGTGAAGACATCGCGCCCGGCAACCACGCCCACGAACGCGCGCGCATCGCGATAGTTGGATGGCACGGCGATCGGAGCCAACTGCCCGCGCGCGCCCTTCTCAAACACCCGCACCCAGGTCACCCCGGCGTCTCGCGTGTGATAGAGGCGAATGCGCCCATCCGCAATGGAGGTGACGAAGATCGTCCCGTCGTCGGCCACCCGCGGCGAAAAGGCAATCGCCACCACGCGCCCGTTTCCGAATCGCTCCGCAACCTGGCGCCACGTCGAGCCGCCGTCGTCCGAAAGCTGCAACTCACCGCGCGCGCCGCCGACCGCGAGACGCCCGCCGGCCCCGATGGTCAGGCTCGCGGGGGAAAGGGTTTCGGGCAGGCCGGACAACTCGTCCCAGTGCCGCCCGCCGTCGGTGCTTTGCTGAACGTCTGTCCCGGCGATGGCGAGCACGCGCTTGTCGTTGCCGAAATCGGGCGACATGGCCAGGGTGGAAATGGTCGGCTCGTCGGGAGCGGCTGCCGGTGGCGACCAGGAGCGACCGGCGTCGTGCGAGCACAGCAGCCCTTCGTCGGCGGTGCCGGCGATCAGGGTGCCGTCGTCCGCGAAGGCCGGGGACGCGGCGAGCGCAAGCAGCGGACGGCTGGAAAGGCCATCGTCACTGCGCCGCCACGTTTCGCCGTGGTCGTCGGATCGCCAGACGCCGCCTTCGTAGAGGCCGGCCAACAGCGCCCATCCGCCGCCGGATTCCACGGCGGCCAGGGTCAAAACCAGCCGCCCGTCGATGTTGCCGACCTGCTCCCAGGTCTCCCCGCGGTCGCTCGTCCGCAGCAAGCCGCGCTCGGCGGTGGTGACGACGACCATGCCGTCTTGGCCGTAGTCGGGAGAGATCGCCAGCGCGTTCACGGTCGTCGACGCGCCGACCTCGGATACCTGCTGCCAGGTGAGCCCATTGGTCGTAGTGCGGTAGAGACCGGCGCCCTCGGTGGCGGCATAGGCCGTGTACGCGTCGGGATGCGCCACGAACTCCAGCGCCTGAATGGGGTGCCCCTTGGCGCAATCGTCGGCCATGCGCCAGCCGCTCGCGCCCCGGGAACGCATGTACAGACCGCTCGCGGTTCCGGCAAGCACGCGCTCCTGGTGCGGGGGGCCCGGCGATACGGCCACGGCGAGGACCTGCTGGTCGTCCAGGCCATCGTTTTGCGCGTTCCATGTCCGACCGAGGTTGGCCGACACGTAAACTCCGTCGCTCTCGGTTCCCACCAGCGCAAGTCGATCCTGGGCGTATTGCGGCGAGAAGGCGGCGGACGTGACATTGGCCTTGGCGCCCCAGAAGAATGTGTCGCGCCAGGTGGCCCCGCCGTCGATGGAGACGAATGCCGAAGCGTCGACAGTGCCAGCCAGCAGCGTGTGGTCGGTGGCAAACGCCGGCGACACCGCCGCCGACTGCACGTAGGGCGCGCCGATGCCCCCGGCCGCGCGCACCCAGGTTTGCCCACCGTCCGGCGACAGGAAGAGCCCGCTCAACGTGCCCGCCATCACGGCCGATGACCCTGAGCCGATCGGCGCGGCCGCCAGGCACGTCACCGTGCCGCCGCTGCCTTGGCGGAGCCGTGACCAGACGGGGCGTCGTCGAGGTGCAGCCATGGGATTGACGCGCTAGCCGGCGGTCCGGCCGGGCATGCCCACGGATGGCCGCGTGTACGTCACGCGGGATCCGGCAGATGAATGACCGCGCGGCCCCAGGGCTCGATTTCCAGCTCGAAGGCGCCGTCGGTCACCGGCAGGTCGGTGTGGCTGAGCAAATCCCGCGCCGCAACGACGGCTTCGCGCGGACGCAGACGAGAGCGCGCCGCGGTGCGCTCGACGTTGAAGACGAACAGGAGACGTCCCCCGAGGCGCGAACGCCGCGCCACCGGCACGACCGGGTCGCCCGTGACTTCGACGGGCGCCGATACGCCGGCGTCGCGCGCCAGCCCCAGCACCACCTCCGGAACTCCCACGTCGCCGAAGCCGGCCGAGGTGGTGAGACCGAACCACGTAAAGCGGGCGTCCGCCGTCTGCACCGCGACCGTTTCGCCGCCCAGCGCGGCCACGGCCTTCGTCGTGCCCAGCGGCTCGAGCACGGCGTAGCCGCACTCGGAGGTGATCGAAAGGTCGCCGTAGGCCGTCGTCAGTTGGTTGCGGCCCTCGCGGATATCGAATTCGGAGACTCCAGAAAAGTCGGCCACGCGCACGCCGAACCGCTCGGCAAACCCCTCCGGGGGCCCGTAGCTCGATTGGCCGTCGGCAGAGTACATGCCGAAACTGCCCTCGGCGACGATTCGGGTCTCTGGCGAATGCTCGAGGGTCGCTTCGATCCGGCGTTGCAGCGCCTCCGTCATGAGCGCCGCGTTCGGCATGATCACGAGCTTGTAGCCGGACCAGTCCATGTTGGGCGAGAGCACGTCGGCGGGGATGCCATTGGCCCACAGCGTGCGGTAGACGCCGCGCATGTCGGCCACGAATCGGTCGCCCTCCTCGTTGTAGTTGAACAACTCTTGGGATTCCGGGTGATAGATCACGGCTACTTCCGCCGGCGGACATTCCAGCGGCAAGTGCTCGCGCAGGCCCTGGATTTGCGAGACGGCTTCCTCGGCGGATGTGAGCCGCGGCGTGTCACGCCCGTCGAGCGCGGTCAGGCAATAGCCCGGCGACTCGAAGCTGAGGTACTCCGGGCGGTATTGCCAGAACATCGCGCCGGCCGCGCCGTGCGCCAGGGTCATCCAGAGGAGCGTGGTCGTCTCCTGCGGGTCTGACTGCTTGCTCCAGGTCACGCCGCCCGGCGACATGCCCGCGTAGATCTCCTCGTTCCACCAGCGACCGTTCTTGCCGACGCTGCGCGACCAATCGAACGAGAATGCGCGCTCCGCGATCTTGTAGGGGTCGTCGGACGTCAGCAGGTTGTTGGACGGCATGGACATGCCCCAGCTGTCGGCGTAAGGCGCGCAGATCTCATCCCAGGGCCGCGGGAACCAGGCGCCGTGCGCGCGCTTCTCATGGTGGGGGTCGATGGCGTTCGCCGTGTCCACCATCCATTGCAAGTGGTCGGCCAGGTTCTCGTAGTGGAAGCGGCGGTAGACCAGCATCTCGACGACGTTGTTATGCGAGCGAGGCGGCTCCACGTCCTCCCACCGTCGATAACGGCGCAGGAAGCGTTCGTTCAACTCGTCCAAGGTGTACCGGTCGCGCAGCCAGGTCTTGTATTTGGCGAGGGTGTAGTCGCAGTAGCACGGGTAGCCGCCGCCTTGCGGGCTCCAGGCGGCGGAGTAGTTGACGCCGTCCCAGAGGCCCCAGATCAGCAGGCTCGGCCTGTCCTTATATCTATTGACGACGTGCCGCAGCAGGCCGCCGCCGTATTCGCGCCAGGCCGGATGGTCGTAGCAGTGGATCACGCCGCCCTGCGGATAGGCCCCGCTCGCATGCGACGACACCGCTTGACCCAGGTAGTTCACCACCCGCATGTCGGGATGCTCGCGGGTCAGCCATTCCGGGCACGCGCCGTGCGTGCCGAGCATGATGTCGAGCCAGACATAGAGCCCGTGCTTCTCCCCGAGGTCGAACATCATGTCGAAGTCGTCCAGCTCGTACTGCCCGGGCCGGGGCTCCATGTGGTTCCAATAGGAGTGGCTGCGCACGATGCGCATGCCGGCCTCCCGGATGCGCGCGTAGTCGCCGTCCCAGACGTCGAGCTTCGGGATTGGCCCGCGGTAGTGCTCCGTGCCGACGGGAAACGGGTGGTCGGGAATGCTGGCGAAGGCTGGCTCAGACATGCGGCAAGCCACGATGTGGGGGCAGGCGGTACCGCGGCATGCTACTCGTCAATTCCCAGCTGCGCGAGTGTCGGGTGGAACCCGAAATGCTGCGGCGAGGCTTGGGGCGCGCGGGGATCTGCCACGCCCTCCCGCGCCGTTGACATGCGAATTCGCTTAGGGGTATCGTCGGCACCCGAACCGCCAACGGGCCGGTTGGGCCGCTGCGTAAGCAGCATCTGCTGTGCGCGCTAGGGAGGCTTTTCCAGCAGGTGGAGTTCGACGGAGTGCGCTCGTGAACGCGGGTGCGCGAGTGGGAGGCAGACAGCGCCGGTTGCATATGGCAATATTCGGCGTGATGTTCGCGACGCCATCCATTCAGACTGTGGCAAGTTCGCGTATTTCTAGATTCGGCGCGCGTGGGAGCAGAGGACATGCGTGCGTCAGTTATTCGTTGGCGCCACGCTGAGCGCCGAATCGGCGGCCGGAGTGTCGCCAAGGGACCGTAGAGACCAGAAGGGGGAGAGGATGACGAAGGACCTGTTGCTAAGTAGACGGCGAATGCTCGCCGTGACCGCGGGGGCAGCCGCCGTTGGCGTGCTGGCCGCTTGTGGTGAGGCCGAGGACGAGGTAGCCGAGGCGACCGCGGCGCCGGCAACGCCGGCTCCGACTGCCGCGCCCACGGCCGCCCCGACCGCCGCCATGACCGAGGCGCCGACGGCCGCTCCGACGGAGGCCCCTGCCGACACCATGATGATGCCCGACCATGAGCGCAACACGGGCATGACCTATGACCTCGGCAAGGAGTACAAGGAAGCGCCGGCGCTGGCCGACATGGTGGCCGCGGGCGAGCTGCCTCCGGTTGAAGAGCGCCTACCCGACGAGCCGCTGGTCTGGCAGCCGTGGGAAGCGATCGGCACCTACGGTGGCCGCACCAACTGGGCCAGCGTGGCGATTTCGGTGGACATCGGCAACGCCAACCGCACCGACGCCGTGGCCTACAACATGGAGGGCACGGCGCTGGTCAACGACGCCGTCAAGAGCCACCACGTGAGCTCCGACGGCACCACGGTCATTTACGAGCTGCGCCCGGGCCACAAGTGGTCGGACGGGGCCCCGTTCACGTCCGAGAACTTCAAGTGGCAGTACGAGAACTACATGCTCAACGAGGAGCTGCAGCCCTCAGGACCGGGCCCGAAGATCAACGGCAAGCCGCCGTCGGTGGCAACCCCCGACGAGCTGACCGTTGAGATTTCCTACCCGGACCCGGTGCCGATCATGCTGGACCGGCTGGGCCGCGGTGGTAGCGAGCGCGGGTTCTACATCGCCTCGCACTACGTCGAGCAGTTCCACGCGGACTTCAACCCCGAGGCCGAAAAAATGGCCACGGACGAAGGGTTCGAGAACTGGGTGCAGCTCTACCAGGCCAAGATCCGATGGGGTGCGCACCAGACCTGGTTTACCGAGCATGCGGTGAACCGTCCGGTGCTGGCGCCCTGGACGCTGACCGCCCACTCGGCGGACCGAGCCTCGCTGGACCGCAACCCGTACTACCACATCGTCGACACCGAGGGGAACCAGCTTCCCTACGTGGACGGTCTGAACTACGAGTTGCTGTCGGACAAAGAGGTCTACCAGATCCGGATCACGGCGGGATCGTTGGACTTCGGGCAGTTTGAGCTCGACTTCAACAACATGCCGCTGTACCGCGACAACGAGGCCTCGGGCAACTACCGGACGCTGATCAGCAAGGCGCTCCGAAGCTCGGCCTTGGCGCTCCAGCCCAACTGGACGTACAAGGACGCGGCGGTTGCCGAGATCTTCCAGGAGCTCGACTTCCGGATCGCGCTGTCAGTGGCCATCGACCGTGACGCCATCAACGACGCGGTGTTCTTCGGCCTGGCGACGCCCTTCCAGGGCACGATCCTCCCGAGCTACACGTTCTACGAGGACCACTGGGGCACGATCCACACCGAGTTCGACCCGGCCAAGGCCAACGAGTTGCTCGACGGCCTCGGGCTGGACCAGCGCGACGGCGAAGGCTGGCGCCTGCGACCGGACGGCGAGCGCCTGACGCTGATCTTCGAGATCGGTGACCAGGAAGGCCCGAAGGACTCGATCGCCGAGCTGGTGGCCGAGAACTGGCGCGACGTCGGGCTCGACACCCAGTGGAACCAGATGGAGCGCCCGCTCTACGAGGAGCGCTTGGACCAGCTCACCGAGATCATGATCGGCACCGAGCACACGGAAGCCGCGGGGTACTTCACCCGCTGGGTCCCGTGGGTCTGGGGCTACAAGGGCAAGCGAGCCGTCTGGGCCGCCGGATGGACGCGGTGGTTCGCCACCGACGGCGCCGAGGGTCCGGAGCCGCCGGCGGAGATCAAGGCCAACGCCGAGTTGAAGTTCGCCTGGCAGCTGGCTGCGCCCGGCACCGCGGAGTACGACGACCTCGGTCGGCAGTACTTCGGGTGGCAGGCGGAGCAGTTGACGGTGATCGGCACCGTGGGGCTTGCCCCGCAGCCGGTGATCGTCAACAACCGGGTCAAGAACTTCCCGGACGACGAGGAGAACCTGTGGTTCGGCGCTGGGGCCAACTTCACGAAGCCCTACCGCGCGTTCCAGTGGTTCATCCCGGACGCATAGTCGCGACCTAAAGGTCGCCGGGAGCCGCCGGCCATCCGGTCGGCGGCTCCCGGTGGCAACGGTCGTGGAATGTGCGCTACGGTAGCGAGCACCGCGACCTGACCGGACCGACGACGACACTGGCGAGTTGAGGTTGGGCGTCAGAGAGGGACGCAACGCATGAGGGCATATCTGGTCCGACGATTCTTGTTCATGGTCGTCGGCTGGTGGCTGCTGAGCGTGGTGGTCTTCATCGTCATCCAGCTCCCGCCCGGCGACTTCCTCACCAACTACATCGCCGGCCAGGAGCAGGCCGGAACGTTCCTCGAGCGCGAGGAGATCGAAGCTCTCAAGCTCTACTACGGCCTCGACCGCACGCCCATCGAGCAGTATCTCTTCTGGGCCGGTCGGTTCGTGATCGGTGATCTGGGGCGCTCATTCGGCAGTTGGCGCGCCGCCGAGCAGCCGGTCACCAAGATTCTCGCCGAGGTGCTGCCCTTCACCATCATTCTGTCCACGCTGGCGCTCATCTTCACCTACGTGGTCGCCATCCCGATCGGCATTTACTCGGCCACGCACCAGTACCGGCCGGGCGACTATTTCTTCACCGCCGTCGGCTTCATCGGGTTGGCGGTGCCAAACTTCATGCTGGCATTGCTCTTGATGTTCATGCTGTTCAGGTATTTCGGCATCACGGCTGGGGGCTTGTTCGCGCCCGAGTACGCGCTCGCCCCTTGGTCAGTCGACAAAGTCCTTGACATGTTGAAACACCTCATCGTGCCCGTCGTGGTGCTCGGCACCGCCGGCACCGCCGGCACCATGCGTGTCATGCGCGGCGTGCTGCTCGACGAGCTCGGCAAGCAGTACGTGATCACCGCCCGCGCACGGGGAGTTTCCGAGCGTCGCCTGCTCTTCAAATACCCCGTGCGGCTGGCGCTCAACCCCATCGTCAGCGGCACCGCCTACATTCTGCCGGGCATCTTCGGCGGCAACGCCATCGTCGCCATCGTCCTCAGTCTGCCGATGACCGGACCCGTCTTGCTGACGGCCCTCCGGGCCCAGGACATGTTCCTCGCGGGGAGTATCGTCATGGTTGAGGGCGCCCTGGTGATTTTCGGGACGTTCCTCTCCGATATCCTCTTGGCGCTGGTGGATCCGCGAATTCGCCAAGAACGCGCCGTGGCGGCGTAACTCATGGCAACAACCTCACTTGAACCCACCACCGGTTCCGGAGTTTCCATTCGCGAGTTCACCGAAGAAGAGCAGTATTACGTTGCCTCCCAGTGGCAGCTCATGTGGCGCAAGTTCCGCCGCCACCGCTTGGGTTATGCCAGCGGCGTGCTGCTGGTCCTCGGGTACTTCTTCGCCATCACCTACGACTTCTGGATTCCCTACGACTTCACGGATCGGCACGACAAGCTGTCGTCTCCGCCGACTCGTATCCACGTAATCGACGCCAACGGGACCTGGCAAATGCCGTTCGTGTACGGCACCCAGGCGATTGTCGATCCGCAGACGTTCAAACGGACGTTTGAGGAAGATCCCGAGCAAGTCCATCCCATCGGCCTCTTCACGCAGGGCGCGCCCTACAAGTTCTGGGGCCTCTTCGAGTGGGACCGTCACTTCTTCGGCGTCGAGGGCACGACGATCCATATGTTCGGCACCGATGACCTGGGACGTGACGTGTTCTCGCGCACGCTTTCCGCGGCCCGTATCAGTCTCTCGATCGGCTTCGTGGGCGTGGTCCTCAGCTTCGTCCTTGGAATCATCATCGGCGGCATCTCCGGCTACTTTGGCGGCACGGTTGACCTGCTGATCCAGCGGTTCATCGAGTTCGTAATCTCGGTGCCCACGATTCCACTGTGGATGTCGCTCAGCGCCGCCGTACCGATCACCTGGTCGCCCCTCCAAACCTATTTCGCGATCACTGTCGTGCTGTCGGTGGTCAGTTGGGCGGGCTTGGCCCGAGTCGTGCGCGGCAAGATCCTCGAGTTGCGCGAGAACGACTACGTGATGGCGGCTCGGGTGGCCGGCGCGGGGAATATGCGCGTGCTGTTCGACCACCTCGTGCCGGGTTTCATGAGCTACCTGATCGTGCACCTCACGCTGGCGGTGCCGAGCATGATCATTGCCGAAACCACGCTGAGCTTCCTGCGCCTGGGCATCCGCGCCCCCGCCGTGAGTTGGGGCACCCTGATGCAGGACGCCCAAAACGTGAGCACGATCGCGGTCTTCCCCTGGCTGATGATTCCGGGAGTGTTCGTGATCATCGCGGTGATGCTCTTCAACTTCCTGGGTGACGGCCTGCGGGACGCCGCCGACCCGTACCGATAGGCGAGCCATGACAGAAGAACAAGCAGCCGTCGCCGCACCCGAGTCCGGGGCGCCCACGGACGAAGACGTCATTCTCGAGTTGAACGACGTCCGCACGTACTTCGAATTGGAGGAAGGGACGCTGAAGGCCGTCGATGGCGTCTCGTTTGCCATTCGGCGCAACGAAACGCTTGGCATCGTCGGTGAATCCGGCTGCGGCAAGAGCGTGACCGGGCAGTCGATTCTCCGGATCGTGCCCAAGCCCGGCGACACGCAGGGCAACATCTGGTTGCGGCGCAACGGCGAAACCGTTGATCTCGCCTCGCTCCATCCATCCGGCCGGGAAATCCGCGACGTTCGCGGTCGCGACATCGCCATGATCTTCCAGGAGCCGATGACGGCGTTTTCGCCGGTGCACAGCGTCGGTAATCAGATTATGGAAGCGGTCCTGGTGCACGAGAGTGTCTCGAAGCAGGATGCCCGCACACGCGCCATCGAGGTGCTGAGCCAGGTGGGCATTCCGGAGGCCGAGCGGCGCGTCGACGCGCTGCCCCATGAGCTGTCCGGCGGCATGCGACAGCGAGCCATGATCGCCATGGCGCTGGTCCTGCGACCCAAGCTGCTGATCGCCGACGAGCCCACAACCGCGCTGGACGTGACGATCCAGGCACAGATTCTCCGCCTGATGCAGGATCTGCAGAAGGAAATGGGCATGTCGATCATGTTCATCACGCACAACCTGGGCGTGATCGCGAACATGGCCGACCAGATGGTGGTGATGTACCTCGGTCGCGTCGTCGAGCAGGGCTCGGTCGAAGCGATCTTCGGAGAGCCGCAGCACCCCTATACGCAGGCGCTCATGGAGTCGATTCCCCGGATCGGATTGACGCGCGGAGAGCGCCTCAGCTCGATCGCCGGCACCGTCCCTGTGCCGCTGAACCCGCCCGAGGAATGCGGCTTCGCGTCTCGCTGTCCCAAGTTCATCCCCGGCCGCTGCGACGCCAAGGTGCCGGACATGATTGAGACGTCGCCGGGCCACCACGTTCGGTGTGTGCTCTATGAGTAGCGAGCAAGGCATGCAAAGCGACACCTCCCAGCCCATGTCGACAGAGGCATCAAACGGGCAATCCGGCAATCTGGTTCTCGAAATCGAGGGGTTGAAGAAGTACTTCCCCATTGAGAAGGGCCTGCTGCGACGGGTCGTCGGCTATGTCCGCGCCGTTGACGACGTGAGCCTGTCGATCGCCGAAGGGAAGACGCTCGGCCTGGTCGGCGAATCGGGCTGCGGCAAGACCACGCTGGGCCGTTGCGTGGTGCGCGCCATCGAGCCCACCGACGGCAGCGTTCGCATGCACGTCGACAACGAGGACACTGAGCTCACCGAACTCGGCTCGCGCGAGTTGCGCGAATATCGTCGCAACCTGCAAATGGTCTTTCAGGACCCCTATTCCAGCCTCGATCCCCGAAAGACCGTGCTCGACATCGTGGGCGAGCCCCTGCGCATTCACAACGTGGCTCGCGGGCGCGAGCTCGAGACTCGCGTGAGCGAGCTGCTCGAGGTCGTCGGTCTCGACATCCGTTACCTCAAGCGCTATCCACATGCGTTCAGCGGCGGGCAGCGGCAGCGCATCGGCATTGCCCGCGCCCTGGCCTTGAACCCGAAGGTCATCATCTGCGACGAGGCCGTCTCGGCGCTTGATGTCTCGGTCCAGGCGCAGATCATCAACCTGCTGGAAGAGCTGCAAGAAGAGTTCGGCATTGCGTATCTCTTCATCGCGCACGACCTTAGCGTCGTCGAGCACATCTCCGACGAAGTGGCGGTGATGTACGTCGGCAAGGTCGTTGAGCACGCCTCGACCCAAGAGCTCTTCAGCAACCCCAAGCACCCGTACACCGAGGCCCTGATGTCCGCGGTGCCGCTGCCCGACCCCAAGCGGAAGCTCGAGGAGATCACGCTGGAAGGCGAGGTGGCCGACCCGGCGGACCCGCCAAGCGGCTGTTACTTCCATCCGCGTTGCCGCTACGCACAGGACCGCTGCCGCGAGGAGACTCCGGAATTGCGCGTGGTTGGCAGCGGCCATGAAGCGGCTTGTCACTTTGCCGAGGAGCTCGATCTTCGCGGCGTAACCGCGTGAGGCAGGTTGCCCGGCCGCCCGCCGCGCGGGTTTGGCGAGGCAAGTCCGGTCGGCGTTTCGAATAGTCGGCAGTCATGCTTCAGTTGATCGTCCCACTGACCTTGCTCATTGCCCTCGTATGCACGGGCGTGACTCTCTGGGCCCTGTGGATGATTCGGCGGGCGGCGAGCCACATCGAAGAGCGACACCGTTTCGCCGAGCTCATCGTGAACGAGGGCGAAGTGCCGCTCCCATGGATCGAAAAGTATCGGAAACGCGCGGCGAAGCTACGCCAGGCGCCTGACTCACGGGCTGAAATCGAGGCCGCAACGGAACTGGCCCGCTCATCGATCGGCCGTGAACTCGACCGCCTCGTGCGCTACGTGGAGACCACGCGTCTGGTGGCCGACGAGTTCACGCGCGAGTCCCTGATCGCAGGCATCAATGAGCGCCGGCGTGAGTGGGAGGCCAGCGGCTGGCAGGAGTTTGTGGACGCGGCGCGCCGGCCGCTGAACAACCACACCGCGTCCTGATGCGAGGCTTGCCAGCGTCAATCCGGAAGACATCCAGCCAACCCCTTGGCCTTCGTCTCAATGACGACGGCAGCCTCAGGGCCACCTGCCCAGTCACATGGAGCTCCAGCGCATGAAGATTGCCTACGGAACCTACGCCATGCCGAAGCACACGCTCGAGGACGCCATCCCGATCCTGGCAAACATCGGCTACGACGGCGTCGAGATCTGCACTGGGCCGCGCCACGTCGGTTCGTTGCCGGAGGCGATGACTCCGAGCCGACGCGCGGCTATTCGTGGATTGCTCACCGATCACGACATGGGCGTGCCGGCCTCGTTCGCCACGGCCCTTCACGTGCATGAAACTGAGGCCGCCAAGCACGCCGCGAACTTCGAATTCGCCCGCGAGCTCAACGGCCTGGTGCGAGACTTCGTGCCGGACCGCGAGCCGGTATTGGCATTCGGGATTGGCGGCAGAGACTACGAATGGCTCAAGATTCGCGATTCGTTGGCCGCGGCGGGCTGCGAGTACGGGGAGCTCGCCGAACGCGAAGGCTTCCACCTCGCGATCGAGGCCCACTCCGGCGCCGCCGTCGACCGCACCACCCGCGCCCTGTGGCTGATCGAGCAAATCGGCCACGAGCGCGTCAAGCTGCACTTCGACATGGTGCACTTCTTTCTCGCCGGCGAGACGGTCGAGGAGGCGGTGCCGGCGCTGGTGCCGATCACCGGGCATACCCACGTCACGGACACGCGCGTCTACGACGACGGCAGCCTCGACCTGCTGCTGCTCGGCCAAGGCGATCTGGACACGACTGGGTATGTGCGGGCCATGCATGAGGCCGGCTGGGACGACTTCATCACCCTGGAGGTGAGTGGCATGGTCTGGAACAAGCCGGCCTACCTCCCCGTGGCCGCCGCCGAATTCGCCTATGCCACCTTGGACGGCGCGTTCCGCGAAGCCGGCGTGCCTCGCGGCTAGGAGACTGACATGACGCCATCCGACGAACTCGCCATCGGCATCATTGGCGCCGGCAGCATCGGCACGCGCCACTATTCAAACCTGGAGTTCATTCCCGGCAATCGCGTCGTCGCCGTATGTGACGCCGACGACGCCCAAGCCACCAAGCTGGCAAGCCGGGCCGGCTCCAGCACCTATCCGTCGGTCGACGCCATGTTCGACGCCGAGCCGGGACTGGACGCCGTCCTCATCTGCGTGCCGCCCGGGATCCGTCGCCAGGTGTTCGAGCGGGCGGCCGAGCGAGATGTCGCGGTTTTCTGTGAGAAGCCGCCGGCGGATTCTCTCGAGCACGCGCAGGCCGTGGCCCACATCGTGCGAGACAGCGGCATCGTGTGCATGGCCGGATTCAACATGCGCTACTTGCCGCCGGTTCAGCGAATGCGCGAGCTGCTCGCTAGCCGGACGGTAAGCCTTGTGCTGTGCACCTATCTCAGCGCCCCGGCGCTCACCGGCGGGTTTCGCCCTTGGTTTTTTGACAAAGCCCGCTCCGGTGGCCCTTTGCTAGACCAAGCCATCCATTACGCCGATCTCATGCGCTATCTCGTCGGTGAGATCACGAGTGTCCACGCGTTCGGCAGCAACGTGGCGCGCCCCAAAGGTCCAGGCTTTACGGTCGAGGACACCGCCGTCAGTACGATCCAGTTCGAATCCGGCGCGGTGGGCTACCAGGTGCATTCATGGGCGGCGCCATGGGGATACACCAAGTTCGAGTTCAATGGCCCGGATTTCCACCTGGAGCTGGAACCCGCCGGAAATGCACCGGGCGTGTTCGGCACTATCGGCGATCCGAAGGGTGAAGGAACCGTCGTCAACGACGCGTTTCCTCGAGCCCCAAGCTTGGGCCGCGACGGCTCGCGCAAGCCCGACGCGCCGCTCGACGCGCCGCCGGACTTCATGCACTACCAGGAAATGGTCACGTTCCTGGACGCGGTCCGCACGGGCGACACGTCGGGCATCCTGAGCACTTACGCCGACGGCATGCGCAGTCTGGCGGTCGTGCTGGCCATGAACCGTTCAATCGATTCCGGGCAGGTCGAACCCGTGGTGGTTCCCGCCGTCTAAAGACCTGGGGTGCGAGCGTCAGCCCGACGTGGGGCTGACGGCTTTCACGCGCCGCGCGTCACTCGATGGGCCAGATGATCTCGGTCTGATACTCCGAAGGGTCCTCGACGTCGAAGGGATCGTTGAGGTAGATCTCGATGGGACCGCCAGACGGCGTGAGGCCGCGATCCCGGATCCAATCCACCATCGAGTTGTGCGCGTCCATCAGGTTCTCGTACGGCCCCGTATGGATCATGCGGGCCACCCGCCCGGCCGGAAGCTGGCTGGCCACGACCAGATCACCGCCTTCGATCGCCCACTCCACGGGGAATCCCGTTTCGGCGCGCTTGACCTCGTCGGTCATCGCCAGATAACGCGTGAAGGGCGGGCCCACGGGCCTCATCTGCGCGCGCGTCAGATACTCCTGCACCGCATCCAGGGCGTGCCCCATCAGCTCGCCCACGTCCCGTCCGCCGAAGTTGAATCGCACGACGAGCGTGGGCTGCGACGAGACGTGCTGGAGCGTGATGTCGGTGGTCGTGGAGCCGTTGGTCGTCATTCAAATCGCCAGCGTTTCGGCTGAATGCCGGAATGCGCTTGGGATGATCGCACAGAATGCGTCCCGCGCCAGAACTCCTCCCGACTTGGGGGCCGTTGCGCTGGGGCCGGGCCCCGGCTGCGATTTCGAGCGGATCACGCGATACTCGGATAGGCTGACGGCAACGGGTCCGCGAACCTCGGAGGCTACGCCATGACGCCAGAGCAAATCCTCTCCCATCCGCCGCGCGTGCTGACCCAGGCTCAGCGCGAGTCGTATTTCGAGAAGGGCTATCTCCTCGTCGAGAACGTCGTGCCCGACGAGTGGATCGAGCGGCTGCGCGACGTCACGAACGATTTCGTCGAGCGGAGCCGCGAAATCACGGTATCCGACGCTGTCTGGGACCTGGAGCCGGACCACACCGCCGAGAATCCCCGGCTACGGCGCCTGACAAGCCCCGTCGAGCAACACCCCGCGTATTGGGAATTCGCGTCGGATTCCGTCGTGGCCGACGTGGCGGCGGACGTTGTCGGGCCCGACGTGAAGTTTCACCACTCGAAGCTGAACTTCAAATGGGCGGAGGGCGGCGAAGAGGTGAAGTGGCACCAGGACGTGCAGTTCTGGCCGCACACGAACTACTCGCCGGCGACGATCGGCACCCTGCTCTACGACTGCGGTCCCGACCAAGGACCGCTCGGCGGCCTTCCGGGCAGCCACAACGGCCCGCTCTTCGACCTCTACAACGACGACGGGACGTGGAACGGCGCGCTTTCGGACGACGACGCGGCCAGCCTGGACCTCGAGAACGTCGAATACATGACCGGACCAGCGGGTTCACTGACGATCCACAACTGCCGGACCGTCCACGGATCGCCGCCGAACCAATCGGACACCGGGCGACCGCTGCTGCTCTATGCCTATTCCTCCGCCGATGCCTTCACCTACACCTACAACCCAATTATGTCGAGTTACTACGGTGCCATCGTGCGCGGAAATCCGGCCCGATATGCCCACCACGATCCGCGTCCGTGCCAGATTCCGCCGGATTGGTCGGGGGGCTATCAATCCCTCTTCGCAACGCAGCAAGGCGAGGATGAGGACGTGGCTCCCGGCATGTAGGACGCCGACGGAACCGCGAATCGCGCCGACGCCACGGAGTTAGGCGGCCGCGCCCCAGCTGCCGATGAACTCGTCGACGCCGAATCCCGCCGGCATGTCGTTGTTTGCGTAGCCCGCCGGGCCGTCCTGGAAGCCCGGCACGATGTGGTCGTCCGCTGCACGCAGCGCGGCATCGAGCGCGGCGAACCGGCGCTCAATCGCCACGATCTCGCCGGCGGAGAAGGCATCCGCAATGTCCTTACGCCGGTCGAATCCGGCGCGATCGGTCCGGGCAAGGCCGGCGAGCCGCAGGACGAGCTTGGACAGCAGCACCAGGGCCACCACGCGACCTTCGGCGCCGGGATGCAGGATCGCCAACTGGCGCTGAAACTCGTCGGCATCCCGCTCGAGCGCCGCGCGAAGCACCGCTTCGATCACCCGCCGCTCGTTGGCATGCAGCTCGAAGAAGGATTCGAATTGTCGGCGCGTGTCGGCGGAGAGGCGGCTCGTGAAGCCCAGATCCCAGTTGAACGCGTGGGCGTGCGGATAGATGGCGGCGCCAAACGCTCGGTAGCCGAGATGAATCGTGCGGCGCAGCCTGGCGCTGTAGTCGCTGCCCCAGTGCAGCATCGTGTTGAGATAGACCACGGCGTCGCCTGCGTTCAGCTCCACGGGGATTCCGCCGGGCAGGGGCACCGACGGGTCACGCGCAAGGATGTCGTTCTCCTCGTCGGAATTCACGCGCCAGTGGCTGCCGGGCACTACCCACAGCACCGCGTCGTCGTAGAGCGGAAGGTTCCACTGCACGTACGCCGGGCCATTGGCTCGCGCGTCGTGCTGCAGACCGGCCAGCGGAGCAAGCGACGCGGGTCGGATATCGCGGTGCCAGCGATCCGGCCCGTGGTCCTCCGAGGGGTTGCACATCAGCGACATCAGCGTCGGCGCGGCGTGCGGCGCCTGCATCAGGCGGCGGCTCACGCCGAGCGTGCCCTCCTCCAGGCAAAGCTCAACCGCCTCCGCGGTTGACGCGTCGACCACGCTCTGAATCAGGACTCGCGGCTGGCGGGCAAAGTAGCTGTCCGGCCACCGGCCCGCCGCGTCCCGCTCGCGCCGCCATCGATCGAATTGCCGCTCGACCAGGACCTCGAACGTCGCCCGGAGCCCGTCCAGTCGCTCGGGCGGAATCGTTCGCCTGATGATCACGTATCCCTGGTCGGCAAGCTCGGAGTGGAGGTCAGGCATTTGGCCGCCACTCATGCCCGGTACGGCGCCCCCACCAAGCCCTCCTGTCATCGCGTTGTCCGAATCCGTTGGTCGATTAGAGGTTCCCTTAGCCTCCGAAGAGGGGCGGCTGCGATTCTCGGTCGTGCGATGTCTGCGGCTCCGGCGCGGCGATTGGCTGAATCAGCTCAGGTCCGCTGCCGGCCACCGCGTTGACCTCACGGCTGACCGGATGCCTCCGCAGCACGTCCTCCGCCGCCGGTCGTAACAGGGCGGCCTGCCACCCGGGGTCGTCGTCGCCGGCCGAGAGCCAGGCGTCCCAATCGTCCGGCTCCAGGATCGCCGGCATGCGGCTGTGGACGGCTGACATCCAGGTGCTGGGCGCGGTGGTGATGATCGTGAACGACCGGCCGAATTCAGCGTGCCACTCCCACAGACCGGCCAATGCCAACGGATGGCCGTCCGCACGGTGAATGTAGAGCGGTTGACGCCGATTGCGAGGCCCCATCCATTCGTAGAAGCCGTCAGCCGGCACCAGGCAGCGACGCGCGCGAAAGGCCGCACGGAAGGCTGGCTTGTCAGCCACCGTCTCGGCGCGCGCATTGATGGTGCGCGCGCCAAACCTCGCGTCCTTGGCCCACGCGGGAATGAGCCCCCAGCGCATGACCTCCAGTCGACGAGGCTCATCCAACACCACCAGCGACTGCTGGGTGGGCGCAACGTTGAAGTTCGGCAGCGGAGCAACCGCCGGCTCGAGCGGCGCGGACCTGAAAAAGTCCGCGAGGACCTGAGGATCCGAGTGACGGCTATACCTTGCGCACACGAGTGGCGACGCCCCCAATCGCGACCGGCGTCACCGCCATGGTGACACGCCTAGCCCAACAGTCCGTGCACAACCCTGCGATAGAAGGGTGACGCCACCGGGCCGTCAAGCAGCGGGTCGCGCGACTCGTGCATCCATTGCGCCAGCTTGGCTTCCAGCTCGGCCTCGATGCGTGCGTATTCCGCGTGGCCGGCCAGGTTGGACTGTTCATTGGGATCCGATCCAAGGTCGTACAGCTCAGCGGGCGCATGCACCGACGGCTCCAGCCGGCCGGCCACGTCACGATAGGCGCCACCGCCAGCAACGTCAGCCGGCACCTCGACGCCCAATCCGGCCTCGAAGTTTCGGATGTACTTCCAATCATCGGTTCGAATGCCGCGCATAGGGTCGTAGTAGCTGTGATAGGTCTTCTCGACGAGAAGCTCGGCGTGACCGGGCGACGCACCGGCAGCCAGCGGCAGCAACGACGCGCCGTGTAGATCGGCCGGGGCCTCCGCGCCCGTCAGGCCAATCAGCGTTGGCACGACGTCCATGATGCTGGCCATGCCGCTAGGAGCAACACCGCCGCTCAGCGGAGTCCCCGGCAGCCGCGCGATCAGCGAGATTTCGATTCCAGGGTCATAGAGCGTGCATTTGGCCCGCGGAAAGGCGATGCCGTGGTCGCTCACGAAGAGCACCAGGGTCCCATCCAGCAGCTCGCGCCCTTCCAGCACCTTGAGGATTTGGCCGAGGTGCGCGTCGGCTCGATTGACGCAGCCTTGAAAGTCGGCCAGATCGGCGCGCGTGTCCGGCGCATCCCGCAGGTAGGCGGGCACGGTGATCCCCCTGGCGTCGAACGGCGAGCCGCCGAAGCCGTGATCGCTCACCCGGTGAGTCTCGGTGAGACCAATCTGCACCACGAACGGACACTCGGGATCGGCGTCGATGAACGCGGCCATCCCGGCAATGATCGACGCAATGTCGCGGCCCTCGAAGTAGAAGTCATTGCCGATGCGCCAGGGATTGCGCGCGGCGTGCTCCACGCCCCAGTGGCCGCTGCGGTAGCCCGCCGTGCGCAGGATCTGCGGGATGGTGCGCTCGCGGGAATCCAGGTCCCAGCGATGCTCCCCGTGGGTGAGCCCCATGGTGCCGTTGGCATGGGGATAGCGGCCGGTCGTGAGGCTCGCCCGGCTCGGCGAGCACTGCGGCGCCGTGGTGTAGGCGTTGAAGCGCACGCCTTCAGCCGCCAGACGATTGAGATGCGGCGTTTCCACGGTTGCGACGCCGTACGGCTCAACGAACCGTCCCGTGTCGTGAGCGGTGACGATCAGAACGTTTGGCCGCTGCATGGAAGCCAATGTATTCGGCGGCGCAAGCGCCCGCACATTGTTCGCTGGCGCACGGCAGCAATTGCCCGCTCAGCCTCATCGTCGAGCCGCACCGTTCTGTTTCCCACTAGCACTCCCGGAGATTCCGCGTACTACACGGTGCACGACGTGCGGCCCGTCCCAACCTAAGCGGAGTTGCGGGTGGCGAAAACCAGCGACTTACGGCGAGGCGGCTACTCCTTCGCCTCCATCCGCACCAGGATGTCACGGATCTCGGTGAGCAATTCGGTGGTTCCCGCAGCCGGTTTGGGCGCGTCTTCGTCGGGCTCCGCGCCAAGCACGCGTTGCCGTTGAACCAGGATTGCGTTGCGAAACTTCGCCGCGTCCACCACGCCGATGAGGTCGCCCTCGCTGCTCGCGTACTGCCCGGACTGCCCTGCGGTCTCCACCCGCAAGCCGCGCACCTTGAAGCGGCGCATGATCGGTCCGTGGTGCAAGCGCAGGTCGGTGACCCGGTTGAGCGGGATGGTGGATTCGCGGCGATTGAAAACGCCCTTGCGGATCTCGATAGCCTGGGACGTCAGTCGGGCGGACAGACGCCGGTGGTACTCCGGGGCGTACCAGAGGCTGAAGATCAGCCAAAACGGGATCAGCGGGATCCCGACAATGGTGATGGCGAAATACATGGAGATCAGCAACCGGTAGTAGGGGATGACCCCGCGGTCGAACTCGGCGTCGCGGAGTGTCTTGCCGGTTGCTCCGGGAAGACCCGACTGATCCGATTGCATTGACGCGTCCTCCGTGGTCCTCATGGCGACCAAGCCCCGTTGGCACCCCAGGTCCCGGTCCAAACCCGAGGCAAAGAATGCCAACGGCACGGCACTTTACACAAGACCTTCCACACGGGCGGCAAGGTTACGTCGCCCATGTGCCGCCACGCATCCCGTCATCTGAACGGAGACTCGGCCGCGATCACTGATAGACTGGCCGGCACGATGACGAGCGGACACCGTAGGGGCGGAAAAGACGAGGAGCAGTCATGGTGAGACGTGATTTCGTATGCCCAAAATGCGATTGTCGAATGTGTGACCGAGAAGACGTGAGGCTTGCTGGAAAATTCTCCAGATTCTTCGACATGCAGAGCAAGAGGTTTACTGCGGTATCTTGCGCCGACTGTGGCTACACGGAAATGTACCGAGAAGAATCTTCCAGGGCCGGGAACCTCGCAGACCTCCTCTTGGGAGGCTAGCAGCCATCCTCAGCCGTCACGGCTGATGGCGATCTCGCTAGACTGATCTCGGGCCGCCGAGACGTTGAGGGCGCAGCCATGCCGCCTGAAGACCGCCTTGCCGCTTTGGGGATCGAGTTGCCGGACCTGCCGCCGCCCCTGCCGGACGCGCCCTACATCCCGGCCGTCGTCACGGGTGACCTGGTGTGGGTCTCGGGCCACTCACCGGGAGGGGGCTGGCGTCCGGGACAGGTGGGCACGGAATACACGGTCGCGGAAGCCAAGCAGGCGGCGCGGGCGGCAGGTATCGGGCTCCTGGCCGCCGCGCGCTGGGCGGTCGGCTCGCTCGATCGCATCGAACGCGTCGTGCGCATGCTGGGTCACGTGAACGCCGCGCCGGGTATGGACCAGGCCGGCGAGGTCGTCAACGGCTGCTCGGAGCTCATGCTCGAGGTGTTTGGGCCCGAGGGCCGCGGCGTTCGATCGGCGGTTGGCGTGGGCACGATGCCGCGCAACGTCCCGCTGTCCGTCGAGGCGGTGTTTCGGCTCAAAAGCTAGCGCGGCGTCTCCCGCGGGCGTCCTATCTCGAACGTGACCCCCGTGCCGATCGCGGACGGATAGCTTGAGTCACCCCGGCTTTATGTCAAGCGACGGCGATTCGTCCGGTTCGTGAATCAGGCGCATGGCTCACGCCTTGACGGCCCGCGCCGGCCGCCCCACCATGCCAAGCGCGCGGAACGCCTCGCCGACCCACCGGCGAACGCGCCGTCCAGCAAGGGGTTGACGTGTACAGCGATAACGGTTTCGGCATCCCCGGCGTCCCGTTTCCGGTGGGAGTGGAGTACTACCGGGCGCCGGTTCCCAAACCGGAGCTATGGGACGAAGACTTCGCCCGCATCCGTGCCGGCGGCATGCGCATCATCCGCACCTTCAACTACTGGAACCATCTCGAACCGCGCCCTGGCATGTACGAGACCGACGACATCGACCTGCTCTTCGATCTGGCGCACAAGCACGACTTGCGGATGTGGCTCGACCTCCCGCTGGCCACGCACGGCGCCTGCCCGGAGTGGCTGACGCGCGAGCATTACGACATGCGCGTGGTCAGCTACCGCAACCACGTCTCGCTGACCAGCGCCAGCCCAGCCTATCCGCAGGGCAGCCAGATCCACTGCTACGACCATCCGGCGTGGCGCGAATACGGCGAAAAGCTCTTGCGCCACATGATCGGGCGCTATAAGGACCACCCGGCCCTGCTGGTGTGGGGCCTTTGGGACGGTATCGCGCTCTCGGCAGCGTGGAGCAAAACGTCCGACGGCCTCCCGTGCTATTGCCCCAGCACACTGGCCCGCTACGACGCCTGGCTGAAAGCGCGCTTCACGCTCGACGAACTGAACGCGCGTGTGCACCGCCGCTATCGGCGCTGGGAAGACGTGCAGCCGCCGCGCTCGAACCAAAACGTCGTCGAGATGCTGCTGTACAAGCAATTCCACTACGAGAACCTGGCCGGCCATCTCCAGTGGGTCATGGACGTCGCGAACGACGTGGACCCGGTGCATGAAAAGCGCTCGCATGGCGCCTGGTATCCGCGCCCGCAGGACACCGCCTGCGCGCCGGTCGCCGACAGCTGGGGCATGTCCATGTCGTCCAACAACCTGCTGACCTCCGAAGATCCCTACAAGCTGTCGGAGCGGGCCTTCGGCTACGACTGGTCACGCAGCATCGGCAAGAACGGTCGCTGGTGGAACGAAGAGATCTACTCCGGCATGTCACGCGGCGGCGTCACCTGGCGGAAGCAATCGGCGCCCGAGGAACCCACCATGCTGCTCTGGATGTGCCTGGCCTCGGGCGGGGCGGGCGCCATGTACTGGCAGTATCGCCCCGAGTACTTCAGCTTCGAGTCCCCGGGCTACAACCTGATCGCCCTGGACGGGCAACCCACCGCCCGCTGGCAATCCACCACCGAGGCCCTGTGCCAGATGGCTGGCATGGAGGACCACCTGCCGCTCCGGTGCGACACCGCGGACGTTGCCGTCGTCTACCACGGCGAGTCCCAGGAGCTCTTCAGCTACAACGACGAAGACGACCGCTACCTCGACGACCTGCGCGGCGTCCACCGCACGCTCTGGGCCAACGGCATTCCGGTCGACATCGTGTCTCCCGGAATGGACTGGTCGCCCTACCGGCTGATCTTCCTGACCAATGCGGCGCTCATGACCGATGAGCTGCGCCGGCGCATCGAGGAAACGCTGGATGCCAACCCCGATGTGCAGCTCGTGGCGGATGGCAGCTTTGGCCTGTATTCAGCCGACGGGCAATCGTCCTACGGACCCCCGGAGGGATTCTCCAAGCGATTCGGCGTGCGGGTGGCGGATTTCAACGCCATCACCGAGCAGGACATCGCGGAGGGTCGAAACGTGCTCCAGGCGCCTGATGGGGCCATTGCAATCAGCACTCCGTGCGGCTACGCCGTCCTCGAGCCCAAGAACGGCGCAACGGCCGTTGCTTCGCTGGAGGGCGAGACGGTGGCCGTGCGCAGCGCCGACGGTCGGTTCACCTGGTGGGGGCTGTCGCTGTCGGCCGGCTTCGGCGACGCCGGACACCCGGACCTGGTACTCCCCCACGTGCGGGCGGCTTCCATCGAAGCGCCGCTGTCGATCGAGGGCTCGGGCGTCGTGCCGGTGGTCCGCGGATCGGCCAAGGGCGGGGACGTGGCCTTTCTCTTCAATCTCGAGCGCTCCTCAGCTACCGTCACCGTCCGCCCCACGCGCCGCCCCAACTCTGTGCGCAACCTGCTCACGAAGGCCGAGATTCCGCTCAACGACGGCGCATTTGAGATCACGATCCCGGCCTGGAAGCACGCGGTGGTGCACCTGGCGTAACGGTTGTCCGCGCGGTCTCCGGCATAGGCGAACTTCCTGGAGTGGCCCCGGCGGCCAAGCCCGCATGCCGCCTCGGACTCCGGGCCTAGGTCACCCGAAGGCGGAACCACCTGATGTTGCGGATGCCGTCTTCCTGGCACCAAAGAACGGCAAACACGTCGCCGTTGGGCAAGGAAAGCATCTGTGGGAAACCGAACTGCAGATCCACCAGCTCGTCCGCGCCGGCGCCTTCGCCCGCCATGCCCGACGGCGCGCCCTGCCAGACCGCCAGGTCTTCCAGATTGACCCACATTTCGCCATCGATGCGGACTCGCTGGGCCCATAGCCCGGGACGGTTGTCGCGCCGGTAGAGCGCCAGCACCGTGCCGTCCGCCAACACGTGCAGCTTGGTGGTCTGCCCCCGCAAGCCCGTGGCCCGTGGATCCGAGAACTTCCAGCCATCCGCCGAGATCACATAGGGCGTCGGTTCGCTGTGTCCGGAGTGTTCGTCGTATGCCCACGCGACCTGCAAGAGCCGCGCGTCGGGAAGCTCCACGATGGATTGTTCCCACGAGAACACGTGACGGTCGTATTGGTCCAAGACATCGAAGTAGGTTGGCCAGGTCGCCCCTCGGTCGAACGAGACCAGCGCGATGGCCTTCATGCCATTCGGCGCGTCGCCGTCCCAGCCTTTCCAGGTAGCCGTAGGCCAAAGCCAGCGGCCGTCGCGCAGCACGATCACCGCGTGGCAGATTTCGAAGGACGGCCCCTCGAGGGGTGGCTCGATGGTTTCCGGGCCGCTCCAGGCATGGCCGCCGTCGGTGCTGCGCAGCATGATCAAATCTACCGGCACGAAGCCCAATGTGTCGCGGTTCACCAGGCTGTCGTCGTCGGGTCTACGGTGGGCGCGAGCGCCGGTCGCGATCAGCTCGCCCGGCCCCACGCGGGCAATGCGCGCGAAGCTGGTCACCCGGCCCTGGACGGGGTCGTGGAACATACGGACCGGCGCCGACCAGGTGCGCCCCTCATCGGTCGAACGGGCGATATAGGTCGCGTAGTCCAGGCTCTCGGCATGGTCGGCGATGTCAAAGGCGACCACGAGTTCACCCGAATCGAGCAAGACGGTCGTCGGGTGCCAGGTGTGCAACGGCGGCGACTGCGAGGCCGGGCTGCGGTAGACGAGACCGGACTCGATGACCTCGATCACAAGCGGTCTCCAGGGGTCGCCCGAGCCGAGTATAGGCGGCCATCGCCGAGGCGGGTCGCGACTACAATCCCACCTTGCGACATCAGGTGGCGGACAGCAGATTGACTCGCGTTGGCATCGACATCGGCGGCACCTTCACGGACCTGTTCGCCGTGGCGGACGACGGGCGCACCTGGTCGGCCAAGGTCCTGACCACACCGGTCAATCCGGCGGAAGGGCTCCTGGACGTGCTCGACCGCTGGCAGGCCGCCTCCGGCGAGCAGGAGATCCGCGAGATCGTCCACGCCACCACCGTGGCCACCAACGCCGTGCTGGAGGGAACCACGGCTCGGCTGGGCCTGGTAACCACCCGGGGATTTCGCGACGTGCTGGAGATTGGGCGTCACCAGCGGCGCGATCTCTACAACCTCTTCCTGGAAAAACCTCCGGCCTTGATTCCGCGCGAGCGGCGGCTGGAGGTGCGCGAGCGCATCGGCGCCGACGGTTCAATCGTCGAACCCCTCCACGTGGACGATGTCGTGCGCGCTGCCCATCGGCTAAAGGAACTGGGGGCCGAGGCGATCGTGGTCGCGTTTCTGCACAGCTACGGCTACCCGCAGCACGAGCAGGAGGCCGCCGCCGTCATCGCGAGCGAGACGCGCTTGCCGGTGGTGGCCAGTCACGCCGTGTGCCGCGAGTATCGCGAGTACGAGCGCTTCAGCACGGCGGCCGTGCATGCGGCGGTTCTGCCGCGCGTCGCGACGTACATCGGCGGCATCGGCTCCCGGCTCACCACACGGGGCATCAGCGCACCGCTCTCGGTCATGCAATCGAGCGGCGGCATGGCGCCCGCCGCCACGGTGGCCCGCGAGCCGGCCTCGATTGTCGAGTCGGGACCGGCCGCGGGGGTGATCGCCGCCGCGGAGGTCGGACGGCGGATGGGAGCGTCCAACGTCATCTCATTCGACATGGGCGGCACCAGCACCAAGGCCACGCTGATCCGCGACGGTCACGTCACCATCAACAACGACTACGAAATCGGCGGGGGACTGCACGGAGGCTTCGGCACCGGCTATCCGCTTCGCACCCCGGTGATCGATCTTGTCGAGATCGGCACCGGCGGCGGCTCGATCGCCGGCGTGGATTCCGGTGGCTCGCTCTACGTGGGTCCGGCCAGCGCAGGCGCGGAGCCCGGGCCGGCGTGCTACGGCCGCGGCGGCACGCGCCCTACGACTACCGACGCCAACGCCGTGCTCGGTCGCCTGCGGCCCGATCGGTTTGCCGGCGGGCATATCCAGTTGGACGTTGGCGCCGCGCGGCGGGCGGTGGCCGAACACGTCGCCGGCCCGCTGGGCATGAGCGTCGAGGCCGCGGCGGAGGGCGTCCTGGCGCTTGCCGGCGCGAAGATGGGACGGGCATTGGAACTCGTCTCCGTGGCGCGCGGCCACGATCCGCGCGAATTCACGATGGTGGCGTTCGGCGGGGCCGGCCCCATGCACGCGGCCGACCTCGCGCGCGAGCTCGGCTGCAGCCGGGTCGTGATTCCGCCGGAGGCCGGGGTGCAGTCGGCGCGCGGCCTGCTCGTGGCCGAAGCTCGCCGCGACTTCTCCACGGCCATGCTCAGCGCCGAAAGCGATCTCGAGCTTCCCGAGGTGGAGCGACGCTTCACCGACATGCGCGACCAAGGCGTGCGCGAGCTGCGCGATGCCGGATTCAGAGCCGAGACAATCAGCGCGCGTCTCGGCGTCGATGCCCGCTACACCGGCCAGGCATACGAGGTTCCGGTGTGGCTCGAAGAGCCCGCGGCGTTCGATAGCGACCTGCGGCGCCAGGTGGGTCGCGAGTTCCACCGAGCGCACGCACGGCTGCACGGACATCGAGATGAAGACGCCGCGATCGAGTGGGTCACGCTGCGCGCCAGCATCACGGCCCGGACGGTCCGCCCGGGCTCGACCGAACTTGCGCTGCCGGCGAAGCCGCTGGCCCGGCGCCAACTCGGCGTTCAGCCGATGATTTGGGCCGGGGAGAGCCACGACGCGCCCGTGTATGCGCGCGAGAGTCTCGGCCGGGATGACCATATCGACGGCCCGGCCCTGATCATCCAAGACCAGACGACGCTGGTGGTGCCGCCCGCCACATCTGCCCACGTGCACGCGACGGGCGACATAGTGCTGGAGGTCGCCCAGACATGAGCGCCGCCGTCGACCCGATCACTCTCGCGCTGATCCGCAACCGGCTGGTGGCCGGCGCGGAGCAGATGGCCGTCACGCTCTGGAAGAGCTCGTTTTCGACGGTGATCCGCGAGGTCCTGGACTACTCAACCGCCATCTTCGACGCGGAAGGCCGAATGGTGGCCCAGTCGTCGCAGATTCCGTTCCAGATGATGACCATGTCAGCGCCGATGGGATACCTCATCCGCACCGGCTACGACTGGCAGCCCGGCGACGTCGTGCTCCTGAACGATCCGTACGCTTGTGAGGCCCAGCACCTGCCGGACTACATCGTGTTTCGGCCGGCGTTCAGCGGCGGCGAGCTGATCGGGTTTGCGGGCGCCATCGGCCATATGTTGGACACGGGCGGCGGCGCGGCCGGCGGGTATCTGGCCTCCGCCACCGAGATTTATCACGAAGGCTTGCGCATTCCGCCCAGCAAGGTCATTCGGGGTGGCGAGCTCAACGAGGAATTGCTCCGGCTCATCCTGCTGAACGTGCGGGAACCCGAGAAGCTGCGCGGAGACCTGACGGCCATGTGGGCCTGCACCTCGCTCGGCGAGGCGACGCTGCACGCACTGGCCGACGAGTACGGCCCCGCCACGGCCCGCGCCGCCATGGCCGAGATCCTCGACAGCACCGAACGCCAGGTGCGGCAGCGGCTGTCGCTGATCCCCGAAGGCGTCTACCGCGGCGTCGACCACGTAGACGACGACGGCATCACGGACGATCCACTGCGCATCGAGGCCACCGTCACCCGTCGCGGCGACGCGCTCGAGGTGGATTTTGCCGGCACGTCGCCGCAACCCGCCGGCCCGGTAAGCGCCACGATGGAAATGACGCGCAGCAGCGTCATGTACGTCGCCATGGCGACCATCGGCGAGGACATCCCCAAGAACGACGCCTGGCGCCGCCCGATCACGGTCCGGGCGCCGGAGCGCTCGCTGGTGAACGCGGGACCGCCGGCGCCGGTTGCCAGCCGCGTCACCACCTGCCACCGGATCGTCGACGCCATGATGCAGGCGCTGGTGCAGGCGATACCCGACCGCGTCACCGCCGGCTATTACGGCGCCAGCAACATCTGCAACATCGGCGGCTTCGACGCCGACACCGGCGCGCCCTGGGTCCACTTCGAAATCGAAGTTGGCGGCTGGGGCGCACGGCCTACCTCAGACGGATTGGATGCCTACAGCGCCCACGTCCACAACCTGGCGACGACGCCGATCGAGGTCGTGGAGTCGAATCCGCGCCTCCGCGTCGAGCACTATTCGCTCCTGCCTGGCACCGGCGGGGCGGGAAGGTTCCGCGGCGGTCTGGGTCTGCGGCGTGACATCCGGGTACTCGTGGATGGCGCCCGGCTGAACCTGCTGGGGGACCACTACAAGTTCGCCCCGCTGGGCATGCTCGGCGGCTCGCCCGGCGTTTCGGGTCGCTACGTGCTGAACCCCGACACCGACGATGAGCGCCGGCTGCCGAATAAGGTGTCGAACATGACCATGGCCGCCGGCGCCGTGATCTCCATGCAGACCTCGGGCGGCGGCGGCTACGGCGACCCGGCCGAGCGCGATCCGGATCTCATCGCGAGAGACCGCCGCGAGGGCAAGATCTAACTAGTCCCCTACCCCAACACTTGGCTTGCGATCGCACTGACCTGTCATTTCGAGCGGAGCGAGAAATCTAAGGGGCCGGGAGCAGGCGCAGCGCCCTTGAATTCCTGGCTTCGTTTCGGAACGACATTTCCGGATGCCGGAGCGAACCGCCACTCATCGCCCGTCGCCTAGAGCGCCGCATCCTCGTCGAGCGGCCAGATGGGGCGGCGCAGGCGCCTGAAGGGCAGCTTGCGGGCGTCGTGCGGCTGGCAGCTGGGGAATTCGACCCGGTGAATGCTGTCCGAGACGCGCGAGAACGCCGCCCGAAAGTGATTGATGGACTTTAGGCCGATCCAGCGCAGGGCGGCTGGGTCGAACCCCATCCGGCGAATCGGCTCCAGGTCATAGATCTGGCTGCGCTCGGTCATCACGCCCACGTGCACGCCGCCGCGCCGGAGCACCGCCGTCGGGCCGTAGTCCTCGAGGATGCCGGCATGCATCGGCCCCTCGATCGTGAACCTGCCGTCCCACAGGTGCTCGACGGTGGCGGTGATGGGCACCGGTGCACCCTGCGTGGCGATCGACTTGCCGCCCACTTCAACGGTCATTTCGGCGCCTATCCCCGCCGCCGTCGCGGCCGCCGCCACCTCGGGGTCCCACACGCAGGCCAGCAGCGCGTTCTGGAGGTCGGCCTCGAGAAACGCCCGCAGCATGCCGGTGGAGTCGCCGGGAGTTCCCGCGCCGGGATTGTCCTGCGGGTCCGAGATCACCGCCGGCCAGCTATCCATCGCCTGCGCGGCCTCCACGGCCTCGTCAAAGCTCACCATGTGCGCGTCGAAGTGCTCGCGCTGCGCGAACACCCACTCGCCGAGCGCGCGCGACTCGCGGTCGGCCAACGCCTGGTCGCCGTCCGCGATGACGATCACCGAGGACCCGGCATGCTCGATGTCGGCCCAGGTGAACCCCGGTGCCACCGAAGCCGTGAGGATGCCTGGTTGGGCCTCAAGCTCGTGGGCCCGCCCGATGATCGACTTGAACGGCTCCAGCCCCGTGAACTGCCCCGCCACCCAGAGCTGCGGCAGCTGCGTCCAGCTCATCGTCGGCTGAATCTCGCCCCGCAGGGTGCGCACGATCAGGTCGGCGGCCTCGCGCCCACGGTCGCGCAGATCGGTGTGCGGAAAGTTGTCGCACGGGATGATGACGTCGGCCATCTCGACCATCTGCGGGGTGATGTTGCAGTGCAGGTCGAGCGTCACGAAGATCGGGCGGTCGGGCCCCATGACCTCCCGGATGGCTTCGAGCAGGTCGCCTTCGGCGTCCTCGACGCCTTCCGCGACCATCGCGCCGTGCAAGTCGAAAAGCCCGCCGTCGACCGGCATCGCGGTCTGCAAGCGCTCGACGAACTCGCCCTTCAGGCGACTCCACGCCGAGGCTTCGATCGGGCCCGACGGCTGCGTCGCGGTCCACAGCAGCCCCACGAGCTCGAATCCATGCTCCTCCGCGCTGTCCAGATAGCCGGCCGGCTCGCGGTTGGTGTCACGGTGCGCCTCCAGGATTTCCTGGCCGCGCACGATGCCGAGGGCCGAACCTTCGGAGAACGCTTCGTAGGGCGTGGGAATCGGCGTGAAGGTGCTGGATTCGTGGGCAATGGTGCCGGTGGCGATGCGCATGGCGCCTCAGGTGGGCAGGCGGTCGGATGCGATGGTACGCGAGTAGACAGGGACAGGCCGCATGGCCGGCAACGCCGAGACTTCGGCCGCGCGGATGCTCAATCCAGCGCCGCCGCCTCCTCCATCAGCGCCTGGTAGCGCTCCACGGCTTCCGGCACGAGGTTGCCGAGGCCCAGGCCCGGACCCTGTGGCAGCACCACGTGCCCGTCCTCCAGCTCCGGCGGCGTCTCCACGAGCTCGTAGTTGGCCAGCGCCGTGGCCCGCTGCGTGATGAGGCCCTCACCGCGGTAGCTCACCAGCGCCGGGTACTCGATCATCGGTTCCAGGCCTGCCACGCTCAGGATCTGCGTGTGGCAGGTGACGGTGAAGACCGTCCACGGGCCGTGCGGCACGCACATCATGCCCGCCGCCTCGGCGTCGCGCGCCACCTGGAGCGTCTGCGTGATACCCATTTGCGCGGCGTCCGGCTGGACGATATCGAGCGCGCGGCGCCGGATGAACGGCTCGAACTCCTCGGTCGTGGTCAGGCTCTCGCCGGTGGCGATGTGGACAGACGTGGCCGCGGTCACCTCGGCGAAGCCGTCCACGTCCAATGGGTGCAAGGCCTCCTCGAAGAAGTACACGTCGTACGCCTCGAGCTTGCGGGCGGCGGCGATGGCATCGGCGGCAGTCCAAGTGGAATCGAAATAGGCGGGACAGCCGAAATCGACGCTCAGGCGGGTATCGGGCCCCAGCGCCTCGCGGGCCGCGGCGAGCTTTGCCATTCCGTCGTCGCCAAAGTCGTTGCCCCAGCCGAACTTGACGGCCTTGAAGCCCTGCTCGCGGAGCGTCGTGCACTCGCGGGCAATCTCCTCCGGCGGCTTGTGCCGCAGCTCGCGCTCCCGCTCCGTCTCGTCGCTCTTCTTGCTCGCGGCGTAGAACATTGTGGACGCGGAGCCATAGGCCAGCACGCGGTCCCGGCGAGCGCCGCCCAGCAGCTCGTGCACCGGCTTGCCGGCGGCCTTGCCGGCGATGTCCCACAGCGCCATGTCGATGGCCCCCATCGCATTCGCCTGGAGACCGCCGCGATCGGCACGCCCGCGCTGGGCAGGCCATCGCTCAGCCATTCGCCGCCAAAGCGCCTCAGAGTCGCTGGGATCCTCGCCCACCACAAGCTGACGCAGGCCGTCGCTGGGATCGTCGATGATGGGCTCAATCATTCCCGGCGGCGACCCCGTGGACCCGAGCCCCACGATTCCCGCGTCCGTGTGCACCTCGATCAGCGTCAATCGCGCGGGATGGTGCAGCAGCGAGCGAATGTCGGTTATGCGCATGGTCGTGCTCCGTCCGGGCGGCTATTGACCGTCCGGCGATTCTTGTCGGACCAGCATCACATGATCGAGCATCAGGCGCGGCCGGTCCCCGATCTCATGGTTGAAGATCTCCAGCTGCAGTTCCTTGCCCGCGACCTCGTGCAATGAGTAGATCACCAGCTCGAAGTGCGTCGGATCGTCGCCACGCCAAACGGCGACCTCTTGCCCGTCGGCGAGCAACCGAAGGCCAACGTAGTCGTGCGTTTCCCCCGCGATGAGGAACGCGAGGTATTGATTCTCCCTGGCCGTGAACGGCGGGGAGAGTGCCCGGCCCGTGCGTTGCCATTTGCCGAGGAAGTATGTGGTCAGATAGCCGGGTCCGACGTGACCGGCAACTGGATGATCGACTGTGTCAAAGAAGGGATTCTGGGCGTGATTCGACACCGCCTTGCCCTCTACTTGCCAGCCGTCCATCCCTCCATTGTCGAACCGACCCAAGAACTCCTCGCCGACGTATGCGAACGTGCCATTGCCATCGACCGAGAAGCGATTCCCGCCGGGATCGGTCTCCGAGAAGCGGTTCTTCGCCCGCAAGTCCAGGCTGGCAAACCGTTGATTGGCCCAGACGTGATCGACAACGTCGAATGACATCCATACTCCGTCGCCGATGTTCACGGCGTAGTTTCCGGCGGCAAGTGCTTCCGCCTCGCTTGGCTGAACAGGTAGCAGAAAGAAGTTCTGGCCTCGTCGCCGAAGGTATCCCGGCGGCGGCTCGCGGTCATGGGCCAGCTTGCGTTTGCGGACCTCGGGAACGTCCGGATTGCGCGCTACCACCGAGTCGGTTAAGCCATTCCTATCAATCACCGTCAGATTGGGCACGAAATACGAAACAGCCCCAAGTGCGGAATAGGCCGCCACGGCGTCGCCGGGGATCACCTCGTGTGCCACGGATTCGTACGGCTGATATCTCCGTATGTGCAGATCTGCGAAACCTCCATGTCCCCGGTACCTCAACCCTACGGCGTGCCAAATCGAATCGTGGCGCACGTAGTAGTGAATGCCGACAAGGGCCGGCATGCCCGGCGCAGCCAGCAACCACGCTGGATTCTCATGATCAAGCTCGATCGGTTTAGGCTCACCACCCTGAAGACCGGAAAGCGGAATGTTCTCAAAGAGCAACACGCCTTGAATCGCGTTGGCGTAGAAGAGGACGGGCACGAATAGCGCAACCGCCAGGGTCCGCGGTCCGACCCACTGGAGGTGGCGGGACCAGCGCGCGAGCCATCCGGACAGCCCGCCGCCCAAACGGACGAGGCCCTCAGCCGCCGGGACCGCCAGCAACGGCCAGTAGTGATCCATCGGCCGATACTCGAAGTGGTCGCCGCCGATTTCGAAGAGGTAGGCCATGTGCGTCCCAACCAGGAGCAGCACCAGGGCATAGATCCCGTCCCGACGCTCCCGCCAACGGCCGCGCAGCGCCACCAACGCGAGCGGGATCAGCAGATACAGCCCCGTCTCCATCGCCGCGGCCCACAAGTACCGAAACCCCGACTCGTACCACGGCCCCACGTGCTTGGCGTAGTACGTGTTGGGCAGCCATTCGCCGTAGTAGCGATACCGCGCCAGGAAGTGCCCGCCGATCAGCACCACAAAGGGTCCCGCCAGCGCCAGCGTGCCGCGCCAATCCAGCTTCCGCGCCGTGAACCACCGGTGCGCCACGAACCAGCCCACGCAGCACGCCGCTACCAGCAGGCCCTCGGGCCGCGTCAACGCCGCGGCCGCGAGACTCACCGAGGCCACCAGCAGCCCCCGTCGATCGGCGCCGTACACGCTCAGGGCGGCCACCGCCACCAGCGTGAAAAACGTGAACTGCCGCGTCTCCAACCCGCCGCCCGAGGTCCACACGGCGAAGGTGGCGCTGCCGCAGATCAACCCCAACGCCAGCCACGCGATCAGCCCGCGGTGGCGCAGGAACGGCATCCGCGCCACCCACCACAGCAGCACCGCAATCGTGCCCACGGTGTAGCCGACCGACAGCCATTGGGCCACGTGCTCCGGCCGGATCCCAAACAGGCGCCAGATCGCCGCAAGTTCGAGCACCCACAGAAAGTTGGTGTAGCCCTCCACATACTCGCCGGGATTGAAGACCAGGCCATGCCCGTCGAGCAGATTGCGCACGTAGCGAAAGCTGATGAAGGCGTCGTCGGTGATGAACCAGCTCACGCTCGCCAACCAGCCCAGCAAGGCGAGCCAGGGGAGGCACAGCAGGCCAGTGACGACCCAACTCGGCCGCGGCACTCGCAGCAGTCGTCCCAGCGCTGTCAAGAGCGCGTTGGATGCAAGCCGGCGACCCCGGACATCAGGCCAGGTTCAGCGCCCGCAGCGCATCGCGCAGGTCGGCGATCTCCTCGTCGGTGAGGTTCGGCGCGGGTGAACGCCGCCAGCGCGGCGACACGCCGTGAGCCTCGCCCATGGACGCGAAGAAGCCGTTGCCGCCGACTCGACAGGCCGCCACCAGTGGCCCGATGGCCAACTCCGAGCGCTCGATGGTCGCCCACGCCGTGGCGCCGTCGCCCCGCTGCAACGCGTTCCAATAGGTCATCGCCGGCTCGGGATAGGAGCGCACGAACACATCCAGCCATGAGCGGCATCCGTGAGGCCACAGCAAATGGTGGCGCTTCATGCCCCCGCCACCCGTCATTGGCCAGCGGTCGCCCCAGCGCATCAGAACCTCATGGGCGTAGGCGAGGTCGATGTCCTCCTTGAATGCCAGCAGGTTCGGCTCGTCCTCGACCAGCTCGCAGGTGCGCAGCGGCACGTCGCCCACGAACATCACACGCGTCTGCCGGGCCACGCCGCGATACCAATCCGCCAGCGACTCGGGCGTGCCTCGCGCCCACTCGGCCGGACGCGCCATGTACAGGTCGAAGCCCAGTCCGTCCACGTATGCCGCGAATTCGCGCGCCTTGTTGAGCCCCCACATGGCATCGCAGGCGATGGTGACCGCGCGCCGCCCGACGTGGTCGATCACGATGCGGTGAATCTCGGCAACCTCGTCGTCGGTGAGCAGCGACACCAGCCCCTCGCCCCAGGTGAGCATGATGACCTCGACGCCGGCGTCGAGCGACACGTCGATGGTGGCGCGCATGCCGTCCGGATCGATCTCGCCTTCGGGAGTGAACTTGGTCGGCAATGGATTCACCGGCCCGCGCAGCCGGGCCTGGATTTCGTCCACGTCGCGCCAGTGACTCACGCTCGGGCGCCGTCGGCCCTCATACCATCAACTCCCCGCCGGTTATGTCAACCGCTGCGCCGGTGATGTAGCCGGCGCGCTCGGATGCCAGAAACGCCACAAGCTCCGCAACCTCCGACGGCTGACCAAGACGCTGCAGGGGAATGGAGGGAATATAGGCGTCGATGCGTTCCTGGGGCCAGGCGTCCTTAATCATCTGCGTGTCGATCATGCCCGGGCACACGGAGTTGACAGTGATCCCGTGCACCGCAAGCTCCAGGGCCGACGCGCGCGTGATGCCCAGCACCGCCGCCTTGGATGCCGTGTAGTGGGCGCCCGCCACTGTGCTGACGTTCTTGCCCGCCGTCGACGAGAAGTTGACGATTCGTCCGTAGCCATTGGCGGCCATGGGCCCCATCGCGGCTTGAATGAACGTGAACACCGCCTGCACGTTGACCGCGAACACCAACGACCACTCGTCATCGGTGATCTCGTCGATCTTTCGGTGGAACGCCACGCCCGCGTTGTTGACGAGCACGTCCAGCCGCCCATAGTGGTCGGCCACCTCGGCCACAATGGCGCGCACGCGGTCTCGATCGGAGACGTCGCCGGGCACCGCCAGCGACTCGGCTCCGCAGGCCTCGGCCGTCGCGGCCGTCGCTTCTGGGTTCAGGTCGTTCACGGCTACCCGCGCACCGCGCGCCGTCAAGAGTTCCGCTATCGCCCGTCCCATGCCCCGGGCCGCTCCCGTGACAAGGGCCACGCGACCGTCAAAATCACCTGCCACCGTTGGCCTCCAATCCATCACCTCGGGCGATTGTGCCTCATGGCCGTGGCGCCGAAAGCCATCAATCGGGCCAAAACACGCGCGCGGCCGTGCCGTGCAACACCTGGGCAAGGTCGTTTTCGCTGAGGAAATCGGCGTGCTCGGCCAGCAGGCCTATGGAAGTCTCGTAGCTGTGCGGAGACACCGTCTGCAGGGGGCTGTCGCTGGCCCACATGCACCGCTCCGGCCCGTAAGCGTCGAGCACCTGGCGAACGATGGGCAGCATATCGAGATACGGCGGTCCGTCCCGGCTCAGCGCGCCAAACGCGCTCACCTTCACCATCGTCCGCGGGTGGCGGGCCACGGCGCATAGCGCATCCACGTCCTCGGCCGTGGCCTCCGTAGCCGGTCCCAGGCGGGCCAGGTGGTCCAGGATCACCGGCGAATCGCCGTGCCTGGCGCACATCCGATCGATCTCGGGCAAGTCGGCGGCCCCGCACAGAAAGCTGAGCGGCAAGTCGTCCGCCGCCGACATGCGAAACATCGCCTCGAATGCCGGATGGTCGAGCCATAGCTCGCCGACGGGCACGTCCGGGCGCGTCGATTGCCCACGAACCCGGAACGCCCGGATGCCCTGCTCGGCCAGCGCTTGCATCGCGCGGTCAGGCTCCGGCAGCCCGACGTCCACGATGGCCGGCACGATCCCCGTGCCAACGAAACGCCGCGGATCGCGCTGGATGAGGTCCACAATGTACGAGTGGTCGAGGCCGTACCACGTCATCTGCACCAGGTTGAACCGGCCCACGCCGGCGGGCTTTCCACGGGCCGCGAGCTCCGCGCCGTCGAAGCTGGGAAACCACAGGTCGTCGGGACCAAAGCCCGGCGCAAACGGGAACCGCTCCGTGTCGGCGCTCCAGACGTGCACATGCGCGTCGATGATGTTGGGGTCAGGCATGGGTATCCGTGGAGCGTTGGGCGCGAGTCTGCCGACCAGCATGGCAGGAAATGCCGCAAATTCGCCACATGCCAAGAAACCGTCCAGACTCTCCCAACGTAGTGAGCTTCAATGACGTTGGATTGACGACAAGGGATTCCCAGATTTCACCGGCTCGTCCCCTGCCCCGTGGCAGGCGCCGTACGATCAACCGGCGCTACCTCCTGCTGGGCGTCGCGGGCGCTTCCGCGGCGCTGGCGCTCGCGGCGTGCGACGACGATTCCGCCGCAACCGAAAGCCGCCTGCCGCCGGCGCGCACGGCCGATGCTCAGCCCACGGACTCCCCGTCGCCTGAGGTCACGCGCGCTACTCCGCCAGCCGCGGCGACGGCCGCCCCCGAACCGACGCCGCAACCGACCGCCACGGTGGCGCCGACACCGATCACCGACGCGCCAATCCCCGAGCCTCCGTTCGACGACGCCGACGTAGAAGTGCTGCTCTACGGGCTGTTGGAGCGTCGGAATAGGGACCGCACCCGGGCAATCGTCGACGCGATTGTGGCGTCCGGCGACCAGCGGTTTGTCGCCGTGCTCGTCGAGCTCATTCGATTCAACGAGTTGGCCATCATCCAGGGACCCGGGGTCCCCGGTGTCTTGGGCGCGCTCAAGACGCTCACCGGCCAGGTGTTCATCTATGTCTCGGGATGGGCGGAGTGGTACGCGAAGTCCGACCTGCAGGCGCCCCCCGGCTTTTCGCAGTGGAAGGGCTGGCTGCTGGGAGCCATCGACCCTGTCATGACCGAGTTTTTCCAAGGTCCGGATCCCGGCAAGATTCGCTCCGAAGAAATCATCTGGGGCGGCGTACGGGTGGACGGGATCCCGCCGCTGGAGAATCCGGCGTTCCTCCCCGCGGCGGACATTGACTATCTCGAGCCCGATGACCTGCTGTTCGGCGTGTCCATCAATGGCGACCATCGGGCGTATCCCTTGCGAATCTTGGACTGGCACGAGATGGCCAACGACGTCGTGGGCGGCGTCCCCGTCTCGCTCGCCTACTGCACGCTTTGCGGCGCCGGGGTGCTGTTTGACGGGCGGGTCGCCGACACCGTGTTCACGTTTGGCACCTCCGGCCTCCTCATGCGCAGCAACAAGCTGATGTACGACCGCAACACCAGATCGTTGTGGAATCAGCTGAGCGGCGAGCCGGTGCTCGGGCCGCTCGCGACGAGCGACATTCAGCTCAACATCCTGCCGGTCGTGGTATCGACGTGGGCCGATTGGACGGCGCAACATCCCGACACGGTGGCACTTGATTGGAAAACCGGATACGCGCGTGCCTATACGCCCGGCGCCGCGTACGGCGCATATTTTGCCAGCCCCGAGACGCGATTCCCGGTGCCGTACGAGAGCCCCGAGCTCCGCACCAAGGATCGTGTGTTTGGCCTCTCCATCAACGGCATCCGGCGCGCCTACCCGACCACGCTGCTGACGGAGCAGGTCGTCGTGAACGATGAGCTCGCGGGTCAACGCGTGGTGATCGTGGCGCCGCGCGGCAATTTGAAGGGTCAGGGCCGCGACCGCACCCTCGGGGCGCCTGCCATCTGGCCGGCGGGCGCCGAAGTTCGCGCCTACGACGGCGGAAGCCTCGAGTTCAGCGCGGGCGATGACCCGCAAACAGTGCGCGACGAGAGCGGGGCCGTCTGGCAGGTCACCGAGGACGCGCTGCTTGGACCCGGCGGCGAGCGCCTGGAACGCCTGCCGGGCCACCTCGCCTACTGGTTCGGCTGGTTCAACTTCTTCCCCGATTCCGAGGTGTATTCGGTCGAGCCATAGCGCTCTTTCGGGCGCGTCACCTATTCGACGACGCCAAGGACTGCGACCCTGGCGAACTCCCCGACTTACACTGGGAGCCTGCGGCCAAATGGACGAGTGAGATTCTCATGGAATACGTCCCCCTCGGGCCCACCGACGAATTGATTCCGAGCATCGGGTTCGGCACGGCCCGCTACCACGGCGAGCCGGGGGTCCTGGGTCGCGCGATTGAGCTCGGCGCGAACCTCATCGACACGGCCGAGTCGTACAACGCCGTTGGCGACGAGCCGGGCGCCGCCGAGCGCATCGTCTGCCGCGAGCTGCGGGAGGCCGGCGCGTCCGCCTTCGTGGCCACCAAGATCAGCGCGCAAAACCTGCGCCATGACAGCGTGATATCGCACGCGCTCGCCAGCCGCGAGCGCCTCGGCATCGACGTCATCGATCTCTACCAGATTCACTCGCCCAGCGCGACTATTCCGATCGCCGAAACCATGGCCGCCATGGAACAGCTCGTCGCCGACGGCGTGATTCGCTATATCGGCGTGAGCAACTTCAACGTTCAACAGATGGCGGACGCCCAGGATGCCCTGGAGAACTCCCCGCTCGTCGCGAACCAAGTGCCCTACAGCGTCCTCGATCGGCGGATCGAGGCCGAAGTATTGCCGTACTGCCAGGCCAGCGACATCACCGTCATCGCCTTTGCACCGCTGGCGCTGGGGCGGGTCGTTTCCGGACCCGAGTCCACGGTCGTCCGGCAGGTCGCTGACGAGGCCGGCAAGACCCCGGCGCAAGTCGCGATCCGCTGGCTGCTGGACCACGACCGGGTAATGGCCATCCCCAAGACCGAGCGGCCCCATCGGGTGGACGAGCTGTGCGGCGCCGTGGGCTGGTCGTTCACCGCCGAGCAACGGCATGCGCTGGACGGCATTCGTCCATGAACCAGTCCCACGCACACGCCAGCAACATCTGGTCTGACACCAAGGAAATTGGCGCGGCATGACCGGTGAGTCCGGCCCGGATACGTCAGCCGCCGATTCCGACTACACGGACGTCGGGATTCTCTCGGACGAGATGATCGCGGAGGCGGCGCGCCGGCCTCAGCATCCAAGTCGCAAGGCTCGTCTCGGCTTCATCGGAGCCGGCTGGTGGGCCACCACCAACCACATGCCGCTCCTGGCCGCGCGCAACGACGTCGAGATGGTGGCCGTGTGCGGCCTTGACGCCGCGGTGCTGGCGCGGGTGCAGCGGCACTTCGGATTCGAGCACGCAACGCCGGACGTGAGCGACCTTCTCAGCCGCAACCTCGACGCGGTCGTCGTGGCCTCGCCGCATCGCCACCACTTCGCTCATGCCGCCGCGGCCCTGAAGGCAGGCTGCCACGTCCTCGTCGAGAAGCCCATGTGCACTCGCGCCGGGGACGCGCGTCGCCTGGTCGCGCTGGCGCGCGACGCCGGACGGCATCTTCTGGTGTCGTACGGCTGGCACCACCGGCCGCTCACCGTGCGCGCCAAGCAACTGATGGACAGCGGTGCGGTGGGTGAAGTCCAGCACGTGGCTTGTCACATGGGGTCGCCGTCGAAGGAATTCTTCATGGGCACCGCCTTCCGCTTCGGCGAGCCGCCGCTCGTGGCGCCGGAGTTCGACAACTACACGGACCCCGAGCTTTCCCACGGGGGCTACGGCCAGGCGCAGCTCAGCCACGCGCTCGGTCTGCTGACCTGGCTCACGGATCTCGAACCCGAGGCCGTGTACGCGGCCATGGCGGACGGCGGCGCGCGAATCGACTTGCACAACGCCCTGACGGTGCACTTTCGCGGCGGCGCCCTGGCGTCGGTTTCCGGCACGGCCACGGTTCCGGTGGGCGCGCGCTTCCAGCTCGACCTGCGCATTTTCGGCAGCGAGGGCGCGCTGCTCTACGACATTGACCGGGCGCGGCTAGCCGTATTTCGGGACGATGGGCCCAATCAGGAATTTGACGTCGGTGTGGACGATGGGGCCTATCGCTGTGACGGGCCACCCCACGAACTGGTGGAGCTGACGCTGGGGCTCACGGACTCCAATTCATCGCCGGGGGATGTCGGACGCCGCGCGGTTGAGATCGTGCATGCCGCCTACGAGTCGCACGCCGCCGGTCGACGGATCGCAATCGACGAGCTGAACGGGTAGTCGCTAGGTCGCAGAAGGTCGAGCGGAGCCGACACGCGGCCGCAAGCGTAATTCCGGCTGTGACTCGACACTCGCGCTGACGATTCGCGGCACGATCCAGAAGCCGGTGCGGCGGGCACACTGCCGCGCCAGACGGTCAATGAACGTGGGAAGCTCCGCCGGACGCAGCCCCCGCAGCACCTCGATCCAGACGAACGCGTCCTCGCCGTCGACGCTCTCCATATCGATGGTGACGCGCAAATCCGAATACTTGGCGCCAATGGTGTTCGCCATGCTCATGGCGGTGTCCCGGACGCGCTGCCGGCGTTGGTACGACATCCGCGTCGCGGGGGTGGGACTCGTGCGAGGCATCAGTGCCTGACCCGTCGTCAAAGTCGCCTGTGCATGCTATCACTCCGCCGCTCAGCGAATGTCAAAATAACTCCACGCCGCCCGTAGGCAGGTGGCGTTCGCCTACACTGCATCGGCAGGCGTGGGGAGCAAGGAGACCGGTGCGGTTTCACCTCCGGATCCATGATGCGGTCGCGCGGCCGCTGCGTGTCAATCGGGACGAGTCGGGAACACTCGTCGAGATTCTTCGAACCGATTGGCCCGACATCTATGACCCGAACACCCGGGCCTTCGCGCAGACGTACTACTCGGTCACTCCGGCCGGACTGGCCCGCGACGAGGACGAATGGCACGTGCACCGCCACCAGGAGGACCGCTTCATCGTCGCGGCGGGCTCGATCGTGCTTGCCCTGTGGGACGGGCGGCCCGAATCGCCGACGCAGGGCACGCTCGATCTGCTGCCGCTCGGCGAAATCTCCGGCGACGACGCGCAGCACTGCGTCCTGATCCCGCGGCTCGTCCACCACGGCTTCATGGTGGTCGGCGACAAGCCCGCCGTCCTGCTCAACTCGCCGACGCGGCTCTACAACCCTGACGACGAAGGGCGTAACCCCTTCGCGAACGTTAGCGCCTGCTTTGACGATCGTCGCCCATTCTCGTGGCAGGCCGTGCGCGACGGTGCAACCAACTAGATCGGGCAGCCGGGCCAGGCGCCCCTACGGATAGACGCCCCGCAGCCCTGTGGCCTCGGCCACGCGCGATATGGCCAGCATGTGGGCCGCCTGGCGCAGCGTGACCCCGGCCTCTTCGGCAGTGGCGGCAACGCTCGCCAGCGCCTCCCGCATTTGGCGGCCGAGTCGTTCGTTGATCTCGGCTTCGGTCCAAAAGAACTGCTGGAGGTCCTGCACCCACTCGAAGTAAGACACCGTCACGCCGCCGGCGTTGGCCAGGATGTCCGGGATCACGGTGATCCCGCGATCGGCAAACTCCAGATCCGCCGCCGGCGTCGTCGGGCCGTTGGCGCCTTCGACGATCATCGATGCCCTGACCTGTGAAGCGTTCGCGGCCGTGAGCTGCCCCTCGATGGCCGCGGGCGCCAGAATGTCCACGGGGAGCTCGAGCAACTCGCGATTGCTGATCCGGTCGGCGTCCGGCAGGTCTTTCATCAGCCCGCCGGCGGCGCCGTGGCGCACGACGGCCGGGACATCGAGCCCCGCTTCGCGAATGGCGCCGCCCTCGCTGTCGCTCACGGCGACAATGGTGAATCCGGCCTCATGAAAGAGCCGCACCGCGCCCATCCCGACATTCCCCGCGCCCTGCACCGCCACCCGCAGGCCCCGTGGGTCGCGCCCCTCACGCTTCAGCATTGCCAGGGTCACTTCGAGCATGCCGCGGGACGTGGCCAACGCCCGCCCCTCCGACCCGCCGACGGCCACCGGCTTGCCCGTGACGACCGCGGGAATCGAGTGTCCGGCGTGCATGGAGATGGTGTCCATGATCCACGCCATGACCTGGGCGTTGGTGCCCATATCCGGCGCCGGAATGTCGAACTCCGGCCCGATGAGGACGGAGATTTCACTGGCATAACGTCGCGTCAGATTTTCGAGCTCCGCCAGGCTGAGCCGGCGCGGATCGACCTCGACGCCGCCCTTGGCGCCGCCGTAGGGCAGATTCATGACGGCGCACTTCCACGTCATCCACATGGCCAGGGCGCGCACCTCGTCGAGGTCAGCCAGCGGGTGATAGCGAATGCCGCCCTTGGCGGGACCTCGGGTGATGTTGTGGTGGACGCGATAGCCCCGAAACATGCGGATCCCGCCGTCGTCCATCTCCACTGGGAAGTTGACGACCAACTCGCGCTTTGGGCGGCGCAGAA
Source organism: Chloroflexota bacterium (assembly GCA_026707285.1). Lineage (GTDB taxonomy): Bacteria > Chloroflexota > UBA11872 > UBA11872 > UBA11872 > JAJECS01. Next base: position 51,259 of record JAPOXD010000010.1, on the reverse strand, counting down.
TCTCACGCACGTCGGCATCCAGACCGAGAAGCTCCGCCGCCTCGTCATACTGGCGCAGCGCAGTTTCGAAGGCGTTGGGTTCGGGGGCGGTCGAGTCCGACGGGTTCATGGCGCCCATCCCACCTCACGCGCCGCGATCACGGCTTAGCTCCGCGCGCAGCAACTCGGTCACCTTTCCCGGATTGGCCTGGCCTCGCGTGCGACGCATGACCTGGCCCATCAGGAATTGAACTGCGCGATCCTTCCCTGCATGGTAGTCCGCGACCGCTTGCGGGTTGGCGGCCATGACCTCGCGGGCGATTTCCGCCAACGCGTCGCTATCGCTGATTTGCCGGCCGCGGGCGGCCACGATCTCTTCCAGTGGCTTCCTGGTGGCGAACATCTCCTCGAGCACCGTGCCGGCCATCGTGCTGCTCAGATCGCCCTTGGCTCTCAGCGCCAACAGCTCGGCCATCGATGCCGCGGATATGGGGATGTCCGCGGACTTCAGCTCCCGGGCATTGAGCAACCGCCGCACGTCCTGGAGCACCCATGTCACGACCTCCGCCGCCGGTCCCGCATGGCGCTCGATGACGTCGAGGGTGTAGGCGGCGAGATCACGGTCCTCGATCAGCTCGTCGGCATCCGCTGAAGCGACGCCAAGCTCCTCCACCAGCCGCTGCCGAACGGCATCGGGCAGCTCCGGCATTCGCTTCGTCAGTCGCTGCACGCGCTCGCGCGTGATCTCGAGCGGCGGCAGGTCGGGCTCCGGAAAGTAGCGGTAGTCGTGGGCATATTCCTTGGTGCGCTGGGACACGGTTCGGGCGTCGCTCTCGTCCCACCCGCGCGTTTCCTGCTCCAGCCGCTCGCCGCGCTCCAAAAGGCCTATCTGGCGTTCGATCTCGTAATCCAGCGCCTGGCCCAGCGCCCGGAACGAGTTCATGTTCTTGACCTCGACCTTCGTATTGCCGACCTCGGCGCCGATCGGCCACACGGACACGTTGGCGTCGATCCGCAGCGCACCGTCCTGCATGTTGGCCGTGGACACACCCAGCCAGCGCAGGATGTTGCGCAGCTTGAGGCCGTAAGCCATCGCCTCTTCCGCGTTGGTGATGTCCGGCTCGGTGACGATCTCCATCAGTGGCACGCCCGAGCGATTCACGTCGATCAGGCTGGCCGGCTGGCCGTCGTCGCCGACCACGTGCGTCAGCTTGGCGGTGTCCTCTTCCAGATGAACGCGGGTGATGCGGATTCGCCGAGTCTCGCCGTTGGCCGCAATTTCCAGCCAGCCGCCGACGCACAGCGGCAGGTCGTATTGCGAAATCTGATACCACTTCATCAGATCCGGATAGGCGTAGTTCTTCCGGTCGAACTTGGCGTGCGGCGGAATTTCGCTGTGCAGGGCGAGGCCCGTCATGATCGTGAAGTCGACGGCGGCCGCATTGATTACCGGCAGGACTCCCGGCATGCCAAGGCATACCGGGCACACCAAGGTGTTTGGCGGCGCCGACGCATACGCCGCGCTCGTGCGGCAAAACATCTTGCTGGCCGTATTGAGCTGCACGTGGGTCTCGAGTCCGATGACCACGCGGTAGCCGGCTTCCACCGTCATGCCTCCACCGCCTGCCGCAGCGCCGGTGTCTCCGGGCGGAGTCGTTCATAAGCGTCCGCTACGCGCAGCAGGCGCGCCTCGTGCAGCGGCGGCGCGATGAGCTGCAGGCCCACCGGCAATCCGTCCACGAAGCCGCACGGCACGCTGATGGCCGGAAGGCCCGCGAGCGACGCGGGCAGCGTGAGCACGTCGGCGCGATACATCGCCAACGGATCGGCAGTCCGCCCACCGAGATCGAACGCGGTGGTCGGCGAGGTGGGTGCGGCGATCACGTCCACCGACTCGAATGCCGTGTCGAAGTCCTGCTTGATGAGCGTGCGCACCTTCTGGGCGCGCAGGTAGTAGGCGTCGTAGTAGCCGGAAGAAAGCGCAAACGTTCCGAGCATGATGCGCCGCTTGACCTCGGCGCCGAAGCCTTGCGCGCGCACCGTGGCCATCATCTCGTCCACGTCGACGGCCTGCGGGTCCGACAGCCCATACTTCACGCCGTTGTAGCGGGCCAGGTTCGCGCTGGCCTCGGAGGGGGCGATGACGTAGTAGACCGGCAGCGCGTATTCGGTGTGCGGCAGCGTGATCGCGCGAATCTCCGTGCCGTTGGCTTCCAAGGCGCCAATCGCATCCTCGACCGCCGAGGCCACGCCCGCGTCAATGCCCTCACCGAAATACTCGGGCGCCACGCCCACGCGCAGTCCCTCGACATTGCCGTCGAGCTCCGCCGCGAAGTTGGGCACCGGCTCCGGCAGTGAGGTGGCATCGCGCGGGTCATGTCCGGCAGTGGCCGCGAGGAGCACGGCGGCGTCATGAACCGACTTTGTGAGCGGTCCGACCTGATCGAGCGAGGACGCGAACGCCACCAGCCCATAGCGCGACACGCGCCCGTAGGTCGGCTTGAGGCCTACGCACCCGCACAGCGCCGCGGGCTGCCGCACGCTCCCGCCCGTGTCCGAGCCAAGCGCGGCCAGGCACTCGTCCGCCGCCACCGCCGCCGCCGATCCGCCGCTCGATCCCCCCGGGACCTTGGACAGGTCCCACGGATTGCGCACCGGGTGGTACCCCGAGTTTTCATTCGACGAGCCCATGGCGAACTCGTCCATGTTGGTCTTGCCCACCAGCACGGCGCCGGCGTCCTTGAGCCGTGCGACGACAGTGGCATCGAAAGGAGGCACGAAGCCTTCGAGGATGCGCGAGGCGCAGGTCGTGGCGACCCCGTCGGTGCAGAGCACGTCCTTGATCGCCAGCGGGATGCCCAGCAGCGGACCAGCGTCTCCGCCCGCCCGTCGATCATCGGCAGCCTCGGCCTGGGCCAGCGCAGCGTCGGCGGTCACCAGCAAATAAGCGCCGGTGCGCGCGTCGACGGCGTCGATGCGGTCCAGCACGCTGCGAGTGAGATCGACCGAGGAAATGTCGCCGGCCGCCAGCGCGTCCCCGGCTTCGGCGACGGTGAGCCGGAAGAGATCGTCAGTCATGCGACGACTCCCTGCCGGCCCGACAGTCAGGCACGCCCGCTACTCCTCCGGCAGCACGGCGGGAACGCGAATCTGGTCCCGCTCGACGCGCGGGGCGTTGCGCATCACGTCGTCGCGCGAGAGTGGCGCCTCGGTTTCGTCCAGTCGCTCGACGGTCGCCAGCGGAATCACCTGCGCCGTGGGCGACACATCCGAAACGTCAAGCGCATTGAGCGCCTCGAACGCCTGCAGGATCTGCTGCAGGTCGGCCTGCATGCGGTCGATCTCGGCCTCCGAGAGCGCCAGACGCGCCAGGGCCGCGACGTGCACCACTTGCTCGCGGTCGATCATGGGGGATTCGGGTGGGGCGAAGCGAGCCGAATTATAGGCGTTGGGCTGCCTAGAGCTTGTAGACGCGACCGCCGGACACGGGAAGCACGACGCCCGTGATGAAGCTGGCCGCGTCGGAGGCCAGAAACACAGCCGCGCCGGCCACGTCGCGCGGCTGGCCGATGCGCCCTAGGTGCGTTTGGCTCAGGAAGCGTTCGAGCCGTTCGGAGTCGCGCTCCAGGGACGCCGTCGCGTCGGTGCTGATGAGTCCCGGCTGGATGGCGACCACGCGGATGCCGGCGGGGCCCCATTCCCGGGCCAGGCCCTCCGTGAATGACTCGAGCCCGGACTTGACCGCGCCGTATACCCCCAGCCCGCGCGCCGCGGCCGTCGAGCTGATGTTGATGATCACGCCCCGGCCCACGGCCCGCATGTACGCGCCCGCCCGCTGCGCGGCGAACACCGGCGCCCGAAGGTTTACGTTGACCATGCGCTCGAACTCCTCGGCGGAGGTGTCGGTGCTTGCATCGCCGCCGTGAATCGCCGCGTTGTTGACCAGCACGTCCAGCCCGCCCAGGGCGGAATGTGCCCGGTCGACCATGTCCAGCACGGCGTCCACGTCCGCGAGGTCGACGGTGATCGGGTGCGCGGACCCTCCACACCGTCGCGCCTCGACGGCGACATCGTCCAGCTTCCGGGAATCGGTCGCCGCAATCGCCACGTCGGCGCCCGCCTCGGCGAACGCCAGGGCAATGCCGCGACCGATGCCACGGCTCGCGCCGGTGATCAGCGCCCGGCGACCCGAAAGCGAGAAGGCCTCCTGCATGGCTAGTAGTTCGCGCTGCGGCCACCGTCGACGTTGAGAACGGCGCCGCTGACAAAATCGGCCGACTGTGAGGCGAGGTAGACCGCCGCGGCGGCGACTTCGCCTGGTTGCGCCACGCGGCGACGCGCGGTGCTCGCGATCACCGGGTCGATGCGCGCTGGGTCGGCCATCACCTCCGCCTCCATGTCCGTGTCGATCATCCCCGGCGCGATCGCCACACAGCGGATGTTGTCCAGCGCCCAGTCGCGATCGGCGCCGCGCGTGAAGCTCTCCAGCGCCGCCTTGCTGGCGCCGTAGACGTTGGGCGTACCCTTCTCCGCGGCGACCGAGCTGATGTTGATGACCACGCCGCCGCCGCTGTCACGCATCAGCGGTCGCGCCGCCTGCATGGCGAACACGGCGGCGCGCAGGTTGACGTCGATCACGAGTTGAAACTCCTCGGGCGTGAGCTCAGCGACGGTCGCGTGAAAGTAGACCCCCGCGTTGTTCACCAGGATGTCCAGGCCGCCCAAAGCTTCGGTGGCTTTGGCGACGGCTTTTTCGACGGACGCCACGTCGCGCACGTCGAGCGGCAGCACGACCGCGCGGCAGCCGTGCGCTTCGACCGCCTCGGCAACCATCTCGAGGTCGGGCACGGTGCGCGCGGCCAGCGCCACGTCCGCGCCAGCCTCCGCGAAGGCCTCGGCGATGGATCGACCAATGCCACGGCTGGCGCCGGTGACCAGCGCGCGACGGCCGTCGAGGCGGAAGCCGTCAATCACGTGCCTTGGACCTCATTCAATAGCCTGTCGCACAGTCCCGAGGCTTAGGCTCATACTCGCATCCATGGTGCAGGCACTGGATAAAGCAGCGGTTACCGGCCACCTTGGTGCATCTCCAAGGCCGTTGCGCCTGTCTCCCGTTTCTGCGTGTCGGCCAGCAGGCCAAATGGCTTCTGTGCCGCGCGGCCGAAGACGAACAACGTCGGCGCGCCCGCAACGTCGAACTATCGTGCCCGGACCGTATACGGCGGCGATCGGCGGGCGCCGCTACTGGTTCGATCAAATGTATGGATGATTCTCCACTCGCAATCTGGTGGCCCAAATCCAATGCGCGACAGGTGACGCTGAGCGATGGAGAGCAATACAACCTGTGGACGCAACACATTCAGAAGCGAGTGCCACAGCGTGACACCATCAGCCTCAAGGATTCGCCGATCCCTACCATCCAGTCGGCTCCATGTCGGATCGGTTGCGACGGGCGAGCAGATGTCCGTATGGAGCGCGGCAGATGTGTCCTCCAAGTGGTAGCTAGCGCCCATGCCATTCAATAGAGGTTCGATGGTGCTAAACCAGGCCCAGTATGGGCACGTGCGGAAGTAGCCGCACAGCGCATCGAGATAGCGGTCAAGTCTGCGACCCGGATCGCCTGCGGCAAGTGGAAACCGAAGGAACAGATCGAATCCAGGAAACTCTCGTCTCGACGGATTCAATCCGACTGTCAGCACGCGCAGCGGTGAGTGGCTGTAGGCATCGAAATCACCGAAGAACAACACCGGTGCCGATGGTCTGACTCGGCACGCTAAGGACCCGGCTCGGTCGAAGGCGCGCCAGGCTTCGGCCACCGCCTCGCGGAGGTCCGCTCGATTCATGGCACGACCGCAATCTTCCTCGGCGCTGGATCGACCCGGCATCCAATTCTTTATCTCGCACTCTATCGCTCCGTTGCGACGCGCCGCCAAAACATACAGGCACGCCGCGGGGCCACTCGCCGCGTCGGGCAAGATGGCACCGCCGTCCGACGCATCGGAGCGCTACCAATGTTCATCGGAGTCCACTCCCTGATCTTCACCAAGGACGCCGAGGCCGCGCGGGCCTTCTTTCGCGACGTGCTCGAGTTCCCCTGGGTCAACGCCGGCGACGGCTGGCTAGTCTTTGCGCTCCCGCCCACGGAGGTCGGCCTGCATCCGGAGGAAGGCGACCGCGACCATGAGCTGCACCTGCTCTGCGACGACCTTCACGCCACGGTGGCGCGGTTGCAGGCCAAGGGCGTCAAGCTGATCGAGCCGATCCACGAGGAAGAGTGGGGCATTGCGACTCGGATCGAGGTGCCGGGAGACGCCTGGATCGGCATCTACCAGCCCAAGCATCCACTCGTGATCGAGCCGGCCAGTCCCGCCTAGCGGGTGAGGGTCCGGTGGCCCAGGCTGCGCGCAGCCTGGGAGATTCGCCTTCGGCCGGTCCCACGCTGCACGCAGCGCGGGCCACCGGGCGTCGAGCATACGCGCCCCTTTCCTGTCATTTCGAGCGGAGCGAGAAATCTAAGGGGCCGGGAGAAGGCGCAGCGTTCTTGGATTCCTCACTGCGTTTGGAATGACATTTCCAGTGCCTCACGGCGTTCGGACTAGCGCGGCGAAACGACCTCAGCCCCCGCCGGCCTTCCCCGTCTGCTGCTCGAACATGGCCCTGGCTTCGGCGACCGTGGTGGCGTCGGTGGGGTCCTTGTCCTCGCGCACGAAGTTCAGCACGCGCGGGAAGCGCAGCGCCATGCCCTGCTGGGTCTCGCTGCGACCGGCGGTGTGGGTGGGGCTCAGGGTGATTTCGTCGGCCAGCACCTCGACCACATGGGTGGGCGTGCTCCACACGTCCGGCGTCACGTGCGAATCCACGGACGCCGGTTGCTCGGGCACCGCGTGGGCGTCCAGCATCTCCCGAATGCGAACCCATTCCTCGTCCGAATAGCCGGTGCCGATGCGCGCGATGGTCTTGAAGGTCTCGCTTTCGGGGTCCCACACCGCGCTCAGCAGCGCCCCGATACCCCAGGCGGCCCGCTTGCCTCGACCGCGCCAGTAGCCGATCAGCACGCAGTCGAGCGTGTCGTTGAGCGCCGCCGAGTAGCTGCGTTTGAGCTTGATCCAGTTGAAGTTGCGTTTCCCCGCCTCATAGGGGGCATCCAGCCGCTTGGCCAGCACGCCTTCCAGGCCCGCGTCGACCTGCGCGCCGAAAAACCGATCGATTTCTTGGGGATCTTCGGTTTCGAGCACCTCTGACACCACCACGCCGTCGCCGGGTCCGATCAGCGCGTGCAGCCGCTCGCGCCGCTGGCTGAATGGGAGCGTGGTCACGTCTTCGCCGTCGTAGAGCACGTCGAACGCCTGCACAGTGAGGGGCATGGTGGCCGCCGCTTCCTCGATGCCGTGTTTGCGCTTGCGCGACACGGTGACCTGGAACGGCAGGAACTCTCCGCTGTCCGGGTCCACGCCCATCGCTTCGCCCTCGAAAATCGCCTGCTCGGCGCGCACCTGGGCCAGCACGGATTCCGTGACCTCGGGAAACATTCCCGTCATATCCTCCAGGTTGCGGCTGTAAATGCTGACCGTCGTCCCGTTGCGGTGAATCTGCACCCGAAAGCCGTCGAATTTGGCCTCCACCGCCGCGCGCCCGATCTTGTCGACGATCTCGGCGCCGCTGGAGAGCCGCTCGGCCTGGGCCATGCGCACGGGATAGCCCACGCGCACGTCAACCGCTTCCATGGCGGCGCGGCCCTCGGCCACGTAGTCGTGGGCGACCAGTCCCAGATCGCTGGTCAGGTTGTAGGCGCGCTCGATTACCTTGCGCTCGGATTTGTCGCCCACCTTCGCCACCGAGAGCGCGTCCATCACCGTGGGATCGCCCACCCCAAGTCGCAGACGGCCCAGCGGGATCCGCGGCAAGTAGCGATTCGAGCGCGCATCCAGCTCCTGGAGGATGGCGGCGATTCCCTGCACCTTGCGTTCCTGGGAGCCCGGTCCCTCGGCCTCGGCCACTTCGCGCAACCGTTCGAACACCTCGCCCACCGACAGGTCGCCGCCCTCGTGGCTCGTCAGCCGCTCCGCCGCCGTGCCCAGGTCGCCCGTCTCTCGCGAGACCGCCTCGACTTCCGCGCGTTCGCGGTCGAACGCCAGCGCCAGCGCCTCGATCATGAGCCGCCCCGCGACGCCGAACTCCAGGTCGACGAACTTTGGAACCAGCCGACCCTGAATCAGATAGGTCACCTGCGCCGCTTCGTCCGGACCGACCGCGCCGTAGACCTCCGCCAGGATGTCGATCATGGCGTTGCGCGCGCTGATCTCGTCCAGGCGCTCGAAGATGACGGCAAGCTCGCGGAAGGTCATGTCAGCGGCAGCTTTCGCCGGCCTGCGTTCGGTGTGACACCCAGGCCTGTACGTCGGAAAGACCGGCGAAGGCATGGTAAGGAATGCCCTCGGCCTGACAATGCGCCGCGAGGCTGTCCTTCGCGAAGACCACGTCGGCCTCGGTGACCGCGCAGCGGTCCGAGTAGCCGTCGCCCACATACACCGCGCGACGCCCGCGCGCCTTTGCCCGGCGCACCGGCAGGGCCTTACACATGCCGCAGTGCCCACAGCCGGCGCTTTCCTGGGGAAACTCGAGCACGATGGCGCCCTCTTGCAGGACGAGACGGTTCGAGTCCACCGGCAGATCGGCAAGATCGGCCGCCGCGAGCATTCGGCTGATGTAGTAGCCAAAGCCGTCGCTCGCGATCTGCACTTCGGCGCCGGCTTCCTGAAGACCACGCGCCAGTGCCGGAAACGCCGGATCGACCGCATGCTCGCCGATCAGCCGGTCGAAGGCGCGACGGTCGGGCTTCACCAGGTCGAATTGGGCGCGGGCCCGCACGCTGGTGGGGATCTCGCGCCGGATCCAACGGTCGTCGATGACGCGCCATTCCGGGGTTGCCAGCGCATCGAACAGGACGTGTCCCATATCCGCCGGGCTCACCGTGCCGTCGAAGTCGAAGATGAAGCTCCACCCGGCGAATGCGCCGCTCAGTTGAGGGCCTCCAGGTTGGCGAGGTTCACGGCCAGGTGCTTGAGGCCTTCTGTTTCGAACATGACCGTCACCTCTTCGTCGAAGCGCGTGACCTTGCCGGCCACGACCAGGCCATCGCCGAACACCCGGTGCCGCACTTTCTGGCCGTCCCGAAACGTTCGCTCCGTCGGCACCTGTGGCTCGGCTTGCGAGGTCACCGGTCCGACGGAGGGAATGCCCGGCTGCTCGTTCAGGCGGCGCTCGTAGACCAAATGCTCCTGCGGAATGTCGTTGAGAAAGCGCGACGGAAAGCGCACCGGCGTCCCCCATCCCGACCGAAACCGCGCATAGGACATGAAGAGGCGGTCCTGCGCCCGGGTAATGCCGACATAGGCGAGACGCCGCTCCTCTTCCATCTGGTCCGGGTCGTCCTGGGACCTGATGTGAGGAAACAGCTCCTCCTCCATACCCGTCATAAACACCACGCCGAACTCCAACCCCTTCGCGGCGTGGTAGGTGAGCATGGTGATGGCCTCAGATTGCTCCGCCAGGTTGTCGACCTCGGACACGAGCGCCGCTTCGTAGAGGAAGCGCTGCAAGCCTTCGCGGGGTGCGAACTCGTCGTATTTGCCGGCGGCCGCCGCCAGCTCGACCACGTTCTCCCAGCGCTCTTCCGGACGGTCCGGGTCGTTGTCCAGCACGTCGTCGTAGCCGGTTTCCTGCACCACCGCGTTGATGAGGCTGCCCACCGGGAGCTCGGACGCGAGCGTGTCGAGCTTGCGCATCACCCGGCCCAGCTCCGTCAGCGCGCGCAGAGCCCGGCCGCGCATCGGCACGTCGGCCTCCACGGCGTCGGGCGCGTCGGCCTGCTGCGCCAGCCAGCGCACCAGCTCGCCGGGCGCCAGACCCGTCTGCTCGGCCCACGCGCGAAGGCTCTTCAGCGTGGTGGCGCCGATCCCGCGACGGGGCACGTTGGCGATGCGCTCGAAGCTCAGCAGGTCGCGCGGATTGGCCACCGCGCGCAGGTACGCCAACACGTCGCGAACCTCCTTGCGGTTGTAGAACTCGGTGGCGCCGACAAGCTGGTAGGGCACGCCCAGGCGCACGAACAGCTCCTCGAAGGCCCGAGACTGTGCGTTCGTGCGGTACATGATGGCGATATCGCGCCTGGCCACTCGGTGAGTCGCACTCAGCTTGCGCACGACCTCCAGGACCTGCTGCGCCTCGTCGTCCTCGTCAAAGGCCTCGATGACGCCCAACGCGTCGCCGTCGTCCCGATCGGTCCACAGCGTCTTTGGCGCGCGCGTGGCGAGCTTCGAGATCACCTGGTTCGCCGCCGCGAGAATCCGCTTGGTCGAGCGATAGTTGCGCTCCAGCCGAACCACCGACGCCGCCGGAAACTGCTGCTCGAATTCCAGGATGTTGCGAATGTCGGCGCCCCGCCACGAGTAGATGCTCTGGTCGTCGTCGCCGACCACGCACACATTGCCGTGACCGGCGGCCAGCTCACGAACGAAGTAGTACTGGGCGCGGTTCGTGTCCTGGTATTCGTCAACCAGGATGAAGCGGAAGCGGTCGTGGTAGGCCGTTCGCGCTTCCGGCGACTCGCGCAGTATCCGGACCGCGTAGGCAATCATGTCGCCGAAGTCGACCGCCTGCGCGTTCCGCAGGATGCGCTGGTAGCGGTGATAGATTCTGGCGGTCGTTTCCTGAAAGAACCCGTCGGCGCGCTCCGCGTATTCGTGCGGCGTTGCCAGCTCGTCCTTGGCTCGGGAGATTTCGTTCCGCACGGCCTGCGGGCTGATGGTATTCAGCGGCATGCCCAGGTCCGTCATGGCCTGCTTGACGGCCCGAAGCTGATCGGTCGCGTCGTAGATCGAGAAATCCGACTCCCACCCGATGCGGTGAAAGTCGCGGCGCAGAATCCGCAGGCACTGGCCGTGAAAGGTCCCCACGTTGACGCCGCCCGCCGAGACGCCAACCAGGTCAATGATGCGTTCACGCATCTCGTTGGCCGCCTTGTTGGTGAAGGTGACCGCCAGGATGTGCCACGGGGCCACGCCGTGCGCGATGAGCTTGGCCACGCGATGCGTGATGACGCGCGTCTTGCCGGTGCCGGCGCCGGCAAAGACGAGCAGCGGACCGATCAGGTGCTCCACCGCCGTCCGCTGCTGCGGATTCAGCCCGTCAGTCGACGGCTCGTTGGGGTCTGAACGCTCGTCGGATTGCGGCGGCCGCTGCATGTCCAATTCTACGAACCGAGGGCTGTTCGCCCGTGGATGAGCGCGCGGCGCTCGTCATCCGGCTCGGCGGGGCCGGACCTGCACCTCGACCTCGATGTGGCTCTCGCCGCCGCCGCGAAAGATGCCGCTCGTCGGAGCCACGTCGCGATAGTCGCGTCCGACCGCCAGCCGGATGTGCCCCAGGCCGGCCAGGCGGTCGTTGGTGGCGTCAAAGCCCACCCATCCAAGCTCGGGCAGCAGGCACTCGGCCCATGCATGACTCGCTGACGGCGGCGCCGGCGCGTCGAACCCCTCGGAATCGGAGTCGTAAAAGTAGCCGGACACGTACCGCGTCGGCACCCCCCAGGAACGCGCGATGGCGATCACGGCATGGGCGTAGTCCTGGCAAACGCCGCAGCCCGACTCCAGGATGTGATCGACCGGCGATATCGCCGTGGTGCTTCCCGGCACGTAGTCAAGGTTTCGGTAGAGCAGATTCGACAGCCGTTGCACGGAATGCAGCGGATCGTCCGCCGGCTCGATGCCGAGTCGATCCGTGAAGGCCGAGAGCGCCGGCGAGGGCTGGGTGAGCGCGCTCGGCTGGATGAAGTCCCAAAGCGTGAAGGAGTCCTGCCACCCACCAATCTCCTCCCAGGCGCCCGCACGAAGCGAATCCGGCAGCCGCGGCGCCGGCGTTCGTGCGACGGTGGCGCGGGCAGTGATCACAAGGGCGTGGTGCTCCCGGTGAATGTTGAGCACATGCTTGGTGTTGCCGAAGCTGTCCGCCTCGGCGTTCATGGGGGCCGGGGGCCCGGTTTCGATGTCGAAGCGCAGCAGCCGCTGACCGGCGTCCTGCCGTGGCTCCAGGCACAGCGACATCACGCATCCGCTGACGGGCGAGGAGTAGCGGTAGCGAGTGACGTGCTCGATGTCGTAGGTGGCCGGTCCAGCCATCGGACTAGCTCGCGGGAGCGTCTTCGATCGCGTAGTCGAAATACGCGGCCGTCACCCGATCGTGAAGCTCGTAGCAGTGCGTGCGCACCTGCTCCAGGAGCGCCTGGCAGTCGTCATGGTCGGGCCACTGGTAGTGGATCACGCCGCCGATTCGACCGGCCAGGCGCTGCAGCGCGCCACTGGAGTCCGGGTCGGGACCCGGGCCAATCGCATCGATTTCCTCCGCGGCACGGTCGATCGATCGACCCAGCGAGTCCGGCAGACGCGGGTCCGTGACGAGCAGGTCCAGCACTTGGCGCGGCTGCACGGCGACGCTGTAGCGGCGGTTGTAGACCTCGAACGCGTGGCAGAGGCGCAGCAATCCGGTCCAGTCCGCGTCGGAAGCCTCTTCGACATGCTGCTCGGCATCGAGCTGCGCCAGGAGCAGTGCGGCAAGGAGTTGGGCCCGTTCCACAAATCGACCGAGCTCCATGAAGCGCCAGCCTTCGCCGCGGTACATCGTGGCCGCGGCCACGCCCACGAAGGTGTCGATCTGCGCCACCGTGTCGGCGTAGAAGCTCTCGGGCGAGACCGCCCAAATGTCCGGCATCTCCAACTCCTGCAGGCGCAGGTAGGCCAAGTTCAGCTGGGTCCACATCGGCGTGCTGATGGATTGACGAATCTGGCGGGCGTTTTCCCGGCCCTGGTCGAAACAGCTCCACACCGAGTCGGGATTGGAGCGCTCGAAGGTCAGGTCGCCGGCCAGGGTGTAGGAGTCGGCCAGGGTGTAGTCGTCGCTGCCGAGCAGCTCGATGCGCCCCGCCGGCGGATCGCGGTTGACGCTGGCATAGATTCGGCTCCAGCCGAAGTGAATCTCGCGAATGGGTCGGTCGACCAACGACTCCGTCTGCAGCTGCAGCAACCGGCAGAGCCGCCGGGCGCGCTCCAAGTAGCGGCTCATCCAGTAGAGCCCCTGAGCGCTGCGCACCAGCATGCGATTCAGGCCCCAATCGCCGCGGTGACGTCACCGCGGCCGGCCGGCGCCCGCCGCTTCGTACGACGGGCGCCCAACCGGACTAGTCCTCGTCGAACTCCTCCGGCATGAGGACGAATTCGGGGTAGGCCTCGATGCCCAACTCGCCGGCGTCCTGGCCCAGCTGCTCGACTTGGCGCGACACGCGGACTTTGATCGTCAGGTCTATGAGGCGCCACACGAGGTAAGAGACCACGAACACGAAGGCGCCGACCGCCAACACGCCGACGACTTGAACGCCGAAGCTGGCGCCGCCGGCAATTGCCGCGGCCAAAGTTCCCCAGATTCCGGCGAAGAGGTGGGCGGGAACGGCCCCGACCACATCGTCCAGCTTGAGCTTCTCTAGCAGCTTGAGCCCGAGGGTGCACAGAACCGCGCCAACGGCGCCGATGATGATGGCCCAGTAGTGATCCACGATATCAGGGCCCGCGGTAATTGAAACCAGGCCCGCGATCGCGCCGTTGAGGCCCACGAAGAGGTCCGTCCGCCCCATGACCGTGCGTGAGATCGCCAGGGCGGCCACGACGCCCGCCGCCGCCCCCAGGTTGGTGTTGACGAGCACGTGGCTCATGGAGACCGCGTCGAAGGCGCTGCCAAGCGCCAGCTGCGAGCCGCCATTGAATCCGAACCATCCGAGCCAAAGGATGAACACGCCGAGCGTGACCACCAGGATGTTCGACGGCGGGGTGGCTCGGGCAGTGCCATCCTTGCGAAACTTGCCCAGCCGCGGCCCCACGACCAGGATGCCGGCCAGAGCCGCCCAGCCGCCCACGCTGTGGACGATGGTCGAGCCGGCGAAGTCCTGGAATCCCATCTCGGACAGCCAGCCCCCGCCCCAGGTCCATGCCCCGACGATGGGGTAGATGAACGCCGTGAGCAGAAGGGTAAACAGGAAGAACGACCACATCTTGACGCGTTCGGCCAGCGCGCCCGACACGATTGACGCGGCGGTCGCCACGAAGACCATCTGGAAGAACCAGTCGGACATCGAGGAGTAGCCGTTGGCGACGACGCTGGAGAGCGCACCCTCGTCACCATCGAGGAGATCGAGCTCGGCGCTCGACGGTCCGTAGAGGAAGTTGAACGAGCCGATCACCGAACCGACGTCCACGTACATGAGGTTGTAGCCGACGATGAAGTACGCGAGGCCGGCGATGGAGTAGATGCCGATGTTCTTGAGGCAGATCATGGAGGCGTTCTTGGTGCGCACCGACCCGGACTCCAGCATGGTGAAGCCGGCGCACATGAACATCACCAGGGCTCCCCAAATCAGGAACGCAAACGTGTTGAAGACAAAGGTCGCCTCTTCCGACACCGCGGCGCGTGCCACGTTGGGTATCAACAGCGGAATGGCAAGCGCCAATAGCAGGATGAGGACGAGGCGTCTCGGAAACGGTCTGGCCAGGGAACTCACGAGAACTCGCATGGCGGTCTTTCGGCTAGGGACGGCTGGCGCGGCGAGTGTAGTTATTGATACAGAATATTGCTAACCGCACCGTTCGGCCGGGACCTCAGTTTGCCTGGTCGTTGAGGACCCAAAGATCTTTTCCGCCGCCGCCCTGGCTGGAGTTCACTACCAGGCTTCCGCGGCGCAGGGCCACGCGGCAGAACGCCCCGGGAACGATGCGCGTCTGGCGACCGTTGAGCACGAAGGGCCGCAGGTCAACGTGCCGCGGTTCGAAGCGGCCGTCGATGAGACACGGCGCGCGGGACAGCGCGAGCACCGGCTGCGCGATGAAGTCCGCCGGGTTGGCCCGCACCTCTTCGGCATAGGCCGCGCGCTCCGCGGGTGTCGCGTGAGGACCCACGAGCATGCCGTAGCCCCCAGACTCACCCACGCGCTTGACGACCAGGTTCTCCAGGTTGTCGAGCGTGTATTCGAGGCTTTCAGGCCGGCGGCAGAGGTGCGTCTCAACGTTCGCCAGGATCGGCTCATCCCCCAGGTAGTAGCGAATCATGTCGGGCACGTAGGCATAGACGCTCTTGTCGTCCGCAACGCCGGTTCCCGGCGCATTCACCAGGGAAACGCTGCCGCGCTTGCAGGCGTGCAGCAGCCCGGGCACCCCGAGCAGCGAGTCCGGCCGGAAGACCAGCGGATCGAGGAAGTCGTCGTCGATGCGCCGGTAGATCACGTCGACCCGACGCAGCCCCGAGGTCGTGCGCATATAGACGGTGCCGTCGTTGACGACCAGGTCACGACCCTCCACCAACTCCGCGCCGATTTCCCCGGCCAGAAACATGTGCTCATAAAAAGCCGCGTTGTAAACCCCGGGCGTCAGCAGGGCGATGCAGGGATCGGAGCGACCGGAAGGCGCCAGTTCACGCAGGGTCGCCTGCAGCAAGCGCCCGTAGTGCTCCACCTCGCGCACCCGGGCGCTGCGGTAGGTCCGCCGCAAGCCGGACTTGATCACCTTCCGATTGGCAATCATGTACGACACGCCGGACGGGACGCGCAGGTTGTCTTCGAGCACGTGAAACCCGTCGTTGGTGCGCACGATGTCAGTGCCGCAAATCGCCACCCAAACGCCGTGCGGCGGTGAGAAGCCGCGCATTTCGATGCGGTATTGCGGGCAGCCGCGGACCATGTCCGCGGGGATCACCCCGTCGGCGACGATTCGGGCCTCGTTGTAGACGTCTTCCAGGAATCGATTGAGGGCGATGAGTCGCTGCGTGAGGCCCGACTCGATCAGCCGCCAATCGGCGCCGGAAAGCAGTCGTGGCAGGCAATCGATGGGAATGATTCGCTCCTGGGCTTCGGCCTCGCCATAGACCGTGAACGAAATGCCCTCGTGCGAAAAGGAGCGGGTCGCGCGTTCCTGGACGCCGCTGAGCTCCTCGGAGGACATTCGGCGCAGGGCGTCGTAGAGCGGCCGGCAGTGGTCTCGGGGAGCGCCGTCGGGCAGAAGCATCTCGTCGTAGACGGACGGATCGAGTTCGTAGGTGTCGAAATCCACGATGACGCCCCATCCGTGACGCGGGCCCGATGGGCCTCGGTCGGTGCGGGTCCAAGGCCGCGCCCCAATCTTGCCACTCCGTCGGGGTGCGACGCTGGGTCCGGTCGCGCCTACCAGGCCAACCCGACGGCGGTGGTTAGGAACTCCATGAAGGGCGTCGCCGTGCGGCATGCGTTCGCATAGCGTTCGATGAAGTCGGGCGACGTGGCGTCCTCCTGCGTGAAGTCCGTCGACGCCACGAAGTCCTTGCGCTTCAGGTCGTCGATTTGGGTATGGTCGGCGTCGTAGCCTCGCGGCGGCCGCTTGAGCGACTCACCTTCCAGCGCAAACGCCTCGGCGAAGTCCTTGTCGGAGATGGCCTGCGTCCACTTCGTCGGGTGGGCCACGATGGCGTCTCGAATCTTGGTCAGCGTCTCCGAGGCCGGGCGCCAAATCCCCACGCCCGCGTACACCTCCCCCGGCGCCAAGTGCAGATAGAAGCCCGGACCGTGAACTTCGCGGCCCGTCTCGTGGCGGAAGTGCAGCGCGGCGTGGGTCTTGTAGGGGCTCTTGTCCTTTGAGAACCGAACGTCGCGATAGATGCGAAAGATCGAGCCGCCATGTGTGCGCGGATCCGCCACGAAGTGCGGGCTGATATCCGGCAGGTAGGCGCCGAAATCGGCCACGAAGTCCGCCATCGGCCGCAGCACGACGGACTGGTATCTCGCCTTCTGCGCCTGAAACCAATCCCGATTGTTGTTCAACCGCAGCTCGTACAAGAACTCGAACAGCCCGTCGCTGAAGTGCGCGTGTGTCATCGAGGGCTTGCCTCCCATCACGGTCCTCGTGCGTCGTGTCCTTGGCCCGACGGTTGCGATCGACCCGCGCAATCAACCGACAAACACCGACTGGCGCGAGTCGGCGAGCCTATACGGATGTCGCCTCGGTCGCGGCGCCGTCTCCATCGGCGGCTCCGGCCAGCGCCGCCGCCGGCGGCTCCAGGGGCAGTTCCACGATCATCTCGGTGCCTTCGCCCGGCTCGGATTCGACCCGGATATTGCCGCCGTGCTGACGCACGATATCGCTGGATATGGCAAGACCGAGTCCGGTGCCCTGGTCGGTCGGTTTGGTCGTGAAGAACGGGTTGAAGATCTTATCGATGATTTCTTCGGGCATCCCCATACCGTTGTCCTTGATCCGGACCTCGATGCTCTCGGGGCCGCGCCGGGTCACGAGCCACAGCGTGGGGAAGTAGCGCTCGCCGTCGGAGTCGGCGCCGGTGCGGCGTTTTTCGTCGGTGGCGTAGCAGGCGTTGCCCACCATGTTGAGGAAGACCCGGCCGAGATCCTGCGGCACGACCTCGAGTTCACCGACCTCCGGGTCCAGGTCTTGCTTCAGGTCGAGCTGGAATTCCGTATCCGTCGCGCGCGCGCTGTGATAGGCAAGCCGCGCGTGCTCGTCGAGCAGCCGATTGATGTCCGTGGCCTGGCGATCGCCTGAGCCCCGGCCCATCATCAGCATGTCGTGGACGATGTGGTTGGCGCGGTCGCCGTGGGAGCGGATGCGCCCAAGGTTGTCGGTGAGGTCGCCGGCGATTTCATCGATGTATTCGCGCTGGTCCTCGCTGATGCTCTCGGCTTCTTCGTCGAGCACCTCTTTCAACTCCACGATGAGCTCCTCGGACACTTCCGAGAAGTTCTTGACGAAGTTCAGCGGGTTCTTGATCTCGTGGGCCACGCCGGCGGTCAGCTCACCCAGGGCCGCCAGCTTCTGCTGCGAGACGATTTGGTCTTGGGCGCGTTGCAGGTCGCCGAGCGCCGTTTCGAGCTGATCGTTCTTGCTCTGGAGCTCGTTGGCCAGCTTTTCGACCAGGTTCAGGCGCTGAATCTCCAGCGCGTGCTGCCGGAATACCTCGAGGGCGGCCGCCATTTCCGCAATCTCATCGCGACCGCTGAGTTCCACGGTCGTCTCCAGGTCGCCGCCGGCGAGGCGCCGCATCCAGTCGGAGAGACGCTGCAGCCGGCTCGAAATGAAGCGACCGACGAAGAGCCAGGCAATCAGAACGGCGCCGGTGACGCTGACCGCGCTAATGGCCAACAGGAGGACGCGGCCGGTGAAGATTGCCTGCGTTGACGCGCCGGTGGCCTCCTCGACACTGGCCTGGGCGGCGCTCACCAGTCCATTGACCTCCGCGATCAGGTCAACCGTGATCTCCTGGTTGCTTGCCAGAAGGTCGCGCTGTCGAGCAACCAGCTCCAGCTCGGCGGCAAGGAGATCGAAGCCGGTCTCCTCGCCGATGCCAAGCTCGAGCAGCTGGTCGAAGACCGGCGCAACCTCGGCGCGCAGCGCGTCCGATTCAAGCGCCGCCAGGTTGCGCTGAATGCGGCGGGCGGCAGCCTCGAACCGCTCGCGCAACGCTTCCAGCAAGGCAGGTTCGGACAGAATCGAGGCGGAGGCCAGCAGCTGCTCGGCGATGCTGGCATCGGCTTGCATCTCAGCCAAGCGCCGATAGCTACTAAATTCGGTTTCCGAGAAGTGCTCATTTCGCGGCGCCGGCGGCTCGCCCAGGTTGCGATAGCCCGTCATGGCGTAGAAGAACTGGTCGTCGATGGCCGGAATGACGACGCTATCGAGACGGAAGCGCAGGTCGGCAAGTTCGAGCCGCAGGGCGGCGCTGCGCTGGGTGAGGTCGAAGTAGTAGGCCATATCCGCCTCGATGGACTCGATGTTGGCGATCAATGAGTCGGCGTGGGCGCGAATCCGCTGGACGCGCTCATCTTCGGCGGCGCCGCGCTCGAGCACGGCCAGCTGCGCCTCAAGTGCGCCATAGGCCTCGTCGATGCTGACGGCGACGCGCGCCACGTCGTCGAGCGTGGGGGACGTGGTGAGCCGCGGGGCGGCCGCAACGAGCGTGCTGCTGTAGTCGGCCACGCCGAAGGCGGCAGCCAGCTCGGGCACGCTGCCCTCGTTGACGCGGCTCTGCTCGTCACCGACGCGGTTGAAGGAAAACCAGCCGACCAATCCCGCGGCGACCGTCAGGGCGACGGCGCCCCAGATGCCCAGGAGCAATTGGGTGGAGATCCGATAGCGGCTTGCCAGGCGGCGCTGGATCCACGCGTTCATCGGGGCACGTCCCGCAGCGTCTCGGCCGGGTGATAGTTGGCGTCGGGGCCGAGGACGGTGAGAAACACCCGGTCCGCCCCTTGGTTGTCGCCGGCGCCGTAGCTCAGGGGAAAGCCCTCGATGTCGTAGGGCTCGGAGCTGCGGAAGCTCTCAAACAGGCACGCGCGGCTCACGTTGCGGCCGCAGCGTTCGAGCCCCGCAACCGCCAGCCGTCCCGCCAGATAGCCTTCGAAGGACACGAAGCCGGGAATGGCGTCGGGATCGTAGTCCGCGAGCGCGCGGTGATAGGCCCGGACAACCGGCAGGGAATCATCCGTTGGGAAGGGGACGACCTGAGTCACGAAGACGCCGGCCCCGCCTGCGCCCAGCTCCTCGGCCAGCGCGTTGCTGCCGACGAATGACACGGTCATGAATATGGGATCGAAGCCGGTCTGCCGGCCCCACGCGATCATGGCGGCAACGGGCTGATAGGCCCCGATAATGATCACCGCTTCAGGGTTGCCTTGGCGCAGGTCGAGCAGCGCCCGCTTTACGGCGGTGGTGTTGCGCGTGTAGATGCCGAGCGCGGCCATCTCCATGCTGCGGCGTTCCAGCGCTAGCCGCACCCCATTGAATCCGGCCAGGCCGTAGGAGTCGTCCTGGTAGAGCACGGCGATGCGCGTCACCCCCAGGTCGGTGGTGAGGCGATTCACCATCTCCTCGGTTTCCTGGTAGTACGACGCCCGCATGTTGATCACGTTGTCCAACGTTGCGGCGTCGCGCAGGAATTCAGCGCCGGTGAAGGGTCCGATATAGGGCACCCCCGCGGCCTTTGCCACCGGAGTTGCCGAGCGGGACGTCGGCGTGCCCACGGCGCCGATGAGCGCAAAGACGTTTTGCTCGTTGATGAGCTCGAGCGTGTTCGTGGCGGCAGCTTCAGGTTCGTATGAGTCGTCGAGCCAGGTCAGGTCGATCTGGCGCCCATGAACGCCGCCCTGCTGGTTCGCTTCGTGAAACGCGGCCAATATGCCGAGCCGCATGTTGAGACCCAGCTCCTGGGCGGGCCCGCGGAACGCCGCCGATTGGCCAAAGAGAATGCGGTCGTCGGAGACGCCGGGCTCCCCGGCCGGTACGGCCGCGGTTACCGGTCCGGTTTCAGGCGTCGCCTCGCTCGTCGGACGCTGAACGTCGCCCTCGGACGTTGTGGGGTCGCAGCCGGCAAGCACCACCCCAAGCAAGACAACGGCGACGCCCAGAATTCCGGTGAGGGTCGCGCGTGCCGCTCGCGTACGCGTTGCCGGTCGGCCCGTCACGCGGGTTACGCGCGGCCAAACCAAGGCGCCGGCGTGGCGGCAATTCCGATCAGCGTCCCGGTCGGCCCGGCGCGAGGTTGGCTTGCTGGTCGAGGAGTCCGACATCGTCAATCCGGCGGTGAGTCGACAGTGCCCCGCCCGCGTGCGTCGTTCGCGTCAGACCGGCCGAGTATCGCTGCTCCAATCAACGTCGATCATCTGCGCGACACGAGGGTGAGGTGATTCTTGCCATCCTCGCGCCGATAGTGCATCTCATCCATCATCTCGCGCACAAAGTAGATGCCGAGCCCGCCGATCGGTCGATCTTCGATCGCCGCACCCACATCGGGCTGCTTGGCGTCATGCAGCGGATCGAATGGCCGGCCATCGTCGATGATCTCGATCGTCAGCGTATCGTCCTCGGAGATGAGCGTGATATCGAATTCGTGAAGCCCCGCGTCATAGCCGTGATTCATGATGTTCATGCCCAGTTCCTCAAGCGCCAAGTTCACGCGAAAGACGAGGTCCGGCGGCCATTCCTCCCGCTCGCCGAAGTCCTCCACGGCGGCGGTGATTCGCGCCAGCTCCTCGGCCTGCGTTTTAACCGTGAGCGACAACCGGGCGCTCATGACGCAGCCTCACGAGGTCGGAATACCAGGCAGGTGACGTCGTCGGACTGCGGCGTATCGCCGGCGAACGCCTGAACGGCTTCGAACACGGTCCGATTGGCCTGCTGAGAGTCTTGAGGGGGGCTTGCGGCAAAGGTCTCCTGAAGCCGTTCGACCCCAAACTCCTCGCCGTCCGCGTTCATGGCCTCGGTCACGCCGTCGGTATAGAGCACCACGGTGTCATCGAGGTCCAGGGTCACGGCCCCCTGGTCGTACGGCAACTCCGGCATCACGCCCAGGGCAACGCCCCCGGTCAGGGGAAGCTCCGTGGAGGTGCCATCGGCGTGCACCACGAGCGGAGTGTTGTGACCGCCATTCGCATAGATGAATTCTCGAGTCGCCGGGTCATACACGCCGTAGAGGACCGTGACGAACATCGCGGACTCGTTGCTCTCGTTCAGCAAGTCATTGACCTCGCGCAGCACGTCGCCCGGGCCTTCGTGGCCAATGGCCGCGCCCTTCAGCAGCGTCCGCGTCGACATCATGAACAGCGCGGCCGGCACGCCCTTGTCCGATACGTCGGCCACGGCCAGACCGATTCGACCGTCATCCAGCTGCAGCAGGTCATAGAAGTCCCCGCCAACGTTTCGCGCCGGGGCCATGTTGGCGAAGACTTCGTAGTCGTCGCGCACGGGGAATTTCCTGGGGAGGATTGACTGCTGCATCTTGCTCGCGACGTCCAGCTCGTTTTGCAGCGAGACCAATTTGTCACGGGCCGCCAACGCGGCGCGCCATTCGTTCATGTGCTGCAGCGTCCGATCAATCGTCACCTGCAAGTCGTTGAAGTCGACCGGCTTGGTCACAAAGTCGAACGCCCCGCGATTCATCGCCGTGCGGATGTTCTTCATGTCGCCGTAGGCGGAAATGATCACCGAACGGATGTTGGGATTGACCTTGGGAATCTGGTCAAGCAGCGTCAGCCCGTCCATCTGCGGCATGTTGATGTCCGAGAGGACCATGTCGATTTCGTCGTCCTCGTTCAGACGCTCGAGCGCCTCCACGCCGTTGTGGGCAAAGACAAACTCGTATTTGCCACGCCGGATACTGCGACGCATGCGCTGCAGCACGAGCGGCTCGAGGTCCGGCTCGTCGTCGACGACGAGGATTTTGCATGGGCGATCCGTCATGCCCAATTCCCGATCTGACTACCTTGCACTACCAATGCGGTTTCGGATGAACGCGCCCGGCGAAGCGCGACGATCAATCAGGCGGTGACGGCGGCGATTGCCTCGGCCTGCGTCGAATGAACGGGGATGATCTGATCGAACCCGCTGATCTTGAACACTTCGAGGATTGAACCCGCCAGCGAGCAGACGGCGAACTGCTTGCCTTGCTTGCGGAGCTCCTTGGCTGCCAGCAGGACGACCCGAAGACCGGCGCTGCTGATATAGGACAGCTGCTCGAAGTCGAGGATCACGGCGCTTTCACTCGCCTTGATCACGGCTTCCAGCGCTTCCTGAAACTCATGGGCATTTGCACCGTCGACGCGGCCGTCGACCGTGGCAACAATTGCGCCGTCGTGCGATTCCCAATTCGTGTTCATTCCCTCTGATCCTATCCGGGGGGCCTGGAAGAGCGTTCGCCGCGACCCTTTCCACTGGGTGTCCACGTCCATCGAGGTAGTCCCCTTTGCCTCAAGCTTCCGTCCAGCACTCGCCGCGTTCGGTATGTCGACCGCCCTCCGACCCAACGAAATGCCTGACCGGTCAGCTTGAGTCCGCCAACGGATAACGGCCTGCGATGCTCAATCATCCACAACGACGCCTCTCCGCCAGCCTGCGCGGATGGTAGCACTTCATACATCCGTTTGGAGGGTCATCACACGGGCGCCGGGAACCGACTACGGTTGCTCCATGGCCGCGATGCGGCGCGTGACTTCATCCATGTCGACATCCTCGACGTGGCTCGCAATGGTCCAATGGTTGTCCCAGGGATCCACGATTCGGGCGGCGCGGTCGCCGTAGAACTGGTCGGCGGGCTCGGCCACGGAGGTCGCTCCGGCGCTCATGGCCTGGGCATAGGCGCTGTCCACATCCTCGACATAGAGGTGAAGCTTCGACGAGCCAGCCGGGAAATCCGGCGGCATGGCGTCCGACAGCATCAGCACCGCGCCATCAATCTCCACCTCAGCATGGCCGATGCCGCCCCCGGGCATCGCGAGACGCATTCGCTCGACGCCGCCGAACGCCCGCGTGAGGAAATCGATCAGCTCAGCCGCATTCTCAACGATCAGGTAGGGCGTAATCGCGGTGTAGCCGTCGGGGATGGGCTTCACGCCGGACATCGGGGCTCCTTCTGGCTGGTGAATGGTGGGCCCTCGTGGATTCGAACCACGGACCTCGCCCTTATCAGAGGCGCGCTCTAACCGACTGAGCTAAGAGCCCGGAGCCCTGGGGATGGTATCAGAGCCCCACACCGGTCCGGCGCTACCCTAGAATCTGGCCATGGGGATGTAGCTCAATTGGTAGAGCACTGCCTTTGCAAGGCAGGGGTTAGGGGTTCGAGTCCCCTCATCTCCACGAGGGGTTTCCCTGCGTCGCCCATGACGCCTGCTACTTCTGTTAGCAGCGCCTTTGGGCTGCCGTCCGTTTGTCTCCGTTTGCCATGTTTTCGCTCAAAATATGAGCAGAAATATGAGCAGGCCGGCGGCGAATGAGCGCCTTCAACTCCGCGGCGCGGCTCTACTTCGCCGACTGGGAGAGACTTGGGCCGCCAGCGCTCCCCGGGCGCACGACTCGGGCGCGAGAGAATGAGGCCAAGGTGCTGCGCGCCTTGGGCGGGTGGATCGGCGAAGACGCGCGGTGCTGGCCGACGATTCGCGCGATCGCCACGGCGTGCCAGTTGGGCAAGACCACGGTGGAACGCGCGTTGCGGCGACTGGTGGACGCTGGCCTACTGAAGACGCGCCGGCGCGGTCGCCGCGTCGTCTACGTGGTCGTTCACTTCGTCGGCGTGGTCGATCGCGTACGGCGCTCGCGTGCCGTTGCCCGTACGCGCGGCAAGGCCGCCGCGCACTGGGAGCGCATCAAGGGATGGGCGCGAAGTGTGGACAATCCCGCACGTACGCGCGCGTCGGCCCGGATTCCGGATTCCGAAGAATCGCAAAGACGCGTTGACACGCTGGACCGGAACCGGACCGGAGGGCCGCAGATGTTGTTCGCCGAGGCCGAGGGGATAGCGCAGAAGCTGTTCGGCGAGGGGATAGCCGACCTGAAAGCGAAGCTCACGGGCGAGCCGCCGACGGCCCTCCCATCTGCTAGCCACGGCGCGAACCGCCGATGATTGAGTGCATCGCCGGCCCGGCCAGCGGCACGCGCGGCGGATACGGCAACCATCGCTGCCGCTGCGAGGCGTGCACGGCGGCGAACACGGCCGCCGTGCGCGACTACCTGCGCCGCAATCCGCACCAGGTCATCCGCAAACGCGACTACATGCGCGCCCGTCGAGCCCGATGGCGAGCGGCGGGCCGCTGCATCCAGTGCGGTCGCCAGGCGAGTGACGGGCGGAGCCGCTGCCAGAAGTGCCTCGCGGCTGCAGCCCGGCGCAACCGTGGCTGAGCGCATGTGGTGGCAAGGCGTGGTGCGCGATGCTGGGGTCCCCCCGCGTCCACCCTGGGGCCGTCCGAAGCGTTTCGGGACTTCGGACGCCACACACGCGGCGCTCCGCTGCCAGCCTTGAGCCATGCAGATTCGCGAGCGCCTAGCGGTTTTCGGCAGCCGCAGCCTGAGCGGGCCGGCCGTGCGCCGCGCGTTGCTGGCCGAAATCTCGCGCCATGCCGTACGCGGCATCGTGACGGCGGGTGAGCCTGAAGGTGTCTCACAAGTTGCGCGCGACGTTGCCCGCGATTTAGCACTGCCTCTCACGTTGCACTTTGCCGACCATCGCAAGCGACGGACCGGCGCATACCATCATCGCGCCATCGCCATCGTCAAAGACGCCGATCGGGTGCTGCTGATTCACGATGGAGTCAGCGACGGCACCGCAAACGAACTTGAGCAATGCCTAGCGCTGGAAGTGCCGCATAACTACGTCACCATGCAGCGCGACGGCGACGGCGACGTTGAGCGCGAGCTAGGCGCGTGGGCAGCACCGCTCGCGACGTAATCGCGGGCCTCGAACGGCTGCGCATTACCCAAGGCGCCGCAGCGGGTGAGCGCCTGGTGCTGATGCCATGGCAGCGCCGATGGATTCACGGCGCGTTGCGGCCCGGCGTGCAAACGGCGGCGCTCACGATGGCGCGCGGCGGCGCGAAGACGACTACGACGGCGGCGCTCGCGCTTGCCGCCTTGATGCCCAATGGACCGCTGGCGCGACCGCGCGGCGAAACGCTGATTATCGCGAGCAGTTTTGCCCAAGGAAAAATCGCCTTCGAGCACGCGCTTGCCTTTCTCCGACCCGCGCTTGAATCCGAGCCTAGGGGCTGGCGGGTCGAGGATTCGGCGAACGCCGCGCGGGTGACGCACCGCGCCACCGGCCAGCGGCTGCGCTGCGTCGGCAGCGATCCCAACCGCCTACACGGGCCGGCACCGGCTCTGATTCTGGCCGACGAGCCGGCGCAATGGCCGCGAGGGCAAGCCGATGCCATGTTCGCGGCGCTCGAAACGGCGCTCGGCAAACAGGCCGACGCGCGGCTGCTGGCCATCGGCACGCGACCGGCGGATGATCGGCACTGGTTCGGGCGCCTGTTGGACGGCGGCGCGGACTTCGCGCAAGCGCACGTCGGCACTGGCGAGCCGTTCCGCCGGCGCACGTGGGAGAAAGCCAACCCGAGCCTACGCGCGCCCGCGTTCGCGCCGTTGCTGGCCGCCTACCGAACCGAGGCGAAGCGCGCCAAGGTGGATGCCTCCGCCGCCGCACGGTTTCGCGCGCTGCGGCTGAATCTCGGAGCAAGCGAAGTAGTCTCCGACCCGTTCGTCGCGCTGGCCGACTGGCAGGCGTGCGTCATGCCGACGCCGCCGGCGCGCGAGGGCCTGTGCGTCGTGGGCCTCGACTTGGGCGGCAGTGCGAGCCTCACGGCCGCGGCCGCCTACTGGCCGGCGTCGGGCCGCCTTGAGGCGTGGGTCGCGTGCGGCACGGAACCGGACCTATGGGAGCGCGGGCGCGCCGATGGCTGCGGCGGCCTCTACGTGGACCTGGCGCGGCGCGGCGAGCTGCGGACCTATGCCGGCCGAGTGACGCCCGTGCGGCACTTCCTGGCGGACTTGGTGGACGACCTGGCCGGCCAGCCCGTCGCCGCCGTGGTGGGCGACCGCTACCGCGAGGCCGAAGCGCACGACGCGCTAGACGCCGCCGGCATCCACTGGCCGCGCGAGTTTCGCGGCTTGGGCTGGCGCGACGGCTCCGAAGACGTGCGAGCCGCCCAAACGGCGATCATCGAGCGGCGCGTGCGGCTGGGCCGCAGCCTGGCGCTAGAGGCCGCCATCGCCGAGTCGGCCGTGCTGTACGACGCGGCGGGAAATCCGAAGTTGGACCGGGCGCGAGCGCATGGCCGCATCGACGCGCTTACGGCCGCCGTGCAGGCCATCGCCGAGGGATCGCGCGCCGCCGCCGCGCCAATGCCGGCGCCGGCCGTGATGGTGACGCCCTGGTAGACGCCGCGGGGATCGGCGCTTTGTCGTGGTTTGCAGCGGATGTAAACGTTTTGTGTGCATTGTGTAAACTATCTGTATGCACACCCGCGCCCGTCGCAAGGTCAGCAAGGTCTACGCTTCGTCCCTTTGGCGTCGGCTCAGCGGTCGTGTGCGGCGGCGGGCGCGGGGTGCCTGCGAACAGTGCGGCGAGCCGGCGCGGCGGCTTGAAGTCCACCACGTGGACGCCATCGGCGACGGCGGCGACCCGTTCCCCCACGTGCGCCAGTTGATCGCGTTGTGCGCCCACTGCCACGGCTTGCGCCATGGCCGCGTGAGCACGTCGCGCCGCGAGTGGCGGCGGCACGTCGCCGACGCGATCCCAGCGGAACCGGAACCGGCCATCATCGGCGGCTTTTACTAGCGCCAGAAAGAGGACCCATGACCACCCGGCAGAAAATCGAAGTCAAGCAGTCGGAGCGCCGCGAGCGAATCAACGCGCTCCTGGCGCAAGAGGAGCGCACCGATGAGGAGCGCTCCGCACTCGCGACCCTGACGGCCGACTACCAGGCCGGCGAAGTCGAGCTACGCGCGGCGATCACCGTCGAAGGCGACGGCGGCGATGGTGACGGCGATGGCGGCGGCGGCGAGGATCACCAGCTGACGGAGTTGCGCTCGCGCGTGGACTTCGGCGACTACATCCGCGGCGCACTGGCCGGTCATGGCGTGACCGGCGGCGCGGCTGCCGAGTACAACCAGGCGCTAGACGTGCCGGCGGATCGCTTCCCCCTGGACCTTCTGGACGATGGCGCGGAGCACCGGGCCGCCGTGGACGGCGACGCCGGCACCACGCAAGGGACCTGGTTAGATCGCCTGTTCGCCGACGCGGCGGCGGGCGCGTTGGGCATCACCATGCCGAGCGTGCCGGCCGGTGTGCGCGCCTATCCGGTCATCGGCAGCAACGCGGCGCCGGCGCAGCGCGGGCGCACCGAGGCCGCGGTCGACGCGACCATCACGGCGACCGTCACGGAGGTCAAGCCGACGCGCAATAGCGTGCGAGCCGTCTACAGCGTCGAAGACGACGCGCGGCTGCCGGGCCTGGCCGACGCCATCCGGGCTGACCTACGAGCCGCGATGGTGGAGAAGATCGACCGGACGATTTTCGTCGGCGACGCGGGCGCGAACGAAAACAGCGCCGACATCACCGGCCTCACCACGGCGGCCATTGCCGAAAGCACGCTTACGCAAGCTAACAAGATCAAGCCCGACAAGGTGCTGGAAGTGCTGGCCGGCTTCGTCGATGGCATCCACGCCGGCAGCCTTGGCGACGTGCGCTTGGTCGCGACCGTTGGCTCCAACACGTTGTGGTTGGCGACCATCGCGGCGCCGGACACTTCAAACCAAACACTAGCCGCATTCCTGCGGGAGAACGGCGTCACGTGGCGCACGCGAGGCGAGATCGAAACGGCGACCGCCAACGGCGACTTCGGCGCGTTCATCGGCCTGGGGCGCGGCATCGCCAACGCCGGCGTCGCGCCCGTATGGAATTCGGGCCGGCTGATTCGCGACCCGTACACGGCCGCCAAGAGTGGCGAAGTCGCGTTGACGCTGGAGTACTTGTGGAACTTCGCGCTACCGCGCCCGGCCAGCTTCAAGCGCGTCAAGTACGTCACCTAGCGCCGTGATCGAACGGCGCGCGCGCGACCTGGAGCTGGACGGGCGGACCGCTCGAGGCGTCGCCATGCCCTACGGCGAGCGCGCCGACGTGCTACTGCCGAGCGGCGAGCGCGTGATTGAACGCTGGGAACCAGGTGCGGTGCTGTACGCGCCCGGCCTGGTGGCGAATCGCAACCACGACGCCGGCGACACACTGGCGGCGCTGAACGACGGCACGCTGCGCATGGTGGACGGGCCGGACGCGCTGCGCTTCGAGGCGCGTCTATCGCGGCCCGTGACGGCGACGGGCGCAAGCGTGGAATTCGAGGCGCTCAAGGAGCGGCGGATGGGCGGCGAGCGCGTGATCGGCAGCGCCGCGCTACTCGGCATTGCGCTACTTGAGGGCCGGCAGCCGGCCTACGCCGGCGCAAGCGTCGAAGTGCGGCAGGCCGCGACGCTGGGACGCGGCGGCGGACTGTCGGGACGCTGGGACATGGGCCGCGAGCGCATCGAGCGCGCCGGCGGCCGTGGACGTCGCAAAACGCGCCCGCAAGGATTGGTGCATCTGCCGGAGGACTTCGCGCCCGGCACGCGCGACGTAGCGCTCTACTTCGACCGCTCGCCGCTGGCGTCGCACAGTGGCGGCACGCTACGGCTCGCCAAGGAGCGCAACGGCGGCTTTACGTTCGACGTGCCCGAGCTGCCGGAGACGAGCGGCGCGGAGGACATCCGCGCGTGGCTGGCCGCTGGCAACCGTGTCTATCCCGACCCGACGTTTACCGGCGTGGTCGAAGACATCCAGGAGGCCGGCACGGGCCTAAGCGCCGGCGACGCGATCACCGTCGGCGTCGTCCGCGACCCGATACTCACGGCGATCACGCTGGCGACGCGCGAGCGCTGGCTGCTGCCAGAGGACGCCACGCGTCAGCCGGTCGCGGCTGGCGAGAGTCGGCGGCTGTGGCTGTGAGGCTCCGATTCTGGCGAGCCGAGCACCGCGCCAGCTATACCGACACACTGGCCGAAGCGCTGGCCGCCGCCGCCGCTGGCAGCGTTGGGCCACAGACGACGCAAGCGCGGCGCACCGCGTCTAGCGCGTGGGCCGCCGTGCTGGCGAGCGCCGACGTGGCCGGCGCGCCGCCGGCCGTGAGCGCGCGCTATCTCGCCAACGTCGGCGAGCGGCTGATCCGCGACGGCAGCGCCACCCATGAGATCCGCATCGTGGATGGATCCGCCACGCTGGATCCCGTGACCGTGACCAAGCGCGACCCGTGGCGCATCCGGCGCACGGGCGCAGACCGAGACGCGCCGATAGCGCGCGACGCCTTAGTCGTGCACGACTGGGCCGACGGCGGCCTGGGACCGTGGCACGGCACGGCGGACGCTGCGACGGCGCTGGCGCTCCAATTGAGCCTGTTGGCGGAGTCGCGCATCGTGAGTTTTCGCGCGCTGCCGGCCGACTGGAATCTGAGCTATCAGCAATTGGCCGCCCAAGGCGACCCCGACTCCGCGCTCCAGGCCGTCGCCGACAGTCTGCGCAGTGCGACCAAGAACGCGCACTCGCGCGGCTCGCCGATCATCGTCAGCACGGGCGGCGTGCCGGGCGCGCCCAACGTGGACGCGCGCGCGTCGCAGCGCCGGCCGTCGGACTACTACGAGATGGCGGCAACGCGGGCGGAACCGGACGAGGACGCCGTGCAGCTGCGCACCGACGTAGAGGCGACCATGCTGGCGGCGTGCGGCCTCTCGCGCGAGTACTCGCGTGGCGACGTGGACGCCGTGCGCGCGTTCCGCCAGCTTTGGGTAGCGCCGCGGCTCGCGCTGATGGCGGCGGAATTGTCCGAACAGTTGGACGCGAGCGTACGGCTCACGCTGCCGGCATTCGACCGCGACCTCCAGGGCCTCGCACGCGGGGCGGCGGCGCTCATGCGCGGCGACGTGGACGCCGACCAGGCGCTGCGGTTGATGGGCCTGGAGGATGCCGCGTGAGCCTGTCGAGCGTGACGCTGGGCAGCACGTCGATACCGACCTATGCCAGCGTCGCCGAAGCCAACGCCTACATGCTGGCCGAGGCGGGGCCGCAGCGGACCACATGGAACGCCGCCGAAACGGACGCCAAGCGCCGCGCCCTGGTGACGGCGACGCGCGCGTTGGACCGGCTGCCGTGGCGCGGGACCAAGGCGCAAGCCAGCCAAGCGACCGCATGGCCGCGCGCGGGCATCGGCACCACCGGCGTACCGGCGGGCATCGAGGCGGCGGCGATCCTGATCGCGGCTGACCTGGTGCGGCATCCGCGCGAGCTGACGGGCGATGCCATGGACGTGAAACGCGAGCAGATCGGGCCGAAAGAGGCCGAATACTTCCGGCACTTGCCGGACCCGCTGGAGCGCACGCTCGGCCTGGACCTAGCCGCCATCGTGCGGCCCTACGTGGCGCAATGGCTGGCGCTCGCGCCGGCGTCGCCCTACGCGGTGGGCGATGCCACGTAGTCGGCGCTTGCGCAAGTGCCACGGCTGCCACAAGGAGCGGCGCTCCGCCGCCTGAAACTGGACACCTGCGCCAAGCACACGGTCGCGTTCGAGATCGACGGCGACGACACCCGTTAGGTGTCGCTGAGGTAACGACAGTAGATCAACGCGAACACGATGGACGCAGGCCCAAGGATGGCAGCCACCACCAGCACCCACAGGCTGGAGTACACCCACACGGCTTGATCGGCGGATGGCTCATACTCGGCAAAGCTCTGCACGCCCTTTGCGTTTTGCCCCGCCACCCGCTGGAAACCCCTGGAGTGCCAGGCCCTCACGGCAGAACGAAAGGTCAGTACGCCCGCGCCAACCCAGAACCCCAGCAACCCCGCCATGTACCACAGGGTCGGTGCCCACTCTTTGAGGAAGGCCACGACGCATTCAGGCACGGCCACTTCTTTTTCTGCCAACCGGCTCCTCTATGGTAGCCCCATGGCGTCCCCCGGCCGGAAGTTGTCAAAACCGGACACTACCCTCCGGCGGTGCGGGCTACGCTCCTGACACCATCTGGTATCCTGAATGGCCAGCGTGGTATCCTGATTGGCAGGGAAGTGACGGTCCACTACTCCCCGGCCAACAGAAAGGCTTGGCATGAAGGGGCAGCAAATCAATACTCGTTTCCACCCCGGCGACCTTCGAGTAGCGAAGAAATTTGCCGCGGAATGGGGATTGACGCTTCAGGAGTACATCCGCATACAGGCCACGTCGCCGGCGGCGGATTGGCGCACACAGCGCGTGGTATTCCCGCCGGACCCAGAATTCGACCCAGCGGCCAGTGGCTATCACCAAGTACCCAACGGTTGGTGGAAGCGTGACGGCGAGACCTACTGGATTTGGATCGACCCGGAGCCGCCGGCCGATGGGTACTCGCGGATCGCCACCTGGAGCAACGCGCCCGATTGGCGGCCACCGTGGGAGCCGCACGTGCGTATTCACTTCGCCTCTGGCCTTGAGGTTGCCGACGATGGCGACGATGCCTAAGGTTCCCCGCCGACTCCTGACCGCCGACGAACTGGCGAGTCTCCACGCGCAAGAATTCTGGACCGTCGAGGAAGTGGCCGCCGTCCTGCGTGTCGGCCCGGGATTCGTGCGTACGGCCATTCACCGGGGGACGATTCCCTGCATGAGGGCCGGCATGAGAATGCTCATTCCGCGCCGTCGGTTCATGCAGGCGCTCGAAGCCGGCGCGCTCATGCCCGACGCGCCCGAGGCCGACGCCGAGATCGTGCGGCTGCCGACGTGACGCGCGCCGGCTCCCTGCCCGGCTCCGTCACCGAGCGCGGCAATCATCGGTATCAGCTCAGGGTCCACGTCGGCGGAGGGCGATATAAAGCTCGAACCGTGACCGCGCGCACCAAGCGCGAGCTACAGCGTGAGTGGCGCAAGTTTATCGGCGACCTGGAGGTCGGTCTAAACGTCGACCACGGCCGCCTCACCGTCGCCACCTTCGCCGCACAGTGGTTGGCGCAGATCAAGCGGACGCGAACCTTCGGCACCTGGCGGCGGTACGACACGGTTGTTCAGACCTACGTCGTGCCGACGCTGGGGCATATCCGGCTCGACCGGCTGACGCACGGGGAGGTTCAACATTGCGTCGACCTGGTCGTGGACCAGGGCAAAGTCGCCACGGCGGAGACCCTGAGGCTTGTACTGGGCGCCCTGGGCAAGCTCGCCGTCCGGCGTCGCCTGCTCACCACGAATCCGGTCGTAGGTATCGCACTGCCGCCACGGCGGCGCCGCGAGTACCGCGTGCTGGCGGTCCACGAGGCGCAAGCCCTCCTAGACGTGTGCCGCATGGGCAACGCGCGGCTTCGGCAGCTCTATCCCATCGTCCACCTGCTGCTCCATACGGGCCTACGGCGCGGCGAGGCGCTGGGGCTGCGCTGGGATGCGGTGGACTTCACTCACCGGACGATCCACGTGCACGAGCAACTCACCCGGCAGCCGGGCGGCGGCTTTGGCCTCGGGCCGACCAAAACCGGGACGGACCGCCTGGTCCACGCCGGCGAGCCAGCCATGGTGGTGCTGAAGCGTCACAAAGACGAGCAGGACGCATTGCGGGCGGAATTGGGATCGGCCTACGAGGACCGCGGCTTTGTGTTCACGCGACTGGACGGCCGCGCCCGGACGCACGGCGTACCCATCGGGCCGAACACGCTCACCCGCTGGTTTGCCGAGGCGCTGCGCGTGGCCGGTCTGCCGAAACTACGAATCCACGACTTGCGAGACACGGCGGCCACGCTCGCTATCGCCGCTGGCGTGGACCTGGTGACGGTCTCCGAGATGCTTGGGCATAGCTCGATCGCGATGACGGCCGACCGCTACGTGCACCCGCACAGCACCACGAAACGCGCCGCCGCCGACCGTTTGGCGGACGCTTTGGCCGGAAACTATGCACAAAATATGAGCAGAAGCGGTCGCGCGGATGCCATTTAACAGGTTTGGGTTGCATGATGAGGGTTGGAGTCCCCTCATCTCCACCCGCCATTGCTGGCGGCAGCCGGCGTCCAACTGGCGTGACGACCTGCCCGAGCGAGCGGCCTGGGCGCCTAGCGGTCGACTCCGAGGATGGCGCACCTCGACATCAACACCGGCCGAAGCCCATCCAGGCTGGCAGGCAACCTTCGGTCGCGACCGTCGACAGGATGGTGACCTCTTCCTCCGCGGCCTCGATTTTGTCCAACGTCGCCCAAGACACCGCATGGTTTTCCCTGACATGGCCGAAGATCGTGTACTCGTGCGGCGCCTCGGCGCTTCCGGCCAGGTCGCCGAGGATGAAGAAGAACCGCGATCCGTTGGAGTTCGGCGTCCCGTCGTTGGCCAGGGCAATCAGTCCGCGCGCGTACGGCCGCTGCGGTGGCTCGATTTCAAAGGTGTAGCCCGCGTTGCCGGTGCCCGTGCCCGTCGCGTCGCCCGATTCGGCGAACAGTCCGGGGACCACCCGATGAAACGCGAGGCCGTCGTAGTAACCCTCGTTGATCAGGAAGATGAAGCTGTTGACCGCCAGCAGTGCTTCCTGCGGCAACATCACGAATCGGATGCGCCCGACGCTGGTGGTGAAGGTGACGCTATAGCCCCGCTGATCTTCAACCTCCATCGTCGGATAGGCGTCGTAGACCGGAGGCCCTTCGGGCTCGGACTCACCGCACGCGGCCACGACGATGAGCACTAGGGCAGCTAGCCCAAGGATTGTCACTCGCCGCATGGCACCCGTCTCCCCGTCAGGCCCAGGGTCCACCCGACATTCTGCCGCACCTACCCTGAACCTGGCTAGACGGAGCGCGACTCCCGTGCGAGTCCAAGATCCGTCATGAGCACTGGAAAGGACCACCGCTCGGCAGGCAGCCCTCCGTCGCCTTCACCGACACGATGATGACCTCTTCCTGCGCCGCCTCGATCTTGTCGAGCGTGGCGACCGACGGCGCGTGATCCGGTTTCAGATGGCCGAAGACGGTGTACACGTGCGGCACCTCGGCGCTTCCCGCGAGGTCGCCCAGGATGAAGAAAAACCGCGAGCCGTTGGAGTTCGGCGTCCCGTCGTTGGCCAGCGCGATCATTCCGCGCTCGTAGGGCCGCTGCGGCGGCTCCACTTCGAAGGTGTACCCCGGATCGCCGGTGCCCGTTCCGGTGGCGTCGCCCGACTCGGCGAGCACGCCGGGGACGACGCGATGAAACGCGACGCCGTCGTAGTAGCCCTCGTTGGCGAGGAAAATGAAGCTGTTGACCGCCAGCGGCGCCTCTTCCGGCAGCAGCTGGAAGGTGAGGCGTCCGACGCTGGTGGTGAAGATGACGCTGTAGGACCGGCGCAGATCGATCTCCATCGATGGGTAGGCATCGAAGACCGGCGGCCCCTCCGGTTCCGTCTCGCCGCACGCCGTCACGACGAAGAGCATTAGGGCCGCCAGCCCAAGAAGTGTCACTCGCCGCATCCTGCGCTTCTCCCGTCAGCCCCTGGGTCCGCCTACCATTCTGCCGCACCTGACAGGGGCATGGTGAACGTACCGCATCCGCCATGCGGGTCGAGGACTCGTCATCCGCAGCCGCCCGGCCCATCGGCTCGACTCGCCGGCGCCACGCGCCCATTCGGATGGCGCCTGCACCCATGAAGCGAGCTGCGCGTTGGCCGAAGTCGGCCCTAGCATGCCCCGTAATTGCCCCGGCTCGGCAGACATCCCTCGGTGACCTGCAGCGACCGGATGATGACCTCTTCCTGGGCGGCCTCGATCTTGTCGAGCGTTGCCACCGACGGCGCGTGATCCGGTTTCAGATGGCCGAAGACCGTGTAGTCATGCGGCGCCTCGGCGCTGCCCGCGAGATCGCCCAGGATGAAGAAGAAGCGCGATCCGTTGGAGTTCGGCGTCCCGTCGTTGGCCAGGGCGATGCCACCGCGTTCATAGGGCCGCTGCGGCGGCTCCACCTCGAAGGTGTAGCCCGGGTTGCCGGTGCCCGTTCCCGTCGCGTCGCCCGTTTCGGCAAGCACTCCCGGAACGATGCGATGAAACGTCACGCCGTCGAAGTAACCCTCCCTTGCCAAGAAAACGAAGCTGTTGACCGCCAGCGGCACCTCTTCCGGAAGCAGCTGGAAGGTGAGGCGTCCGACGCTGGTGGTGAAAACGACGCTGTAGGACCGGAGCGGATCAATCCCCATCGGTGGGTAGGCCTCATAGACCGGCGGCCCTTCCGGCTCCGCCTCGCCGCACGCCGTCACCGCGATGAGCATGAGGGCAACTAGCCCAAGGAGTGTCACTCGCCGCATCATGCGCTCCACCCCCGTCAGCCCCTGGGTCCGCCAACCATTCTGCCGCACCTGACAGGAGTATGGTGAAGGTAGCGCGACCGACATGCGGATCGACGACCCGTCATCCGCCGCCGCCCGACCCATCGGTTTAGCTCATCGGCGCCATGCGCCAACAAGACGGCGTGGACGCCCATGGATCGAGCTAGGTGGTGCCCGCCATCGGTCCTAGCACGGGCCGTAGCCGCCCCAGCTCGGCAGGCAGCCTTCCGTGGCCCTCAGCGACAAGATCGTGACTTCTTCCTGGGCGGCTTCGATCTTGTCGAGCGTGGCCAATGACGGCGCGTGGTCTTCCTTGTAGTGGCCGAAGACGGTGTAGTCATGCGGCGCTTCGGCACTTCCCGCAAGGTCGCCGAGGATGAAGAAGAAGCGCGATCCATTTGAATTCGGCGTCCCATCATTGGCCAAGGCAATGCCTCCCCGCTGGTAAGGCCGCTGCGGCGGCTCGACCTCGAAGGTGTAGCCCGGGTTGCCGGTGCCCGTGCCCGTGGCGTCCCCGGTTTCAGCCAGCACCCCGGGGACGATGCGATGAAACGCCACACCGTCGTAGTAGCCGCTGTTGGCGAGGAAAATGAAGCTGTTGACCGCCAGCGGCGCCTCTTCGGGATTCAGGACGAAGCTGATGCGTCCGACGCTGGTGGTGAAGGTGACGCTGTAGGGCCGGAGCGGATCAATCTCCATCTCCGGGTAGGCGTCGTAGACCGGAGGCCCTTCCGGCTCCGCTTCGCCGCAGCCCGCCACGACAATGAGCAACAGGGCCGACAGCCCGACCAGGATCGCTTGTCGCATCACGATCATCTCCCCGACCGCATGACGTTCTGCCGACCATTCTGCCGCACGCGCGAGCGGGGCTTCCACCGAACGCGCCAACGCTTGATGAGTTCTACTTCGAGGCTGTGCGCTGTTTGGAGGGTACGGGCAGCGCGTCGACCAGTTCATAACGCTCGAACAGTCGCTGCAAGGCTTCAGGGACGCCCACGACCACAAACACATCGCCGGCCTCGAGGACGCGGTCCGTCGACGGCGCCATCTCCGTACGCCCCCGCCGGACAAGGGCCAGAGTCGATATCCCAGGCTCCTGGAGCGACAACGCGCTCGCGGTTTCGCCAACTAGCTCGGATCTGCCCGAAACGGTCATTTCGCGGATGTCCAGGCCAGGCGCGTGAGGATCGAGCAGCTGGTCGAGCACGTCCCGCACGTTGGGCCGCCGGATGAAGTCGACCATGCTCAGCGCGCCCTCGATCGGCGGCGAAAACACGCGCAGAGCGCCGGCCGATTGCAATCGCCGGACTGCCTCGTCCGATGCGGCGCGCGCGATGACCGGCACGTTCGGAGCCAGCACGCGAGCCGCCAGCACGGCGTAGACGTTTTCGGCGTCGTCGTCGGTGGCGACGATGAAGGCGGCGGCGCGCTCGATGCCCGCCTCGGTGAGCGCCGCATCCGACGAGGCGCGATCGGCAATGCTCACGAGGCCGTCATCGGCGGCCGTCTGGACCCGCGCCGGGTCGACGTCGATCACCACAACGTCGCGGCCGTCGCTGCGCAACTCGCGAGCAATGCGCGAGCCTACGCGGCCATACGACCCGACGATGTAGTGACCCTGCATGTGCGAAAGGAGCCTCGCGCGCCGGCGGCGCGCAAAGTGTGCCCCCAGATGGCCTTCGGCGAGATACTCGATATAGTTCGCCGCCGTCCAGGCGAGTGTACCGACGCCGGCCACGATCAAGACCGAGGTGAATACGCGCCCCGCCGTGGACAACGTGTGCACCTCCGCGAATCCCACGGTGCTGAGGGTGATAACGACCATGTAGAGGGCGTCCACCGGGGCCATCCCCTCGATCATGATGAATCCGACCACCCCAACGGCGGAAACCACGACCAAGAAGAGGAAGCCCGGAATCAGCCGGCGCCGCCAGTAGAACTGCGCAATGCTCGCGGTCCTGCCGGACGGCCGCGGCGGGAGGAGTCGCCCGGCGCCCGGTCGGGTCTCCGTGTGCTTCACCTGGCGGAAATCTCGCGTTTAGCGGCTCTACATATCTTGCAACGGCGCCGGCCGAACGTCACACCGTTGACGAGACGCTTCGTCGGTGGACCGCGGCGAGTGGAATAGCGCCAGACCCCCGCAAACAGGCATCATCCCGCCAGGCAATCGGCCCGCCCGAGCGGTTTCCGGCAAGCGCCGCCGAGGCGCGCGAGCCGCGGCAGGCGCGGCAGGCGCGGCAGGCGCGGACCGAGCTTGGAGGGACCTTGAGCCAGCTCGACGCCACGCAACTGATCATCGGCGACACGCCGCAGTATTTCTTCGACGACGGTCTGATCGAAGAGGTGCAGCACGTCACGCGCCGCCTCCACCGACCGGTGAGCGTCGACGGCAGCCCCTTCATCCAGCGTGACCGGCCCTGGGAACACGTGCCCTACTTCAGCAGCGTGGATTGGAGCTTGTGGCGCGATCCCGAGACGCAGCGCCTCCACTGCACCTATACCGATCTCAACGTCGACCGCGAGCGGCTGGCGCGCAAGGGCGGCGCCTTCATCGACTGGGCCAACGGCCGCCTGCGCGTGTGCTACGCCTACTCCGACGATGGCTTCGAGTGGATCAAGCCCCCGCTCGGCCTGGTGCACGAAAACGGCCACGACACCAACATCATCCTGGGCAGCGAGGCCTACGGGAGCGTGTGGGGCCTTTCCGTATTCGACGACCCGCTCGAATACGATCCCAGCCGTCGCTATAAGGGCTTCCACGTAATGGTGCCGCCGGGATATGCCGTGGCCAGCGACGAGCCGGGCGCGCACGTCCGCGTGGGCTATTCATCCGACGGCATTCGCTGGACCGTAAGCGACGACCGTCCGACCGTCGGCCGGACCGGCACCCGCATCGGAGATTCGGCGCAGCCCGCATTTGATCCGGACACAGGCACCTACTTGCTCTTCACCCGTCATCCCTGGATGAGCCTGGCGCCGCGGGCGCGGCCGCTGCATGCCACCGAACTGGGTGGCCATCCGACCTGGGACGCGTCCGCCGGTGCGCCGAACCGCCGCGGGCGCCGCCGCATCTACCTCTCGGAGAGCCGCGACTACCTGCACTGGAGCGAACCGCGGCTGATCCTGGCGCCCGACCCGCTGCTCGACAACATTGACGACTCCTTCTACAGCATGAGCGCCATGTCGCTCGGCGGCCAGTGGATCGGGTTCATCCAGGTGTTCCACATGGTCGAAAACACGCTCGACGTGCAGCTGGTACATAGTCGCGACGGACGCACGTGGCAGCGGCTGTTTCCCGGGCAAGCCTGGCTGCCGCTGGGACCGCCGGGGTCGTGGAATCAGTTCTACACCAGCCTGCCCCGGTTTCCCGACGTGGACGGACCGGAGTGGCTGGTGTTCCACGGCGGGTCCAAGTCCCATCACGACTGGTGGATCCATGGCCAGGAAGAGGGCTTGGACGCCC
This sequence comes from Chloroflexota bacterium, assembly GCA_026707285.1. Classification (GTDB taxonomy): domain Bacteria; phylum Chloroflexota; class UBA11872; order UBA11872; family UBA11872; genus JAJECS01. Next base: position 12,109 of record JAPOXD010000010.1, on the reverse strand, counting down.
CCGAGGCGTGGGACATGAACCTGGTGGGCTTCGGCCTGGGTTTGGCGAAGCTGAGGAAGTTCGGCTTCGTGTCGCTCGATGCCGACCGCATGCGCGAAGGCATGATCCTCACCCAGCCGTGGGTCGCGCCGGGTCAACGACTGGTGATCAACGCCGCCTGCGGCCCCGAGGGCTACATCAAGGTCGAGGCGCTGGACGTGCACGACCGCGTCCTCGCCGGCTGTGGCCGCGATGACTGCGACGTCTTTACCGGCGACGCCATCGCGCACACCGTGACGTGGCGCGGCGACTCGCGCCTTCCGGTCGACATCCCCTCATTGGGCGGAGAGGTCTATACCCACCGCCTGCCGCACCGGCGGCTGCGCTTCATCCTGCGCGACGCGCAACTCTATTCGTTCCGGGTCGAGCAGGCGGCGACGGCCTAGAAGAACCGCCGCCGCCGACTCCCGATGTTCGACTAGGAAGCCGTGGGCCAACCGTCCGGAATCTCGTCGGCGTCGAGGGCTGCCTGAATGGCCTCGGCGGCCTCCGGAGTCACCCACGCGCCCCAGATGTCGGGGTTGCTCTTCAGCCACCAGATCGCGGCGTCGTTCGTGCTGGCGTCGGGGTTGTCGAGCAGCCACTGGGCGATCGGCTTGTAGACCTCGATGTTGAGATCCCAGGCCCGCAGCATCTGGACGACTTCAGGCGCGGTAGTCAGCAGGTCGGGATGCACCGCGATCAGGATGGTCGCGTCCTCGAAGCCGCACGCCTTGGTGGTCAACCAGCATTCGTCGCTGTACGCAGGCTCGTCGAGACGAACCACGTCCAGCACCAGCGCCGGTTCGTTGGTTCCCCACTGGTACCCAAGCCACGGCTCGCCCTTCTCGTAGGCGCCGTACAGATCGGCGTTCAGCGCGGCGCCGTCACCGGGGTTGATGACCTCCACGTGATCGGTGAGCCCGTAGGCTTCGATCTGGGCCGCCACGTTCTCCTCACAGGCCCAGCCGATGACGCACGAAACCAGCCGCGCCTTGCCGCCGCTGGCCGCCGTCGCGAAGATCTGCTTGAACTGGTCGTCCTTGAGGTCTTCGACGTTATCGAGCTCGGGGTATTGCTCCTGGAGATAGGCGGGAATCACAAATCCCGATTGCCAGTCGTTGCCGAGGCTCTTGCCGACTGAGACCACCTCGCCGTTGGCGATCGCCTCGTCCCAGGCCTCCTGCTGATTGGGCAGCCAAATCTCAAGCGTGATGTGGCTGTCGCCGTTCCGCAGGCCCTGGAAGAGTGGGAGGGTGCTGCCGAAAACGACGTCCGTGGGGTAGCCATAGCCCTTTTCGACGATGTACTGCGCGATGCGGTTTTGCAGCTGGGCGCTATCCCAATTCAGATCGCTGAAAACCAGGGTCGGTGCAGGAGCTTCCGCTTCCTGCTCAGACTCCCCGCAACCGGCGATGCCCATGACGGCGAGCACCGCGAGAATAAGCGCGAGTCGCAAGTACCGAGTCATCATGATTGACGCCCTCCCCATAACCGTTAAACCGAACACCGTCGCGGTAGCACCTTAGCTCGCGGCGCAACGATGCGCGAGCGCCGGCAACCAGGCCGCCCAGGAAGCGCGCCGCCCGCGCCACCATGACGGTCCAATTGTCCGGGGATCGGTCCGCATCGCACACGCAAGAAGCACCGGTGGGCGGGACGGGCGGTGGGACCGCAACGACTATCCGGCGCGGCGAATTTCATGTCGGCCGCGGGACACGGCCTGGGTGAATCGGTCGAAAATGATGGCCAGAAATACGATGGCGAGACCCGCGATGAGTCCGTTGCCGGGCTGGTTCTTTTGCAGCGCGCGCAGCACGTCGTCGCCAAGGCCGCCGGCAGCCACCATGCTGGCGATGGTGACCATGCCCAGGGCCATGAGGGTGGTTTGGTTGACGCCGGCCATGATGGTGGGCAACGCCATGGGAATCTGAACCTTCGCCAGGACTTGCCACGGAGACGCGCCAAACGAGCGGACGGCTTCGATGGTCTCCGGCGACACCTGGCGGATGCCCAGATTGGTGAGCCGGATCAACGGCGGAACCGCATAGATGATGGTGGCGAAGATTCCGGCGGGTTTCCCCAGGCCAAAGAACAGGATGCCCGGCAGCAGATAAACAAAGCTGGGCATGGTCTGCATGGCGTCGAGGATGGGCCGCAAGATGTTGTCGGCGATCCGGCTGCGCGACGCCAGCACGCCCACCGGCAGGCCGATAAGCACCGCCACCGCCACCGCCACGATCATCAGCGCCACGGTATCGATGGTGTTCTCCCAGAGGTCCATAAAGCCGATGAAAAGCAGCGCCAGCACGGTGAAGCCCAGCAGACGCCAGCGCCCGGCGGCGAAGGACACAAGGGCCAGACCGAGAATGACCGCGGGCCACGGCAGCCAGCTCAACACATCCTCGATGCGCACCAGGGCCACATCGACGGCCGAGCTGAGGCTGTCGAAGAGCCAGCTCACCTCAATATTGAGCCAGTCCACGGCGTCATCGATGGCCGTCCCGGCAACCTCCCGCACGGTGCGTTCAATCGTCGTCACGCCACCGCCCGATGTCTCGACCTGGGACTCGGACACGGTGGTTGGAAAGTCCATCTCCGAGCCCCAAACGGCCAGGCACACAAGCACGACGATGACGACCACTAAGGCTCCGACAACCCAGCGGGCATAGCCCGGCAGCACCGGAATCCGGCCGGCGAGTTGCCGCGCCGGGTCGCCAATCAGGCGAACGAGCCTGGACCTGCGTGCAACGTTGGGGGGCGCGGCGTTTGGTCGATCCATGCGAGTTCCTCTAGCCGACCTGCGCCACGGCCTCTAGCAGCACGGCCCGACGAATCTCGCCCAGCAGGCTGCCGTTGTCGCTGACGACGGCCACGGCATGTTGACTTTGGGCGGCGATCGGAATCACGTCGGCGATGAATGTGTCGGGAGACGTGGTGACCGCCTGGTCCACCGGCGCCCCGTGGAGCGATCTGGCGCCCTGCGCGGCCAGGGCCGTCGCCCGATCCCTGGTGAGGATGCCGCGCAAGGTGAAGGATTGACTGATCAGGAACACGGCGTCGAGCTTGTGCTGCTGCATGGCGTGCAGCGCCGCGCGCGGTCCCTGCCGCTCGTAGATGACTACGTCGGGCTCGCCCATGATCGCCCGCGCCTGCACCACCTTGGCCCGCGAGACATCCTGCACGAAGTCGGTCACATAGTCATCGCTGGGCAGGGTGACGATCTCCTCCGGCGAACCCTGCTGCACGATTTGACCGTCGCGCATGATCGCGACGCGGTCACCGAGCTTGAGGGCTTCGTCGAGGTCGTGCGTGATGAACACGATGGTCTTGTGCAATTCAGTCTGCAGCGAGACCAGCTCGTCCTGCATTTCGCGGCGGATGAGCGGATCCAGCCCACTGAACGGCTCGTCCATCAGCAGCACGTCGGGATCGACCGCCAATGCCCTCGCCAGCCCCACGCGCTGCTGCATACCGCCGCTCATTTCGTGCGGGCGATAGCTTTCCCACCCCTTCAACCCCACGGTTTCGATTGTCTCGGCCGCCATCCGGTAGCGGGTCGGTTTGTCGATCCCGCGAATCTCGAGACCGACGGCCACGTTGTCGATGACGGTGCGGTGCGGGAGCAGCCCGTAGTGCTGAAACACCATCGCCGTCTTGCGCCGGCGAAACTCAATGAGCTGCGCTTGGGTGTAGCCGAGCACGTCCTCGCCGTCGAAGTAGACCTGCCCCCTGGTGGCTTCGATCAGCCGGATGAGGCATCGCACCAGGGTCGACTTGCCGCTGCCGGATAGCCCCATGACCACGAAGACCGCGCCCTTATCCACGGTGAACGACACCTCGCGGAGTCCGGTGACCAGGCCCAGTTCATCCTGAAGCTCCGCGCGGCTCTTGGAGGCATGTTCCGGCTCGAATACTCGCTCCGGTCGAGAGCCAAAGACCTTCCAGAGGTCGTTGACGACGATTTGCGACTCTTGCGCGGCCATCGGGGCGAGTGCCTTCAACCCTGCAGCGCCCGCCATCTTCGCATGCGAGGGCTTCCGGCGTACCGCCTGGATCGTGGAGAGCTTGGTATCCGTCATTCCCGCGAAGGCGGGAATCCACCCCTCGGGTCAAGCGACGATTCAAGGATGGCCGCCGGCGTTGGATCACCAGGCTGCACAACGGCGCCGATCTTGCCCACTACCGCCGCGTAGCTGCGCCGGCGCGGCACTCGAGCCAAATCCGCACAAGCGCAGTCGCGCCAATCGCGCGGACGGCATGTGAAGTCCACGCAGCCAAATACCATGGTTCGGCCACAGACCCATGTAGGTGTAGTCCGATTAAGCGGATCAGCACGCCGCGTGAGGACCAGATTCGATGACTCCCGGCGATCCTGTCCTTCCTGCCGACGCGCCGATCGGCGTGCAGGACGCGCGCAAGCTCCTTGCCTCCGACGAGCCGCACATCCACCACATGGCCAGTCTGACGCGGGTGCCGGGCGGACGGCTCGTCCTCAGCTTCAGCCGCGTCCCGGGCGCCCGCCGGCTCAACAACGGCCTGCTGATGGTCGCGCGCTCCGACGACGACGGGACGACATGGACCACACCCGAAGCGATCTACGCGAAAGCCAGCTGGGACTGCCTCAACATGGGCGGGCTCATGCCATTCAGCGACACGAGGTTGCTGCTGGCGCTGGGCCGGCTCCAGATCGATCCGACCCTGACCGGCGACGAGCCGTGTACCGGCTGGCATATGGCCACACGGACATCGACCGACCGTGGAGAAACATGGTCACCCGTAAGCCCGGAAATCCGCCTTTTCCCAGGGTGGACGGAGCTCTACGGCGCCAGCAATCCGCATCGACTGGCCGACGGCCGCCACATGCTCGCCGTCATCGGCACGACCGGACGCGATGTCGGTTGGCGTGCCGGCGTCACCTTCACCGACGACCTCGGCGCCACCTTTTCGCCGCCGGTGATCGTGGCCGAGCACCCACGACTCGGCTTCGGCGATATGGACATCGTGCGGCTGGCCGATGGGCGCTTCCTCGCCGTGGCGCGGGTGTTCGGCGGTCACCCCAGTGTCTTCGCCCACTCAGCCGACGAAGGCCGAACCTGGAGCGAGCCGCGCCCGACCGACTTCGCCGGCGCCAACATCAAGCTGCACCGCCTCCAGTCCAGCGCGGTGCTCTGCGCCTACCGCGACGAGCGCGGCAATCGATCCGGCGTGGCGTGCAGCGTCAGCGAGGACGACGGCGAGACCTGGCGGCGCCTGGGCTGGCTGGCCGCCCCGTCTTCCGGCCCGCCTCCGAAGGCCGACGGCGTGCGCTGCGGCTATCCCGACATTGCAGCCACCGGTGGCCGCGAGCTCGTCTGCGTCCTGCATCCCGCGGCTGACGCCACGGGCTGCGTCGGCCTGCGCTGGCTGCGCCTCGAGGACCGAACCTAACGCGGCCTACCCGGGCGTCTGGTAGCTCAGATCCCAGTCGCCCAAGAGATTGAGCTTGCGGGTCGGCGTGACCAGCTCCGCCTCGCCGGCCGCTCGCCAGGCGGCAATCTCCTCGCGATGCCCCAGTCGCCGCAGCGACGACCACATGTCCTGGTAGTTCGCGCGGCCCGCGGGACCCGCGCAGTCCCAGAAGAACAGGTGTGGCGCGCCTGTTCCATACAGACCGTCAGCGCGGCGGCGAAACTCCGCCGGCGACAAATGCCGCGGCATGATATTCGGCGCCACCGTGCAGGGCGTGCCCTCGGTCAAGTCCAGTAGCCACCTGGCGGCCTCCGGATCCGTCCACGCCTCCAGCGAGCTGTCCATGCCCAGCTCCGACGAGTACGGAATCAGCGTGTCGACCAGGCCCTCGTCCACCCAGGCGCGCAGGTCAATCGCGATCTGCAGGTTTTCCTGCTCGGTGGCGCCGACGATGGCCGAGACCTGGATGCGGCTCGACCGGCCCTGCTTCTCCGCCTCCTCATCCATCGCCTCCCGGACCTCGCGCATGAACTGCGTCAGCGTCTGCGCTCGGTATTTCAACCATGTTGGATCGTCCGGCGGCAGCAGTCGTGGGAATCCTCCATGCGTCCGGGTGAATCCCTCCACGATCGGACGCTCATACTCGACCAGCGGCGGTCGGCGGTTGTAGAGCAGGCAAACGCCGTCGATCGGGTGCTGCGCCACCTCTCGCAGCAAGTCCACGGCATAGGCGCGAACCTCGGGGAAGCTGTAGGCCATGCGCGGCGTGCGCACGCCGTTACGGTCCTCGCCCCGCCACTCGGGATGCCGCTTGTAGATGCCGTCGCCATGGTCGAAGTGGTCGTGCGGCGGCGGAAAGTGAAAACCGGCCACACGCCAGCTGGCATGGAACTCCATGCCGATCTCGTGGCAGTAGTCCAGGGCGACCCGAAGTGGATCAATGCCCTGCGCGGCAAAGGACCGCCAGCTTTCCGCATGCAGGCGGTCGCCGACGCGGTCGAAGTCGTCCAGCCCGTCGAACGTGCAGCGCCGCCCGATGTTGGTGAGGTTGTACATCAGGTCGCCCTGACCGCATTCCCAATACATGCGTGAGAAGTCGGTGTCGCGGTAGGGCTCCAGCTCGCGTCGCACCTCATCCGCCGTCGTCATGCGCCACAACCAATGGGGTCCGTGCGCGTCCTGGTGCGCAAATAGCGTGCGGTTCCGAGCGTCCGCCCGATCGGCGCGCGTCGCTTCGACCTCGGCCTCGGTGAGCGGAACGAGCTTGACGTAGGCGATCCGCGCGTGCATGCAGCGCACCGCGCCGATGCCGTCTCCCGGGGCCTCCTGCCAGGCAACCTGGCCGATGTGGAGATCCTGGCCGGTCAGGTCCGCCACCTTCCAGAACATCTCCACGATCGCCTTGTCGTGGACGCGGTTCGACGTGGCGCTGGCCGAGTTAAGCATCGATTCGACCGCGTCGTCACTGAGCCGCACGCGCACCGCGTGACCGTCGCTCTCGCCGGGTCGCGACGGCAAGACGCCGATTGACACTGCGTGCCAACCCTGCATGTCCAGCGGATAGCGCACCGTGGGCGCCGCCGTGTTCGGCCCGGCCAGCAGCATCGTGCCGGCGAGGTCGTCGGTGGCAAAGGCCATCGCACGCCACCGGCGATGCTGTGGGTCTTCGCCTAACGCCTCGGCCGGCTCACACCGATCCATATCAGTCCGATAGATCGCCTCGTTGGTGAAGCCACGATCGGCAAAGTAGTCAACGGTTGTCTGCGCCACAGGACCCTTACCCTCTCCAACCTCTATGGTCGGTGGACTCGCCGCCTTGGCCGGCAATGTACAGAACGATCCGCCAATCCGGTCCGAGCTCGAGATTGCGGGTGCTGGCCGTCAAGCGGCCCGGATGCCAGTCTCGGTGGCAACCACCGGGATCGGGTCGCAGATGCAGCGCGTGCCGTCGACGGTGGCCGTGCCGAGCATGACCCACTGCCCCTGCCACATGATGAGGCGGCTGGCGTAGGGCTGCACGGGAGCGTCCGGTGGCAGCACCTCGCCCGTGCCGTGAATGCGAAACGGGCCCAGCGGCGACGCGCTGACCATCGAAAAGTCGGCATTGCGGAATGCGTGGCTGGGGAATCGGCGCCTGAACCACGGGACGATGCGGTCGGCCGAGGTGCAAAACAACAGGAAGTACCGCCCGTCGATGCGGTACACCTGCGGGACCTCGATCTCGGTGGCGATGGGGTCCACGTCCAACGGCGCCCTTACCTGCCAGGCACGCATGTCCGGGCTGGTGGCCAATCCAACCGCGCCCCGGCGGCCGCGGTCCGGGTGCTTGCTCCGGGCGCACACGAGCTGAAAGACGCGGTCGTCAACCTCGAAGAGGAATGGATCGCGCCATTGGCCGAACGCCTTGTGCACGGGGCCGAGGCGCTCGTAGAGCCCGGGATCGCGCTCATTGACCGGATTGCTCTCGCACTTGGTCCAGCTATACAGGTCGTCCGACACGGCCAGCCCCACGCGATGGACCTTGCGCGTGGGCGGGTTCTCGTTCCGGCGCAAGGCGCTATAGGCCATCCAGAAACGCCCCTTCCAGGCGAGAACGGAACCGGTGGACAGGGTTTGGCTGTCCCAGGATTCGCCGCCGCCGCGTTCCAGGGCGAAACCGAGGAAATCCCAGTGCACCAGGTCGCGGCTGACCGCGTGGCCGATATCCCAGTTCCAGGAAGGGCGCGGCTCCGGCGAGGTGCAGAAAAAGCCATGGGCCACGCCGTCGCTGACGACGAACCAGGAGTCGCCAATGCTGAAGCCGGGGAGGCTAAACATGCCGCCCGTTCAACACCGACCATTCCGCCACCCGCGCCTCACCTATCCGCGGCGCCGCTCCAGAGGTAGAAGCCCGTGTTTCCAACCACCCACGTGAAGAGCACGTCCACCCACGGGAAGTGATTGATATGCGACTGCGCCGCGAGCCCCGTCTCGTTCTCCGGCCAGAACGTCCACAGCCAGCCCCAGTAGAACAGGATGACGAGGGCGATCGATCCATACAGCACCGCGGTGGCCGACAGATACTCACGCGTGATCGCGTCACCGCCGCTGCCGGCCAAGCCGCGCTTGCGATGAACGCTCACGACCAGCGCAATCGGCACCGCCACCGCCATGAACCAGTTGATGACTTGCCACACCGGATAAGTCGGGCCGCCGTCGTGGTAGACCGGCGTGAGGATGAGGTTCAGCCCGACGACGACTGCAACCGCCACGAGCACAACCGCCACCAGCCGTTTCACCATGTCCATGAAATCGCGTCCTCCCCACGTGGCCTCGGACCGCCCGGCAACCACCACCTGATGCGCACCGCGCGGCGCAATCTTACGTCCGGCCATTGCTGCGGTGCGCCCTTGAGCCCGATCGGCACGAAGCCCTACGCCGGGGGCAGGCTCCGCAGGTATGCCTGACGCTTCGCGAGGGCGTCCGACGCCTGGCTGCCCGGAGTGCACTCCTCGGGCGCGAGCAAAGCCGCCGGATCGCGACGAATGAGCTCTCGCCCCACCCGGATGGTGTCGACCGCAGGCATGGCCAAGCACCGCGCGGCGCCGATGGTGGTTTCCCGCTGGATGTCCCGCAGGTGCGGCTCGATGGCCGGAAACCCTGTCGACGTGCCGCCGACGTTGCGCACCGCCGTCCAGCCGCGCGGATCGTCGCCCACGCGCGCAAAGCGGGTGTAGCCGCCGCGGTGCTCGAGGTTCTCCGCGACGTGAATCGTCGTGTTCGCTTCGTGCCCGACCCCGAGCAGGAGAATCCACGCGCCTTGCGCCGCCGCCGTTTCAAGGACGGCGAGCGGTTGCTCGGCCGTGCCATTGCTCAGGATCTTGGCCGCGCGGGGGCCGACGCCCGAGAATCCGCAAATCGGCGCGGGGCTGCGGGAGGCGTCCGGCTCGGCGGCGAAGGCGGCCGCGATGGCGCCCATGCTGCGATTGATCGGGCTATCCGCGCGCTGAACCGGCGTATGACGCACGGCCTCGTTGAATTCCTGCCAGGTTGCGGCCGGGGTGTCGGCGTTGAAGGGAATATCGCTGTCCGGCGGCGACGGCAACCGGGCCACATAGGTGAACGCGGGCGCGATGACCGTGGGGACCACTGAGCGAACCGCGGCGACGACGGTGTCGGCGCCGCCCGCCACCCAGCCAAAGGCGCTCAGCGACGAGTGGACCACCACGATCTCGACGCCGGCCAGTCCCAGCCTTCGCAGACCGTCGACAATGTCGCCATGGGACACGACCCGCCGGGAGTCGTTGGCGGGGTCTGGCTGGTCGGTCACGGGGTCCGATGGTTGCAGGCCGCGAATGCGATGTCTATGTCGCGGTGGCGCTGGACCGGCCGCCGGGGTCCGAGCAGTCGAATCTCCGCGAATGCCAGGCTTGCGAGAAGCATTCCCCCGGATCCCGAACCATTATGTCAACCCCGGAGGCATCTCAGTTTGTCGCGCGGCTAATATTCGGAGCCGAAGAAAACGCCCGAACGTGTATAAAAACCCTCACGCCGACCCGGTCTTGGAAGATTCTGGCGCACCACTTGGCGAACGCCGGGAGCGCCGCGGAAACCCCAGAATCTCATTGACGGCGAAACGCGGCGTGCGTATCCTTGGCTTTCTGGGCGCAAGCTATGCCTTGCGTCACCGTGCCTCGGGCGCCGATGGGCGGTGCGCGGGTGAACCTTGACAACTGAAGAGCACGCAAAGCTGCAGTTTTGCCGGTCTAACGATTACTAAGCTACGAAGGGCGCTCGGCGGATGCCTTGGCGCCAAGGGCCGACGAAGGGCGTAGCAGGCTGCGATAAGCCACGGGGAGCCGCGAGCAGGCGCTGATCCGTGGATTCCCGAATGGGGAAACCCGGCGGGGGTAATACCTCGTCACGATGCGATGAAGGCCTTCGGGCCGTAGTAGCCGCATCGAGGGCACCGGGGGAACTGAAACCTCTAAGTACCCCGAGGAAGCAAAATCAAACGAGATTCCCGAAGTAGTGGCGAGCGAAACGGGAACAGTCCAAATCCGGTCGGTGTGATAGGCCCACGCCGTTGCCGACCGGGCGTTGTAGGAGCCGGAGCCGCTTGTGGGAGCGGCACCCAGTTACCAAATCGTCCGTTAGCCGAAGGGGCTGGAACGCCCCACCAGAGACGGTGAGAGTCCGGTAGGCGAAAACGGCGCGATCTGGGCCGGAGTTCCTGAGTACCACGGGACACGTGAAACCCTGTGGGAACCTGGGAGGACCACCTTCCAAGACTAAATACCCTTGGCGACCGATAGCGAACAAGTACCGTGAGGGAAAGGTGAAAAGAACCCCGGGAGGGGAGTGAAATAGAACCTGAAACCGAGCGCTTACAGACAGTCAGAGCGCTATGCCGTGTGAGGCGCGGACCGGTGGGGCGAGGCCCCGGCGGCCATCTTCGGATGGCCAAACGGGCAGCAAGCCACCGGACAAGCGCCTCGTCAGCACGGAATGCGTGATGGCGTGCCTTTTGGAGTATGAACCGGCGAGTTACTTTGCATGGCAAGGTTAAGGGCCTCAGGTCCGGAGCCGTAGGGAAACCGAGTCTGAATAGGGCGCTGAGTCATGTGGAGTAGACCCGAAACCAGGTGAGCTACCCCTGGCCAGGGTGAAGCGGAAGTAACATTCCGTGGAGGCCCGAACTCACCAGAGTCTCAAATCTGGGGGATGAGCTGGGGGTAGAGGTGAAATGCCAATCGTACCTGGAGATAGCTGGTTCTCCCCGAAATAGCTTTAGGGCTAGCGTCGGGCTATGGTGTCGTGGAGGTAGAGCACTGACTGGGTACGGACCCTAACGGGTACCAAGTCCTATCAAACTCCGAATGCTGCGACATCGGCCCGGCAGTCAGACTGTGGGGGCTAATCTCCATGGTCAAAAGGGAAACAGCCCAGACCGTCGGCTAAGGTCCCTAAGTTCTTGCTAAGTGGGAAAGGATGTGGGGTCGCACAGACAGCCAGGATGTTGGCTTAGAAGCAGCCATCATTTAAAGAATGCGTAACAGCTCACTGGTTCAGGGGCCCTGCGCCGAAAATGTAACGGGGCTCAAGCAAGACACCGAAGCCACGGGTCGGCGGTTTATGCCGCCGGCGGTAGGGGAGCGTTCTGCGGGCCGCGAAGGTCGAGCGTGAGCACGGCTGGAGCGCGCAGAAGAGAGAATGCCGGTATGAGTAGCGTCAATGCAGGTGAGAATCCTGCACCCCGAAAGCCCAAGGGTTCCTGAGGAAGGATACTCCGCTCAGGGTTAGTCGGGCCTAAGCCGAGGCCGAAGGGCGTAGGCGAAGGGCAACGGGTTTATATTCCCGTACCACCTCGAATGCGATATCAGCGAAGGGGGGACCCGGGACGGTAGGTTGAGCGTACTTATGGCTATGTACGTCCAAGCGTGTAGGAAGGCGCCGCAGGCAAATCCACGGCGCTAGTTCCGAGACGCGATGGGAAGCTCAAGGTCACCCGCGAGCAACTCGATTGATCCGACCTGGCTAGAAAAGCCTCGTAGCGAGCACTTGAGGTGTCCGTACCGCAAACCGACACTGGTGGGCACCGGCGAAAACCGGAAGGGGATCGGGACACGGTCTGCTAAGGAACTCGGCAAATTAGCCCCGT
>JAPOXD010000013.1 GCA_026707285.1 Chloroflexota bacterium | reverse complement strand
GGAGCTCGCCCCTGCCCCCAAAAACCCTTGACGTCCGAACACAGATACTCCGAGCCGCAGGCGAGGAATCCAAGGGGCGGGGAAGAGGCACGGCGCTTCAGGCTGCCTGGACTCCGTTTCAAAGTCGGAAAGACGACCACTTTGGGCCCGCGCGGTGGGCGCCGCACCCGGTCGCTACACCTTGGAGCCGGGAGTTTTTTGGCATGTTCGGCGTTTAACTTTGACTCCGAACGAAATACCCACTGCATGTCCGCTCTGGAAGACCGCACGCTCAGTTGCCGCGATCACCTCAATCCCGGCGAACATCAAGCGCCTACTAAGGAGCCTTCCGCCCGCCGGACGATTCCGCCGTCGGCGTCGCGACGAGCGGCGCGGGTCCCTGGCCGCCCCAGCTGGATTGCTCATCGCCCACCGACATCCCGCACGCGGTCAGCGGCGTCAGCGCCAGCGTGACGGCGAGACACGCGGCGACGAGCCGCGGCATCGAGACGACCGGCTCCGACCTACCCCGCCGCGGCCTTCTCGATCTCCTCCAGCAGCGCAAAGTCCTTCTCCGTCACCCCGCCCGCGTCGTGCGTCACCAGCGTGAAGGTGATCCGGCGATAGTTGATGAACATGTCCGGATGATGGTCGGCGTCCTCGGCCGGACCGGCCACGTCGTTGACCAGCCGCACCACGTCCATGAACCCGGGCAACTCGAACTTCTTCACCAGCGCGCCGTCCCGATACGCCCACTCCGGGTGGTCGAGGAGCCGCTGCGCAATCTCGGCGTCGGCAATCACCGCCATGTGCCTTCTCCCGGCAAGTCTCGGCTCCCCAGTGTCGCCGCCCCCGTTGGCCCCGCCAAGCCGTAGGGGTAGAAAGCGTCTCACTCTGATCATTGGCCGTCGCCTCGACCTGGTTGTTCGTAAATTGTTCGTAGTCTAGAATCAAGAGTCTAGCCGGATGTCTCCTCAAAAGGACAGTTTCTGGAGCGAGCGACATGGCGTACAACATTGGGGAAAAGCCGGGGAGAGGCAGGTACTGCTGCGTCTACTGCAACTGGTCTGTCGTGCTCGACGACCACTCCGACAGGCTTCCACCCTGCGGGGGGTGCGGCAGGGGGCAGCGCACGGCGTACGTGCGCTGCTAGCGCATCTCGGGCGTTCCTGGCGTCCCAGACTGTGGCATTCCCGTCCGCTCGTCGTGTTGCCGACGCGCGGAATCCGAGCACAGGCCGCTGGCTGGTAAGGTCTTAGCGTCGCCGGACCAGCGCGCGCTCTGTGGCACGAACGCTGCCAGAAAGGTAATCGCCACCACCCTGCTCAAGTTGTCGGGCGCTGGACCTCAGATGCAATCGTGACGTCTCTGCAAGTAGCCTACGAGGGCATCTACGACGCGCCGACCGCGGCCCGCTACCTGCTTGCCGCCCGGGGTGCCAATGAGGCATATCCGGTTACGTCGCGACACTTGATCCGCTGGGTGCGAATAGGGCTAATGCATCCGGACCTTGCGCTAGTCCCTGGTCGCGACCTGACCGTGGCATTTGAAGACTTAATCTCGATGCGCGTAATTGCCGCGGTGCGCGCAGCCGGCGTGTCTTGGCCAAGAATCCGCGTCGCCGAGGAGTGGCTCCGCCAGCGCACCGGGCACCTGCGTCCTTTTGCGACCGAGCAGCTGTGGACTGAGCGTTCGGATGTACTCACCGAATTGGGCGACCAGCTCATCGCAGCTAGCAGATACGGGCAACTGGCCATGGAGATGCTGCGCGAGTACCTCATTCCAGTCAGCGGATTGCGATTTGAAGACGAGGTCGCCAGCAGTTGGGAACCGCGTAGCTACGTAGTACTCGACCCCGCCGTTCAGTTCGGTGAACCCTGCATTAGAAATACCCGCATCCCCACGCGCGCAGTGTGGGGACTGGTGCGTGGCGGTGATCCGGAATCCCTGGTGATGCAGTCCTATGGGATTTCGGAGGACGAGCTGAAGGCCGCCTTGGCGTGGGAGGATAAGGTCGCCGCCTGACAGCCCGCTGGAACCTGACGACGAACCGCTGCTCGTTGTCGACGAGTCGCTGAGTCCCAACGTGGGCCGGGCGCTCCGCAAAGTTGCGTTTCGCGTGACTTTGGTGAGCGAAATCGACGAATTCCGAGGTATGCCACGGGTCACTGACGAGCAGCTCATCCCCTGGATGGGGGATCGAAACGCGGTGTGGGTTCATGCCGACGACAACGCCAAACGCAAGCACAAGAAACTGCTCTTGGCCCATACCGTGCGGACCCTTTGGGTATACCGTCGGAAGGGAAGGATGAGCAGCCGGGAACAACTCAAGGCGCTTAGCTACGTTCTCGAGAACTTTCTCGACAAGCTCAGATCCCAGCCAAGCAAACTGCACTACGAGGTACGGGTCCACGGCGGCCAATACCAGACCCGAATTCCACTCAGGCCTCTCGATCTCTAAGCCGCTCAATCTCAGCCCCGTTTGCTCAAAAGCCCCGTCTCGAGTTGCGACGTGTTCGATCTAGGGCGCTTGGCATTGTTGATTGGATAGTTGGGGAAACTCGTCGGCGGTGAGGCTGCGCCGGAAGTGAAAGATTCGAGGGAGTCGGCAACCCGCATCCCGGCACCGCCGTGCCGCGATACGGGGTGAGGGCGCGAGCCTCCAAGGTCGCGGGGCCTATACTCTGGATTCCGTGAACGCACTCGCCATTGCTCGCCGTGCGTCGCTGGACTGGACGCTCGCATGAGGGTGCTCATCACGGGCGCGGCCGGCATGTACGGCATCACTCTTACGCGCCGTCTCCTGGCCGACAATCCGCACGCCGAGGTGATCGGCGTCGACGATTTCTCGCGCCAATATCCCGGACCGGACCCGCTCACCGTCGAGGCGGCGCGCTGCGACCGCCTGGCGGTCCAGCCGGGCGACTTCGCTGACCTGTCCACCGAGCGCCTGGAGGACCTGGCGCCCGATGCCGTGGTGCATTACGCGGCCCGAATCTCGGTCCCCGAGTCCATGGACGACCCCGTGGGCTACTTCGCCGCCAACGAGCAGGGGACGTTTCGCTTCGCTCACGCCATCGCCGGCATGCGGCGTCCGCCGCTGCTGGTTTACGCCTCGTCGCCTGAGGTCTACGGCGCGCCCGTGCGGGTGCCGATGGACGAGTGGCATCCGCTCCAGCCGCGGTCGGTCTACGCCGCCAGCAAGGTCGCCGGCGAGATGCACTTCCTGGCGATCCACCGCTGGTGGGGGCATCCGGTCGTCGTGATCCGCAATTTCAACACGTTTGGACCCCATCAAAACCTCGTCGGCTATCCGGCCGTCATCCCCGCCTTCATCGTGCGCGCGCTGCGCGGCGAGCCGCTGCGGGTGGAGGGCGGGGGAACCCAGACGCGCGACTTCATGTACATCGACGACGCGGTCGACGCCTATGCGCGCGTGCTCGCCGCCGGTCCGCGATTGGCGGGCTCGGTTTTCAACATCGGCACCGGGCGGGAAACCTCAATCCGCGATCTCGCCGAACTCATCGTGCGTGCGACCGGCTCGACGAGCGCCGTGGAGGTCATGCCGGGGCGGCGCAGCGACCTGCCGGCGCTGTGCGCCGACACCGGCCGCATCGAGCGCGAGCTTGGCTGGCGCGCCGAGACGCCGCTGGCCACGGGCATCGCGCGCATGGCGGACTGGCTGTGGGAGGTCGACGCCTGAGCGCGCTCGTCACCGGCGGCGCCGGCTTCATCGGGCGGCACGTGGTGGCCGAGTTACTGCAGCGCGGGGAGCCGGTGCGCGTGCTCGACAACCTGTCACGCAGCCGCTCCACGAGCCTGGACGCTTTCGAAGGCGATCCGGCCTATCTCGGGTTGGTCCACGCGGACGTCACCGACGCCGACGCCGTGAACCGCGCCGCGGCGGACGTGGACGCGTTCTACCACCTGGCCGCCGACGTAGCGGTCGGTGCGAGCGTGCGCGACCCGACCGGCGCCATGCGCGCCAACGTGCTGGGCACGCTGGTCGTGGCCGAGGCCGCGCGCCGCCGGGATCTGCGCCTCGTCCTGGTGAGCACCTGTCACGTCTACGCCGCGGCCAACGAGCCGCTCGCGGAAGACGCCGCGACGATCCCCGCGTCGCCCTACGCCGCCTCGAAGCTCGCCGCCGAAGTCATCGCGCAGAGCTACGCGCAAACCTATGGCTTGCGGCTGACCACGGTGCGGCCGTTCAACGTCTACGGCCCCTGGCAGCGCGACGACGCCGAGGGCGGCGTCGTCGCTCGGTTCCTGAGCGGCGACCTGGCCGGCGCGACGCTCGAGGTCCACGGCAATGGCGCGCAGACCCGCGACTTCGTCTACGTGGACGACTGCGCGCGCGGCATCGTCGATGCGGCTGGCGAGTCTGCGGTCGGCCGCACGCTGAATCTCGCTTCCGGCGCGGAAACCTCGATCACCCAGCTTGCGCGCCTCATTGCGGGCGATCCCTCGCGCGTCCGCCACGTGCGGCACCCGCATCCCGAGGCTGAAGTCGCCCGCTATATCGGCGACGCGGCGCTGGCCCGCCAGACGCTTGGCTGGACGCCGCGCGTCGACCTGGCCGAAGGGCTGGCGCGGACGCGCGCATGGTTCGCCGACCGTGCCTGAAGTGCGGCCGAGTCCGGCCCTATGATGGAATAGGCGGCGTCGCCGCCCCGCATAACGCTCCATCGAGCCACGCGTTACGACGCTGGCAGGACCGACGCCCTGGACGTGGATACCGCATCGCCGGAAGAGCACCTCGAAGCGCTCATTGAGGCCTCCATGCGTCTCGACCGCGAGGCGTTTGGTGAGCTGTACCGGCTCTTCGCGCCCAAGATCCAGCGATTCATTGCCTATCAAACTCACGACCGCGTCCTGGCCGAGGACCTCACCAACCAGACCTTCATCCGGGCCATGGACGCGATCGCGCGCTACGAGCACCGCTCGACCGGCGAGTTCACGGCCTGGCTCTATCGCATTGCGAAGAACGTGGTGGTCGACCACTGGCGCGCCGCGCGCGACACGGTGCCCCTCGAAGAGGGCCTGCTGGCCAACCCGTCCGACACGTTGGACTCGCAGTTCGACGCCATCTCGCGGCGGGAAGAGCTGCGCAAAGCCATGCGGCATCTCACGGACGATCAACGCGAGGTCATCACCTATCGATTTGCCGTTGGACTGAGCCACGCCGAAATCGGCCGTCTGATGGGCCGTAACGAGCCCGCCGTGCGCGCGTTGCAATTTCGGGCGATAGCTGCGCTGCGTAACGTTTTGCAAGGGGACTCGGCATGAGCCAGGAACTCCAGGCTGCCTTCGAGGAGAGCCTGGACCGCGTGCAACGTGGCGAGGCTTCCCTCGACCAGGTGCTGCGCGATTACCCCGACGTGGCCGCGGAGTTGCGCGAGTTGTTGGTGGTCGCGCTGGACTTGCAGGCCATGACGCCGCCGCCGATGACTCCGGCCGAGATGGCCCGTGGGCTCGCCCTGATCGATCAAGAGCTGCAGCGGCGCGCCGCCGCACCGCCGCGGCCCATTACCTCACTGTGGGATCGACTGATCCCGCGCCTACCGCCCCTGGCGCCGGTGCGCCTGGCCGGCGTGGTGGCCGCGGTCGCGGTGGCGCTCGTGGCCTATGGCGGGGTCACGCTCGCCGCCGTCAACAGCGGTCCGGGCAGCGCGCTCTACGGCTATCGCCTATCCCTGGAGGAGCTTCGCGTCGCTTTCGTGTCCGAGGATGAGCGCGCAATTCTCTACCTTGAGCACGCCGAGGCGCGGCTGCGCGAAATCGAGCAGACGGCGCCCGCCGGTGACCGAACCGCCGTCCAGCACGCCATTGATGCCTATCGGGACTCGCTGCGCAAGGGCGTGAGCGCGTTGAGCATCGCCAGCGCGGCTGCGGGTCCCGCCGATCGGGAGGACGCCGCGGCGGTCGTCGCGGACTTCCGGAGCCGGCTGCGCGATCATCAATCACGGCTCCAGGGGCTGACCGAGGCCTCGGCGCCCGACGTCCGCGAGCCGATCGCCGTGGCCAGCCAGTCGGCCGACGAGGGACTCCTCGATGCGCGCCGGGGACCCAACCTGGCGCTGCTGCCCACCGCGACTCCGGGAGTGGTGGCCGAATCCGCTGAGCTGCCGACGCCGTCCCCTGCACCGGCGACAACGGCCGCTCCGGCCCCGCCGCCCCCAACGGCCGCGCCCACGGCGTCGCCGGCGCCAACCTCCCCGCCGGAGGCAACCGCAACGCCGCCGCAGGCGCCTACGGCTACTCCAGACGCGGAGACGCCGGCGCCTGCGCCGACCGAATCGCCGCCCGAGGCGACTCCACCGGCGGATGCTGTCGTCGCGGCCGAGCAGCAGTCGGTGCTGGTCGGGCGGCTCGACGCGCAAGATGACGCCCGGCTCTTGGTCTCCGGCATCGCGGTGCGCCTCCCCGGCGCAGACGAGCCGGCAGCCCAAGTCGACCTGGCCATCGCGATCGGTGACTGGGTCCAGGTCGTCGCCGTCGTCGACAGCGACGGCCAACTGCGACTGGTGAACCTGGGTCACGCGCCCACGCCGGAGCCCACCGAGACGCCGGAACCAACGGCCTCCCCGACCCCCGAGGCCCCTGCCACGCCGGAGCCGACCGCAACCCCGGAGCCCACGGAGACTCCGGCGCCCACCGAGTCACCGACGCCGGAGGCCACGGCGACTCCTGAACCGACGGAGACGGCGACGCCCGAGGCCACCACCACGCCGGAGCCTACGGAGACGCCGGCGCCGACCGAGTCACCGACGCCGGAAGCTACGCCGTCGCCGGAGCCGACCGAAACCCCGGCCCCGACGGAGTCGCCGACCCCGGAGACCACCCCGACGCCCGAGCCGACTGAAACCCCGGCCCCGACGGAAACGCCGACGCCGGAGGCCACGCCGACTCCCGAGCCAACCGCCTCCCCGACGCCCGAGGCCACACCTTCGCCGGAGCCCACCGAAACTCCAGCTCCCACCGAGACGCCAACGCCGGAGCCGACGGCGACGCCCGAACCAACAGAGTCCCCGACTTCCGAGGCCACACCAGAGCCGACGGAGACTCCGGCGCCAGAAGTCACACCGACGCCGGAGCCAACGGAGACGCCAGCGCCGGCTGAACCCCCGGCGCCGGAAGCCACTCCCACACCCGAACCAACCGGCTCCCCCGAGCCGACCCCGGACGCTGACGGATCAGCGGTCGAGGTGGAACGCTTGGCAACGCTCCGCGGCATCGTCCAGAGCGTTGAGGGGAATGTCCTCCGGGTTGGGGGCGTGGAGTTCCGAATTCCGGACGACCCGGCGGATCTGGTGCCGGACGGCGTCCAGCCGGGCGCGGTCGTGCGGGTCGCCTACCGCGTCGACGCGACCGATCCCGACGATCCCTTGCTGCTGGTGGTGATGGTCGAGCTCATCGCGCCGGCGACCCAGGACGCAGCCGAGGCGGGCAGCGGCTCCCTGCCTCCGCCGGCAGGCTAGCGGTCCAGCCGCCCCGGCCGTGGTTTCGAGTCCGGATGCTCGCCGGCTGGCGTCGGCGGCATCTTGCCAATCTTTGCCAAAGTGGATAGCGTTGCCTTGTGAGCACGATGAACATTTCGCTTCCCCAGGCCCTCAAGTCCTTCGTGGACCAGCAGGTCAGGTCGCGTGGCTACAGCTCGGCAAGCGAATACGTCCGCGAGTTGATCCGCAAAGACCACGATCTCCAGCGCCTGCACGACCTGCTACTCGAAGGCGCGGCGTCTCCGCCGGCAGTCACCGCCGATTCGGACTACTTCGGCCGGCTGCGCGATCGGGTGCGCGACGCCGGCGAGGGGTGACCAACAAGCCAGTCATCCTGCGTGAGCGAGCGCAACGCGATGTCGACGAGGCTGTCGAGCGCTACGTGGCGCAGGCGCAGTCGGCAGTCGCGCTCGCCTTAATCGACGCGCTGGAGGAAGCCTTTCGACGCATGGGAGAACACCCGGCTGCCGGTTCGCCGCGCTACGCGCGTGAGTTGAGTATCCCCGGCCTGCGTTCGTGGGTCGTCTGTGGATTCCCCTATCTCGTCTTCGACGCTGAGCGAGAGGCGGACTTCGATGTGTGGCGGGTCCTGCACGCGGCGCGGGACATTCCGGCGTGGCTGCGGGAGCCGCTCGAGGGCTGATCACGGGCGGCGTAGCCGCCTATCCAACCCACCCCAACGCGCCGACCGCTACGGCGATCAAGAAGCCCAAACCCAGGCCGAGCACGCCGACGCCGACGATGCGGACGGTCGTCTTCCAGCCCATCTCGCGCTCGATGCGCTCCATCCGCGCGCTCATGGCCTCGGAGTGCGCCTCGTACTCCGCCAGGCGCGTTTGCAGCTGAGAAAGGGCCAGCGCGTTGAGTCGCGGCAACTCGGCGGCTTCCCGGTCACCGGCGGCGCCCGGCTCGGTCCCGGACGCCATGCGCTGGGGCAGCTGCTCGATGATGTTGGCCAGCACCCGCTGCGTAATCTGCTGCAGCACGGCGCGGGTCAGAAAGGATGTGGCCATGAGGCCTCCTTCGCGTGAGGCCGAATTCTAGCCGCTGCAGCCGACTTATCCCCGCGGTCCGGTCGCGGGGCGTTCGGGCACGGGAGCCACTCGATAGATCGTGACTTCGCCGTCGGCATAGATCGGCGTCACGCCCAAGTCGCCCATGGCGTCGAACTTGGTCAGCGCGGGCCCGTCGTGGTGCGCACGCTCCAGCGGGCCGACGTAGATCAAGTCCACGCCGTACCGATCCAGCAGCGCGCGGGCGCGGAACCGGTTGGGCGTGTCGAACAGCTCCTGCAGGTCGTCGATCCGGGCGTCCACGGCGTGCACGTAGCCCCAGTGCTGCTGCCGCGCATGCCAGTCCCAGCCGACGACGGTGGGAAAACCGGTGTAGACGGACGCGCGACCACCCCAGCGATAGATCGTCGTGGGGGCTTCCACGATGGTCGGCGCGCCCGCCACGTTTTCCCGCAGCCACGTCAGCGCGCGGAAGTCGGGCGTCAGGCTCACGGGCTTGCCCTCGTCCAGGATCTCACCGCCGTCCATGAAGGCCTCGCCGTCCAGCGTGGCGGGCAGGGGCTGGATGCGGAGATTCAGCTTGTGCGGGGTCGCCGCCGCCGGGTAGATCAAGGCCACCGCCAGGAGGCCGGCGAGCACGACGGCCCATCCCGCGCGCAGCGGCACGGTCCACGGCGATTCTCGTCGCCATAGCGCGTGCGCCACCTGCGGCAGCGCAATCGCCGCACCAAGCCCGGCCAGCACCCAGGCTTGCAGGTGGGACTTGAAGACCGTGTTGAGCCGGCCGATGTCGTCCCGCACGGCCACCACTTCCGGAATCGCCGTCAGCAGCGCCGCCGCGCCGAACAGGGCCAGCGGGACGAGGACGTGCGGCCGGTCCCGCACGCGCCAGGCCGCCAGACCCACCGTTCCCACGAGCCCCGCGAGCAACAGGCGCGCGGACCATGGTTCCGCCCCCCAGACCAGCGCGGCCGCCAGCGCCCCAACCGCCAGCAGGGACGGGACGGCAGCTGCCGCGGTGGGAACGCGGCGAACACTCCCGCGCAGTCGTCCGACCAACGCCGGCGTGACCGTCCGCGCCGCCAGAGTGAGCACGATGGCGGTCGGCAGCCCAAAGATGAGCAGCCACTGCACCGCCGAGGTGGTCTGCGGGGTGGGGATCACTCCGCCGTAGAACTCGACGTAGTGCTGGTGAAACGGCAGGAACAGCAGCTGGCTCGCGGCTACGAGTCCCGCAGCTGCCCCCGCCGTCAGCGCGACGACGGT
This sequence comes from Chloroflexota bacterium, assembly GCA_026707285.1. Taxonomy (GTDB): domain Bacteria; phylum Chloroflexota; class UBA11872; order UBA11872; family UBA11872; genus JAJECS01. The sequence goes on along the minus strand of JAPOXD010000013.1, from coordinate 28,410 downwards.
TCGCCCGCTCAGTCCCCCCGCGCGCCAGAGTCCGTAGGCCAGCGTGGCCAGCGTCACGACCAGATAGGTGGGAAAGTCCCACGGGTTGGCGACCCGGTGCAGCCCCAGCACCAGCGCCTGAAACGCCAGAACGGCCACCCATGCGGACCAGCGAACGGTCCCACCCGTCCGCCGGCGTTCGCCCAGCGCCACCAGGGCCAGCGCGCCCAAGAGCGCCGCCGCCGTCGCCGCGAGATTCATCAGATGCGGGTGAAGGTCGCCGTAGGTAAACGTGAACCACGGAAACTCGTTGACGGTGTCCGGAATGACCCGCGTGGGCGCCCAAAGGTCGTAGTCGGCCGCCAGATCGCCGCCGATGGTGGCCGGAACCTGCGCCAGGACGCTCCACCCGGAGGTCGGGTCGGCGGCGTGGTTACCCGCGATCTCCACGAGCTGAACCGCCGACTGCAAGTTGCCAGCCACGACCACCAACGTCGCCGCCGCGAGGCCGACGACCGCGGCCTTCCAGCCCGGTCGCCGCAGGATGGCCCACACGCCGTGACCCACGGCGAAGACTCCGGCGACCATGGCCGCCCCGAAGCCGGCCAGCGCCAGGTTGTAGGCCGTGCCCGGCGGCACGCCCAGGACCTTGCTCAGCGCGGCCGTCGGCACGTGGCCGAAGTAGTAGTAGTTCAGGTGGCCCCCCGCGTACCACGGGTCGTGCGGCGGGAACGTCGGCGTCCGGATGATGGCGTTGAGATGGGCGTAGTCCATCGGCTTTTCGCCGCCGAACACGGGGTGCCACAGATCGGGATTCGCCGCGCGCAGCGCCAGAAATCCGGCCCACGCGACGAGGAAGACGCCTTCGACGATGAGCGCCGTGCGTAGACGCGGAAGCAGCGCCGACCACGGCCTTCCGCCGCGAGACCACGCCGCGGCGGATATCAGCGCGAGCGCCCCGGCGCCGCCGACGATGCTCGGCGTGTCGAAGCGCGCCAGCCCCACACTGGCCAGCCACCAGGCGGGCAGCACCGCCAGCGCCGGCGCCAGCACGCGCGCGGCGGCATAGCCGGCATCGGGCAGCATCCCCAGCGCCCGCGCCAGCAGCGGCCAGAGCGCCAGCGTGAGTGCCAGGCCCGCGCCGTACCACGCCAGCACCGCGGCCCAGCCCTCGAGCGGACGTTCGCGATAGACGGCGGGCCAGCCGGCGTCCCGCCCAACCGTGGCGGCGGCCTCCGGGGTCAGGAGAATTGGGGCCGACTGCGAGTCCCTGGGCAGCACCGGAACGGCCCCGCGTACGTCGACCTCCGCCAGCCTCGACGCCACCCGCGAGGCGACGTCGGGCGCGTCACGCAGGAACACTGAGACGCGCGGATGGTCGTAGACCGTGAACGCCTCTTCGGCGCTCGCGTCGTCGATCGTCCAGGGTCCGAGCGATGGCCTCGACTCGAACTGCGCGGCCAGCCGGAACCCCAGCGTCCCGTCCCAGAGGGCGTCGTAGTAGCGGCCCGCCAGCGGATATCGCTGCGGCATGCGGGGAATCGTGGCCGCCCCCCGGTCGCTGGAGAGCACGACGACATCGGCGGCGCCGAGTGCTCGAATCAGGTGGCCCCGCTTGTCGATGTTCTCTCGGTCGAAGACGCGCAGCTGGCTGAAGTCGTAGCGGTCGTGCGGCAGCCCGGGGAGCCCCAGCGGGAGCTGATCGTCCCAGTGCTCGGTGAGCACGTGGGCGCCGGGGGGCACGTTGGCGTGGATCCAGGCGGACGCTTCCACGCGGGGATGCTCGCGCGCGTAGATCTGCATGAAGGCGGCCGCCCACGCGGCCGTGGCGGCAACCAAGAGACATCCGCCGACCACAATGGCGGGGGTCGCGAGCCTGGCGGGAATGCGTGGGATGCGGTGGCGCCGGCGCCAGAGTTCGGCCAGCAGCCACGCCGCTACCAACGCGAGCACGGGGAAGAGCGGATGGAAGTAGCGCATGGTCTTGAGCACCAGGGCCCCGCCGTAGCCGAACGTCAGCGCGGCCCAAGCCAGCGGCAGGGCCAGCGGGTGACGGTGGCCGCGCCACAGCACCACCGCGGACGCGCCGATGCCGATGAGGGCGGCGAATCCGAACGCCGGCCCCACGCCCCAGCGCAGGATTTGCTCCAAGGGAAACAGGAAGGGAGCGGTGCCGGCCCATTGGATGCCCGGCGGCCAGTCGTAGGTTCCTGTCTGAATCGCGTGCTGCTGGTCCACGGCGCTGAGGAACGGCTCGCCCAGCCGCCAGTCCAGCGGGGACACGGACGCAAAGGCGTAGGGCTGGGCGACCCGGAACGCGACCGCCGCCGCGACGGCAACCAGGACGCCTCTGCCGATCCAGGACGCCGCCGCGGCCGGACCCGACCGCAGATGCCGGCCGCGCCAGCCCTGCGCCACCCACCATGCCGCCACCAGGACCAGCAGCAGCCCGGCGCTCAGCTTGCTCGCGAGGGCCAGCCCGATGGCCAGCCCGAGCAAGCCGAGGTCCAGCCAGCGAGGCTTTCCGGCTGCGCGCACCAGCAGCCACAGCGCGGCGGTGGTGAAGAAGGTCGCAAACGTGTCGACCGTGAAGAAATGCGAGAGCTGGATGGCATGCACCGCCAGCGCCATCAGCAATGCCGCCAGCAGCCCCGGCCAGGCGCCCAGCAGGCGGCGTCCCAAGAGGTAGACCAGCACCACCGTGCCGGTGTCGACGATGGCCGACGCCGCGCGGCCCACCAGGTAGGCCTGGTCGTAGCCCTGCATGCCCAGCAGCCGGCTCAGCCAATCGACCAGAAAGACGGGCAGCGTGCCGTAGACGAAAAAGCCAATCCCTTGATTGAACGGGCTGTACGGCGATGTGGCGGGGTCGAAATACATCGCCAGGTCGGTCGGCGGTTGGATCTGGGTGAGCACAATGCTCAGGAAGCGCTCGTCGGGGTGCAGGTGGTGACCCTGATCCCAGTCCAGGCCAAACAGCCGCAGGGCGAGCGCCAGGCCGGTCACCGCCGCCAGCGCGAGCCAATGCAGCGCGCGCGCGTGGGTCATCCGGTCCGATCCAGGCGCAACGACACGTCCCCGGTCGTGATCACGCGGCGGGTCCCGTCGTCCAGCGCCAGATGCAGGCTGCCATCGGCCGGCAGAGTGTCGACGCGGCCGTAGACGTGGCCGTCAGGGCCGCTGACGAACACCCATTCGCCCAGGACCACCGACAACTCGTTCCAGGGCTGCTGCAGCGCCCGGCGCGTGGTCGCGTCGGCCAGCAATGCGCCCACGATTGCCGCCGTCAGCTCGATCAGCAGCGCCGACAGGTCCAGCGCGGCCCCGCCGATCTCCGCCAGGCACGCCGTCGGAGTGTCGTCCGCCACTCCAGGAGAGCTGTTGACGTTGAGCCCCACGCCCACGAGCGACCACGGTCCATGGGCCTCGGCCAGCACGCCGCCCACTTTGCGTCCGCCGTGCACCAGGTCATTGGGCCACTTGATGCCGAGCGCGATGCCCGTGTGGGCCTCGACCGCGCGCGCCGACCCAAGGGCCGCGGCCATCGTCGGCCAGGCCGCCGGCGCGTCCAGGGGCACTTGCACCGCCAGCGTGAACGCCAACCCGCCCGGCGCGTGCACCCAGCGACGCCCGCGGCGACCGCGGCCGCTCGACTGCCGTTGGGTGACCACCAACACCGGGCCTTCGGCCCCTCGACGCACGGCCTCCCGCGCCACGTCCTGCGTGGAGTCCACCACCTGGTGGCACCGCACGTCGACGTCGTGGCCGCGATGCCGAAGTTCAGCGGAAACGTGCGCGGCGTTCAGGACCGATCCGACTCGCGGCTCGCCTGAAGGGCGGGACGCATTCGCTGGCGGCACTGTTGGACTTTCTGTAGTGATCGTTTCCGAGTATGCTCCGTCGCGGTCTGTAAAATCCGTGCAAACCGCGACGAGGGGGACAGCCGGTGGCATTTAGCGTAGTCAGCCAGAAGTCGGGGAAGACCTACTACCTGCACTCGCGGGACGTGACCCTGCGGGGTGGGCGGCAGCAAACGATTTATTTCTTCGCGCAGACGGAGAAGGACGGCGTGTTGGACGAGCTGCCAGCGGGCTACGAAGTCTCGGAGAATCCGCGCACCGGCCTGCCGCTGCTCAAGAAGGCGTCTTAGCCGCACCCAGTTCACGGATACGCCGCCGCAAGACCGCCGGAGGCACGACCAGCCGAGCCGCCACGTCATCAATGCGTCCGCGCACATTCAGCGCGTAGCGCTCGACGAGGATTTCCGGCAACAGCAGCTCGATGGCGAACTGGTCGGCCTCCCACTCCGTTCGCCGGCTGGTGGACCGAGGATGAGAAACGCCGGTCGGTCCCTGGTGCAGGGTCAGGTGGCCGAGTTCGTGCGCCACGCTGACGTTCTTCCAGGCCGCCGTGGCGTGCGCGCCCAGGAGCAGCAGCGGCAACCGCGCGCGCCGCGGCACCAGGGCGGCCTCGAGTCCGGCGGGCAGCGGCAGCGTGATCGGCCGCACCAGCCGGCGCTGGGCGGCGTAGCCCGCCACGTCCATGATTGGGGCCCAGCCCGACCCGCCGGGCATGAAGCGCAGGCGTGCGGCCATCTGGCTGATTCGCCGGCGGGAAATCCCATGCGCGTGCACGGCGATACCGTACAAAATACGAACGCTCTCGTCTACCAGCCGGATGTTCGGTCGCGCGTTCGAGTCCCGTGGATTCCGACTCACCCATGTCATTTGAGCACCGCGACCTGTCATTCCGAGCGCAGCGAGGAATCCAAGGGGCGCGGAGCCTGCACCAACGTCCTGAGATTCCTCACATTCGTTCGGAATCACACGGAGGTGGTGGCGGCAACGAGTGCTTGCCGCCAGGACTCCCATTGCAGCGTCGGTCAATGACCCTGGCCGACGGCGCCCGCGCCGTTGTCGGCGCCGCCAATGTCGTCGACGACCCCGATGCCCTGTGGACCTATGCCTATGACGCCACGATGGGCTATCGCGGGGAGCCGGCCGTTGTGGCCTTTCCCAGGTGTGAGTCGGAGGTTCAGCAGCTCGTTCGCGCGGCGGCTGCCGCCGACGTTTCTTGCCTGGCGCGCGGCGGCGCCACCAGCCTCGCCGCCTCCGCCGTGCCCCCGCCGCAATCCCTGGTCATTGACACCAATCGCATGCAGGCAGTCGAGAAGTTTGATGCGGATGCGCGTCGGGCGGTGGTCCAGCCGGGAGTAATCACCCACGCCTTTCGCGATTTCGTGGCGGCGCGCGGCCTGTGCTATCCGCCCGACCCATCCTCCGAGGCCGGCTCCACGCTCGGCGGCAACGTGGCCACCAACGCCGGGGGCGCCAGCGCGTTCAAATACGGCGTCACGCGGGACTTCGTCACGCGCCTGCGCGCCGTCACGGCCCAGGGTGAGGTGATCGAGGCCGCCCGCCCAGCCGATGGCCCGGTGGTCGACGCGCTGATCGGCTCGGAAGGCACGCTCGGCATCGTCACCCGGATCGAGGTGCGGCTCATCGAGCCGCCGCCGGCACGGACGGTGCGCGCGGCGGCCTTCGAGTCGCCCACGGACGCGCTGGGGGTCGTGCCGCGATTGCTGGAGACCGGTCTCGTGCCGGCCAAGCTCGAGTTTCTGGACGCACGGACGATACATGCCATCGAGCGGGCGCGACCCCGCGGACTGCCCGAAGACGCGGGCGCCGTGCTGCTGGCTGAGCTGGACGGCGAGCCCGAGGCGGTGCGGGCGGACGAGCACCTGCTCCTCGACGTCTTGGCCCGGCAGGGCGCGGGCGTGGAGGTTGTCGGCGCTGCCACCGCCGAGCGCTGGTGGGCGGCGCGGCGTGGACTCACGGCCTCGCTGAGCCGCATCCGACCCGCCAAGATCGGCGAGGACATTTGCGTGCCGCGCCGCGCATTGGCGGATACCTACGCCCGCATCCGCGGCGAAGCCGACCGCCGCGGCGTCCCCGTCGCCATCTTTGGCCACGCCGCCGACGGCACGCTTCATCCCAACATGCTGTACGACCCGGAAGACCCTGCCGAGCGCGAGGCGGCGGCCGCCATGCTCGGGGTCATCGCCGACGTGGGGTTGGCCGCCGGCGGCGTGTTGTCGGGCGAGCATGGGCTTGGCCGGGTCAAGCGTGGGTTCACGGCGCAAGCCATGACTCCGGCAACGCTGAAGGCGATGCGCGCGTTCAAGCGAGCGTTCGATCCCGATCAGCGCCTCAATCCCGGCGCCATGTGGCCGGCGGAGTAGTCGACGCTCATCGCCAATGAGCACGCCCGAGGAGCGACCGTTGGAAGGGCGACGCATGCGTCGCCCCTCCGTCGTCATTCAAGGGTCTGCGAAGGCGGGAATCTAGCCACCACCCAACCTTCCGAGTTCCACGGAAGTCTCCAGACGCGAAGGGGCGGACCCCGGAGGGCCCGCCCCCTTTTCCCGTCGACTGACGATCCGCGACTAGGTCGCTGGCTCTGGCGCCGGTTCCGCCTCGGGCTCGGCGTCGTCGTGCGTATACGTCGACTCGCCGTGCTCCGGCAGATCCAGGCCGCTGAGCTCCTCCTCGCGCGAGGCGCGCAGGCCAACCGTCCGCTTGAGGACGTTGAACAGCAGCAGACCGGTCGTCAGCGCCCATGCGACGGCCACGATGGCCGCGATGAGCTGGGCCACAAACTGCGAGCCGTTGCCCGCAATGAACCCGCTCACGCCGCCGTAGGTCCCGTCGGCGAAGATGCCCACGGCCAGCAGGCCCCACACGCCCGCCGTGCCGTGCACCGACGACGCGCCCACCGGGTCGTCGATCTTGAGCCGGTGCTCGACGACGTGGACGCTCGCCAGCATCAGCACCGCCGCGACGGCGCCGATGATCACCGCGGCCCAGGGCGCCACGAAGGCGCAGGGCGCCGTGATGCCCACCAGCCCGGCGAGGGCGCCGTTGCTGGTGCTGGCCGCGCTGATGCGGCCCGTGCGCACCAGGCCGAGGTAGGCGGCCGTGACCGCGCCGGTGGCGCCCGCCAGGAAGGTGTTGGTGATGATGACCGCAATACGCAGGTCATTCCCCGCCACCGTGCTCCCGCCGTTGAAGCCAAACCAGCCGAAAAACAGCACGAACATCCCGATCACCACATAGACCATGTTGTGACCGGGGATGCTCCGCACTTCGCCGTTGGGTCCGTACTTGCCAAGCCGCGCACCCACCGTGGCCGCGCCGGCCAGGGCCAGAACTCCGCCGATGGTGTGCACCACGCCCGATCCGGCGAAGTCCACCGCGGCGGCGCCGACCCACGATTCGAGCTGCTCGCCGCCCAGCCAGCCGCCGCCCCACATCCAGTGACCGTAGATGGGGTAGACCAGCGCCGTGACGAGGAAGCCGTAGGCCAGGTAGGCCGTCACCTTGGTGCGCTCGGCCACCGCGCCGGCCACGATCGTGGCCGTGGTGGCGGCGAAGACCATCTGGAAGAACCAGAAGCTGGTCGTCTGCACGTCATAGGCGTCACGCACCAGGAAGAACCCGGAAAAGCCGATGAAGGCGTTGCCTTCGGCCATTCCCGGCAGACCCGAGCCGCCGAACATGAAGGCGTAGCCGAAGGCCCAGAACGAAAGTCCGGCGGCGGCGAAGTCCAGGATGTTCTTCGTCAGGTAGTTGACGGTGTTCTTCGCGCGGATGAGGCCGGCGCCGAGCAGCGCAAACCCGGCCTGCATGAAGAACACCAACGCGCCGGAGGTCAGCGTCCAGACGAAGTTGACGCCCGCGTCAGGGTCGGCCGCGAGGGTGGCGTCCCCGGCGGGATCGCCGGCGGCCAAAACGACGCCGCGAACGATGAGAAACGCCGCCAGCGCCATGGCCAAGGCGGCGAGAATTCGGAAGGTCGCGACCCAGCGGGGCTGACCGCGCGACCAGAGCAATGTCATAGGGCAAACGCTCCTGTGAAAGTAAACGACGCTTCCGACCCAGCGCCGATGCTCGGGTCACAGGCCATTGCCGCGCCGACGATAGGGGAGCGCCAGCCGCGGCTGCTCATGGAGGCTCCCACAGGATCGCGGGGGAATCGTCGTCGGCCCCGCGGCATCGTCACATGGTCAAGCCCCCCGCCCGGCCGGGCATCGGCCGGAGTCGATTTCGGGCCATAGCATAACCACTTGGCACACGACGTGCGGGGCCCGCCCGGTCGCGGCTAGCCGGCGAGGTTTTCGCCCCCGTCGACGCCGATGACATTGCCCGAAATCCAGCTCGTTTCGCGCAGCGCCAGAGCCGCGATGGCCTGCGCGATGTCGTCGGTTCGAGTCAACCTTCCACCTGGATTGGCCCGCTGGGCGTTGGCCACCAGCTCTTCGTGCCCCGGGATCTTGCGCAGCGCGGGAGTGTCCGTCACGCCGGCGCGCAGCGCGTTCACCGTCACCTGCCGCGGGGCCAGCTCCACGGCCAGCCGGCGCACGTGGGCCTCGAGCACGGCCTTGGCCGCGCCAACCGCTCCGTAGCCCGGCCAAATGCGGTCGGAGCCGGCGCTCGTCATTGCCAGAATGCGGGAGCCGTCGCCCAGCAGGTTTCGCGCCACCAGGTCCTGGGTCCAATACACCAGCGAGTTCGCCATCACGTCCAGGGTCATTTCCAGCTGCCGCGCCGACATGCCCGGCTCGTCGCCCTCGCCGATGAATGGCCGCAGCGTGCCGAAGGCCAGCGAGTGCAACACCACGCGCACCGGCGGCTGGTGCGCTGCCAGCTCGGGCGCGACCTCGTCCAGCACCCGCGCGCGCGCATCGGCGTCGGCGGCGTTGACATTGAAAAACCTGGCCTGGCCGCCGGCGGCCTCGATGTCGTCGCGCACGGCGTCGGCCAGGTGCTGCGTGTTGCGGCGGTCGAGGTGCACGCCCACCACGTTCATGCCGCAGCGCGCCAGGTGTCGCGCCGTGGCGGCGCCGAATCCGCTGGACGCTCCCAGGATGAGAGCCCAACCCTCCAGCCGCAGGGCTTCGGTGGCCATGTGCGCTCCGCGAGTCTCGCTGTGCTGCCCGCCGCATCGTAGCGCGGTTGACGCGACGCCGGTCTGGGCGCAGATTCAATGGCTATGGATCGCCCTGTACGCGTCGCTGTGGTGGGCGAAGGCCCCGTGGCGCGGCGCTACGCCTCTGCCGTGGCGACCGTGGCGGACGTGCAGCTCGTGGAGCTCGCGAAGGCCCAAGCGCTCGTCGTTGCCGAATCCGCAGCTCTGCCGGAGCCAGCCGCAACCGGCCTTCCCTTGCTGTTCGATCCCGACGCGCTCGTGTCGCTCGGCGCCACCCCGGAGTCGCGGGCGGCGCTGCGCGCCTTGCCCATGCCGGCGCTCGCCGCGCTGCCCTGGCGAAGCGCTCCCGTCGTGCGCTTGGCGCGTCGGCTGCTCGCGGCGCCCAAGTTCGTGCATGCGCACATCACGACGCAGGGCGTCGACTCGCTGCCCGCGGCGGGCTTCCACACGCTCGACATCCTGACGCACCTGATGGGCCGATCGCCGAATCGCGTGTACGCCGAATCCGGGCCTGGGACGTCCTCCGATCCCGCCGCGCCATCGACCGTGGCCGGCACGCTGGAGTTTGGTCCGCACGGCAGCGCGGCGTTTGCGGTCAGCCGCCTGGATGGGCCTGCCGACAGTCTCTCCGCCGTCGTGCAGCTGACCGATGGCCGGCGAACGGCGATGCTGTCGGGGGGCTTCACCACGGCCGCGCTCGCTGGCTTCAACGACGCCGAAATCGCCACGGCGGACACGGCGCACGCGTTCCGGGCGGTGGGGAATTCGCAAGTGGTGACGGTGGATTGGCGTCCGGCCGACGGCGTGGCGGACTCGGTGCGCGACCTGGTGCAGACGGTTCGCACCGGCCAGGCGCCCCCGGAAGCGCCCAACCTCTCCGGCGCGCTGCGCACCGCGGCGCTCGTGCGCGCCGCGCTCGCCACGGCGGGCAGCGGCAGACCGCGCCAGCTGGTCGTGCGGTAGACGGCCCATGCGCATCGGACTTCTCGGCGGCACCTTCGACCCCGTGCATTCCGGACACCTGGCCGTGGCGCGGCAAGTCAAGGACTCCTGTGCGCTCGACCGCGTCTGGCTCATACCCGCCGCCCGTTCCCCGTTTCGTGGCGCGCCGCACGCGGCCGCCGACGACCGCCTGGCCATGTGCCGCCTGGCGGTGCGGGATCGCGCGTGGCTGGAGGTTCGGGACCTGGAGCTGTCGCGCCCCGCACCGTCCTACACCATCGACACCCTGCGAACGCTCACCGAGGCCCATCCCGAGTCGGTGTTCACGCTCATCGTCGGGACCGACGCCCTGGAAGCCATGGCGGCATGGCGCGACACGGATGACATCTTCGCCATCAGCGAGGTGGTGGCGGTGGCTCGGACCGGCTACGCCGCAGAGCTGCCCGACGATCTGCTCCGCGACCATCCCGCGGCCGCGACGCGGGTTCGCATCCTCCACGACGCGGCCAGCGACGTGGCGGCGTCGGACGTGCGGCGGCGCATCGCGGCTGGAGATTCGCTCGAAGGGCTGGTGCCCCGCGCGGTGGACGACTACATCCGACGCCACGGGCTCTACGCGAATGGGGACGCCGCGGAGGGTCGGATATAATCGCGGCACCTCATGATGCCTGAGCACAGCGCACGCTGATCCCGCTCGAGCGCGCGCGCCGTGTGGTCGAGTTGTTGGCGGAAAGGGGCGCCACGGATGTTGCCCTCTTGGACCTGCGCGGGCTCACGATCATTGCCGACTACTTCGTCGTGTGCACCGCGGGCAGCACCGTCCAGATGCGCGCCATCCGCGACGCGCTCGACCGCGAACCGATTCCCCCATCCGCGTCACATCCGCAATTCGAGGGCGAAGTGACGGACGGGTGGCTGTTGGCCGACTTTGGGGGCGTGGTGGTTCACATCTTCGCCCCCGAGGCGCGGGCGTACTATCGGCTGGACGAGCTCTGGAGCGACGCCCCTGTCGTGGCTCGCTTGCAGTAGGCGCGGGAGGGCGCATGTCGCGAGGATTCGGCACCGGACTCGGCATGGGGCTGGTCGTCGGCGGCGCCCTGGGCGTGACCGCGTCGGTCCTGGCGTTCGCCGCGCGCCATCAATCCGTGCGCCGCGCCCTGGCGCGCTGGCTCCTGCGCCGCGAGCCCAAGGTCGAGTTCGAGATCCTGCAGCAGTAGGGCCGGTCGTTAGCCGCCAGCCAGCGCGACGACGGTGACGCCGGCTCCGCCCGCGGTTGGCGCCGCGTCGGACAGGTCCACCACGCTTGGGTGCTCGCCCACGTGGCTGCGGATCGCGCGTCGCAGCGTCCCCGTGCCAACCCCATGGACCACCCGCAGGGCGGACGCGCCCTGCAGCACGGCGGCGTCCAAGGCCAGGTCCACCTGTTCCAAGGCATCGACCACGCGCTCGCCGCGTACGTGGACCTCGGCTGGGACTGCCGAACCGCGTCGACGCGCCCGCGGCCGGGGTTGCGGCTGCGGCGCGAGCACCTCTTGCACGTGTGCCCGCGGCACGCGCGCGCGCACGTTGCCCGCGCCGATCACTGCCTCGGTGTCTTCCACCGCCACCACCACCGCCTCGCGGCTGTAGCCCTCCACGCGCACCCGATCGCCTTCCCGAATCTCGAGCAGCGGCGCGGCACGCGGCAGCTCCGCCGGCGGACTCGCCGCATCGAGCTTCGCTTCGAGATTCCGCATGCGGCGGCGCGCGACATCGGTCGAGGCGCCGGGCGCCTGCCGCGCCGCCTGCTCGGCCTGCCGCAGCGCGGCGCGGGTTTGCCGCAGCAGCGCGCGGGCCTCGCGCCGGGCATCGCCCACCACGCGCTCTCGCTCGGCGTCGACGCCCGCCAATCGCTCGTCGAGGTCGTGCTGGGCCGCGGCCACGCGTTCGGCCTCGCCGGCCAGGCCGGCTCGGGCCTCGGCCAGCTCGCGTCGATCGCGTTGCAGCGCCCCAATCAATCCCTCGACGTCGCGGAACTCCGCCGCGAGCTTGGCCCGAGCGGCCTCGACGAGCTCGGCATCGAGGCCCAAACCGGTGGCGATGTCGAAGGCGTTGCTGCGACCTGGCACGTCCATCAGCAGGCGATAGGTCGGACGCAGGGTGGCGGCGTCGAAGTCCACGCTGGCGTTGCGCGCCCGTGGGTGCCGGTGCGCGAAGAGCTTCAGCTCGGGATGGTGCGTCGTGACCACCGCCACGGCCCCGGCGTCGAGCAGCCGTTCGAGGATGGCCTGGCCCAGCGCCGCGCCCTCGGTGGGGTCCGTGCCGGCGCCAAGCTCGTCGGTCAGCACCAGCGCGCGCGGTCCCGCCGCCCGCACCATCGCCACCAGGTTGCGCATGTGCGAGGCGAAGGTGCTCAAGCTTTGCTCGATGCTCTGCTCGTCGCCGATGTCCGCCAGCACGGGGTCGTAGACCGCCAGCCGCGCGCCGGCGGCCGGCACGTGCAGGCCACAGGCCGCCATCAGGTGCAGCAGTCCCACCGTCTTGAGCGCCACGGTCTTCCCGCCGGTATTCGGGCCGGTGATCACAATCGCCTGCGATCCACCGGCCGGGATTTCGATGTCGATGGGCACGACGTCGCCCTCCAGCAGGGGATGCCGCGCCTCCTTGAGTTGGAACCCGGCGTCCGGCGCGATGCTTGGTTCCACGGCCTCGTGCGCATCCGCGAAGCGGGCCAGCGCCAGCAGGCCGTCGAGCACGCCCAGGCCGTCGACTCCCGCCACGATGTCGTCTCGCAGCGTGCCGACTTCGGCGCTCAGCGCGCGCAGAATCCGGTCGATCTCGTGTCGCTCGGCCGCCTCGAGCTCACGCACGCGGTTGTTGGCCGGCACGGCCGCCAGCGGCTCCATGTAGACGGTGGCCCCGCTGGCGGAGGTGTCGTGCACGATGCCGGGGAAGCTCCCCTGGTGCTCCTGCTTGACCGGCACCACCTGGCGCCCGGCGCGCTCGGTGATGAGCGCCTCCTGCAGCACGCCGCGGGCGGCGGGCGACCGGAGCTGCTGCTGCATGATCGCGTGCACCGCGGCCGTGGCCTGACGCAGCCGGCGGCGCAGCGCTTGCAGCTCGGGAGAGGCCGCGTCGGCGACCCGGCCCTGCTCGTCGAACGTCGCGTCGATGCGCGAGCCAAGCTCCGGGTGGTCCGCCAGCGGCGCCACGATGCGCCACAGCGCCGGCGCGTCCGCGCGGTGGGTCTCCACGGTGCGGCGGGTCAGGCGCACTGCGCGAAGCTGTGCCGCCACGGCCTGCAAGTCCGTGGGGCTCAGGCGCGATCCTCGGGCGGCGGCGTCGGCCGCCGCGCGCACGTCCTGCGCGCCGCCGACGCTGAATCCCGGCGCCTCGCCCAGCAGCCAGCGGGCCTGGGCGGTGGCCGTCAGCCGGGCGCGCGCCTCGGCATGGTCGGTGGTCGGTCGGAGCGCGCGGACATGTGCGAGACCCGGCTCGAAACCGGCATACGCGCTGGCCTGCGCCAGGATCTCGGGCAGCTCAAGACGGTCGGCGGACGGATCGGACGCAAGCATGGAGGCGAGCGGCGTCCCCGCGCGAAAACGGGGCAGCCGGTGAGGCGGACGGGCCTAGGTCAGGGTAGCGCCTGCCCTACTCCTGCAGCCGGAACGGCGGGTACTCGTCCACGATCGACAGGAACCAGGCGTTGGTGCGCGTGGTCCACCGCAAAACGCCGACCTGAAAGTCGAACAGCCCTCTGGGGTACCAGCCGGTGACGATGATGGCGACGTATCCCACCAGCGTGGCGAGCAATGCCACGATCCCCAAGAAGTACAGCACGATGACGTGCGGGAGGAGCAGAAATCCCTTGATCAGGAAGGTCAGCCCGCAGAAGGCGAGCAATCGCGAGCTGCGCTCCGGATATTCGGCGGTGACATTGACCGGATAGGAGGATGGGTTGTCCATGCGTCAGCCCTCGCTGCGTTGCGGTGCCCGCTCACAAGGCACGATGCGGCCAGTGTAGAGGCGGTGGCCATGGCGCGGATGCCCACGGCCTAGTTCAGGCGCGAGTTCTGCCGCGTCTCCAATAGCTCCCTGAGGTCGCGCAGCAACCGCTGCATCAGCTTGGCCTCGCGGGCCAGCAGCTCCTCTACGCTCGGCGATTCGAGCAGGTTCTGGCGGGTGCTGGCCGTGGCCGGTAGGGCGGACGCGGTGAAATAGGCGAAGCGCTCCGGATCTCGCGGCAACTCCTCGTGGGTGCCGAATGCGCCCTGCAGCTCCAGCGTGAGCCGCAGCGCCTTGCGGTAGTCCTCGCGCACGCTTGCCGCCAGCGACGCCATCTGGCGCGGATCCGTCACCGGCATCGCATCCAGCGTCACCGACGCCGTCAGGTGCGGCTCCTGCTGCTCCAGCGCATCGATGCGAAAGCGCTCCTCGCCCACCGCCTCGATATTCATGCGGCCGTCGGGCAGCGTCTCGTGTTGCGTGATGCGCGCGGTGGTCCCCACCGGATGCGGCTCCGCCGGCCCGCCAACCTCATCGCCGGAGCGAATCAGCGCCACGCCGAAGGGGCGCTCCTCGTCGATGCAGGCGCGAATCATCACGCGGTAGCGCGGCTCAAAGATGTGCAACGGCAGCCGCATGTGCGGAAACAGCACCGTGTGAAGCGGAAACAGGTCCAGCTGCATGCCCGAGTTTAGTCACTGAAAACCTCCACGCCGCATTCCCTGGCCGCTTGCACCCTCTTCCGGCAACGGCGCATCCGGACTGCACGTCGCAGCGGCGCCATGTAGAGTCGCCTGCGAACACGTCGCCGCCGGCCTGATCGGGGGACTCGCCGCTCATGACCGAGGCGCCGCCCATCGTCACCGAGGCGTTGTCGAAGTCCTATGGCAGCGTGCGGGCGCTGACCGATCTGTCGCTCACGGTCGAACGTGGAGAGATCTTCGGCTTCCTGGGGCCCAACGGCGCCGGCAAGACCACCACGGCGCGGCTGCTGCTGGGCTTGATGCGGCCCACCAGCGGCTCGGCGCGCATCTTCGGCACGGACGTGCATGCGGAGGGTCCCGCGGCCCGTCGCTCCGTGAGCTATCAGCCCAGCGCCGATGCGCTGTATGAGTCCACGCGGGTGGCGGCCTACCTGCGGGCCTTCGCGCGCATGGGCGGCGTGCCGGTGCACCGCACCGATGAGCTGATCGAGCGGCTGGACCTCGATACCTCGCGCCGGATAAAGGCCCTCTCGACCGGCAACCGGCAGAAGGTGGCCATCGTCCGCGCGCTCCAGGCGGACGTGCCGCTCTATCTCCTCGACGAGCCCACGCGCGGCCTCGATCCGCTGGTGCAGCAGGAGTTTGGCCGCATCCTGGCCGAATACCGCGACGAGGGCCGCACCATCTTCCTCTCGACCCACATCCTGTCCGAGGCCGAGCATCTGTGCGACCGCGTGGGTCTCCTGCGCGAGGGGCGGCTCGTGGCCGTGGAGCGCGTGGACGTGCTGACCGAAAGCCGGGTGCGACGCTTCCACGCCCGCTTCGCGGGACCGACGCCCACGGACGACGATCTCGCGGGCGCAACGGTGGTGTCACGCATCGATGGTGCGATCAGCTTCGAAGTCACCGGGTCCGTGGACCGGGTGATCAAGACGCTGGCGCGCTTCGAGGTCACCGATCTCACCGTTGACGAGCCAAGCCTCGAAGACGCGTTTCTGCGCTACTACGACCAGCAGGCCGCGACGTGACGATTCACCTGCTGCTGCACACCTTGCGCCATCGGCGCCTGGCGATGTTCTGGTTCACCGTGGGCCTGTTCATTCTCGCGCTGTTGGTCATGGCGCTGTGGCCGTCGTCGCGCGACCTGGACCTCGACGCGTTCCTCGAAACCATGCCCGAAGCGGCGCGGGCCGCCTTCTTGGGCCGAGGCTTCGACAGTCCCGCCATCGAGCAGAGCGCCTTCCTCCAATACCTCGGCTCGCAGCTCACCACCTGGTTGCCGATTCTCGCCGCCTACTTCGGCATGTGGGCGGGCGGGGGCACGATTGCCCGGGCCTACGGCCGCCACACCCTCGACGCCTTGCTTGCGCAGCCGATCACGCGCGAGCGGTTTCTGCTCACGCGGCTGTCGGCGGTGGCGCTGGGCGCCGCGATCATCGTCGCCGGCTCGATGGTCGGTCTGCTGCTCGGCGTGGCCGCCTGGGCCGGCGACACGCCGATTGCCGCCCGCGACATCGTCCTGGTGCACGTGCAGCTGCTGCTGTTCGGCTTGGCTGCGGCGGCAATTTCCGCGGTGGTGGCCACGGTGCTGCTCGAGCCGGGCCGCACCTACGGCGTCAGCGCGCTCATCGTCGTGGCGATGTATGTGTTCTACCTGGTTGCCGAGGTGGTCGAACCGCTGGAGTGGCTGGGCTACGTGTCGCTGTTTCGCTATTGGCGGCCCCTCGAGCAGTTCGCCACCGGGGAATTCGCGTGGACGGAGGCGGTGGTGCTGGCGGCAACCGCCGTCGTCGCTACCGGCCTGGCGGTCGTACTATTTCGACGCCGGGACATCGTGACGTAGGACGTCTACATGCCGCGCGCCAAGGGCTCGACGACGCTCGCCATCGGCGAGCCCGCGCCCGACTTCCATGTCCACATCGCCGGAACCGACAAGCGCACCGATTTGCAGGACTTTGCCGGCCGTTGGCTCTACCTGGTCTTTCTGCGGCATGTCTGGTGACTGAGCTGCCATGGCTATATGGCGCGGCTCGAGGTCGAGCTGGATGAGTGGACGAAACGGGGAGTGGCCGTGGCCTTCGTCTTTGCGCAGGGCCTCAAGGTTGTAGACGCCTTCGCCGAGCGTGAAGGCCTTCCGTTCCCGGTGCTGGTCGACCCCGAGCGGCGGATGGTCCGCGACTACGGCGTCTACGTCCGCATCAACTTCGAGTCGTGGAACATGGCGCGGCCCTCCGTCGTCCTCATCGATCCCACGAGCATCGTGCGTGAGGTGTTCGTAGGGCGGCACTCGCTCGAGTGGCCGGAGAGTAAGGATCTTTGGGCGCTGGTGGAGCGTCACGAGGCCGACGGCTAGAGGGGAGTCCGCGAGATCTGAACCGCGCGGAAGAGGCCCCGCGGCTGCGGCGAATGCAGCGACGCCGGCGGTTCGCGTCGCCCTGGCAGGCGGCGATGGCAGGGGATTACGCCCAGCCTGTCGGAGCGACCATGCAGCCACCGCGCGCGGGACCCCCTCACACGGTCCGCGATAATACCATACAAATACCGAACAGGTGAGCGCTGAGACGTGCAGGAAGTGGCTACGTTGAGTCCGTCATTCCCGCCTTCGCGGGAATGACGATTGCTGGTGGGCTGGCGTACGCGGAGTGCCGCGGGGCGCATCGCCACCCGCAACCCCCCTACCCCTCCCAGGGCTCCTTCAGGAAATCCCGATCGATGACCCCGAAATCCTCGGTGAAATCGGACTCGGCGTAGAAGGCGCCCGTGAACTCGCGCGGCTCGAGCCCCGCCACGTCGAATACCGGCGAGGGGCGGAATTCGACGACCCCGTCGCCCGCGCGTGAGACGTGGACCACGGTGTCCGCGCCCTGGCGACCGCCGGACACCAGCTGCAGTACGTCCAGCCCCTTGCCGTCGGCGCGGGGAATCACCTTGAGGCGCCACATCGGCGTCAGGTTGGGCAGATTGGCCGGGTCGCACGGCAGGTGCGCCGTCGAGCGCACGGCGGCGATATCCACCCCGCCGACCGAGGCGGTGGTGGCCATCACCCGCTCCGCCTGCTCCACGCGCATGTCGGCCCAGACCTTGGGGGTGCCCCAGATCTCGCGGCCCGCCGGAATGCTCCCGCGCGAGTTCACGTACTGCACCACGACGTAGTAGCCCGCCCGTCCTTCGAACCGGCATCCCGCCGCGACGACGATGGCCTGAAACGCGCCGTAGTGGCTCGACCACGGCGCGTCGACGCCGATGGCGGCGCAGTCGCCGTCGGGCGCCGGCGTCAGGCATTCGGGCAGCAGATCGGCCACGCGGTTCGGGTCCGCCCGAAACAGCACCGTCTGCGCGCGCATCCCTCGATAGCGCGCGGGCGGACGCGGGAAATACGACGAGGACGGGGGCATCCCGTCGATCTCACTGAGGCGAATCGGCATCTCCGGCTCCCGTCTCACGCGCCGCCGGGCATTGTCGCCAGCGCCAGTTCCAGCGGCAACCGTCGCCGAGCGGCGCGAATCTGTACCATCGGTGAGCCGGGCGGCAGCTTCGCCCGGTTGTGGCGCACGGCCCCGAGGGCCGATCAGGCGCCCGCCACCGAACTCAGGAGGCCGCTTCGTGTCGGATGCAGATAACGACCCTCGATCGGGCTCGCTGGCCGCGCTCGGGATCACGAATCACGGGCAAGTCTTCTGGGATCTCCCCACGAGCCAGCTCTACGAGCACGCCGTGCGCGCGGGCGAAGGCGAAATCGCGCACCTGGGTCCCTTGGTCGTGCGGACGGTGCCGCACACCGGGCGGTCGCCCAACGACAAGTTGGTGGTGCGCGACGCGGAGCGCGCGGACGCCGTGTGGTGGGGCAATCACAACAAGCCGCTCGATCCCGAGCGGTTCGACACGCTCTTCGGGCGTCTCCGCGCCTACATGCAGGGCCGCAACCTCTACGTCCAGAACTGCTTTGCCGGCGCCGATCCCCGCTACCGGCTCTCGGTGCGGGTGATCAACGAGCTGGCCTGGCACAACCTCTTCGCGCGCAACCTCTTCATCGTGCCCACGGCAGACGAGCTGGCCGACCACGAGCCCGAATTCACCGTCATCGACATGCCGGGCTTTCAGGCAAACCCGGACGAGGATGGCACCAACTCCGGCACGTTTATCGTGGTCAACTTCGCCGCGCGGCTCATCATCATCGGCGGCACCGCCTACGGCGGGGAGATGAAGAAATCCATCTTCACCATCCTCAACTACCTGCTGCCGCAGCGCGGCGTGCTGTCGATGCACTGCTCGGCCAACGTCGGCGCCGAAGGCGACGTGGCGCTGTTCTTCGGCCTCTCCGGCACCGGCAAGACCACCCTTTCGACCGATCCCGAGCGGCCGTTGATCGGCGACGATGAGCATGGCTGGAGCGACACCGGCATCTTCAACTTCGAGGGCGGCTGCTACGCCAAGACCATCCGCCTGTCCGCCGAGAACGAGCCGGAGATTTACCAGACCACGCGGCGCTTCGGCACGGTGCTGGAAAACCTTCCGCTCGACCCAGAATCGCGCCGGCTCGATCTCGACTCGGACGAGATCACCGAGAACACCCGCGGGGCCTATCCCATCTCGCACTTGCAGAACGTGGTGCCCGGCGGCATGGCCGGTCATCCCAACAACATCGTGCTGCTGGCGGCCGACGCCTTTGGCGTCCTGCCGCCCATTTCCCGGCTGACCACCGAGCAGGCGATGTATCACTTCCTGCTGGGCTACACCGCGCGCGTGGCCGGCACCGAGCGCGGCGTCACCGACCCGCAGGCCACGTTCAGCGCCTGCTTCGGCGCGCCGTTCCTGCCGCTGCCGCCGCCGACCTACGCGGCGATGCTGGGCGAGCGGCTCGAGCGGCACCAGCCGCGCGTGTGGCTGGTCAACACCGGCTGGCTGGGCGGCCCCGCCGGCGAGAGCGACCGGGTGCAGCTGCCGCACACGCGGGCCATGATCCGCGCGGCCCTCAGCGGCGCCCTGGACGGCGTGCCGGACACGGTCGAGCCGGTCTTTGGGCTGCGCGTCCCCACGACGTGTCCCGACGTCCCCGGCGACTTGCTCGACTCGCGCGGCCAGTGGGCCGATCCGGCTCGCTACGACGCGCAGGCCGTGCAGCTGGCGCGGCGCATGCGGGAGGCCTTCCAGCCGTTCGCGTCGACCGTGTCGGCAGAGGTGCTGGCGGCGGAGCCACCGGCCGGCGCCTGAGTGACGGCGTCGACGCCGGGAGCTAGGTTGCCGCTCCGGCGTACGCTCCCGCGATCAAGACGCTCCCAATCACGACACCGATGATGAAGGCCGGAATGAAGCCGAGGATCATGGTCGCGATAGCCTGACCATTCGCCAAACGCATCGACTCGCGGATGGCGAAGAAGCTCGTGGCCAGCGCCCAGAGCCATACGCCGATCTGCACGATGACTCCGAGGCCCGGGATAAACGTTGCGACGTTCAGCACGCCCGGCGCTTGCGCGAATCCTAGTGCGCGCGCCACCTGCAGGAACCCCACGTCTTGCGCGTCTGTGGAGATCAGCCGCGTTCCGGCGAACCACGCGACCCCCGCCCAGGCGAGCCAGGCGATGACGCTCAGAATCGGGGTGAAGATGAGCCAGACTAGGTTCGCGTCGTCAGCCTCTTGGTCTCCGGTGGAAAATGTTCCCGGATCCGGCGGCTCAACCTGAAAGCCGATGAAGGCCCCGATAGCCGCCGCGAGGGCGGCAATGATCACCGCGAACGTGGCCTGCTGCGTGGCCGTCGTATCTGCCGCCACCTCGGCGTAGAGTTCACGGTCAAGCCGCGCCGCGCGGATCATCCGATTGACGAGCTGGCCTTGTGGGGCGTCATTCATCGATTAGGCTCCCGTCCGGCTGCCCGTCCCCGCGATCAGCCGCAGTCGCTGCAGCCGCCATGATATGCACTTGAGGCAGCACTCCGCCGACACCACGTGGCTGCTGCCGCCGGAGGGGCAGGTGCCCGGCGAGCGTCTTCACGCGAGTCACCAAACACCCTGCACCTGGGACAACGAAGTCACTCTACTGCGACCTTCATCTCGCAAGATTTCCGGGAGGCACTCGCAGCGCGGCACACCAGGGTCTGTTTGACTTGATCTTGGCCATGTCGTGCCGACGACGTGTCCCGACGTCCCCGGCGACCTGCTGGATTCCCGCGGGCAGTGGGCCGACCCGGCTCGCTACGACGCCCAGGCCGTAAAGCTGGCGCGGCGCGTGCGTGAGGCCTTCCAGCCGTTCGCGGCGACCGTATCGCCTGAGGTGCTGGTGGCGGAGGCCTCCAGCCGGCGGCTAGCTGAGGGCGTGGAGGGCGCCGATCGTCGCGATGACG
The DNA here is from genome assembly GCA_026707285.1 of Chloroflexota bacterium. GTDB lineage: Bacteria > Chloroflexota > UBA11872 > UBA11872 > UBA11872 > JAJECS01. The sequence continues at coordinate 7,474 of JAPOXD010000013.1, read as the reverse complement.
AGAATGAAGTAGGCGATCACGCCCACGACTAGCGCCGCGATCAGCGTCGTGACGGCTTGACGGTTGGTGAGGTGCATCGACTCACGAATTGCGACAAACCCGGCCGCCAGCACCCAGACCAGCAACGCGAGTTGCCACACGACACCCAGGACGGGAATGAACGCCACGATGCCGAGGATCGCGGGCGCCTCCGCGAACCCGGCGGCGCGCGCGACCTGCCGAAACTCAACACCTTGAATCCCAGGCTCGATCAAGCGCGTGCCGACGAACCAGGTGATTCCCGACCAGGCCAGCCATCCGATGATGCCAAGTATGGGGGAGAAGATCAGGCCCAGAATGGCAGTCATACGGAGTTGCGAATGGAGCAAATCGCCGACAAGGGTCGCGAAGGCCGTCACGAGGGCCACAATTACGACGACCTGAATTGCCTGTCGCATGGCCGTGATGTCCGCCGCGACCTCGGCATACAGCAGACGCTCGAGCCGCGCCGCGCGGATCATCCGATTGACGAGCAGACGCAGCGTCGCGTCGTCCATTGGCCTACGCCGCCGTGCGGCCGCCGGCGGTCGAGGTCAGCCGCAGTCGCTGTAGCCGCATGAGATGCACTTGAGGCATCCCTCCGCCGACACCAGGTGGCTGCTGCCGCAGGAGGGGCAGGCGCCGGCGAAGGACATCCCCGCCGCCGCCGACATCGTCGGCTGCGCCTCGGTGTGTCCCATGGCCGCCGAGCCTGCCGGCGCGGCCGGCGCGGCGGCGGCAACCGGCACGTGTTCCGACCGGTCGCCTTCCAGCGTCACGCTCGGCGGGGCATAGGTGCCTTCGCCCTGCAGATCGACCATCGGCACGTAGCCTTCGGGCTGCGAGCTCATGCGCAGCGCGACGACTTGCGCGATCGCGTCGCCGCACGAGAGAACGCGGGTGGGCCCGAAGCCTGTCGGCCGGTGGCACGTGATGCCGCGCAGGTGGCTGTGGACGACGTCCACGGGCGCGCCCGAGCGCAGCGCCAGCGAGACGAGCCGCCCAATGGCCTCGGTTTGCGCCGCCGCGCACCCGCCGGCCTTGCCCAGCGTGGCGAACAGCTCGAACGGGGACCCGCGCTCGTCGTCGTTCACGGTGACGAACAGCGGTCCGCACCCGGTGCGGATGCGCGTGGTGGTGCCGCGAATCTGGTCCGGGCGCTCGCGTTCCTGCGCCGCAACCATCGGCAGCGGCTCGGGGGCGGCAGCCGGCGGCGCCGGCGCGGGCGCCGGCGTGGAATGCCCGTTGGACGCCTCTGCCGGTGCCGGCGCGGCGGCGTGGCCGTTCGTGGCGGCCTCGACCACTGCCGGAGCCTCCTCGGCCGGGGCGTCGTCCCGCCGGGTCTTGTCGCCCGAGTCGCTCGTGGTCAGCACCTGCAAGTCACGGCTGCCGTCGCGATAGACCGTCACGCCCTTGCATCCCAGCGTGTAGGCGAGGCGATAGCCGCGCTCCACGTCTTCCCGCGTTGCCTCATACGGGAAGTTGATGGTCTTGGACACGGCGTTCTCGGTGTGGCGCTGGAACGCGGCCTGCACGCGGATGTGCCAATCCGGCGTCACGTCGTGCGCCGTCACGAAGACTTGGCGGGCCTCGTCGGGGACCGTCGCCAGGGCCTGCCGCGCCGAGTCCGGCGTGTGCTCGGTGATGCGCAAGCTGCCGTGGTTGTCGGTGATGGCGTCCAGCAGCGCGTCGCTGTAGAACCCGTGCGCGCGGGCGTACTGCTCGAACTGCGGGTTGACGTAGCGCAGCGAGGTGGCCGCGTTGTCGTCGCCGTCGCGCATCACGTTCTTCCAGAAGATCAGCGCGAAGAGCGGCTCGATGCCGCTGGAGCAGTCCGCGATCATGCTGATCGTGCCTGTCGGCGCGATGGTCGTGACGGTGGCGTTGCGGCGCGGGGCGTGGCCCTGGGCGTCCCAGAGCGAGCCCTCGAAGTTCGGGAACGCTCCGCGCGCTTCGGCCAGCGCCTCGGAGGCGCGCCGGCCTTCGTCGTTGATGCACTGCATCACCCGCTCGCCCAACTCCTCCGCTTCGGGGCTGTCGTAGGCGATGCCCAGGGTGAAGAGAATGTCCGCCCAGCCCATGATTCCCAGGCCCACGCGGCGGTTGCCGTGCTTGACGATGGCGTCGATGTCCTCGATCGGGAAGTTCGAGGCCTCCACCATGTCGTCCAGGAAGCGAATGGACAGCTGCACGTCGCGGCGCAGCGCGCTCCAGTCGATCGCGGCGCCGTCGGCGGTCAGGTGCTTGGTGAGATTCAGGCTGCCGAGCACGCACGCCTCGTAGGGCAGCAGCGGCTGCTCGCCGCACGGATTCGTCGTGTCCTGCCGCGCGACCGACGGCGTGGGATTGGTGCGCTCCAGCCGGTCCAGGAAGATCATGCCGGGTTCGCCGTTCAGCCAGGCGCCGTCCACCAGCTTTTCCCAGATGTCCGGTGCGCTGGCGCGGGCGGGGATGTCCGTGGCCGGGTCCACGTGGGTCGCGCCCGTGCGCGGATTCACCAGGTCGTAGTCCCCGCCGGTTTCCACCGCCGACATGAAGGCGTCGGTCACGCCGACCGAGATGTTGAAGTTGGCAATCCGCCCGTCGCTGGTCTTGCAGCGAATGAAGTCTTCGATGTCGGGGTGATCGACGTTGAGGATGCCCATGTTGGCGCCCCGCCGCGTGCCCCCCTGCTTAATCTCGCCGCAGGAGTAGTCGATCATGGACATGAAGCTCACCGGTCCGCTGGCCACGCCGCCCGAGCTGCGGACGAAGTCGCCGCGCGGCCGTATGCGCGAGAAGTTGAAGCCGGTGCCGCCGCCGGTCTGGTGAATGATGGCGGCGTTCATGTCCGTGGTCTTGATGCTGCGCAGGTCGTCGTCGATCGGCAGCACGAAGCACGCCGCAAGCTGGGCGTAGCCGCCCGGCTTGCCCGCGTTCATGAGGCAGGGGCTGTTGGGCACGAAGCGCAGCCCGCGCAGCAGTCCATACATGTCGTCGAAGAGCTCGCGATGGCCGGCGTCGTCCACCCAGTCCCGCTCGCGCTCGATGTCGATCACGCCGCGCGTCACGCGCTCGAAAAACTGGTCGACGTCTTCGATGGGATGGTCGACGCGGTCCTTGAGGAAATAGCGCTTTTTCAGCACCGCGAGAGCGTTGTCGGACAAGGCCGGCCAAGCCGCGGCGCTCTGCGGCGTGGTCGGAGCGGTAGCCCTTGTCTCTAGCATCCTTTCCCTCTCCCCCGTACGACCGGAATCTCTGCTCCGGCGGAAGCGTCGCCCGCTTCCCTGTATTTCATTGTGGACAACAAAGGCGCTGCCTCCGCAGCGCCCCTACCGAATGACGAACTACGCCCGGTGCGGGCGTCGCGGCATGGAAATCCGAAACGTCGGTCCGCTGGCCGCCGAGGGCGCCTCGATCAACGAGCCGTCCTCTTCGACCCCGTGATCCAGTTGGGCGCGGACGTGCGCCAGCCCCTCGCGGACGAGGAAGTCGCGCGCGCCCCACGCGCTCATCGATTCTTCGGGAAACGCCACCGTCATCGAGAAATCCTGCTCGTCCCGCCGCAGCCCGAAGAGCACGAGGTCATAGGCCCCGGCCTCCGGAATGAACTCGGCGTAATCGATGAAGAAGGATCGCCCGTCGCGAGTTTTGTGCATCTCCCCGATGATCTGGATCATGGTTGCCCCGACGTCCCGGCTGCATGCCCGAGACGAATACCTACGCCTTTCACTACGCCTACGGCGCGGCTGCCCCCCGCGCCGGCCGCAAGATGCGACTCGGTAGGGCGTATGCTACAGCTTTCGGCCAATAGTGCACAACATCTTGGGGCGCTTTGGTCTTGCAGGCAACATGTGGTAGGCGGTTGGCGCTCGATTCACTCTGTGGATAGGTGCGAATGAACAGCAGAAGGGGAGTTCCAGCCAAGCCATCCGCGGGTTGCTCGTTTCCGACTCGAAGCCGTTCCCGCCGGCACGACTAGGCGCGCCTTAGCCCGTCCAGGGCTCTCCACCAGCTATCCACAGGCCGGAGGACTTATTCGTCGCCGGCGCTGGCGTCCACGATCTCCGCGAGCTGGTCGTCGCGACCCACCACCACCAGCACGTCGTCGTCCTGCACCCGGTCGGTCAGCTCCGGCATCACCACCAGCTCGTTGCCGCGCTTGATCGCCAGCACGGCGGCGTTGTACCGCCCGCGCAGGTCCATGCTGGCCAGGGTGCGGCCGGCGTAGGCCGCGGCCGGAATCTGGGCGATGCCCAGGTGCGGCAGCAGCTCGAAATAGTCCATCGCGCGCGGGGCTTCGACGGACTGGGCCAGGCGCACGGCCATCTCCTGCTCGGGGAAGATCACGCGGTCCGCCCCAACCCGCTCCAGGATGGTGCGGTGCACGTCGCTCGACGCCTTGGCGAACACCATCGGCACCTTGAGGTTCTTGAGATGCGTGGTGATCAACACGCTGGCCTCGACCTCCGCCATGGCCACGATCGCCAGCTGCACGTCCGGCGCCCCGATCTCAAGCAGGACGTCCTCGTCGGTGGCGTCGCCGGTGACCGCGGACTCGATGTCCGGGGCGATGTCTTGCACCTCCCCCTGGTCCTGGTCGATTGCAATCACGTCATGGCCCAGGCGCGTGAGGTTGATGGCCAGGTTGCGGCCGAACCGCCCAAGGCCGGCTACGAGAATGTGCATGCGGATACCGCTCGCGGGTGGCTAGCCAACTTTGATCGTTTCCTCCGGGAACCGGATCAACTCGGGCCGCTCGCGCGTCACCAGCGCCTGCGCCAGGGTCAGCGCGCCCAGCCGGCCGACGAACATGGCGATCACGAGCACCGTCTTCGAGACGACCGAGAGGTCGGGCGTGATTCCGGTGGAGTATCCCACTACCGCAAAGGCCGAGATCGACTCGAAGAGGAGGTTGCCCAGCGGGTGGCCCGACTCGCGCTCGGCCACGCTCATCACCAGCGTGGCGAGGAACACGGCCATCGCCGACAGCAGCACCACGGTGAGCGCCCGGATCACCGTGACGGTGGCGATGGTGCGACCGAACGCCGTGGGCGAGCGGTGTCCCCGAATGTGGGAGACGGCGGCCACGGCCAGCACGCCCACCGTGTTGAGCGTGACGCCGCCGGCCACCGATGCCGAGGCCCCGCCGATGAACATGAGCAGCATGATTGCGGTCCACGCATCCAGTCCAAGCGCGCCCAAATCGACCGTCGACAGGCCCGCGGTGCGGTTGATGGTGTGAAAGGCGGCGGTGACCGTCCGCCCGCCCAGGTCGTCGTCCGCGATGGCGCCGCCAAAGGTCGGGGTGAGAATCCACAGGACCACGAACCCGACCAGCGACACGACGAGCATGGTGGTGAGCACGAGCTTGCTCTCCAGGGAGAGGCGGCGCCACGAGCGCCGGCGCAGTCCGTCGAAAATCACCGTGAATCCCACGCCGCCGAGGACGCTGAGGACGCCAAACGTGGCCAGGATGTTGGTGGCGTCCACCAGGCGGCCCATGCTGGCGGCGCCGGGCTCCACGTTGAATCCGGCATTGGTGAAGGCCGAGATCGCGTGGAAGGCGGACCACCACAGGGGGTTCTCGATGTCCGCGTCGCCGGTCGCGTACCACAGCACGAATCCGAACCCGACGGCCTCGGCGAACAGCGTCAACGCGGCGACGCGCCAGATCAGCCCCAGCAGACCGCCGGGCTGGTCGAGGCCCAACGGCTGGCCGAAGAGGAGATGCTCGCGCGACGAGGTGCGCCGCCCGGCCAGCGTCAGGATCACCACCGCGCCGGTCACGAATCCGAGCGCGCCGACCTGGATCAGCGCCAGGATCACGCCCTCGCCGAATGCGGTCCAGTGGTCCGCGGTGGACACGACGGTGAGGCCCGTCACGCATACCGCCGAGGTGGCCGTGAAGAGCGCCGTGATGAAGTCGGTGCCGCCGCTCTCGCTGGCGAAGGGCAGCATCAGCAGAATGGTGCCGACGGTGATCAGGCCCGCAAATCCGGCGGCCAGGGTCACGCCCGGCCGCGCGGTGCCGGGCGCGCGGGCGCGCTTGCCGGCGCGCAGGTGTTGCGTCGCCCGGCGACGCAGGGTGACCACGCGGTCCGACAGCCCCAGGGGCTCGGGGATTCCCGGCGCGCCGCGACGGCTAACGCTCATCGCACCCCCAAATCCGACGCAGCCTAGCGCGCCGTCATGGTCGGCGTGATGGCTCGCGCGGCACCATCATGCGCCGTTTAGCGCGCGGCGCAACCCGTTCACCAGGGAGCGACGCGGTGCGGTCGCTACGGCTGCGGCGCGAACGGCGCTGGGACGACGCGCGGTCTACTCGAAGGCGAAGTTGGCCCGCACCACGGCGCGGATGGTCACCTGTCCCGGAGGCGTCGGCGCGGCTAGCTTCGCCTGCGCCGGGTCCACCTTCTTGGTAATGGCCGGGAATACATCGACCTCTTCCTGAATGTTGATCAAGCCCGCCACGCGCCCCTGCAGCGCCTCGGCAATGGCCCGAGCCTTGGTGGCGGCGGCGATGGTTGCCAGGCGCAGCGCGTCCTCGGTGTGCGCCCCCGCGTCGGCCAGGGTGTAGGTCAGCGAGTGCAGGGCGTCGGCGCCGGCCGCGAATCCCGCGTCCACCACATCCGCCGCGCGATCGAGCTTCGCCACGCGGATCCTGATCGTCGTGCTGGCGGCGTAGCCGGCCGGCGCGCCGGCGCGCTCCCCGGCCTGATAGGTGGGCGCAAGCGCGACGCCGCCAATCTGAATGTCATGGTCGTTGAGGCCGATGTCGTCGAGGTCTCGGATGGCCTCCACCACGGCGCCGGCGGCCTCTTCCGCATCGGCCCCCGCAGCCGCGGCCGAGGCCGCATGGGCCTCGACGCCGAAGACGACGATGGCCAGATCCGGCGTGCGTACCAACTCGCCCACGCCGATGACGTGTACACCCTGCGGCTGCTCCGGTGGTAGGAACTGCGGCAGGCCGCCAACGTCGACGGTTGCCGAGACTTCTTCTTCCTCGGGTATCGCCCCTGCCTGGAACTGCTGCAGCGCCAGGAATCCCAGGATTACCAGCGCGGCCACCAGCACGACGATGAGGCCGATCTGGTAGATCCACGGAAGCCGCCGGAACAGCGCAAACACGGGCTAGGCCTGTCGATTCAGGGGCAACGGCGGCCGGCGCCGCGCGGGGAGCATAGAAAGGCGCGGCGCGCGGGGGCAACTGATGATGTTGCCCCCGCGCCGCCGAACGTCCGCCTTAGCCGCCGAAGCGGCGAGCGGCCTCGTCCCAGTTCACGACGTTCCAAAACGCCGCGATGTAGTCCGGCCGCTTGTTCTGGTAGTTGAGGTAGTAGGCGTGCTCCCACACGTCCAGCCCCAGGATCGGCGTTCCGGAGCCGTCCATCAGCGGGCTGTCCTGGTTGGGCGTGCTGGTGACGGCCAGCGAGCCGTCGGCCTGCTTGATCAGCCAGGCCCAGCCGGAGCCGAA
>JAPOXD010000004.1 GCA_026707285.1 Chloroflexota bacterium | reverse complement strand
GCTCCCCCACTCGGCCAATCTTCACGCGCACGAATTCGTCGTCGCCCATGGGCGAAACGACGGCCCGCGGGACCACCGCGCGCAGCGTTGGCCGGCGGCTTCGCCGACGCCCGAGCCTGGCGTCGATGAGCGGCGCCACGAACAGCTCCATGGCCAGCGCCGCGGACACCGGATACCCAGGAATGCCCACGACGGCGCGCCCGCGCGCGACGCCAAGGACCACCGGGTGGCCCGGTCGGATCGCCACGCCGTGCACCAGAACCTCGCCGTGCTCGGCAATGACTCGCGCCGTGAAATCTTCCGCGCCTGCCGACGAGCCGGCATTGATGACCACGATGTCGGCGCGGTCGAGCGCCTCGTCCACGGCCGCTCGCAGGCGCGCAAAGTCGTCGGGAATCGGCGACAGCCGCTCGGCGTCCGCGCCCCACTCGCGGGCGGTTGCCGCCAGCATGAGCGAGTTCGAGTCCACGATCTGGCCCGGCCCAGCCGCGGCTCCCGGCGGCACCAGCTCCGAGCCGGTGGGGAGAACCGCCACACGCGGGGGCCGACGGACTTCGAGCGACGCGTGGCCAGCCGCCGCGGCGGCGGCGACGTCCACCGGGCGAAGCGTGTGGCCGGCGGGAAGCACCAGCTCGGTTGCCACGATGTCCTCGCCCAGCGGACGAACATGCTGCCAAGGCGCGACCGCCGCGAGGATCTCGACGCTGCCGTCGCCGACCTCGTGCAAGTCTTCCAGCATCACCACGGCATCCATGCCCGAGGGCATGGCATCGCCGGTGTCGACCCACACGGCGTCCCGGTCCAGGCCCAGGCGCAGCGGCGACGTGGGCGACGCACCGAGCGTGGTCGCCGCCGCAACCGCGACGCCATCCATGGCCGAGGCGTGGTAGTGGGGGTTTGACGTACGGGCCCAGACCGCCGCGGCCGTGACCCGGCCAACCGCCGCTTCGAGGGGCACCGAAACCGCCGGGCCGGGCGCCAGGGCGCCCGCGCAGCGCAGCGCCTCGCCGAATCGCGCCCGCGCCTCGTCCAACGGCACGTCCTGCAAATACGGCATGCGGTCGCCGCTCCCGGGTGGAGCGTCGTGGCTCGGTCGCTCGCCCGATCGGGAGGCTGCGGTCATGCCAGCGGGCGAATGTCGACGAATGCGCCGGCCTGGAGGCCGTTCGCGTCGGCCGGAATCCGGACCAGCGCGTCGGCGCGCACGAGCGTGAAGATGAGGTTCGAGGCACCGAAGATGGGCTCCGCCCACGTGCAGCCGTCACGCTCGGTGAGGCGTGCAGGAATGAAATCCAGGCGGCCCGCCGTGGATGCCACGTTGCGCGCCAGTCGAGCACGCAGCGGTGAGGCGGAACTGTCGGCCGGAGCGCCCTGCAGCCGGCGAATCGTGGGCGCGACCAGCAGGTCGAACACCACCAGCGCCGAGACCGGATTCCCGGGTAAGCCGAATATGGGCCGGCCGTCGGCGAGGCCCACGATCGACGGTTTGCCGGGCTTGAGGGCCAAACCGTGCGCCAGGACGCCGGGCGCTCCCAGCGACCCGATGACGTCCGACGTGTGATCGCGCGCGCTCACGGAGCTCCCGGCGCTGATGACGACGAGGTCGCACGCCCGCAGCGCGTCGCGCGCCGCGGACTCCAGCGCCGAGCGGGAATCGGGCACGATGCCGTAGGTCCGCGCCACGCCGCCCGCGCGCTCCACCTCCACGGTGAGCGTGGTCGAGTTCACGTCCCGGACTTCGCCCGGTTCCGGCGTCTGGTCAGGCGGCACGACCTCGTCGCCGGTCGCGATGAGCCCCACGATCGGCGCTTGGGCAACCGCGACGTGTGTCACGCCCAGCGCGGCGAGCCCGCCAAGATCCTGCGATCGCAGTCGCGCGCCCTGGGGGATGACCACCGCGCCCTCGGCCACGTCATCGCCGCGTTGAATCACCGCATCCCGGGCCGCGACGGGACGCATGACCTCGATCATCCGGTCATCGATCCACTCGGTGTGCTCCACCATCACGACGGCATCGCTGCCCGGAGGCAACATGCCGCCGGTGTGGATCACCAGGGCCTCGCCAGGCGCAATGCCCGTGGTCGGAGGCGCGCCCATCGGCACCTCGCCGACCACGGCGAGGGCGGCTGGCAACGACTCGGTCGCGCCGAAGGTGTCCGACGCGCGCACGGCGAACCCGTCCATCAAGGATCGGTCGAAGGACGGACTGGCTTCGGGCGCTCGCACCGGGCGCGCCGAAACCCGACCGGCGGCAGCCGACAACGCCACGGTTTCCACGCGCGGCTCGGGCAAGCCGGCTTGGAGCAGCCGTTCCAACGCCGTTTCGGGCGAAACGACGTCGAATAGCTCAGTTGCCATGCCCGCGGCGCTCTTCGGATGACGGCGTGTGCTTGATTCTGTCGCGCGAGCGGCGCGGCGTCCACGCCGGCCGGCCCGATAGACTTTGACGCCGTTCACCCTTGGCAACGCCGATGTGCGACGCGCCGCAGTCCCGCGACGACCCCCGGGCGGCAAGTTCGCTCGATCTGGGCGGCGCCGAAGTCGAGGTATTCGTGTGGCGCGGCGGAGCCACCTGGCGCGCCGCCGCGGAAGTTGGCCGGCGGGAGGTGATGGTCTTGAACGGCGCGAGCCGCGACGACGCCCTTGCCCGTTTGCGCGAGAGCATGCTCGCCAATGCCGAGGTCGCGCGATCTCTCGGGCTGGCGCCGGTCAGGCGGTGGTCGGCCAACCCCTACTGGAAAGGCCGGTAGGCGCGCCGGCGCTCAATCGAAACCGGCGGCCCATTCTGTTGGGCTCAGAGACTCTGCGCTACAATTTGGCGCTAACGAAGCCACTCACCGGCTGACCCGCGCGCCGGGTTCCGCAATTCCCCGCGCGCCTTTCCCACACAGCTCACACATTCAGGAGGCTGCCGAGTATGCCTGGCAATCCCAAAGAGCTCCGATTCAGCGCCGAGGCCCGCGGCGCCCTGCTGCAGGGCGTGGATGCGGTCGCCAACGCCGTGCGCGTCACCCTGGGTCCCCGGGGACGCAACGTGGCGCTGGGCCGCAATTTCGGGGCTCCCGTGGTCACCAACGACGGAGTGACGGTCGCCCGAGACATCGAGCTCGGAAGCAACTTCGCGAACATGGGCACCCAGCTCATCAAGGAAGCGGCCAGCAAGACCAACGACATCGCCGGCGACGGCACGACGACCGCCACGGTCTTGGCGCAGGCCATGATTCACGGCGGCCTGCGGGCGATCGCGGCCGATATGAACCCGATGATCCTGAAGCGCGGGATCCAGAAGGCGCTGAAGGCGGCCGACGACGCGATCAGCGAGCAATCGCGCGAGGTGGACGATCCGCGTCAGATGGAGTGGGTCGCGACGATCTCTTCGGGCGATCCCGAGGTTGGTCGCATGATCGCCGAATCCCTAGACCGCGCGGGCAAGAACGGCGCGGTTTCGGTGGAAGAAGGCCGCACGAACGCTCTCGAGCTTGAGCTGGTGGACGGCATGCAGCTCGACCGCGGCTATATCTCGCCGTATCTGATCAGCAACACCGACCGCATGTCGGCGGAGCTGGAAGACGCCAGCATCTTCGTGACGGACTGGCAGCTCAAGAGCGCCCAGGACATGCTTCCCGTCCTGGAGCGCATGGTGCAGGGCGGACACCGCAACGTGCTGTTCATTGCCGAGGACGTCGAAGGCGACATGCTGGCGACGCTGATCGTCAACAAGGCCCGCGGCCTCCTCAACTCGATCGCGATCAAGGCGCCGGCCTACGGCGACCGCCGGAAGGCGATCCTGGAGGACATCGCGATCTTGGTCGACGCCACGGTGGTGGCGCGCGACCTGGGCGAGGACCTCAAGGACACGCCGCTGTCGGTGCTTGGCAAGGCTCGCCGCGTCATGGTGACCAAAGACGAGACCACCATCGTCGAAGGCGCCGGATCGACGCGCGACATCAACGCCCGCATCGAGCAGATTCGAGCGGAGATGGACAACACGGATTCGGCCTACGACCGCGAGAAGCTCCAGGAGCGCGCGGCCAAGCTGGCCGGCGGCGTGGCGGTGCTGCGCGTGGGCGCCCCGACCGAGGTGGAGCTCAAGGAGAAGAAGCACCGCGTGGAAGACGCCCTGTCGGCGACCCAAGCCGCGGTGGACGAGGGCATCGTGCCCGGCGCGGGTACGGCGTACGTCCGCGCAATGGCCGCGGTGGACCAGGTGCACAAGGCGCTGTCCGGCGACGAGGCGATCGGCGCCCGGATCGTGCGGGACGCCCTACCGGTGCCCCTGCGGCAGATTGCCGTCAACGCCGGCGAGACGGGCGATGTGATCGTCCAGCGCGTCGCCGACGCCGAAGGCCCGATGGGCTACAACGGAGCGGATGGTCAGATCGCCGACCTCACCGAGGTTGGCGTGGTCGATCCGACGAAGGTGGTTCGGGCCGCGCTGCAGAACGCGGGCAGCGTGGCGATGATGATCCTCTCGACGGAGACGCTGATCGCGGACCTGCCGCCAAAGAAGAAGGCTACGCCGATTCCGCCCGCGGGCGACCTCGGCATGATGTAGCCGAAGGGCTGCCTGCACGAAGCCCGGCGCCTGGTGCGCCGGGCTTCGTGCTTTAAGGCAGGGGCGCAGCGAGCGGATTGGGGGCAGGGTTTCTTGGCGTGTTCGAGCGTCGGCTTCGAGTTCGAAATAGCTCGCAGCGGGGCAAGCTAGGAACCGGAAGGGCGGGTCTGAGACCCGCCCCTACCCTGGACATCTGGCTCGCCTCCACGTTCGTCCGGACTGACTTCCGGCCTCCGCCGGAATGACGGAGAGGTGGCGCCAAGGTCTCCTTGCCGGGGGAAGGGGTTTGACCCCCATCCCAACCTTCCCTCTCGAAGGGGGAAGGCGTTGAGTCGGAACCGTTTTCTAGGCCAGGAAGTCCTTGAGGCGGCGGGCGAGGCGGGGATGGCGGAGCTTGCGAAGGGCTTGCGACTCGATCTGGCGGATGCGTTCGCGCGTCAAGCCGAACTCCTGGCCGACCTGGTCCAGCGTGCGCGGGGTGTCGTCGTCGAGGCCGTAGCGCAGTCGCAGGATCTTCTGCTCGCGCGGATCCAGCATCTCCATCACGTTGTCGAGCTGCTCGGTCAGCAATTGCCGCGTGGCGGCCTCCATGGGCTCCACCGCGTCGTCGTCGGGGATGAGGTGCCCGATTTCGGTATCGCCGTCCTCGCCGATGGGAGTCTCCAGCGAGATGGGCAAGCGGGCCGCCTGCTTGAGCTCGCCGATCTGGTCCTCCGACATCTCCATTTCGCCGGCGATCTCGTCGTCGGTCGGCTCGCGTCCGAGCCGAAGCTGAAGGTCGCGCTGGACGCGGTAGGACTTGGTGAGCTTTTCGTGCACGTGGACGGGCAGGCGGATGGTGCGGCTCTGCTCGGCGATGGCGCGCGTGACGGCCTGCCGAATCCACCACGTGGCATAGGTGCTGAACTTGTAGCCGCGGCGCCAGTCGAACTTCTCGGCCGCGCGCATGAGCCCGGCGTTGCCCTCCTGGATGAGGTCAAGCAACGGGATGCCGTGCCCGGTGTACTTCTTGGCCACGCTCACGACCAGGCGGAGATTGGCCGTGATCAGGTGCTCGCGGGCGCTCTCGTCGCCGCGCTCGATCCGCTGCGCGAGGTCCACCTCTTCCTTGGCGGTGAGCAGCAGGATGCGGCCGATCTCGTTGAGATAACTGCGCACGGTGTCCTGGCTGGCAGATTCGAGCTCGAACTGCTCTTCGCGCTGACTTCGGGCGGTGGTGATGGGCGCCGGCTCTTCGGTGCGCTCCTCGGGCCGCTCGTCCCGCAGCTCAATTTCTTCCTCGGCGAGCCGGTCGCGAAACCACTGCACGATGTCGTCGGGGATCTGCGTGGTGTCCGGCAGCACTCGGTTGATGGCGTCGCGATAGATGAATCCAGGCTCGGCGCCGAGCGCCACCAGCTCGGCCAACCCGTTTTCAAGCGTTTCTTCGTCAAGGACAAGGGCGACTTCAAGCGTCAACGACAGCCCACCTTTGTGTGCATCAGTGTCTCGATCCCCAACCCAGCGCCAATGATTCCCGTCCGAGGCCGACGCACGGCGCCAGCACCCGGCAGTCGCGGAAGCTGCATCTGCCGATCCGGAGCAGAGGGGTCAGTTTAGACTCGGGCGTTCGCCCGCGAGGTCCGGTCGAGGCGTGGACGCAGCAACTCCATCCAGCGCAGGGATACCAATCTCCACGTAATTGTATACGCCCGCGCACGGCCGACGTAAGCGAGATTCAGAGAATTCCCCGCGTCGTTGCACGGCGCGGGAGCGCGCTCCTATGCTTGGCGGTCGGCAAGCGGTTGCCGACCAACTTCCGAGGCCTCACATCCCGATACCCGTGCGTCGCGCCCTGTTCCCGCTGCTGCTGGTCGCGTCGTTCCTCCTCGCGGCCTGCGGCGAGGGTCTGGCGTATGTGGTGGCCGAGAATCCGCCGCCCGATTTCCTGACCACGCCGGCCACGGACTGCCTTGCGCCGTCATGCGCGGTGATCGACGTGACCATGTCGGACTTCAAGATCGTGCCGTCGACGATGACGACGAGCGCCTCGCGGGTTCGCTTCCGCATCACGAACGAGGGCACCTTCACCCACTCGCTGGAGCTTGCCGTGGATCGCGACCCCGTCACGTCGCCGAATATCGGACCGGGCCAAACGGGGTATCTGGACGTCGACGTCCGGCCGGGGACGCATACGCTGACGTGTCCGATCGAGGGGCATGCGGTGCGGGGTCAGCGGGCGACGCTCGAGGTGAGCGGCGGGTAAGTCCGGGGCGAAGGCGCTCGGGCGCCCGCTAGGGGCGCCCCTACAGGGACGGCGGATTCCGCAGTGTGGGAGGACCGCTGAATCCCACGCTGCGCGCAGCGTGGGCCACCGCGAGTCGATCGGCCGTTCATGGTTCGACAGGCTCACCACGAACGGGTGTTGCGCCGCCGAAGTTTCAGTTGCTACAGCGGTGGGCGGGGCGAGGCGGGGTGGGCGTCGGACCGCTGGTTGAGCCAGCGGATGAACTTGACGCTGAGGATGGTCCACAGCACGAGGGTCCCGCCGAGCTTCATGATGAGGCCACCAATGCGCTGGTCGACAAGCGCCTCCGCTCCACGGGCAAGCTCGTAGGTCGGATACAACGGGTCGTTGGCGAAGACGAAGATGACGCTGAAGAATCCGGACGGGATGGAGAGCAGCAGCAGGTAGAGCATCTGCATCGGCGGCACGGCCGCGGGCACCGCGCGCACCCGGCTGAGGACCGGCCACCACATCACGAGGCCTCCAACGATCATGGTGAGGTGCTCGAAGTCGTGGGCGATGCGGTCCTGCAACGCCAGCTCGTAGAGCGGCGGCATGTGCCAGATCCAGAAGGCGGTGGTGCTGAGCCCCAGCGCCACAGGCAACCGCGTCGCCTGCTGGGCGACAAAGCGGATGGGGCGCACTCGGAAGATGGGCGCCAGCAGCCAGTCGGGCAGTCCAATGAGCAGCAGGGGCGTCGCCGCGAACACCAGCAAGCTGTGCTGCCACATGTGGACGCTGAAATGCGTTGCCGCGAGCGTGTCGAACGGCGGGTGCAGCGTCACGAACAGCGTGACGGCGGCGGTGACGAATGCGGCGATCCGGGGCCATGCGACCGGTTCCACGCGGTCCGGGTTGAGGGGACTGACGGCGTAGAGATAGCCGCCGGTGAGCACCAGCAGCCCGAGCGTGATCTCGGGGATCAAGTAGAAGGTCATTAGCGAAGTCTACGCGGGGCGGGGGGATTCAGCCGACCGCGCCCTGACCGCGGATTCCCCTCACCCTAACCCTCTCCCTGAGGGAGAGGGAACTCGATATGCCTTCTAGGCAATCAGGCCGGTGAGCGTCCAGAAGAGGAACAGGATGATCACGATGGTGGTCGCGATCATGAACGGGAACATGAAGAGCGCGGTGAAGAGGCGGTCGTCCCCCTTCAGGTGCATGTAGTACATGACCACGCCGGCGCCCTTGAGGAACGACAGGATGAGCAGCGACGTCGTCGTCCACACGGTGCCCAGGGCGTTACGAATGGCGTCGACGCTGGGAATCATGATCTCGACGATGGTGACGACCGTGAGAATGACTCCGACCACCACGTAGTGGGCGTAGCCGTGGCGCTCGTCGTGCTCCTCGGCGGCGTGGGCGTCGGGGGGATGCTCGGCTGACATCAGGGCGTCACTCGTCCTAAATCAGGTAGATCAGGGTGAAGATGGCCACCCACACCAGATCCACGAAGTGCCAATACAGGCCCACCATCTCGACGCCCCAGGTGTCGGCGCCCTGATAGCGGCCGCGATAGGAGTAGTACACCACGGCGAGCAGCCACAGAATGCCAATGGCGACGTGCGCGCCGTGAAAGCCGACCAGCATGTAGAAGGACGCGCCGAAAAGGTTGGTGGACGGGGTCAGCCCCTCGCGGACGAACGCGGTGAACTCGTATACCTGACCGCCGAGAAAGATGGCGCCGAACGCGACCACCACCATCAGCCAAAAGCGGCCCCAGTTGATGCTGCGGTTCCGAAACGCGGCCAACGCGAGCACCATCGCCAGACTGCTGGTGAGCAGCACGAAGGTGGTGAACGACGTGAGGACGAGGTCGAGCATCCCCTGGCCGGCCTCGAACGTGTGGTCGCCGTGCCCAAGCATGACCCCCAAGGTGTTGTGCTTGTTGATCAGCATGACCAGGATCAGGCTGCCGAAGAACATGGTCTCGGAGCCCAGGAAGGCCCACATGGCGACCTTGCGGCTGTCGAGGCCGGTGGAGGTGGGGTGCTCTTCGTGCGCGTGAGCGTCGACGGTCATCCGGGCGGTTCCTCGATCCAGCCGATCAGCGAAATGCCGAAGATCAAGGCGCCGATCAAGAGGAACACCTGGTGGAAGATCAGCCCACAGGCCGTGATCACCATGCCGGCGGCCACCAAGACGGGCCAGTAGGACGGGTTGGGCATGTGGATGTGCGGTTCATCGTCGTCGTGCGCCGTCTCGGCGGCGGGCGGCTCCGCCACGGCTGCTCCGGTGTGGCCGCCGCCGTGCTTCTCCTTCCACACGGGGTAGCGGTCGTCGACCACGGGCACTTCGGCGAAGTTGTAGACCGGCGGCGGCGACGACATCGACCACTCGAGCGTGCCGCCGTCCCACGGGTCCGGTCCGCTATCGCGTCCGCTGCGCAGCGAGCGAATGGCGTTGATGGCGAAGATGAGCATCGAGAGCCCGATGAGCCATGCGCCCACGGTCGACATCAGATTCCAGGCGTCCCAGCCCATGTCGGCGCCGTAGGTGTGGATCCGTCGGGGCATGCCATCGATGCCCAGCTGGTGCTGCGGACCGAAGGCGAGGTTGAAGCCGATCATCATGAGCCAGAAGTGAACCTTGCCCCAGCCTTCATTGAGCATGCGTCCGGTCATCTTGGGGAACCAGAAATAGATGCCGGCAAAGAGGCCGAAGATCGTGCCGCCAAATAGCACGTAGTGCAGGTGGGCCACCACGTAGTAGGTGTCCTGCACCTGGGTATCCACGGGCGGCGAGCCGAGGCTGACGCCGGTGAGACCGCCGAGGATGAACATGGCGATGAAGCCGATGGCGAACAGCATCGGCGTGCGCAAGCTGATCGAGCCGCCCCAGAGGGTGGCGATCCAGTTGAAGATCTTGACGCCGGTCGGGACGGCCACGGCCATGGTGGAGATGGCGAAGGCGGTATCGGCCACCGGGCCCAGGCCGACCGTGAACATGTGGTGCGTCCAGACGCCGAAGCCCACCAGGGCGATCGCCGCGCCCGAGTAGGCCACCACCGCGTAGCCGAATAGCGGCTTGCGCGAGAAGGTGGGCAGGACGTCGGACACGATGCCCATGGCGGGCAGGATCAGGATGTAGACCTCGGGGTGGCCGAACACCCAGAACAGGTGCTGCCACAGCACCGGGTCGCCGCCGCCTTGGTACAGGAAGAAGCTGGTCCCGAGATAGCGGTCGAAGAGCAGCAGCACGAGTCCGATGGTGATGACGGGGAAGGCGAAGATGATCAGAAATCCGGTGATCAGGGTCATCCAGACGAACATGGGCATGCGGTTAAACGTCATGCCGGGCGCCCGCATGTTGATGATCGTGACGATGAAGTTGATGGAGGCCAGGATTGACGAGACGCCGAGGATCTGGAGCCCGAATGCCCAGAAGTCGACCGCGTGCGTGTCGGCGAACTCGGTGGCGGTCAGCGGCGCGTAGCCGAACCAGCCCATGGCCGGTGCGCCGCCGGCGATGAAGCTGATGTTCAAAAAGATTCCGCCGAACAAATAGACCCAATAGCTCAGCGCGTTCAGCCGCGGAAAGGCCACGTCGCGCGCGCCGATCATGAGCGGCACCAGGAGGTTGAAGAAGGCCGCCGACAGGGGCATCAGCGCCAGGAACACCATTGTGGTGCCGTGCATGGTGAAGAGCTCGGCAAAGCGATCGGGATGGACGAGATCGAGCTCCGGCCGCGAGAGCTGCAACCGGATGAGGAGCGCTTCGGCGCCGCCCAGCGCAAAGAACGCCAGCGAGGTGACGAAATAGAGCACGGCGATGCGCTTGTGGTCGACCGTGGTGATCCAACTCCACGCCGTGCCGGCGTAGGTGTTGGGCCGAACGCTGACCGTGGTCGTGGCCATCAGAAACTGCTCCGCGGAGGCGCCGCCGCGACTCGGCCGCACCGTATCACTTGAGACCCATTAGGTATTCGGTGAGCGCGTCGATTTCGTCGTCGGTGAGCTCACGCGGCAAGATCATCAGATTGCCGGGCTTCATGCCCGTGGGATCGCGGAGCCAGTGCTCCAGGTCCGCGCGCGTCATACCCATCGTGTTGGCCGCAATGTGGGCGCGGCTCCCGACGTGGGTCAGGTCCGGCCCGATGGTGCCGATCTCGGTGACGCCGCGAATCGTGTGGCAGAGCGCGCAGCCGGCCGGTGTGAGCAGGGCTTCGCCGGCCTGCGCCAGCTCGGAGGTCGGCGGCACGCGTTCGGTGAGCTGATGGGCCGCCCACGCGTCGAACTCTTCAGGCTCTTCCACCACAACCGTGAAGCGCATGAGGGCGTGCGCGGTGCCGCAAAACTCGGCGCACTGGCCCGGGAAGGTGCCGGTCTGCTCCGGGAAGATGCGGAACACGCTGGTGCGGCCCGGGACCATGTCCAGCTTGCCGCGCAGGGCCGGTACCCAGAAGCTGTGCAGCACGTCCTCGCTCTTGATGATGATCGCGGCCGGTCTGCCGACCGGCAAGTGCAGCTCGTTCGCCGTCACGACGCCCAGGTCCGGATAGCGGAACTCGAACCACCACTGGTGGCCAATGGCCTCCACCCGAATGGCGTCGTCCTCCGGCTGCTGGGCATTGGCGAAGATCACCGGCACCGTCAGCGCCGCCAGGAGCACGACGAGAACGGTTGGGGCAATGGTCCACCCGATCTCGAGCTTGAGATTGCCGTGAGTCTGGGCCGGCAGGGCGTCGCCGCGTCGCCGGCGATAGCGAAAGATCGCGTAGAGCAGGGCGCCTTCGACGACGACGAAGACGGCCAACCCGGCCCAAAAGACGACCAGGAAGAGCCAATGCGAGGCGCGCGCGGCCTCGGTGGTGGGGTGGAGGATGGTCTGCGGCGTCACGCCGCACGCCGTCAACACCAGGGCGGCAAGCAGGAGGGCCGCGCCAAGGCTGGCCCGCCGCAAGAGCCGCTGCGCCGCCCCGGTGGCGCTAGGCCTCAGGTGCGTGCCGTGCATCAGGGCGCGCATGAGGCGCACCGGTTGTCCAATGGCAGTTGTGCGTTAGGTGAGTAGGCTGGCGGACGCGCCAGATTACCATGAGGCCGCCTGTGATTTGGTGGCGCGACCGACCGACCACCGCGGCGCCGGCGGACCCGGCCGCGACCAGCGGAATCCAACGTGACGCGGCGTCCGGTTTGGCGCCCAGAGCGTCACCCTGGGGACGGTTTGAAAAAGACCGCGGACTTTACCCCATCCGTTCGATTGCCCCTTGGCCAAGCTAAGAGCCTGCCCTGAGTTCACCGAAGGGGCAAACAGATGGGAGGTCGCGGTGACCGCGAGGGGATCTGCAGTGCCACCGGGATTCTTGACATCGAATTTCGCGCGGTGCTAGCGTGATTCGAGCCGCCCGCATACTTGACGGCGGGCGCCCCCGGCAACGAATCGGGCCCGCGACTTCACCGCGTTCGCAATGGTTCGTTGTGCGTTTTGGACCTCGTAGGTACCCCATGCGCAAGCCTTATCGCCGGCCTATGCCACCGTCCCAGGATTCGCGCGCGCCGTTGATGCGCGCCTTCCCTCCTGGCCGCGCGGCGTTGGGGAGGAGCTGATGATGATGGACTCCGGCGGCGGTCGCGGCGGGTCGAGTCGGCGCTCCCGGCGTCCCGGACGGGGCCGCCGCGGCGGCGGACACGGCCGGCAGCGGTCCTATGAGCCGCAGGAAGACCCCGGCATCGAGTGGGCCGAGCTCGAGGCGCGCTCCATGGACGAGCTCCAGGCCCTCGCCACGGAGCTTGGCGTTCAGCCCAACGGCGAGGTCGACACGACCAAAGAGTTGCTGATCAATCTGATCGTGCAGGCGCGCAACGAGCGCGAAGGGTCCCTGTTCCTGGAAGGCGTGCTGGAGATCGTGGACGAGGGCTACGGGTTCCTGCGGCGCGACGCGCACTGGATGCCGAGTCCCGAAGACGTCTATGTCTCGCAGTCGCAGATCCGCCGCTTCAGCCTGCGCACGGGCGATCTCGTCAGCGGCCAGGTGCGCCCGGCGCGCCAGAACGACCGCTATCACGGGCTGGTGCGCGTGGTGGCCGTCAACGGCCTCGACCCCGAGCGCGCGCGCAACCGGCTGCTGTTCGAAAAGCTGGTGCCCGTCTTTCCCAATGAGCAACTGCGACTCGAGTACAACAAGTCCGAGCTGACGTCGCGCGTGATCGACATCGTGTCGCCGATCGGACGCGGCCAGCGGGGCCTGGTGCTCTCACCGCCCAAGGCCGGCAAGACGGAGCTGATGAAACGCATCGCCCGCTCGGTGCTGCACAACTACAGCGACGTGCGGGTGATCGTGGCGCTGATTGGCGAGCGTCCGGAAGAAGTCACCGACTGGGAACGCACGGTTGAGGGCGCCGAGGTGATCAGCTCCACGTTTGACGAGCAGCCGCAGAGTCACACCCGCGTCGCGGAGATGACCTCGGCGCGCGCCAAGCGCCAGGTGGAGGGCGGCGAGGACGTACTGATCCTGCTGGACAGCATCACCCGTCTCACGCGGGCCTACAACCTGGTGCAGCCGTCCAGCGGGCGCACGCTTTCGGGCGGCATCGAGCCGCAAGCCCTCTACCCGCCCAAGGGGTTCTTCGGCGCCGCGCGCAACGTGGACGATGGCGGCAGCCTCACCATCATCGCGTCGTGCCTGATCGAGACGGGCAGCCGGATGGACGAGGTGATCTACGAGGAGTTCAAGGGCACCGGCAACTGGGAGCTGATGCTCGACCGGCGCCTGGCCGAACGCGGCACGTTCCCAGCCGTGGACGTGCTGCGGTCGGGGACCCGACGCGTCGAGTTGATGCTGGCCGACGACGAGCTGAAGTATTTCTGGCGCCTGCGCCGGATGCTCAACGCGCTCGACTCGCACGATGCTTCGAATTCCACCGAACTGATGTTCGATCGCATGCGCCGCACGGATAGCAACGCGGCGTTCTTCAAGTCCCTCAGCGAGCAGGGCGGGTAGATTCGGCCTATGATCTACGCCGCTTCACATTGCGAAACCTTCGAGCGGTCCTGACATGCCAAGCGTCAAAGTCGTGCTGATCAAAGACGTGCCGAGCCTAGGCCAGATTGGCGACGTAGCCTCGGTGGCGTCGGGCTACGCGCGCAACTTTCTGTTGCCGCGCGGCCTGGCGGTGACCGCGACCGCCAAACGACTGGCGGACACGCACTTCCATCAGGAACTGGCCGACCGGCGCGAGGCGGCCGCAAGGGCCGAGGCGGAAGGCATCGCCGGCGCGCTGCAGGGCCAGGCCATCACCATCGCGGTGGTCGTGGGCGACCAGGGACGCATGCACGGCCAGATCACCAACCAGGACGTCGCCACGGCGATTCGCGAGCAGCTGGGGGTGGAGATCGACCGCCACACGTTGCAAATCGACAGTCCGATCCGGTCGCTGGGCCGCTATCTGCTGCCGATTCGGGTCGCGGCGGGGGTCGAGGCGTCCATCACGCTCGAGGTGATCGAATACGAGGAGCCGGCGGAAGAGCCCGAAGAGCCGGAGGAGCCGGAGGAAGCCGTACCAGGCGCCGTCGAAGTTGGGGAATTCGACTTCTCGCGCTAGGGCCGGCCGTTCTTCTTCAAATTCACAGTTTCCTGCTGTAACTGTGGATAGCGTTGTCGCGAGTCTGGATGCTTGCTCCCGGCATTCATCCGACGGATGTGTTCCCGACTGACACCCTCACCCCCGAATCAACGTCGGGACAGGCTCTAGTTCACTCTCAGCGGAGACCCTCGCAAAACCTGGCCATGCTTGAGGATGACCGGGCGACCCCAATTCGCTCCCAGGTTCAATGAAGGGTGGATTCCCGCCTTCGCGGGAATGACGAGTTGCACGTGGTCCACCACCCTCAGTTCCGACGAAGGGGTGTGTTCGCTTTATGTATGGTAGCGTAGTTGATAGATCTCCTGGCCCCTGGCTGTGGATTGTGGGTACGTGCGGCCGGTCTTCGATTGCATACGGGAAGCCGTGGCGAGTCGTTTAACGAGTCGCTAATGTCGTGCCGCCATTGATCTCAGAACGGAAGTTCTTACCGCTGTGACGACCGAGATCGAACGACTGCCGCCCCAGGATCTGGACGCCGAGCGCTCGTTGCTGGGCAGCTTGCTGATCGACTCGGATGCCGTCAGCACGGTGAGCGGCAAGATCCAGCCCGAGGACTTCTACCGCGAGCAGCACCGGGCCATCTTCGAGGCCGTCACCAACATCGCCTCGCGCAACGAGCGCTCGGACTCGGTGACGGTATCGGACGAATTGCGCCGGACGGAGAGCCTGGAGCTCGCGGGCGGCCCGCCGTATATCGCCGACCTGATCAACGCGGTGCCCACGGCGTTCCACGTGGAGCACTACGCCTCCATCGTGCGGCGGACGGGCATCCTGCGGCGGATCATCCAGGCGGCGACGCAAATGGCCGGCGCGTCCTATCGCGCCGGCGCCGACCCCGACGACGTGCTGGACCTGGCCGAGAGCTTGATCTTCAGCATCGCCAACGAGATGGGGACGCGCGACTTCGAGTCGCTGCGCGCGGTGATGCACGTGTTCGAAGAGCAGCTGATGTTCCGGCTGCAACATCGAGGCGTCCTGAGCGGCGTGGCGACCGGCATCGGCGAGCTGGATCGGTTGACAGGCGGCCTGCAGCGCTCCGATCTGATCGTCCTGGCGGCGCGGCCCGGCATGGGGAAGACGGCGTTCGCCCTGCAATTGGCGCTGCACGCCGCCATGCACAACGACGTCCCGGTCGGCTTCTTCGCGCTGGAGATGCCGGGGCATCAGCTGGCGCAGCGGATTGTGGGCAATCGCGCCCGGGTCGACTCCATGCGGATTCGGGACGGCGAGCTCAGCGACGCGGAGATTGCCAAGGCCGTGGAGGCTATGGCCGAGCTCGCCGAGTACCCGATCCTGATCGACGATTCGCCGTCGCTGACCGTGCTCGAGCTGCGGGGGAAAGCCCGGCGTATGCACCTGGAGCACACCATCGGGCTGCTCATCGTGGACTACTTGCAGCTGATGAGCTCCGCGACCTACCGCGACAACCGGGTGCAAGAGATCACCGAGATCACCCGCTCGCTGAAGTCGTTGGCCCGTGAGCTCAACATTCCGGTCGTGGCCTGCGCCCAGCTCTCGCGCGCCGTCGAGCAGCGGCCCAACCCCACGCCCCGGCTCTCGGACCTGCGCGAGAGTGGGTCCATCGAGCAGGACGCTGACGTCGTAGTCTTCCTGCACGAGCCCGAGCGCGACGACGAAGTGATTGGAAGGCCCGTGGACCTGCGCCTGACGATTGCCAAGCAACGCAACGGGCCGGTCGGTGAACTGAACCTACGCTTCATTCGCTCGCACGGGCGATTCGAGGAAGTCGCCGAGCAGTCGCTGTAGGGCCACCAGAGGAGACCGTCATGGCCGATATGCCCCAGGGCCGAGACTTCCGTGTGCCACCCGTGATCCACGTGGGCGAAGGCGCCCTGTCACGGCTGCCGGAGACCCTGAACGATCTGGGCATCCAGCGCGCAGTGCTGGTGACGGATCGGGTGCTCGCCGGGGGACCATGGATGCCCGTCCTGCAGGCATATGCGGCCGAGGCCGAGGTCGAGTTGACCATCGACGATGCGCTCGGCGCGGAGCCCACGACGGACGACGTGGACCGCGCGCTGGGGCACATTCGCGCGAGCGACGCGGATGGCGTGATCGCCTTCGGCGGCGGCAGCGCCATCGATACGGCCAAGTCGGCGGCCGTCCTGGCGGGCAATCCGGGCGGGCTGCCCGACTACGAGGGCTACGAGCGGATTCCTCGTCCGGGGCTGCCGGTGATCGCGATCCCCACCACCGCCGGCACCGGCGCGGAGGTGACCCGCGGCGTGGCCGTCACCGACCCGGTGCGCGACGTGAAGATGCTGCTGATGAGCGCGCAGCTGGTGCCGGCGGCCGCCATCGTCGACCCGGCGCCCACCGTGAGCATGCCGCCGGGGGTGACGGCCTCGACGGGGCTCGACGCGCTGACGCACGCCATCGAGGCGTACGTTTCCCGCAAGAGCTATCCGCTCACCGACGCGCTGGCCATTGACGCCGTCAAGCGCATCGCCGGGTCGCTGGCGCGGGCGTACGAGTGTCCGGACGACCTCGAGGCCCGCGACGCGATGGCGCGAGGCTCGCTGCACGCGGGCATGGCGTTTCACAACTCCTCGGTGGCGCTGGTGCACGGCATGTCGCGGCCCATCGGCGCCCTGTTCCACGTCCCGCACGGGCTCTCGAACGCCATGCTGCTGCCGGCGGTGATGGCGTTCAGCATTCCGGGAGCGGTGGCGCGCTATGCCGACATTGGGCGGGCCATGGGCGCGGCCGGTCCCGGCGAGTCTGACGAGGAAGCCGCCGCGAGCGCCATGCGGATGGTGGAGGAGCTCTGCGCCCGGGTCGAGGTGCCGACGCTGGCCGCATGGGGCGTCGATCGCGAGGCCTTTCGACGCGCCATGCCGAAGATGGCGCGCGACGCGCTGGCCAGCGGCAGTCCGGGCAACAATCCGCGGCTGGCCTCCGAGGCGGAGATCGTGGAGCTGTACGAGCAGGTGATCAGGCTCTGAACCTGCGGGCTCCGGTTGGCGATGCCACGGTTCGACGGCGAATCCGCCGATATACTCGACTGACGTAACGGCCGCGAGCGGCCGGACCATTTTTCTGCCATGGTCCTGGGCATTCTGAAACATCTGGTCGGCGACGACGCCGAGCGCACCGCGCGACAGCTCCGACCCCGCGTGGCGGAGATCAATGCGCTCGAACCCGAGACGCAGCGGCTGTCGGATCGGGAGCTGCTGGGCGTCACCGACGAGCTGCGCGCGCAGCTGGCCTCCGGCGAGTCGCTTGACGACCTGTTGCCGGAGGCCTTTGCCGCCGTGCGCGAAGCGGTGCGCCGGCATACGGGCGAGCGGCAGTTTGACGTGCAGCTAATGGGCGGGATGGTGCTGCACGACGGCGACATTGCCGAAATGCGCACCGGTGAGGGCAAGACGTCGGTGGCGGCATTGGCCGCCTATCTCAACGCGCTCGAAGGCCGCGGCGTGCACATTGTGACGGTGAACGACTACCTGGCGGCGCGTGACGCCGGCTGGTACGGCCGCGCGCTCGTCGAGCGGCTGGGGCTGACCGCCGGCGTGATCCAGCACGACCTGCCGCCCGACGACCGGCGCGCGGCCTATGCCGCCGATCTGACGTACGGCACGAACAACGAGTTCGGGTTCGACTACCTGCGCGACAACATGGTGCACGACCTGGCACACCGGGTGCAGCGCGGGCTCAACTACGCCATCGTGGACGAGGTCGACAACATCCTCATCGACGAGGCTCGGACGCCGCTCATCATCTCGGGGGCCGCCGAGGAGTCCACCGACCACTACTACCAGTTCGCCGGCCTTGTGACGCGGCTGGATGCGGCCGCGGACTTCACCGTCGATCTGAAGCTCCGCGCCGTATCGCTGACGGAAGTGGGCATCTCGAAGATGGAGCGGCTGCTCAAGGTCGACAACCTGTACGACGAAAAGTCCTTCCAACTCGTCCACTACCTGGAGCAGGCGCTGCGCGCGCAGGTGATGTACACGCGCGGCAAGGACTACGTGCTGTTCGCGAACGGCCAGGTCATCGACGGCCGCGATCGCCGGGCGGAAGTGGTGATCGTGGACGAGTTCACGGGCCGCCTGATGCACGGGCGGCGTTTCAGCGACGGCTTGCACCAGGCGATTGAGGCCAAGGAAAACGTCGCCGTGCAGCGCGAGAGCCAGACGATGGCCACGGTGACGTTCCAGAACTATTTCCGCATGTACGACAAGCTCGCGGGCATGACGGGCACGGCCAAAACGGAAGAGCAAGAGTTTCAGACCATCTACGACCTCAACGTGCGGGTGATCCCGACGCACCGCGAGATGATCCGGGACGACGCCCCCGACCTGGTCTACGCCTCGGCCAAGGCTCGCGACCAGGCGGTGATTAACGGCATCGTCGCGTCCTACCGCGAGCGACGCCCGGTGCTGGCTGGCACCACGTCAATCGAGAAATCCGAGGAACTGAGCGGGATGCTGCGGCGCGAGGGCGTGGTGCACAACGTGCTCAACGCCAAGTACCACGCGCAGGAGGCGCAGATCGTGGCCGAGGCCGGCCGGCTGGACGCGGTCACCATCGCCACGAACATGGCGGGCCGGGGCACGGACATCATCCTGGGCGGTCGGCCCGAGGGGCGCTCAGCCGCGCAGTGGCAGGCGGAGCACGACCAGGTCATCGAGCTTGGCGGACTGCAAGTCCTCGGCACCGAGCGGCACGACGCACGCCGCATCGACAACCAGTTGCGCGGTCGCTCCGGCCGCCAGGGCGACCCCGGCGCCAGCCAATTCTTCGTGTCGCTGGAAGACGAGCTGATGCGGCGGTTCGGGTCGGACCGAATTCAGGGGCTGATGCATCGGCTTGGCGTGGAAGAAGACCAGCCAATCGAGAGCGGCATGGTGACGAAGGCGCTTGAGTCCGCCCAGACCAAGGTGGAAGCCCACAACTACGAGACGCGCAAGTACGTCATCGAATTCGACAACGTGGTGAACCGTCAGCGCGGGGTGATCTACCAGCAGCGCGATCGCATCATCAAGGCCGAAGACCTGGTCGAGATGGTGGGCGAAATGCTCGAGCGCGAAGTCGACCACCTGGTGGACGCGCACGACATCTCACCGCACACGGAGGCGGAGGAGCTGGAAGAGCTGGTGCAGTCATACCTGGCGATCACCGGTGGTCCGGCCCGCGGCCTGCGGGCGGACGAATTAGAAGGGCTGCGCGCCGACGACCTGCGCGAGGCGCTGCAAGCCCGCGCGCAGGAGGATTGGCGCCGCAAGATCGCCGAGCTGCCGGACGACGCGGTGCAGCCGCTGCTGCGCTGGATCATGCTGCAGAACACGGACTATCTCTGGGTGCAGCATCTGACCGCGATCGAGGACGTGCGGCAGGGCATCGGGCTGCGCGCCTATGGCCAGCAGGACCCGCTGGTTGCCTTCAAGCGCGAGGGCTTTCAGATGTTCGAGCAGCTGATGACCACGATGCAGTCCGACATTCTGCGGCGCGTGTTTCGCGCGGCGGTGCAGCAGCAACTTCCGGCCAGCACCGTCCTCTCGCGGCACCGGGAGCAGGCCGCCGCGGCCGCGGCGGCCGCGCCCGCCGCGAGGGCCAGCCGAGCCAACGGCAGCGGGGGACAGGCGCCGCGGCTGACGCGCCGCGAGCGTCGACGCCGGGAGCGTGACGAGAAAAAGCGCGCCAAGCGTCAGGCGCGACGGGGTAAGAAAGTCCGGTCGGGCTAGTCCGCCGCGCCATGCCATCCGCTCTCGACTCCGCCGACGTCTTGCAGTCCGCCCGCTCGCTGTGCGACCGGGTGCGTGACTTTCGGGGGCATCTTTGACCTCGCGGCCAACGCCGAGCGCCTGGCCGAGCTAGAGGCGCACATCGCCGAGCCCGAGTTTTGGGGGGACCAGGTCCGGGCTCGCGACACCATGCGCGAAATCACGCGTCTGAAGTCGCAGATCGAGATCTGGGACGAGCTTGAAACGGCAGCCGCCGAGGTGTTGGAGCTCGCGGAGCTGGCGGACGCGGACGACGCCGACATGCTCGCCGACGTTTCAGCCGAAACGTCGGCGCTGACAGGCCGCCTCGATGCGCTCGAGACGCAGCTGCTGCTGGGCGGAGAATTCGACGACCACGATGCGTTCCTCACGATCCAGTCGGGGGCGGGCGGCACGGAGAGCCAAGACTGGGCCGAGATGCTGCTGCGCATGTATTCGCGCTGGGCCGAGCGGCGCAAATGCCGCGCCGCCGTCATCGAGGTGTCACCCGGCGAAGAGGCCGGCATCAAGAGCGTGACGGTTCAGATCGAGGGCGACTTCGCCTATGGCTATCTCAAGGCCGAACGCGGCGTGCATCGGCTGGTTCGCCAGTCGCCGTTCGACGCGGGCAACCGGCGCCACACCTCATTTGCCCGCGTGGACGTGATTCCGGTGCTGGAAGCGGCCGGCGACATCGAGATCGACCCGGCCGATCTCCGCGTCGAGACGTTTCGGGCCGGCGGTCACGGCGGGCAATACGTCAACAAGACCGACTCGGCGGTGCGCATCACGCATCAGCCGTCGGGCATCGTGGTGAGCTCCCAGAACCAACGGTCGCAGCACCAGAACCGCGAGGTCGCCATGCAGGTGCTGCGCGCACGGCTGCTGGAACGCGACATCGCCGCCCGCGAGGCCGAGCAAGTGCGGCTGCGCGGCGACCTGAAGGCCGTGGACTTCGGCAGCCAGATCCGCTCGTACGTCCTGCACCCCTACCGCATGGTCAAGGACGTGCGCACGGGCGTTGAGGTGGGCAACGCACAGGCGGTGCTTGACGGCGATCTCGATGTATTCATCGACTCCTACCTGCGGGCGACGGCGCCTTCAACCGTGGAGCGCCAGGCATGAGACGGCGCGTCGTCCGTGGTCCACTCGCCGCGATGCTGGTAGCCCTGGCGCTCGTGGGGACATTGGCCACGTCGGCGGCAGCGGAACTCGATTCAGCAGTGCTCACCACGGAAGTGACGTTTGGCTCCGGCATCACATTTCACATGGAAGTGCCACATGCGTCCGCGGAGCCTGCCAGCGTCGAGGTGCGCTATGGGCTCCCGAACAGCATCGTGGTCCGCCGGTCGGCGGCGGAATTCGCGGTGGCCGACGGGCTCTTGCGCGCCACGTACGCCTGGGAGCCTCGCGACCCGCTGGTGGTCGGCACCGAGGTCGAGTACCGGTTCGTGATTCGTTCGGCCGATGGGTCGGAGTCCCGAACCGCCCCGGCGGCTGTGAGCTATATCGACGCGACGCTGCCCTGGACGACTGCCAGCGAAGGCCTGGTCGAGATTTGGTACTACGCGGGAGGCGAGGCGGTCGAGGCGGACGCACGGGCCGGCATTCGCACGGCCCTGGAGATCTTGCGCGACAGTTTCGGCGCCGAGCTGGAGCGACCGACGCGCCTGTTCCTGTACGCCGACATCGCGACGATGCGCCGGGACTTGGGAGGTGGGGCGAGTCCGTGGGTCGGCGGCGCCGCGATCGCCGATTTAAACGTCACCGTGCTGCATGCCCCGGTGGTGAACCGCGATTCGCTCGACCTCCAGGCCACGGTTGCGCACGAGATCACGCATATCGTCCTGGAACACCGCACGCACAACTCGTTTGGCGGTCTGCCGGCCTGGCTCCACGAGGGCCTGGCCACAACCGTCGAGGCGGAGATCACGGAGCGATTCTCCTACGGCGACATCATGACGAGGCTCGTTGACGAGGGCAATTTCGTTTCCCTCCGCGGAATCACCGGCAGCTTCCCGGCGGACAGCCGGGCGGCCGTGAACGCGTACGCCCAGAGCAACTCGCTCATGACGTACATCATCGAGACCTGGGGAAGAGAAGGCGTTGCCGCGCTGCTCGAGGCCTATGCGGGCGGCGTGTCCGACGACGAGGCGGTGCAGGCGGCGTTGGGCGTCTCGCTCGACGAGCTGGATCGCGCGTGGCTGGGGACGCATGGAGTGGAGAGCCCAACATTTGAGTCCCTGACGCAGCCCGAGGTCGCCGTGGCGATGGCGCCACCGGATGGTGAAGGGGCGCCGCCCGCCCAACCGGCGCCCAATCCCGTCGTCGCCGCCGCGGCCGCGTTTGCCTTGGTCGCGGCTGCGGCAACCGTGCTCCTCGTCCGGCGTGGACGCGTCGCGCGCGGATATGCTCGGCACTAACGTGAGCGGGGACGGCATTCTGCAGCATCTCCGGGCACCGATTCGTGCGCGGCGTGGGCGACGTCCATGATCGTCCTGGAGGACGTGCACAAGGTCTATCCCAACGGCACGCAGGCGCTCAACGGCGTGAGCCTGGAAATTCCCGAGCGCGACTTTGCCTTCCTGGTCGGTCCGAGCGGCGCGGGCAAGACGACCATCATTCGTCTCATCAACCGTGACGAGACCGTGACCACGGGCAGCGTGTTCGTGGAAGCCACCGACGTGACCCGGCTGCGGCGGCGCGACGTGCCGCAGCTGCGGCGGCGCGTGGGCGTGATTTACCAGGACTACAAGCTGTTGCCCTCGCTGACGGTCCGGCAGAACGTGGAGTTTGTATTGAAGGCCACCAACGAGTTCGATCACCTTTCCGACGGGCTGGTGGAAGAGACGCTGGCAACCGTGGGGCTTACCCGGCGGACCAACCACTACCCCCACCAGCTCTCGGGCGGCGAGCAGCAACGGACGGCCATCGCCCGCGCGCTGGTGCGACGGTGCCCGATATTGGTGGCCGACGAGCCGACCGGAAATCTCGATCAGGAGTCCGGCTGGGAAACCATCCAACTCCTCGTCCAACTCAACGCGCGGGGCACCACGGTGGTGATCGCCACCCACAACCGGACGCTGGTCGACACGATGCGGCGGCGGGTGATTGAAATCGAGCGCGGGCGAGTGGTTCGGGACGAGCCTGAGGGTGGCTACTATGGCTAGGCTGCACGTCGCGCGCTACCTGCTCGGCTCAGCGCTCACTGGCCTCTGGCGCAACCGCACCATGACGGGCGGCGCCATTGTCACGACGGCCATCATGCTCATCACGCTGGCCGGGTTCCTGGCCATCAACGACACCCTGAACCAGATGGTGACGGCGCTGGGACGCAAGAGCAACCTGATTGCCTATGTGCGCGACGAGGCGCGCCCCACACAGGTCACGGCGATCATCGACGATCTGCGGACGCGCCCCGGCGTGGGCGAAGTCCAGTTCGTGTCCAAGGAGGACGCGCTGGCGATCTTCGAGTCGCGGTTCGTGGATCAGCGCGACATCCTGGACGTGTTGCAGAGCAACCCGCTGCCGGCCAGCGTGGAGCTGCGCCTCAACGATCCGTCGGTCGTCCCCGATCTGGCGCAGGAGCTGCAGACGATGACCACGGTCTTCGACGACGTGGTGGTGCCGCTGGACGTGGTCGAAGAGGTGATTGGGATCTCCAACCTGGCCCGGGTGGCCGGCTCGGTGATCATCATCGCCCTGACCGGCGTGACGCTTTTCGTGATCGTCAACACCATTCGGATCGCCGTGTTCGCGCGGCGGCAAGAGATTGAAATCATGAAGCTGGTGGGCGCGACCGACTGGTTCGTGCGCGGTCCGTTCGTGGCCGAGGGCGCGATCATCGGCGGTATCGGGGCCGGCATCGCGGCCATCGCGTTGGTGGTGCTCTACGCCCAAGCCGCGCCGGTCGTCACCCGGATCGTGTCGTTCCTGCCGGTGTCGACGGACACCGACTTCGTGCGCAATCTGGCGGTCTTCACGCTGCTGGTGGGTCTGATCGTCGGCAGCCTGGGCAGCTATTTCTCGGTTCGCCGCTACCTGTCGGTGTAGGGCGCACCGCCGTGATCGTGCTGCAGTCGGTCACCAAGAGCTACGGCGACGTGCGGGCGGTGAACGGCGTGACGCTGGCGATCTCGCGCGGCGAGTTCGCCTTTCTGATGGGGACGAACGGCGCGGGCAAGACCACGCTGCTGCGCCTGATTTCCCGCGAGGAGCAGCCGGATGCCGGCGTGGTTCTCGTCGGGGGCGGCAATACCGCCGAGCTCACGGGGCCAAGCCTCACACGGCTGCGGCGGCGCATGGGCGTGGTCTACCAGGACACGCGCCTGCTGCCGAACGCCACGGTGGCCGAGAACGTGGCGCTGCCGCTCCGCGTGCGGGGCATGGGCGGGGCAACGCTGACGTCCGACGTAAAGGCAGTCCTGGAGCGGGTTCGACTGGCCGACAAGGAATCGCGCTTCCCCCGGGAGCTGTCAGGCGGCGAGCAGCGGAAGGTGGCGATCGCGCGGGCGGTGGTCGCGAATCCCGAGATCTTGCTCTGCGATGAGCCGACCGAAAGCCTGAGCGCCGAGCGGGCGGCGGAGATCGTGGACCTGCTGCTGGACATCAACGCCGACGGCGTGACCACGGTGGTCGCCACGCACGACACGGGCACGGTGAACCGTCTGCGCCGGCGCGTGATCCATATGGACGACGGCTGCGTGCAATCGGACACATTGGTTGGCTCCGCGGCGCAGCCACAGCCCGCGAACGGCCCAGGCTAGGCCCGCACTGGCATACTGGCTCCCCCCCGGGAGCGCCAGCGTGGGCTGCGCCACCGACAGTGGCGTGGCGCTGCGTTAGGGTTTTGGGGCGACATCGCCAAGGGCTCCTCGCATGAATCGCAACCAGCGGACGGCCATGCTGCTTGCGGCCGCTGTCGTTGCCCTATGCGCGGTGTTCGGCGCGGGCTTCTTGACCGGGACTATCGCCGGGGACCAGGGAAGTCAGCCACGGGACCAGTTCGCCGGCGCCGTTGCCCCCGAACAGCCGGCTGACGTTGACGCCGGCCAAGATCCTCGCCCGCTGGCCTTTCCGACCGCGGACGCTCGGCCCGAGACGCCCGCCGAGTTCGACGACGTTGACTTCGCGCTCTTCTGGGAGGCGTGGAGCGTCATTCAGGACCACTTCTACGGCGGTCCACTCGATCCGGAGGTTCTGCGGGAGGGCGCGATTCGCGGGCTGGCCGAGGCGACCGAGGATCAACACACCATCTATCAGAACTCCGAGGAAGCCGAGCGCTCGCGTGAGCGAATACGCGGCAGCTTCGTAGGTGTGGGTATCCGCATCGAGTTGCGCGACGAGACGCCGTTCGTGCTCACGCCGCTGCCCGACTCACCGGCTGAGCGCGCCGGGATTCGCGCCAACGAGTTCGTCGTCGCCGTCGATGGCGTATCCACGCGAGGTATGTCGCTGGACGAGTTTGGCCGGCGCGTGCGCGGCGAGGAAGGGACATCGGTGGTCCTCACGATGCAGCCCGAAGGGAGCGACGACACGCGCGACATCAGCGTCGAGCGGGCGCGAGTTCTCGTGCCGTCGGTCACGAAGGATCGGTTCGACGAGATCGGCTACGTGCGCCTCGCCAATTTCGGGAGCCGCACGTCCATGGAGCTCAGGGAGGCCCTGGACGAGCTCGAGGCGGAAGGCATCACCGCACTCGTGCTGGACCTGCGCAACAATCCAGGCGGGCTGCTCGACGCGAGCGTGCGGGTGGCGGCTCAGTTCCTGGCCAGGGGCCAGACCATCCTGATCCAAGAACACCGCCATGAAGGCCGCACCCGCTGGCGGGTGCAGGATGAGGGTGGAGACACCACGACGCCGATCCTGGTGCTTGTGAATGGCGGATCGGCCAGCGCCTCCGAAATCGTGGCCGGCGCGCTCCAAGCGCACGGGCGGGCACAGCTGATGGGCGAGGAGACTTTTGGGAAAGGCTCGATGCAGGAGCTGCACCAGCTGTCCGATGAGTCCATCATGCGAGTGACGAGCGGCATATGGATCACGCCGAACGACGTGAATCTCAACGACTCGGGGCTTACGCCGGACGTGCCGCACGCATCCTCGGACGGGCCCTACGGCGGCGAGGATGACGAGCTCTTGCAGGAGGCGCTGAGCAGACTCCGCGCCGACCGCATTCCGGACGTGGATCCGAAGCAGCCGTAAGCACGGCAGGCGGCCAACGTCGAGCGGGGGCGGGACACGCCTGCGCCGACCCAGAGCCGCCGGCTATCCGCTCGGCGGAACGGCCTGCGCGTCGCCGGGAATCGCCACCGTGAGCCGCACGCTGAACCCGCGCGGGACACGCGCGCCGGCGCCGGGCTCCTGCTCCAAGACCTGCTCGTCGGCCACGCCCGCCGTCGGCAGCCGGGTGAGGGCGCCGATGAACAATCCGCGGTCGAGCAACTCGCGCTCGGCCGCCGCGGCCGACATGCCGCGCAGCTCGGGCACCTCGATCTCACCGACCCGAACGACGGTCAGCTCGACTTCGCTGCCTCGGGCGAGTGACGCGCCGGACCGGGGATGCTGGGACTCCACAACCCCATTCGGCACGCTGCCGGAGTCCTTGTAGACCACCTCGGCCAGCGTGAGACCGGCAATCTCGACGGCGCGGCGCGCGTCGTCTTCGGAACGGCCGGCGAGCGGCGGCACGGTGACGGTTTCGACGCCACGGCTGAGGTGCAGCACCACGGCCGAGCGCCGATTGATCACGCTGCCGGCGATGGGATCCTGTCGAAGCACATGGTCGGCCGGGACATCGCGGCTGAACGCCGCGACCTCCAGCACCTGGAAGCCGCCGGCGGCGAGTCGGGCGCGCGCCTCCGCTGCGGCGAGACCGACCACGCTGGGAACGGCCGCCTGTGGCCGTCCCAGGCTGAGCGTGGCCCGCAGCGGCTCCGCGGTGTTTCGGAGACTGCCGGCGTCCGGCGATTGCCGGCTGACCAATCCCTCTGCGACGGTTTCGCTGAAGTCTTGGTCGAACACGATGCGGAAGTCGATGGCGGATGCGGCGGCTTCGGCGGCCGACCGGGCGAGCCCCAGCAGTTCCGGCACGCTCGCTTGCGCGGCGCGGCCCTCGTCGGCTCGCGGAACCAGCAATGCCTCGGGGTTCGCCGCCTCCGGCGCCGGGGCGAGAAGAAGCTGGGCCTCGCCCAGGATCTCGTCCACGCCTTCCACCGGGTTCCCGATGACCGCCAGGATGAGGGAGAACGCCACGGCTCCGGCCGCCGTGACCCCGAGCAGCAGCCAGGCGCGCGGTGAGGCGGTGCGGCTTTCGGGCGCCGGCCGACGGGCGACCGGGACGCGTCGGCGGCCCATGGGGCGCCGCGGGGTGCGCGCCAGCAGCGCGGCCCATCTCCGGCTCGGGCTACGCCCGGTCATGCTGGTTCCTGTGCCGGCTAGGTGAGGGACGGCGCCTTCGCGGTGGCTGCCCGGCCGTTCGCGGCTTGGTGACCGTTCGCCGCATGGTGACCGTTCGCGGACTGCCGACCGTTCACGCCGTTGGCCGCGGCGCCGTTCAGCGACAGGGAGAGCAGGTCGGAAACGCCGTCCTCGTGCATGGTCACTCCGTAAATCGCAGCCGCCGACTCGACCGTGATGGCATTGTGCGTGATGACGAGAAGCTGGCTGCGGTCGCCGAGCTTGTGGAGCTGCCGGCAAAACCGCGCGACGTTGGCATCGTCGAGCGCGGCGTCGACCTCGTCGAGCACGCAGAAGGGGCTTTGCCGCACATGCAGTAGGGCCATGATCAGCGCCGCGGCCACGAGCGCGCGCTCGCCGCCGGAAAGCGCGGCCAGCTCCTGCTTCCGGCGGCCGGGGAGCTTGACGTGGAATTCGACGCCGGTGGTTTCGACGTCATCGGGGGTGGTGAGCGCCATCGTGGCCGAGCCGCCGCCGAAGAGCTCGCGGAAGAGGCGGCTGAAGTGGGCGTTGATTTCGTCGAAGGTTGCGACGAATTGGCTGTGCAGCTCCCGCTGCAGGCGGGCCGTGAGGGCCCGCAGGTTCGCCTCCGCACCCTCGAGATCGGCGATCTGCGACCGCGCATCGTCGACACGCGCCTGCTGCTCGCGATACGTGTCGGGCGCCAGCGGGTTCAGCGGACCCAGCTCGGCGAGGTCCCGCCGCAGGTCAGCCGCCCGCCGCTCGACGCGCCCGAGCGGCTCGTCGAGACGCTTCGGCGTCAGGTCCGCGAGACCCAGATCGTCGCGAACTGAGCGCCGCAACTCGGTCTGACGCTCGGCCAGCCGCTCCGTCTCGCGCTGGGCCGCGGTGAGGTCCTCACCCACGCGCCGCTCTTCGTCCGCCCGCTGCGCGGCCTGCAAGTGGAGACGCTGCGCGGTCAGCCGGACGTCGAGCAGCTGACGCTCCGCGGCCCGCGAGGCCTCACGCGCGGCCGCGGCGGCTGCGGCGGCTGCGTCGTGCTCGGCGCCCATGGCGTCGCACTCTTGGCGCGTAGCGGTGCGGGTGGCGGCGATCTCCTCGGCAAGCGCGGTCACCTGCTCACGCTCGGCCGTCACTTCTTGCAACAATGCCGCGCGCGTGATGCGGCGGGCACGAAGCTCGGCCACGCGTGCCGTGTCGGCCCGCTGGTCCGCGGTCCCCGCCGCGTGCTCGCGCTCCAATGCCGCGAGGTCGGTTGGGCCTTGCGCGTCCGCCGAGCTTGACTCCGCCGGCAGCGCATCGCGCGCACGCGCGACATCGGCGCGCTCATCCGCCAGGCGTTCGAGCTCGGCGTCCACCGCGGTGAGACGCGCCGAGGCGTCCGCATGCCGCTCCGCCAGCGTGGTTGCCCGGGCCGAGAGGCGTTCCGTCGCCACCGCGGCCACGGTGAGCGCCTCGCGCGCGGCGGCGTGCGCGGCGGTCCGATTGGCGCGCGATTCGCGCGCGGCATCGGCTCGCGCCGTGGCTGCGCGCGCCGCTTCCGCTGTCGACTCCAGCGCCCGCGCCGACTGGTCGCGATCCCGGCCCGCTTGCGCGATGGCGTCGCCAAGGCTCTCCATCCGTTCGGCGATGGGATCGGCCGTGGCTTCCGTTGCGCCGATGCGAATTGACCCGTCGGCGTCGATGGCGGCGCCTTCGAGCGCCACGATCATGGGCACGGGACCGTTGGCGGCGTGGGCCGCGCGCAGGCGCAGCGCCGCATCCAGATCGGCCACGACGACGATCCGCCGCAGGAGACGGCGAAGCCTGTCGTCGCCGACGTTCACATAGGCGTCGAGGCTGCCAAGCACGTTGGAGTCCGCCCGCACGTCGTCGGAGATATCCAGTGTTCCGGACGCCTCGAGGAGACGCAGCCGCGCCGGAGCGAGGTCCAGCGCGCGAATGGCGGCGACGGCGGCCGAAAGGTCGGCGCGATCGTGGATCATCCAGTCGTTGAGCGCATCGGACAGCGCCGCCTCGAGCAGCGGCTCGTTGCGCGTGAGCGCATCCGGCAGCAACTCGCGCAGCCGGCCCAGGACGCCGGGCACTCGCTCGCGCAGCGCCGCGTCGGTCGGCCCGGATTCCCGCTGTGACGCCCGGGCGGTCTGCAGGGCGCGCTGCTCGGCCTGGAGGGTATCCAGCCGGCTGGCGCGGTCGGCCAGCAGACGTTCGGCGGCCGCAAGGTCATTCGCGCGCGCTTGCTGGGCCGCGTGCGCGGCGCCGGCCTCGGCTTCGGCCGCCCGGTCGTCGTCGGCCGCTCGCTCGACGCGACTCCGCGCGTCGGATACGTGCTGGGCGCTTGCCGCGGACTCCTGCTCGGCCGTCTGATGCGCCTGCGCCAGGCTGTCCCGCTCGCCCACAAGACGGGACCGCTCAATCGTGAGCTGCCCGGTGCGTTCGCGCAGCATGGCGTCGCGGGCCGTGAGTTCCGCCACCTTGCTGGCGTGCGCCTGACGGGCGGCGGCCGCGGCTCGCGCATCGGCCAATGACTCGTCGAGGCGTTCCAGTCGCCCGGCGCGACCTTCAACGCGCTGCACAAGCTCCTGGTATGTGCGTTCTTCCTGGGTGGATTCGGCCTCGAGCGCCGCCTGCCGCGCGCCGACGGCTTGGGCGCGCGCGGGTACGTCGGCGGCGCGCGCTTCCAGATTCACCAAGCGTTCGCGCAACTGGCGCTGCCGGGCCTCGAGGGCGCCCAGGGCGCCGGCGGCTGCGGTTTCGTCCGCACGACACTGGCGCAGCTTGGCGTCATGGCTCTGCGCGTCCAACTCGGCCGCCGACGCTTGCCGCCGCAACTCGTCGGCGGGGGTCGCCGTGAGCGCCGCCATGCGCCGCGCCACGGTTTGCTCGCGCTCCTCGGCTTCGGCGATCTGTCGACCGACGGCGTCCAGCCGGTGCCGCAGCAGCGCAATGCGCGCAGCCCGCAACTCGGATTCGAGCTCCCGACCATGCTCGGCAATTTCGGCCTGGCGCCGGAGGGTTTCAAGCCCCGGCTCGATTTCGGCCACGAGATCGCGCAGTCGCACCAAGTTGCGGCGCGTCCCCGCAAGACGCCGCTCGGCCTGGTCGCGGCGGGCCTGGAACCGGCCAATGCCGGCCACCTCTTCAAGGAAGCTGCGGCGCTCCTCCGGGCGCTGCCGCAGCGTCGCGTCGATCTGTCCCTGGCTCACGATCGAGGCGCCACCGGCTCCGATCCCGCCCGCGCTCATCAGGTCGACAATGTCGCGGAGACGCACTCGCGCGCCGTTGAGCGTGTATTCGCTGTCCCCGGAGCGGAACAGGCGGCGGCCGATGACGACTTCGGCGTATGGCGTGGGCAGCCAGGCGTCGGCGTTGTCGAATACCAGCAGCACCTCGGCCATGCCGGTGCGCGGACGCGACGCGGTGCCGCCGAAGATCATTTCCTCGGACCGGCGGACGCGAAGGGTGCGCAACGTCTGTTCCCCGAGCGCCCAGCGAATGGCGTCGGCGAGATTGCTCTTGCCCGACCCATTGGGGCCGACCACCGCGGTCACGCCGTGCGGCAGCTCGACGACGGTGCGCCGCGAGAACGTCTTGAAGCCTTGCAGCTCAATGCGTCGCAGGTGCACCGCTCAACCGCTCCCGTTCAACAGACGCAGCGCCGCGCGCGCCGCGTCCTGCTCGGCCCGCTGCTTGCTCGAGCCTTCGCCCTGCGCCAGCTGCTCGTCGTCGACCGTGACGGCCATGCGGAAGCGGCGGTCATGGTCCGGCCCGCTCGCGTCGACGAGTTCGTAGACCGGAGTCGCGGCGCGCTCGACGTGCAGCCGCTCTTGCAATTGGGTCTTGTAATCCTTCTGCGGGCCGGCGCGGCCGCGCGCGCCCAGCGCGTCGCTCACGAAGGGCGTGATGAAGTCCCGTGCCGCTTCCAGACCGGCGTCGATATAGACGGCGCCGACCAGCGCCTCGAAGGCGCGGCCGAGCACCGAGGAACGCTTGCGGGCGCCGGTCATTTCGGCGCCGCGCCCGAGCATCAGATGCGCTCCGAGGCCAAGCGTCTTGGCGAAGCCGGCCGCGGCGTTCAGATTGACCAGCGAGGCGCGAGCCCGGGTGAGCTCTCCTTCGTCATAGTCGGGATGACGCCGGTACAGCAGCTCGGTCGTCACGAGGCCGAGGACGGCGTCGCCCAGGAATTCCAGCCGCTCGTTGGAGTCGGTTGGCGCCAGGTCGGCTTCGTTGATGAGCGAGCGATGCACCAGCGCCTGCCGCAAGAGGGCGGGGTTGGCGAACCGAATGCCCATCTGCGCCTGAAGCGCTGCCGGCGCCTCGTGGGGCGCCGGGTCAGCCGCCGGGGCAGCCATGGCATGACGACGCGACGGCAGCGCCTGAACGAAGAGTCGGTGGGACGGATTGGCGAAGGACGGGGCGGGGGAGCCGCGGACTCAGACGATGACCTCCTTGCCTCCCCTGCTAGGTATGCGCCGCCGGAACCGGATAGACCGGCGCACACCACGATCGATAGCGGGCGTTTCCGCCGCGCACGATGTCAAAGTATAAGTCCTGGAGCGCGCGCGTGACGGGCCCGATGCCGCCGTCGCCGAGCACGCGCCCATCGACCTCGCGGACGGGCGAGATCTGCGCGCCCGTGCCGACGAGGAACAACTCGTCGGCGACGTAGAGCTCGGTGCGGTCGACGGAGCGCTCAATGGTGTCGATTTGTAGCTCGTCGCGCGCGATTTGGATGATCGTGCGCCGGGTCACGCCTTCGAGGATGTCGTCGCTGACGGAGGGCGTGACCAGGACGCCGTCGCGCACGAGGAACACGTTTTCGCCGGTGCCCTCGCTGACGTGACCGTCCTCGGTGAGCATGATGGCCTCGTCAAACCCCGCCTCCACGGCCTCGGTCTTGGCCACCGAGGAGTTGACGTAGAGCCCACTCACCTTGCCTCGGGCCGGGATCATGTTGTCGTTAATCCGCCGCCACGACGCGACCGTGCAGCGGATCGGCCGCTCGACGTCCAAGTACGGGCCAAACGGCACGGCGAACATGGTGATTTCGTCCTCGATGAGGGCCGGGCCGTTGGCGGTCGGCTTGACCATGCTCAAGCCGATCTGTTGGGCCGCCTTGTAGACCAACGGGCGCACGTAGACGTCCTCTTGGAAATCGCCGGAGCGCACAACCTGGCAGGCGATGTCGACCAACTCATCGTCGGTGTGGGGAATTGCCATGCGTAGGATCTTGGCGGACTGCCGCAGCCGCACGAAGTGCTCGAGGGCGCGGAACAGGTACATCTGCTCGTCATCCTCATTCCAGTAGCCGCGGATGCCTTCGATGACGCCGGTTCCGTAGTTGAGTCCGTGCGTCATGACGCTCA
Source organism: Chloroflexota bacterium (assembly GCA_026707285.1). Classification (GTDB taxonomy): domain Bacteria; phylum Chloroflexota; class UBA11872; order UBA11872; family UBA11872; genus JAJECS01. The sequence goes on along the minus strand of JAPOXD010000004.1, from coordinate 8,399 downwards.
CCTTGGCGTCGGCGAAATCGACGAACGAGCCCTGAAAGAAGGCTTGCACGGGCGGGTCCTAGACGCGGATAGCACGCACGGCGGCGTGCAACGGGCTGCGAGCAAACAGCCGATGGAACCGCGGCGAGCTTAGCATTTAGGGTCGCGCGCCGGACTCTGCGCCGTAACTCTGCCGGCGCAGAAAGACGAGCTCGCCGCGCAGGTCGGTGGTCGCGTGATAGGCCTTGAAGCCCCACTTCTCATACAAGCGGCGGGCGTAGGCATTGGGACCGTCGACGCCGATGGTAAGCACGTCGGCGCCGCGCGCCTCGGCTTCACTCGAGGCGGCGCGAGTCAAGGCCTCGGCAATGCCCAGGCGCCGGAATGACGGCGCCACGATGAGGGTATGCAAATACGCCGCCCGCCGTCCGTCCGCAATGCTGCGGTCGAGATGCCGATGCCGGATCCACAGCTGCGCGACGAGCGATCCATTGAATGTCGCCACCAGGCCGGACTGGACGTTCTGACGCTGCTCATCGAAGTACCGCCGCAGCACGCGCCGCTGGGCGATCCGTCGCTCGGAACCCCACAGCTCGCTCATGGGCTCAAGATCCTCGGGCGCGGCGCGCCGAATCTCGATCGGCGTGTCGATGGTCACCCGGTGCGATCCGTCAGCCGCGACTTCGATGGTCATGGGGTCTGGTGTCCGGGCACCCCGATCGCGCCGTCGCGTTCGAGGCGCTCGAGCTCCGCTGCGTCGACCCCGAGCAATTCCCGCAGCACGGGACGCGTGTGGTCGCCCAAGGCGGGGGCCGGATCGCCGAGGTCAATCTCCACGCCGGTCGCCTTGATGGGGGCGCCCGGCACCGGCAGCCGGCCGACGTGCGGTTGGTCCATCTCCACGATCATGTCGCGGGCGCGCAGGTGCGGATCGTTCAAGAGGTCCGACATGCGGTTGACTTTGGCACAGGGGATGCCGGCCTCGAGCAAGACCTCCAGCCAATGGTCCGTCCCATTGGCGCGCAGCACGCTCTCCATGGCGACGGCCAATTCTTCGGCGCGCTCGGCGCGAAGCGCGTTGGTGGTGAATCGCGCGTCCTCCGCCAACGCCGGCGACCCAAGCGCGGCGCACAGCCGCCGCCAGAGCGCGTCGTTGCCGCAGGCGATCACGATCTGTCCGTCGGCCGTGGCGAAGGTGCTGAAGGGCGCAATGGCCGGGTGCCGGTTGCCGATGGGACCGGGGTCCTCGCCGCTGACCCAGTAGCGCGCCATGGCGTTTTCGACCACGGCCACCACCGCGTCCATCATCGCGAGGTCCACGTGACAGCCCTCGCCGGTGCGTTCGCGGCGTTGCAGCGCAGCCAGCACCGCGATGGTGGCGTAAAGCGCGGGAACGATGTCGCCCAAGGAAGCACCGACGCGCGTGGGACCGCCACCGGCGGGCCCGGTGATCCCCATCAGACCGCCCATGGCCTGGATGATGACGTCGTAGGCCCCGCGATCACGGTAGGGGCCGACTTGGCCGAAGCCCGAGAGCGAGACGTAGACGATGCCGGCGTTTCGCTCTTGGACCGCGTCGTAGCCGAGCCCGAGCCGTTCGAGCGTGCCGGGCCGGTAGTTTTCCACGAGCACGTCGGCGCGCGCGGCGAGACCGAGCGCCAACTCGACCGCCCGCGGGTGCTTGAGGTTGAGCGCCACGCTCTCCTTGCCGCGGTTGATGCTGGCGAAGTAGAGGCTGTGCCCGTCGACGAAGGGTCCCATGCCGCGGGCCTCATCGCCCTCGGGGCTTTCGACCTTGATCACGCGCGCGCCCAGATCGGCCAGCGTCATGGTGCAGAACGGCCCGGCCAGCACCCGCGTGAAGTCGAGCACCAGCGCGCCGTCGAGAAACCCGGCCATCAGGGATTCGTCCAGACGCGTCGCGGCCGGTTCACGACGCGGTTGAGCGCGCCGCGCGGATGCGCTGCAGCAGCCATCCCTGGACCCCGACCATGCGCTGCGCCGAGTAGAGCGCAAACACGGCGAACAAGATGCGCAAGCCGAAGGCGGGAATGAACTGGGCAAACTGCGCGCCCACGGCGCCGCCCACGATTCCCCCGGCGGCGATATAGAGGGCCCAGCGAAAGTCGACGTTGCCCTGGCGAAAGTGCTGCGCGGCCCCGGAGATCGCCGTGGGCACGATGACGGCAAGCGAAATGCCCTGGGCGACGTGCTGCTCGATGCCCATCACGATGACCATGGCGGGCACCATGACGATGCCGCCGCCGACACCCATGGTCCCGGCCACCAGGCCGGTGACCGTTCCAGCGATCAGCGCCGCGACGATGACCTGGAGTCCTTCCATTTGCCCGAACATGGCGGCGCTCTGGGCCGAGAGCAGCAGCCGAATCGCCGTGAGCATCAGGAGCACGGCGAATCCGCGCCGCAGGACGGTGGCGTTCAGGTGCTTGGTGAGGCGGGCACCCACGACTGCGAAGCCGACCGACGTGCCGGCCAGCGAGACCACGATGAGCCAGTCCATCCCGTGCGCGATCCAGTAGGGAATCACCGCGCTGATCGCAATCGGCACGATCATGGCCAGCGAGGTGCCATGCGCCCGGTGCTGGGTCATGGCCAGGATCGCAACCATCAGCGGCACCATGACGATGCCGCCGCCGACGCCCACAAGCCCGCTGATCAGACCACCGGTGAGGCCGATCGCGATGACGAAAGGGGCGGGCGGGCGCCGTGCAGGCGACGCTGGCGGAGACGACATGGGGTTGGCGGATTATAGGGAGGCGGGCAGTCGCCGCCGCGTATACTCGGGCGCCGCCGACGTGTAGATGGGGAGCGCCGTGTCCTCCCCGCCGCAGCTTCCCAACCTCCGCCTGGCTGCGTCCCTCTTCGGACAGCAGCTCGATCCCCTGTGTGAGCGCGAGTGGCTGGCCACCAACGGCCTTGGCGGTTACGCCGCAGGCACGGTGGGCGGGCCCGCCACGCGCCGCTATCACGGATTGCTCGTGGCCGCGGCGCCCCCGCCCAACGCCCGCTGGGTGATGGTGGCAGGCGCCCAGGTCCAGGCCGCGGTTGACGGCGCTCGCGCCTGGCTGAGCACGCACGAGTACCTGGACGGCACGGTCCACCCGGACGGCTACCGCCACCTGGCCGGATTCGAGTTGGTCGGAAGTCGACCGACCTGGACCTGGATCATTGCCGGGCAGACGCTGCGGGCCGACTTGTGGATGCCGGCCGGCGCCAATCAGACGGTGATTCGCTATCGCAACGACGGCGAGGCGCCGGTCGAGCTGGAATGGCAACCGCTGGTGACCTTGCGGTGGTTTCATCAACTGGTCACCGGAACGCGCGAGGTCGAACTCGCCCCGGCCACGGACACCCAGGTGGTGATGCGATCGGGCGACGCGCCGCCGCTCGTGGTGGATCACAGCGGCTGGGAGTTCCATGAGGCGCCCGACTGGCACTGGAATCTGGCGCGCGCGATCGAGCGGGGGCGCGGCTTCGACGATCACGAAGACGCGTTCACGCCGGGCGTCTTTCGCACGACCATCCAGCCGGGGAACTGCGCTTCGCTGGTGCTGGCCGCGGGCGAGCCGGATGTGGTCGGCGACGTCGAGCGCGAGCCGTCCGCCACGGACCGGCGCGCCGCCGAACTGGTGGACGGGTGCGCAGGCGATCTCGAAGCCCATCTGCGGCTGGCCGCGGACCAAGTCCTTGTACGGCGCGGCGGGCCGGCGCACGCCGCGCTGCCGAACACAGTGATCGCCGGCTATCCCTGGTTCGGCGATTGGGGGCGCGATACGTTCATCGCGCTTCCCGGCCTGTGCCTGGCGACGGGGCGAGCCGACGTGGCGCGAGCCATCTTGGTGGCATACGCGAGCTTCGTGGACCAAGGCATGGTTCCGAACCGCTGGCCGGATGCCGGCGACGCGCCGGAGTACATCTCGGTCGACGCGGCGCTGTGGTTTCTCCATGCCCTCGAGGCCTATGTGGACGCCACGGGCGACACCGAGATCCTGGAGGGCCTGGGCACCGCCGTGCTGGACGTCGTGGAGTGGCACGTTCGCGGCACGCGCCACGGGATCCACGTGGACCCGGAAGACGGATTGATCATCCAGGGGGCCGAGGGTCTGCAGCTCACCTGGATGGACGCCAAGGTCGGCGATTGGGTGGTGACGCCGCGACGCGGCAAGCCCGTGGAGATAAATGCCTTGTGGTGGCGCGGGCTGCGGTTTGCGGCGCGCGCGTTCGAGCACCTGCAGTGGGACGCGGGCGATACCCACGAGCTCGCGGACCAGGCGGCGGCATCGTTCGCGCGGCGCTTCTGGAATGCCGAAACCGGCTGCCTCTACGACGTGGTGGATGGGCCGTCGGGTGACGATCCAGCCATTCGGCCCAACCAGGTCATCGCCTTGGCCGTGGGCGCCGATTTGCTGCCGGCGGCCCGCGCCGAGTCGGTGCTGGAGGTGGTGGAACGGGACCTGGTCACGCCCGTGGGTCTGCGCAGCCTGTCGCCGGGCGACGCGGCCTATCGACGCGAGTATGGCGGCGACCCGGTCCAGCGCGACGGCGCCTATCATCAAGGGCCCAGCTGGAGCTGGTTGCTTGGCATGTACGTGCGCGCAGCCGTGGCCCTCGGTCGGACGCAGCGCGACTTGGAATGGATCGAGGGCGGCTTAGAACGGCACCTGGCCGAAGGAGCGATCGGCACGGTCAGTGAAATCTTCCAGCCGGAATCCCCGCACGCGCCCGAGGGCGCCTTTGCGCAGGCCTGGGGCGTTGGGGAGTGGCTGTGGGCGCTGCAAGAGTTGCGGCGCGCTCCCGCGTGAGCCCAATGGATGATCACTGGCCGACCCCGAGCGGCAAGCGCGTCGAGTTGGCCTCGGGCGTGTGCCACTACCGCGAAGCGGGAGACGGCCGCCCAACCATCGTGCTGCTCCACGGCCTGGCCACCGATTCGCGCATCTACGGCCGCCTGCAACTGCTGCTGGCGGAAACGGCGCACACGGTTGCTCCGGACCTTCTCGGCTGGGGCTTTTCGGAACCCAACGAGGGGCTGGCGTTCAGCTTCGATACGGTCGACCGCACCGTGGCCCAGTTCATCGAGGCGCGAGGCCTGGAGGACGTCGTGCTGGTGGGGCACGAGATGTCGGGTCCCGCGGCGATTCGTTGGGCGGCGGCGAATCCCGAGAGGACTCGCGGCCTGGTGCTGCTCAACACCTACTACGGCTGGAACTCGGCTCGCATGCCGCCGGTGCTGAAGGTCCTGCACGCGCCAGTCGTCGGCGGCGTGCTGCAGCTTGCGATCGGCGCCTTGCGGACGAAGCTCTTCGACCCTCTGTACCGCTGGCAAATGGGCCGCGTCTGGGCGGCGCGAACTCCGCAGTCCGACGCGCTGACCCGCACGCTCTGCGAGACGATTTCGACGTCCGCGTTCGCACGCCGTGCGCTGCACCGGATCAACGATGAGTTACCGGCTCAGATCAACGCCAACCAACGGCGCCTGGACATGCTGGCGCAGCTACAGTGCCGCACGCTGATCGTGTGGGGTGGGCGCGATCCGTACCTCGGTCCCCACGTCGCGCGGCAATTCCGCCGGCTGATCCCGAACTCCGAGTTGCACCTCATCCACGATGTGGGGCATTACGTGCAGGCGGAGGCGGCCGAAGACGTGGCAGGCGCCATCGGCGCGTTCGTGGAGCGGTGCCGGGGCGAGGCCTAGCGATCCGCGTCCGTATACTCGCCAGCGCAGCTCCCGCCGAAGCGACCTGAGATGAGCACCCACCGCATTGCCCTGCTTCCTGGCGACGGCATCGGCGTGGACGTGGTCCGTGAAGGGCAACTGGTTCTCGACACGCTGGCCCAGGCCACCGGAGCCATGCGGTGGGACATGCAGGAGTTTCCCTGGAGCTGCGACTACTACCTGGAGCACGGCCAGTACATGCCGGACGACGCGCTCGACATCCTCGACGGCTTCGACGCGATCCTGTACGGCGCCTGCGGGCTGCCGGACGTCGTGCCGGACGAGGTTTCCCAGCACCAGGGCGTGCTGCGGGTTCGGCAAGGGTTCGAACTCTACGTCAACCTGCGACCCGCGCGCCTGCTGCCCGGCCTGCCGACCCCGCTGGCGGGGAAGGGTCCCGGCGACTTCGACCTGCTGTGCGTGCGCGAGAACTCGGAAGGGGAGTACGCGGGCTGCGGCGGGCGCGTTCATCAAGGCTCGTCGTACGAGGTGGCGCTGCAAACGACGGTGTTCACGCGTGAGGGTGTCGAGCGCATCATTCGCTATGCGTTCGACATGACCCAGCGTTTGGGCCGGCGCCACGTGACCAACGTGACGAAGTCCAACGCGCTGCAGTTCGCGCCGGTGTTCTGGGACGAGGTGTTCGAGGAAGTGGCCGCCGAGTATCCCGGCATCACCACCGACCGGAACCTGGTGGACGCGGCGGCGGCGCGGATGGTGAGCAGCCCGGAGACATTCGACGTGCTCGTGGCGTCGAACCTCTTCGGTGACATCTTGTCGGACATCGGCGGCGCGCTGATGGGCAGCTTGGGCGTGCCGGCGAGCGCCAATATCAATCCCGAGGGCGCGCATCCGCCCATGTTCGAGCCGGTGCACGGGTCGGCGCCGGATATCGCGGGCCAGGGCATCGCGTCGCCGATCGCGACGATCTGGGCCGCCTCGATGATGGTGGAGCACCTTGGACATCCGGAGGAAGCCGAGCTGGTGATGGGCGCGCTGGGCGACGTGACTGCCTCCGGCGTGCTGACGCCGGATCTCGGCGGTGACGCCACCACCACCGAGTGCGGCGCGGCCGTGCGCGACGCCTTGCGGGCTCGCGCGGCGTCCGCCGCGGCGTAGCACCAACTCTTGTCCGCGAGCCCAATGACCCCTAGGATGGAATTCCAGATTCACCGCGAAGCCCGCGCCTCGCACTAGGCCAGCTTTATGTTCGGCGTCGGCCTCGAAGAATTCATCGCGATCATCATGGTCGCGCTCATCGTCTTGGGCCCCGAGCGGCTGCCCATCGCAATGCGCCACGTCGGTCGCTGGGTGCGCAAGCTGCGCGACATGTCGCGGGAGTTCCGACGTGAGTTCGCCGAAGAGTTCGCCTTTATCCAGGAGGAAATGAGCGAGCTGCGGAAGGAGGCCGACGCCACCCGCAGCGAGCTGGCGGAGATTCGCCGCGAGCTCGGCCAGACGGTCCAAGAAACCACCGACGAGGTCACGAGCATTAGGGACGATGTCGTGTCGGACGTGCAAGGCGCGGTCGATGCGGTCAGTGGCCGGGACTCGGCTTCCACGCCGGCCCTCCCGCCGCCAGCCACGACCGCCACAAACGGCGCGCCGTCGGCAAACGGCGAGCAGCAAAGCGCGCGCATGCCGTCCTTCGCCCCGAACCCCGCGGACGCGATGGCGCTGGCCATATCGGAAACGTTTTCCGCCAACGGAATCGCCGCGTCGGAGAACGGCGCCGTGGATGCGGCGAAGGCGCCGGAGCCCGCGTCCGCGTCCGACCAACCGTCAGCGCGGCTGGAGGCCTTTGCGCCGGACGTGGGCGAGCCGGAACGACCGCCGGACCTGCACCCGGCGGCGCCCGTCCTGCCGCCGCCGCGGGAAGCCCTTCCCGAGCCGCCTGCCCCACCCGCCCCGGCCGAGGCGGTGGCGACGCCGGAGGCCGCGCCGTCGGTCGGCATCGGCAAGATCCCCGAGCCTGGGCTGCGAAACCAGCTCGGCGGGTTCATGCGCCTAATCATCATGAAGGCGCTGGAAACCGATTCCGCGTTTCGCGAGCAAGCGGAAGAGGCGCTGCGCGCGCAGGCGCGCGCCGACGCCGTCGCCGCCGCCGAGGGCGACGAAGCCCCCGACGTCCTGGAGCTGGTGGCCGCGTGGGTGCGCCAGCGACGCCAACTCGTCGGGAGCGAGCACATCACGGTGCGGCAGAAGGCGCCCGAGTCGGCCATTGTCGAGCTATTTGAGTGTCCCTATGGGCTGACCTCGGGCGACGCGCACCCGGTGTGCGACGTGAGCAACGTTTACGACGCGGCCTTTTTCGAGCAGTTCGACATGACGGCGATGTACGCCACGCGCATGTCGGACGGCGCGGCGCACTGCAAGCTGATGGTGGTCACCAACGAGCGCCTGAAGGCGGTCGAGCAGGGTGAGGCGGAGTCCGGGGCGGAGGGCGAGGCGGCCGAAGCCGAGGAATTGGCGCCGCCGGCGAGCTGAGGCGACGGCACCGCGCGGCGGGCTTACGGAACCCGCGCCGGTCTTGAGCGGATATCCAGGTGCGACGGACGTTGGCTCAACTCCCGGTCCGATGACCTACCGCTGAGACTCCTCGCTACGCCCGGATGCACAGGGTGGGCGGCTCGGAGTATCTGTGTTCGGACGTCAAGGGTTTTTGGGGGCAGGGGCGAGCTCC
>JAPOXD010000019.1 GCA_026707285.1 Chloroflexota bacterium | reverse complement strand
GGGTGTCACCCTGCTGATAGGCGACGTACTCACGGCAGTGGCGCTCGAGGTCAAGAGCCGCTGGGTCAAACTCCGGCACCTGGCGAAAGCAGCGCAAAAGGCGATTCAGGTAGCGGTCGCGGTAGCTGCGGCGTGCGCCATGGGACAGTTCCCGAAACTCCTCACCCAAATCGGATGTGAGGAACCCGCACGCCGAACACGTCACGCGCACCCTCCCCCGCAGGCGATCGCCGAGTCCCTGCCAGCGGCTATTCGTCACCGCGGCTCCCGAGATCCTGGAGAATCCGCGCGGCCTGGGCGGAAGCCTCGCAGGCCAGCTTCTCAAGCAACGCCGTGTGCTCGACCGGCGTGGTCACCGCATCGATGCTCGGGTCCGAGGCGATTCTCACCTGCTAGCCCTTGTCTGATCGTGTGCCGTCCATCACCGCCAGTCTCGCCCAGCTAGTATCGCGCCTCCTGGGCGGAATCGTACTCCGGCGCACGCGTCTAGACCGTATGGAGTGACCGGCTCCGAGTTCGCAAACTCGCGGGTTACAGACGCAAGGCTGTAGAGCCGCATGCGAAAGGAGCCGGTCACGATGATGACTACCACATACGCCGGGATGGACGCACACGGCGGACGATCCGTGTGCCGTTCCTGCGGCCGGGAGCGGTGCGCGCCGAAGAATGGCAGGTGGCGAATGAAGACCGGGCCGTGAAGCGGCTGGCCCGGCCGCTACGGCGCGACGCCGAGGGTCCGGTCGTGGCGTGTTACGAGGCGGGCCGGCGGGCTTCGCGCTGCAGCGCCAGTTGGAGGCCGAGGACGTCGCGTGTCGCGTGATTGCCCCGGCGCTGATCCCGCGCCGGCCCGGCGACCGGGTGAAGACCGACCGGCGCGACGCGCGGCAGCTGGCCGAGTTACTGCGCGCGGACCTGCTGACGGAGGTGCATCCGCCCACCAGCGAGCAGGAGGCCGTGCGCGACCCTTGCCGGGCGCGTGAGGACGCCGTGGCTGACCGCACGCGGGCGCGCCACCGCCTGCCGAAGCTGCTGCTACCGCGCGGCCTCGCCTACGAAAGTCGCCACTGGACGCAGCGCCATCGCCGCTGGCTGCTGACGCTGCGGTTGGCGCACCCCGCCGCGCAGGCCACCTTCGACGACTACCTGCGCGCGCTCGAGGCGGTGGAGGACCGGCTGCCCACGCTGGAGGCGGAACTCGGGCAGCAAGCCGCCAGCGACGCCTACCGGGAAGCGGTGGGGCTCTTGCGCGGCATCCGCGTGGACACGGCGACGGCGCTGACGGTGCTGGCCGAGCTCGGTGAGGTGACCCGCTTTGGCAGTGCGCGGCAGCTGATGGCCTACCTTGGGCTCACGCCGAGTGAGCACAGCAGCGGGACGCGCCAACGGCGGGGGCCGATCACGAAGACCGGCAACACGCATGTCCGGCGCCTGCTCGTCGAGAGCGCGTGGCACTATCGTCACCCGCCGCGTGTCGGCCGGGCGCTCCGCCAGCGGTGCGAGCGCCAGCCGGGATGGGCGGTGGCGCTCGCCGATCGCGCCCAAGCGCGGCTCCATCGCCGCCACCGGCAAGTCCTCGGTGGTGGCCAATGTCGCGGTGGCCCGCAAACTGGCAGGCTACTTGTGGGCGGTGCTGCGCCACGGCACCGAGGCGCCTGCGGCGGCCTGATGCCGCGCGCGGATCTCGTAGCCCCGGCTGGAGGCGGCGATGTGCTGCTCCAGGGCAGAAGCGGATGGATGAGCGAGGGCGAGCTCAGGAGGACGCGCGGTACACCTATGCGGCAGCGGTGCTTGGCACCGTCAACCCGCGCTGCTAGACGGCGACCCCTCCCGACGAAGCACGGTCATGCGGCTCGGCCTTTGGCAACCCGCGGATATCAGAGTGACACGTCGTCGCCGCAGTGCTCGCGCTCGTCCATCTCCTCCCGCCCTGGAGCACGGTTGCTGCGGCCGCCCTCGGTGCGAGTGGTGGCAATTGAGAGCCTGTCACTCCATATCAGGTGTAGTAACTTCACCTAGATCAGACCGCGATCCGTCGGATGACTCGCGTCGAAGCCCCCCGTGCAGCCACCGGGAAGGCTGTCTACGCTGCCCCGACCCACCGCGAACTATTGCTGGCCGATGCCCGTCAGCTATCAGCCTTAGCGTCGCGGAGTCTTCATCTCGTCGTCGCTTCTCCACCGCGTTGGACGCTCATGGAGTGTGCGCCGGTCGACGGCCAGCTCGGATCCGTCGAATACTTGAGCGACTTTCTTGCGGCCCACGACCAGGTTTGGCCGGAGCGCTCTCGCGCTCATTCCTGGGGGTCGGGTCATCTGCGTGGTCGGTGACGTATTGCTGTCACGCCGATAGAACAGTGGGCAACACACGTTCGTGCCGCTCTATGCGGCGATCCAGAGTCTCTGTCGCGAGCTAGGCTACGACAATCTGGTGCCCAACATTTGGCAGGGAGCTGGGAACTCCAATTGCCGATCTGGCGGCGGTGGTTTCCCAGACAAGCTCTACAAGCCAAACGCGATTGTCAATAGCGATTTCGAGTTCATCTTGTTGCAGTGGTAGTCCGGTGGGAACAGGTCCGGTAGCGAAGGCAGTCCCCGGGGAGGCGCCCAAGTGGACCGTAACCGGGCGCTGCGGTGTCGATGGCTGCGCCGGAAATTCACCATCGGACTCTGGCGCTACCAAGTCCGGCGGCTCCATGAGGAATTGCAGCTAAGTCTGAGCGAGCAATTTGGGCGCAGAGGCTTTGTGAAGCCGCTGCCAGCAAGCGCCAGTCGAGAGTGTGGTCGGTCGAAAGGCTTCACGATCTTTGGTGCAGAGTCAGTGGTATGGGATGGCCTATAGATCCAGAAATGAACGGAGTCAACAGGCATCGCCCACATGGCCTCTTGCCTACGACAATATTCTAGTCATCGGACAACCTATCAGCTATAGAAGCCTCTCCTCTGTGGCTTTGGTCAACCAATAGTCTGCGTGCTCTCTAGTGAAGAACAATGACACTGGAGTCTGGCGCTGAGGCGGATGGATAGTGACGATCTTGCCCTGAATTGTGTTGGCCACACCATTGTCTGCATTGAACGTCAGCCAACGGGTGCTCCCCTGGCCTAAGGCTCTAGTGACCTCAGTCCGAGTAACGGCATCTCCAAGCCCACGATGGTGGTAATGGCATAGCAGGAGGATGTTACCTACATGGCGTGCTCCACCTGCGTTTACGTGATCGCAATGCTGTGCTTCCATAATTCGGCGTCGGTTTTGAGATCCTTCGACATAGCTTGATAGTGGTGCTAGCGTTTTGGGTTCGGCCTCCGCAAGACAGGCTTGGCAATGCCAGGCATACTGCTTCTCCTTGAGGTCAGCTATCTGGGCATTTTCATCTGCTGACTGAGGCCGACTACCTGCTCGCTTGGGCTTGCTGACTCTTCTGATGACTCCGTTACCTTGGGGAATGGGACCAGGGTTGGGGATGTTCTTCAATGGGTCAGGCTTGGGCAAGGGATGGCTAGCTGCCGTCGCCGAGGGCTCCGAGCCCCCACCATTCTGGCTAGTGGCATCGTCATTTTCGGTGTCCTCCTGAGGTTGTGCCGCGTCTGAATATTCCAGAGGATAGCGCTCTCTCATCTCCATCTTGTACGCCTGATCGAGTACGGAGCCAAAGTACTTCTTGGGTAGTTCGAAAACGTGTTCGGCGACTACGTCAAAGAAGACCGTCCGCAGGTCGGAATCTGATCTGATCCAGAGTGTACCGGACTCCTTGTCAAGCTTCCCATCTACTGGAACCGAGAACCTACTCCTCCCTATCTTGTATATGGCAGTGACAGAATCCGCAGTCCTTATGTCTTGAATTCTTGCTAGACGTTCACGCCAGTTGCTCCGAAGGGCACTCTCTGTAGTGTCCAAGTCCAATTTGGCCAGGCGCTTTTGTAGCTGCGTTCCCTTCAGACCAGACTGGAGAGAATCGAGAATCCCCCTAAAGTCGTAGTCCGACGGCAGAAAGTTCGTATTGCCAGCACCAACTGCCTCTACCGGGTCTCCCACATAGTCGCTCAGAGTCCGCAGGCCAAGCTCTCGTAGGCGGGCAGTGACCGGCTCCGTCACTTGGGGATGATCTACGATAGCCATCTCGACGGGCCTCTTAGTCGGATGCTGCCTAATCGCCTCTTCAAGCTCATCGAAGTCAGGTATTACAACCGTGCTCCTCCTCTTGGTAGCATCGGCCGTCGTCACCAACCTAACCTTGCCACCATCGGACTCGACAATAATGAACGGAATCTGAGGGTGCTCGGCGCTCCATGCTCGTGGTCCGAATTCATGATTGATATGACGCAGGATTCGATCAGCATGCTTGGCGACGACGTCAGCGTTCTGAGATTCTAGCCATTGAAAGAACCTTCTAGAACTCGTGGAATTGGGCGTCCCACTGACAACACCAATAATCCTGTATAGTCTTTGCGTTTCAGCATTGATATCAGTTACAGGAATTCGTATCTTCCAGTCGCCCCAGAAGTCACGTCGTCCTCGCAACGCAAGCTGATGGGGAGGGCGCAACTGCCCTTCTACCGGAATGCAGGGGACTTCAAGTAATCCGACGGGGTGTATGTCTTCGCGTTCGGACTGCCTAATGTACTCGCGGATTCTTGGCACATGGGCATCTAGGCGGGTGCCGTCCCTCCGAAATGTGTCGACGATCTGATCAGTAGAGGGAGCAGTCCGTGGCTTCCAGCCGTCAATTCGATCCAAAATGCTGTGGGGTCGGTCAATTATGTTCTCGCCCAGCAAATGAAGACGCTGCACCTCCCCAGCATCCCTTACCAACTCGCCAGGATTTCTAAGGTTGCCGCTTTGATTGAGAGCGGCTCTGTAATCCTCATCTAGCTGACCAAGGTATTCCTTAATCCGCGGTACAGAAGACGCAAGGGCCGCAAGTTCTTTTTCAAGCTTGTGAAAGTTGCGTCGGTGATTTGCAGTCAACTCCCTCTCGGGAGGAAATCGGGTGAGTCGCTCTACCAAGAAATCCTCAAACTCCTCAACTAGAGGCGTATTCCTCAGAGTCAAACTGCTCCTACCGGTCCTTTTCACAATGCCAACTTTCAGCAGCTCGTGAGAGGGTCGCACGATTGCGTCTCCCATGATTGACGTGACGCGAGCGCTGCGAGGCTCACAAAGACCATTCAATGGCAGTAGGTCTCCGTTGGCACTTGGCCATATGGGGAAGTTGGTGATCCGTATAAGTGTTTGTTGCCGCTTGATGGTTTTCCAGTTGTCGCGGAGCCAAGTCCAAAACGACTTGCGCTCCAACAGCGAAGCTTTCTCAAGCTGGGCTTTGTCGAGGTACTCCTCTAATCTGAATGGTTCAGGCTTCCAAGCTCTCTTCCTCAGAAGGCGATGAGCCTGCAATTCTGGATGGAGGAGGGGTACATAGTCTTGCTGCCCGAGGTTCGGCGGCAGATTTACAGCGCTGTACATCCCTACTAGGGGGCGTGCTCTAGATTTATCGTCGGGTAGATAGATGTTCTCTCTGACTTCCGATTCAGTGGCCAATTTATTTCTTTGGATAGTCTCGTATAGGACATCCAAGTACACCTTTGATATTGATGGGTTGCCAAAAACTGCCTGCCATTCGACGTTGTCCTGCCAAGGAAAGTATGTGGCTTCCAATTCAGGCTGAAGTCGTTCGATAACATCGTTTTCGTCAAATGTGATCACATTCGTCATTTCGACCAGGCAACTCAGAATAAGTCCTGGAACGGACTTATCGATTTGGTCTTCTTCTCTTGGGCAAATCTTCGCGAGCAGAGGGGCAACTCCCTCTTGATCCCATGTGTACATTGGCAGGACGACTCTACGAAGAGTGCCATCCGATGTCTTCCTGGGACCTAAGGCAAGCCGCCTGATGGGCTTTGGTTTTGTTGGCACTCTGTCTGCAAGGGGTAACGCTCGTCTTTTGACTGTGCGCTCCACAAGGTCATTTAGCGTTTCATCTTCCGCATCACCAGAATTGGCCAGGTAGAGTTCCATCGCCCTTCCGCCATGCCGATGAAGGAGATAGCCGGACATGATATCTACAAGCGCATCTTTACACGCATCGTCGATATAGGCGTTCAGGGAATTCATGTGGCTGGTGCCGTGCCTTTCGGCGTCAGAGACATATGGGCCTGAGAAGTGGACGCCTACACCGGTAAGGCCTGTCTGGGAAGTGGCGTCGTATCCAATTGGATACCTGCGAACCCCTTGGATCGACCTCGGCCTACCTCCCTTGTCTGTGAGCCACGCTATCTCTGCCCAAAAGGACTTCCGGTCTCTGAAGAAAAAGTCTGGTATCTCTGGCCGCTTGCCTGCAGGGAATGGTAGCCTGAATGTACATGCCCGCTCCTGGATTGCAGTTGATGGTGCGCAGGACGATTTCGAGGATGTTTCACATTCCCTGGTGAACACGTGAAACTGTCTCCGGCCTCTGCCTCTTTCGATCCGTCTTCTCTTGGCTCTCCAATGAATCTCCACGGACCCCAAAGAATGGTGCCTCAGGCAAAGTGTGTACTGATGACGAATTCCAGGACGGACTACTCCCAACAGTCTTCCCGGCAATAGCTCGCATGCATTCGTGAAGAGTCCTTCTAGGGAACTTCCATCAGGTGTCCGAATTGTCAGACCTTCACCCCTCGTAACTTCTAGCTCCCGTGTCCGGTAGGGAACTTCAATAGAGCACCCGATAGGCGGAGCGTCACTGTCCGGTACTGGTTCCGGAAGCGTGCCGGGAGATGGCCGGTTCCCATAGCCGTCCTTGTAAAGTGTCTGGATCATTTTGAGGCCATTCGACCGCACAATGATTTCATCGCCGAGCCAAAAACACGCCTTTAGGCCGTGGTTTTTGACTCCTATTCGGAACCGCTTGCTTTCTACTTCAACACCTGCACCCATTACAAAGGACAATCTTTGCCAGCCATCCTCGCTCACGGGTTCGCCGTCCCCCTGGCAAATCAGTCGGTCAGAAGTGAAGTCGATGGATGTACGCGATGCATTGGCATCTAAATCATTCTGAATAAGCTCAACTATCAGGTCATCAGAGCGTAAACCTCTAAGGAACTGCCAGAATTGAGGCTCCGCATCAAATCTCTGGACGTATTCTGAACCGTACACCGTTAGTTCTCCTCCGACTGTCGCTGTCGAAGAAGCCCGGTGTCGATACAGTTGAGAAGTTTCAGTCGGGCTTCAGCGGAAAGGTTAAGAAAACGTTTTGCCCCGCCAGCAGCTGGAATCCCGTGGAGTGCCAGGCCCGCATGGCGGAGCGAATGCCAGTTCACCCGCGCCATCCCAGAACCCCAGAAACCCCGCCATGTACCAAAGGGTCGGTGTCCATATTTGAGGAAGGCCACAACGGCTTCAGGCACGGCCAACCTCTTTTCCTGCCAACCGGCACCTCGATGGTAGCCCAATCGCATCCCTCGGCCTGAAGTTGTGAAGACCGGACACTACGTTGTCTCCCCATATCCAGTGCTGCGGGATACAATAGAGATGTCGCCGATTGGCGACGGATGGACGATATTCAGCCGGACATAGGGCACTAGCCTTTGCGTCAGATTTGGCGCCGGTACGTGCCGTAACAGAAGGAAAGACCAGGGGGGCACGCGACAGGCAGACGAAACCTTGAGGGGCTAGTGGCCTCCGGGCTGTGCGGGTTCGAGTCCCGCCCTCGGCACCACGTGAAGCTTCGCCATGAGCGACCGAAGGTCCAAGTTGTTGCCGTGGCGTCGGTGACCCCGGACGCGAAACTGGCGCCGGGTCGACATCCGCGATGCGCTTCACCGATCCTGATCGTCCCGGTCCCTTGCGCCGTTCCGCCTGGACTGAAATAGGGCTAACGTGCACGGCGACGTGTTGACTTGACATGGCAGCACGCGAGTCGTACAACTTATTCATGAACGCAATTGCCGACGTTGCCGAAGTATTCCAAGGCCTCGCCCGGTCCGGGCGTGGAGCCGGCGCCCGGCCTGGGCAGTGGACGCTGCGGATCGTTGAAAGCACGGATGTCCGAGGCGACGGCTGGCTCGAAGTGGCCAGCCTTCGCGAGATTGGGATCGTTCAGAATTCTCGCACCGAGCGTCACCTGCTCCGGCCGTTCGATGTCCTCGTGACCGCCCGCGCTGCGTCCGTCCAGGTAGCGATCGTGCCGCCCAACGTGTCACGCACGGTGGCCGGGGTGACCCTGCTGGTGGTGCGGCCCCGGAGCCCGGAATCAGGCATGGGGCATTGGCTCTGGTACTTCCTTGCGTCTACGCACGGCCGGTCGCTGCTCGCCAAACGCATGACGGTCAACGCCAGCCTCAGCTCGATATCCGCTAGGAATCTGGCCGAGGTTCAGATCCCCGTGCCGTCTGGCCCTGAGCTCGATCGCATGGCTCGGCTCGTCGAGGCGTCGGAGGCGGCTCGCGCCGCAGCCCGCCAAGCCGCTGCGCTGCGCCATGAAACCCTGCGTGACTCGCTGGTTCAGCGCTTCTCCGGCAGCGTGCCGGGTACGCGATAGGGAGGAAGCAATGCCCCTCACCCAACAGGAACTGCAATCCAAGCTTTGGCAGGCTGCCGACATCCTGCGCGGGCAGATCGACGCGGCCGACTACAAGAACTACATCTTCGCCGCGCTGTTCCTCAAGCGGCTCTCCGACCGCTTCGACGAGGAGGTCGAAGCCGCGGTGGCGTCGGGGGTGCCGCGCGACATTGCCCTGGTCGAGGCGGACGAGCACGAGTTCTTCGTGCCGGAATCCGCCCGTTGGCCCGCGCTCACCGGGGCGTCCATGAGCCTGGGCGAAACCCTCAACGTCGCCGGACACGAAATCGAAGACGCCAACCCGGGGCGGCTCGACGGCGTGCTCACCAGCGTCAATTGGAACGACGAATCTAAGCTCGGCAGCCCGGCCAACCGCGAAGGCATCATCCGCAGCCTGCTCAACCACTTCGGAGAGCTGGACCTGCGCGACGCCAACTTGCAGGACGCGGACGGAGGCTCGGGCAACGTGCTCGGCGACGCCTACGAGTACCTGATCAATCAGTTTGCCGATGACGCCGGCAAGAAGGGCGGGGAGTTCTATACGCCTCGGCCGGTGGTGCGGCTGATCATCGAGCTGCTGCAACCGGGCGAGGGCATGCGCATCTGCGATCCCACGGCCGGCTCCGGCGGCATGCTCATCTACACCGCGCAGTTCGTGCAGGAGCAGGGCGGCGACCGGCGCAACCTGGTTTTGCACGGGCAGGAACGCAACCGGGGCACGCTGGCCGCCGGCAAGCTCAACCTGCTGCTGCATGGGCTGTCCGCCGCGCGGCTGGAAGAAGGCGACGTGATCGCCGAGCCGCGGCTGCTGGACGGCGCCGGCCAACTGCTGGCCTACGACCGCGTGATCGCCAATCCCCCATTCAGCCTCAAGAATTGGGGCCACGACTTCGCGCCCAACGATCCGCACCACCGCTTCGACCGCTACGGCGCCATTCCGCCCCGCACGCGCGGCGACCTGGCCTTTCTGCTGCACATGCTGGCCGTCACCAACGCGACCGGCATGGTGGGCGTGGTGATGCCGCACGGGGTGCTGTTCCGCGGTGGCGCCGAGGGCAAGATCCGCCGCGGCATCGTCGAGAGCGACCTCTTCGAGGCCGTCATCGGCCTGGCGCCCAACCTCTTCTACGGCGCCAGCATCCCCGTGGCCATCTGCGTGCTCAACAAGGCCAAGCCCGCCGAACGGCGCGGCAAGGTGCTGTTCGTGGACGCGGCGCAGGAGGGCTATTTTCGCCAGGGCAAGGCGCAGAACTTCCTGGACCCGGAGCACATCGGGAAGATCGTCTCCGCCTACCGCGGCTTCGAGGACGTGGACCGTTTCGCCCACGTGGCCGACCTGGCGGAGATTGAGGCCAACGACTTCAACCTCAACATCAGCCGCTACGTGGACACCAGCGAGCCGTTCGAGGTACTGAGCGTCGAGGAGGCGCTGGCCCAGCTGCGCGAGGCCGAACGCCGCCGCGACGAGGCCGTGGCGCACATGGACAAGCTGCTGGCGGAGCTGGGCTATGAGCGATAGCGCAGTTGGTCGTGACTTTGCCTGGTGAGTCGGCTGGACGGGCTGAGGTGAGCGAATTCGCCCTTGACTCGGGCGGGAACCCATGCGCGAATTAGGGAGGGTGCCCGCAGGCTGGCGGCTGGTGCGGTTAGGGAAAGTCCTGGAGATTTGCAGGAATGGCCTCGTTTGCCCACAAGACGCCGAACCTTCGAAAGGGATCCCGGTATCGAGAATCGAAACCATTTCTGATGGGACTATCGACTGGAGACGAATCGGACACGCTTCCCCTGAACATGCAGATCCGAGCTATCTCGTTCTTCAGGGGGATATTCTCTTGAGCCACATAAACTCTGTCAGACATATCGGTAAAGTCGCTAGGAAGCAGGACGAACGACCGTTGATTCACGGAATGAATCTCATGCTACTCAGGTTTAGTAGTCACGTAGACGCCAGCTTCGGTTTCGCGCTGTTGGAATGGTATAGGACGAAGCAATACTTTGAACGGCGAGCGAAGAAAGCCGTAAATCAAGCGAGCATAAACCAGGCGGACATTCGAGATTTTGAGTTTGCCCTGCCGCCCCTCTACGAACAACGGGCCATCGCCGCCGTACTTGACGCCGTTGGCGATGCCATCGAGCGCGCCGAGGCGGTCATCAGCGCTACTGAGCGTCTGCGCGACGCCCTGCTCCACGAGCTCCTCACCCGCGGCGTCCCCGGCTGGCACACCCAATGGCGCGAGGTTCCCGGCCTCGGGACCATACCAGCCGACTGGCAGGTCGTGCGTCTGGGCGATGCGGGTTGCTGGCTGTCGGGCGGAACACCGTCCAAGGCGCGAGCCGACTTTTGGTCTGGAGCACTTCCGTGGGTCAGCCCGAAGGACATGAAGGCTCGCGAGCTTTGCCATACGCAAAACCGGATCAGCTTAGAGGGAGCCAGAGCGGGATCGCGTATCGTGCCTGAGGGGACAATCTTTGTCGTCGTTCGCGGAATGATCTTGGCCCACTCCTTCCCACTAGCGGTGTCACGAGTCGCCGCTGCATTCAATCAGGACATCCGCGCACTCATCTGCCGTGATGGATTGCTTCCTGACTTTGTACTTGCCGCCCTTGAGCAGCAGAAGCCTCGACTCCTGCACCTACCGAGCCCGTCTACTCACGGAACGATGCGCGTGGTGTCTGAGGAACTATTCGCCACTAAACTCCCGGTGCCATCACCGCGCGAACAGGGAGTCATCGCAGCTGTGCTCGGACAAGTCGACGACGCAATTGCGAGAACACGCGAGAATCGAATAGGCCTAGAGCCCTTCAAGGCCTCGGCCGCAGAATCTCTGCTCACAGGTCGAATACGACTGCCACACCTACTGCGAGCGTAAAGTAGGATACTATCAAGTCGCCATTAGTACTAAAGCAACCCCAGGGGTATTTGAATTCGTGTATGACCAGAGATTGGACGAACTTCAGAGAATGATCTTGAGACCGTTCTACTCTAATCTGCCTATTGTTATCAATGGAAAATCGCTTTCCCAGAATGAAATTGATCGTATTCGGATAAGCGACACTGAGCAAAGCGCATATGAAATGTGGCCAACCGTAAAGAGAAATCTAGAAGCGGATAATCAACGGATCCGAGATGGCGATGATCCACTTACATCAATGATGGCGCGGCGTTATCCATTTCTCATGCAGGTTTCGGACCAGCAAGTCGCTCGCGCGATTATGAACGCAGGCAAGAATGTGTCTAATGACCTTTTGACTTCGAACCCAGATTCGGGATCCACGCAGACCGAGTCTGATGGGCCGGAACTTAGCTCGCAGGAACATTCCCGCAATGTATTCGTCGTTCACGGTCGCAATGGGGCTGCGCGCGAAGCGATGTTCACCTTTCTCCGCACCATTGGGCTTCATCCGATTGAGTGGTCTGAAGCCGTCAAGGCCACAGGCGGTCCAAATCCCTATGTCGGCCAAGTCCTGCAGACGGCGTTTTCACTTGCGGGTGCGGTTTTGGTGCTCTTCACCCCAGACGACGAGGCCTGGCTGAAACCGCACTTCCGTCGACCGGACGATCCCAGCTACGAGACCAGTCCGTCTGGGCAAGCACGGCCGAACGTGTTATTCGAGGCCGGCATGGCTATGGGTGGGAATGAGAATCGCACAGTCCTTGTCGAGCTTGGAACTCTACGCCCGTTTAGCGATATTGCCGGACGGCATGTGATCCGACTTGATGATTCACCTGGGCGGCGACAAGAGTTGGCGCAACGGCTGGGATCCGCCGGTTGCCCGGTTAACCTGGACGGAACCGATTGGTACAGAGCTGGGGAGTTCGAAGCTGCGCTTGAGGGCACCGAGTCGAGGAATGCCCAGGTCTTGGCTTCAAACCGTAGTGAGGGTTCTGCGGATGCGCAGTTCCTGCTCTTGTGCGCTGCGCAATCTAACGACGGCAGCATTCTGATGCTCGTCACTCAAGGCGGTTCTACTCTGAGGGTTGGAGGTCAGCACTTTGGGGAATTGGGCGATCGAAGATCCGAGGCCAGGTGGGGCGAGGCATTGCGGGTGCTAGTCGAGTCTCAACTTGTCGAGGATGCAACTGGGATGGGAAGGCTCTTCCAGGTGACACATCGCGGCTTTCAGGTCGCAGACGGGCTAAGCAATAGTGCATAGCGACGAGATTCTCATCACGCTCAGGGAACATAGAGGCACGCTGTCCGAGCGATTCGGAGTCGCCGGACTTGCCCTGTTCGGTTCGTTCGCGCGGAACCAGGCTACCGACCGGAGCGACATTGACATTCTCGTCCGGTTTGACGGGCCGGCGACATCGCGGTCGTACTTTGGCGTGCAGTTCTATATCGAAGACTTGCTGGGCCGCCGGGTGGACCTTGTGACCGACAAGGCTCTGCGCTCAGAGTTCCGGCCCTTTGTGGAGCGCGAGGCGTTGCATGTCTGACGGTCACGACGAATCTCGGTCCTGGCGCCTGTACGTGAAGGACATGATCGAGTTCGGCGCCAAGATCTTGTCCTATACGGAGGGGATGGACCAGGAGACGTTCATCGCCGACGAGCGCACCTACGACGCCGTCCTGCGCAACATCGAGCTTGTCGGCGAGGCAGCAACGCATGTCCCAGACTGCATTCGCGACGCCCATCCGGAGGTCGAATGGCGGCGCATAGTGGCGACGCGGAATCGCGTCGCTCACGGCTACCTGGGCATCGACGACGATGTCGTATGGGACGTCATCCAAACCGATATCCCGGACCTATTGCCTAGATTGCGACGGTTGTTGGCCTTGGCATCGGATAACGCGTGACCACTCCCGCCAAGCTCAACGAGCTCAGCGCCGCCGAGGATCCGGCGCGGGAGTTGCTGGAGAAGCTGGGGTGGACCTACGTCCCACGGGAAACGCTCGCGGCGGAGCGCGGGGACGAACGCGAGGTGTTGCTGAAGCGGCGCCTGCGGCGGGCGTTGCTGCGGCTGAACGAGTGGATGACTGAGCCGCAGGCGGATTGGGTGATCGACGAGCTGGAGCGCGTGGACGCGAGCGGCATGGCGCGCAATCAACGGGTGCACGAGTACCTGATTTACGGAATGCCAGTGCGCGTGGACACGTCCGGCGGCCGCCAGAGCCGCAATGCCCGCTTCTTCGACTTCGACCACCCGCACGGCGGCTTGAACGAGTTCGTGGTGACGACGCAGTTTTGGGTGCGCCGCGGCAACGAGCGGCGGGACCAGGAGGACGACCAGCGGGTGGTGAAGCCGGACCTGGTGCTATTCGTCAACGGTCTGCCGCTGGTGGTGATGGAGGCCAAATCGCCGTCGCTGCTCGACGTCTGGAAGACGCAGGCGGTGCGCCAGCTGCGGCGCTACCAGGAAGCGGGACCTGAGTGGCACGGAACTGGTGCGCCGGAGCTGTTTCACACCAACCTGCTGTGCGTGGCCCACTGCGGCACCGCCGCGGCCTACGCCGGGCTGGGCGCGCCGGAGAACGCCTACGTGGCGTGGAAATCTCTGCTGCCGTATACGGCCGACGAGGTGCGGCGACGATTCGGCGTCGAGCCCGAAGGCCAGGCGCAGCTGATCGTGGGGTTGCTGGCGCCGGCCACGCTTCTGGACGTCCTGCGAGACTACGTGGTCTATGAGCCCGAGCGCGGCAAGCTGGTTAAGAAGCTCCCGCGCTACCAGCAGTACCGCGCGGTGGGTAAGGCGCTGGACCGTCTGATGACGGGCCGCCGTCCCGAGGATCGCGGCGGCGTGGTCTGGCATACGCAGGGCTCGGGCAAGTCGCTGACGATGCTCTGGCTGGCCACCAAGCTGCGCCGCGAGCCGCGCCTTAACAATCCGACCATCGTGGTAGTCACCGACCGCACGCAGCTGGATCGACAGATCAGCGGCACCTTCGCGCGCTGCGGCTTTCCCGCGCCGGAGCGGGCGCCCACCACGCTCGGTCTGCGGCGGCTGCTGACCCGCGGCGCCGGGCGCACGGTGATGACCACCATTCAGAAGTTCGAGGAAGCCCTGAACGCTTCCGGGGGTCGCCTGGACGTGCTCAATGCCTCCGAGGACGTGGTCGTGATGGTGGACGAGGCGCATCGGACGCAGTACGGAATGCTGGGGGCGCGCATGTCGCAGGCCCTGCCCAATGCGGCGCTGATCGGATTCACGGGCACGCCCATTGACCAGGGGTTCAAGCGAAGCACGATGAATCGCTTCGGCCCGCTGATCGATTCCTACACCATTCCGCAATCGGTGGCCGACGGCGCGACGGTGCCGATCTTCTACGAGGCGCGGCTGCCGGAGCTGCACATCGAGGGGCCGCAAACGCTGGACATGCTCTTCGACGCCATGTTCGGCGACCTTTCGGACGAGGACCAGGCGCGGATCCGGCGGCGTTACGCGAACAAGGACACGGTGGCGGAGGCCGAGAAGCGCATCGAGAGGATTGCCCTGGATATCGCGCAGCATTTCAAGACCAAGGTGTGGCCGAACCGCTTCAAGGCGCAGGTGGTGGCGCCCAGCCGCGCGGCGGCGCTGCGAAATGCCGCGTACCTGAACAGTTTTGGCCTGAGCGCCTATCCCATCATTACCACCGACCGCAATGACGGACCCGAGTTCCAGACGGCGCAAAACCTGAACCAGGAGCAGATCGTGAGCGACTTCGTCGACCCCGACGGCGAGCCGCAGGTTCTGGTGGTGGTGGACATGCTGCTGACGGGTTTCGACGCCCCCGTGGAGCAGGTGCTCTACCTGGACCGCGGACTCAAGGAGCACGGGCTTTTGCAGGCCATCGCTCGCGTGAACCGCCGCTTCTCGCATCGCCCGGACGACGTGGACACTCAAAAGCCGCACGGCCTGGTGATCGACTACCACGGCGTCTCACGCGACCTGGAAGCGGCGCTGGCGACGTTCGACTGGCCCGAGGTTCAGGACTCAATGCGTCAGCTGGACGAAGACCCCGGACCGGCAATCGAGGCCGCGGCGGTGCAGGCCGAGTCGCACTTCAAGGGGCTCGACCTGGGGAATGTCTGGGACTGCGCGGCCCGGTTTGCGCCGGACGCCTCAACAGAGGGCGAAATCAAGGCCGACTTGTTCGAACGCTTCAACGCGGACTACCGCCGATTTTCACTCTTGATGGACCGCTACTTGCCCGATCCGGGCGCCGCGGCTTACGTGGACCGGTTGGCGCGTCTGACGGCGATTCGCGCCTACGCGCGCGCCCAATTCCTGCGCGAGGACGCCCACCTGGATTGGACCGACATCGGCGCGAAGGTCAAGGGGCTGATCGACGCGCGCATCGACGCGGAGGTGCGTCCCCTGATGCAGCCGCTGTCGATCCTGGACCAGGAGTTCGAGCAGAAGATTGCCCACCTGCCGCATGACGAGGCGCGGGCCTCGCTGATGGAGCACGCGGTACGCGCGCAGATCAACGAGCGACTGGAGGCGAACCCCGCCTTCTTCGAGAAGCTGTCGGAGCAGTTGGAACGCATCATCGAGGAGCTTCGACAGCGTCTGATCGACACTGCCGAGGCCTGCCGGCGCATGGCGGAGATTCGGCGACGGATTCACGGCGAATCCGATATTGCCGCGCAGCACGGTCTCTCGGCTGTGTCCTTCGCGGTCTATGAGTTGCTGGCCGGTCCAGGTGCGGATGGGGCGGCCTCCGATTCGCATGGCGCGTCTGGAGTCAATTCCGCCCGCGAGAATTCGGATGCCTATCGGGTAGCCCCCGACGAAGAACTCACCAAGGTTGCCCGGCGGGTTGAGAGCGTCGTCCAGCGCCACAGCGTCGTGGTCGACTGGTCGTCGAATCTGGAAGTGCAGCGCGAGATGCGCCGCGACATTAAACGAGTACTACGGCCCACGGGCGACTTCACGGAAGAGCGCCTGGACGAGCTGGCGAGTCTAATCGTCGAAGTAGCCCGCCGGAGGTCCGGGGCGTGAGGGAGCGGGGCTCCGTCCGCTATGGCGAGACCACCATCGAGTTTGGGGTGCGCCGCAGTTCGCGACGAAAGAAAACGGTGCAGATCACGGTGGACGGGGCCGGGGTTCAGGTTGCCGCGCCGCTGTCCACGCCTCCTGACGAGATTCGGGGGATCGTGCGCAAGCGGGCGGCCTGGATTCTGCGCCACGGCACCGCGGAGACATTGGCAGCCGCGCCGAAGCGCTTCGTGAGCGGTGAAACGTTGCCCTACCTGGGCCGAAATGTGCGCTTGGTGGTGGAGCAGGCTGACGTGCGGACGGCGGCCGTGCGATTCGACCACTGGCGGTTTCGAGTCACGGTGCCGATGGGGGTGTCCGACCGTGAGCGTTATGACGGCGTCCGACGAGCCGTGGTGGGCTGGTATCGGACGCGGGCGGCTGCGCGCCTTCCAACCAGTGTGGAGCGGTGGTGGCCACGGCTAGGGCGGGGCGACAGGCCGCGGGTGCTCATTCGAGATCAGCGTCGACGCTGGGGAAGCTGCGCACCGGACGGCACGCTGCGCTTCAACTGGCGGGCGATGATGCTGGAGCCCGCGCTCGTGGAGTACATCGTCGTGCACGAGCTGGCGCACTTGTCGATCAAGAACCACGGGCCGGAGTTCTGGGGGCTGGTGGCCGGAGCGATGCCGGACGTCCAGCAGCGGCGTCAGCGGCTCCGCGAGGCAGGGCACCTGCTGCCGCTGTGAGTGTCGCCGCAGCTTTGTGCTGCGGCCGTTCCGCGACCTCACCGGGCGGCGGCTGGCGAAGTGTGTTGGCAGCGCGCTTGCGCTGATTGCACGTGTGGCCGTTGCGTTGCCGGCGGTCGTGCGGACGGGCTGGCTAGTCGGCGATGCAACTGATCGGCGACCGGCCACGTCCTACGGGGCTGGTGGGACTGCTCACAATCGTTACGGTTGAGGTTTTTCCTCCATGATCTGGATCAAGTTGCCGCACGTATCGTCGAATATCGCCGTAACGACGGTCCCGAGGTCGGTTGGCGACTGTACGAAGCGCACGCCTTTTTCCACGAGACGTTCGTATTCGGCTTGCGCGTCGTCGACCGCGAAGGAGGTGCTGGGGATACCGTCCGCCACAATCGCCTTCAAGAAGGGACGGACCGCCGGATGGGCATCAGGCTCAAGCAGAAACTCCGTCCCTTCCGGGTCTTCCGCGGATACCACCGTGATCCAGGCGTACTCGCCCAAGGGAATGTTGTGCTTGACCTGAAAGCCAAGCGTTTCCGTGTAGAAGCGAAGCGCCTTCTGTTGGTCGTCCACGAAGACGCCGGCCAGGTTAATCCTCATCGTTCGAATCCCCTTTCGTCAGTCGAGATCGGCCAACGCTCCGCGATGGCCTTCAGCGGGCCGCCCACGAACCAATGGTGCTTCGACCTCCCCACGCGCCTCGTGCGAATCAGCCCGGCGGCCTCCAGGACGTCCAGGTGTTGCGCGATCGCCTGCCGCGAGGAGTTGATGCCGTGCTTCATGGTCAGGCGTGCGCAAATCTCGAAGAGCGATTGACCTGACCGATCGACGAGCTCGTCCAGGATGGCTCGCCTGGTCGGGTCGGCAATCGCGCGATACACATCCACGAAACCAGTCTCAGGCAAGTGTTTGCTTGCATGTCTGCGGCCCACGATATGCAAGTGCGTGCTTGCATGTCAAGGGTTCAACGTCGCCCGCTGCAGTCTTGAAGGGCTTGTGGCCTCTGGGCGGCGTGGCTTCGAGTCCCACTTTCGGCGCCGTGCTTCGCCGGTTCGGACCTGCAAGTCTGGCCCCATTTGAGGAGCCGGCGGGAACGCGGCAGGCATGCCGGCTGTTCCCAATCGACGTACGGGCATCCCGGCGGAGCCGTGGCCTCTTCCGCCTTCGCGCCCGCCCTCGTTCGCAGTAACAGTCCATCGCTCCCCCGCATCGCCGAACGCCAGGGGCACATACGTACCAGTAAGCTGGTACCGGACGAGCCTGATACGTTAGGACGCAATCAAGGCTCGATAGTTTGGGTTGCAATGACACGGACGCGGACGGTTGCCCCGATGCGGCACAGGCGTCATGGCAGCGACGGGGTCACGACTCGAGCGCGTCCGGCCACGGCGTGAACGCTCAATCCTCTCGCCGAAATTTGAGAACGCTCGCACCAATGTCGTGGAAGCGAGCCCTCGTCGCCGTGCCGCTGCTCGCCCTGGCGCTGTGGGCGGTGGCCGAGCCGCCGAACGCCCGCGGCGACGAATCGGGCTTCGCGACGGCCGAGGTTGAGGACGCCCAATACTTCGAGCCCCTGGAACACAACATCGTGGACGTCGCCGGGACGTTTGCGGACGGCAACGACTTCCGCGCCGATTTCCTGGCGAACTACACCCGGACCGGCGGCATCGAACGCTGGGGCTACCCGACCTCGGCGATCGTCGAAGAGCGGCCCGGCACCCTCACCCAGTACTACCAGCGCGGCGTCATCGATTGGCGGCCGCCCCCCGACGGCGGCGCGCCCACCTTCCTGCGCCGGCTCGCCTGGGACTATCTGGGCGGCGGACTCGGCGGCTCCATCGACCAAGGCGTCGAACTGCACCTGACCAACGCCAACCCCGGCGAGCTGCTCGGTCCCTGGGGCCACAAAGTCTCGAACCTCTCGGTGGAAGGCGAGAACATCGGCTTCGCCGACTTCTTCCACCGGCTGGGCGGGGTGGCGTCCTTCGGCTTCCCCAAGACGGATGCGCGCGCGGACAACCATGGCGAGGCCGACCTGCACATCCCAGGCCGCCCGCCCGACAGCCGCATTCGCCAGTATTTTCAGGCCGCCGTGCTCGAATTCCATCCCGAGTCGGCCGGGGCGCCCGTCCAGCTGCGCTTGCTGGGCGACACCCTGCGCGACAGCCGCTATCCCTACCGCGCCTGGCAGCAGTACCTGGCCTTTGGCCCGGAATCGCCGCTCGCGGTCGGCGACCAGTTGGAGCTCGGGCTGGAGAGCCGGCGTGGCCCGTATGGGTCCACCCCCGAAGACGTGGCCAGGTTCGTGGAGCTGTCCCTGCTGCGCGTCGCCACCGACCAAGCGTGCGGGACGGGATTTGTCGTTACTGCGAGCGGCTATGCGGTCATCCCGTGGCGCCTGGCGGTGGACGCGGCCACGTTTGTGGTGACGAGCCCGCGCGGCTATACCGCCAACGCCCAGTTCGTGGCGGGCTACGCCCAGCACGACGTCGCCCTCATCAAGGTTGAAGGCGACGGGCACATTCCGGTGAACTGGGGCGCGGCCGAGGACCTGGCCCAAGCGACCGGCCTCGTGGCTCTTGGCTACGACGCCACGAGCTTGCCGGAAGGCCGAGCGGTGGAGTGTCGTTCGACGCCGACGGCGACGCCGCTCATCGCCTGGTTGCTGGAGCCTGGCCAGCCGGCAGTCCTCGCCCCGGTGCTCGACGCCGGCAACGGCGGCGGACCAGTCGCCACCACGTCGGGGCGCGTGGTGGGGATGGCGGCCAGCGTCTCACCCGAAATCCGGAGGCTCGACTCGCTGTTCACGGCGACAGAGGCGCAGGCGCTGGTGGACGCTTGGCTGGATGACATTGCCCGCGGCGTAGCCCCCGCGAGTTCGGTGCGTCCCCTCTTCGACCGTTACCCGCTGCTTGAGCGCGCGAGCATCGCGTGTCCACGGGACGCCATCGCCGCAGGGGGGTATGGCGAGAAGTCGCTTTTCGTTCGGGGTGGGTCCATTGAGCTCACGATGGACGTGTGGTTGCCCCCCGAGCGATCTTTCGCGAGTTTGCGAATCGAAGGCAAACGTACGCCGTGGGGGTACCGTGACGGAATCGGCTTTGGCGAATTCTATGACTATGGTCGCCATACGCATCAAACGATATCGTGGGTACGATTGGGAGCCGATTACGAGGGCGCCAGGAGATTCGTGAAGCGCTTCGTACACCCGGCCTTACTCGACTCTGTACCTGGCGGGCCACGATTCCATGTGAGATTCATCTATGATCGTGGAGCGACTGCGCTATTCATCAATGGAGAGGCGGTGCATCACGAATCTGGGCTTCAATACGGTGACGATATTTCATTGACTTTGGGATGCAACGGATCAGACCCTTCAAAGAATATTTACTTTTACAACGTACGCATCACCGGACACCTCATTCCAAGCACCTAGCACGAGCCTTGGGAGAGGTCTCCTTCACATTGGGAGCGGCGGTTGCGCGTCGCCGGTGACTCGGTCGGCCCAGTGACGAAAGGCGGACCGGCGGCTGCCGGCTTGATATGTTGGGTCGCAATCGAAGCTTGATATTTCGAGTTGAATCAACACAAAGGCGAAGGGTTGCCGCTATTCGACACCGACGCTTTCTCGCAGTAGCGCTGTCGCGGCCCGAGTGCATGCGGCCAGCGCAAGCACGCTTGGAGCGCATGCGGCGGGTTGACCGGCGATCGCGTCGCGACCGGCGAGCCTTGGCGCCGACGGCCTCGGTACCAGCCCGTCTTGCAGTGGCGCTGTTGCTGGTCTCGGCGGTTGCCATGGCCACGCCGCCCGGCGCCCGCGGCGCCGAGTCGGGCTTCGCGACGGCCGAGGTTGAGGACGCCCAATACTTCGAGCCCCTGGAACACAACATCGTGGACGTCGCCGGGACGTTTGCGGACGGCAACGACTTCCGCGCCGATTTCCTGGCGAACTACACCCGGACCGGCGGCATCGAACGCTGGGGCTACCCGACCTCGGCGATCGTCGAAGAGCGGCCCGGCACCCTCACCCAGTACTACCAGCGCGGCGTCATCGATTGGCGGCCGCCCCCCGACGGCGGCGCGCCCACCTTCCTGCGCCGGCTCGCCTGGGACTATCTGGGCGGCGGACTCGGCGGCTCCATCGACCAAGGCGTCGAACTGCACCTGACCAACGCCAACCCCGGCGAGCTGCTCGGTCCCTGGGGCCACAAAGTCTCGAACCTCTCGGTGGAAGGCGAGAACATCGGCTTCGCCGACTTCTTCCACCGGCTGGGCGGGGTGGCGTCCTTCGGCTTCCCCAAGACGGATGCGCGCGCGGACAACCATGGCGAGGCCGACCTGCACATCCCAGGCCGCCCGCCCGACAGCCGCATTCGCCAGTATTTTCAGGCCGCCGTGCTCGAATTCCATCCCGAGTCGGCCGGGGCGCCCGTCCAGCTGCGCTTGCTGGGCGACACCCTGCGCGACAGCCGCTATCCCTACCGCGCCTGGCAGCAGTACCTGGCCTTTGGCCCGGAATCGCCGCTCGCGGTCGGCGACCAGTTGGAGCTCGGGCTGGAGAGCCGGCGTGGCCCGTATGGGTCCACCCCCGAAGACGTGGCCAGGTTCGTGGAGCTGTCCCTGCTGCGCGTCGCCACCGACCAAGCGTGCGGGACGGGATTTGTCGTTACTGCGAGCGGCTATGCGGTCATCCCGTGGCGCCTGGCGGTGGACGCGGCCACGTTTGTGGTGACGAGCCCGCGCGGCTATACCGCCAACGCCCAGTTCGTGGCGGGCTACGCCCAGCACGACGTCGCCCTCATCAAGGTTGAAGGCGACGGGCACATTCCGGTGAACTGGGGCGCGGCCGAGGACCTGGCCCAAGCGACCGGCCTCGTGGCTCTTGGCTACGACGCCACGAGCTTGCCGGAAGGCCGAGCGGTGGAGTGTCGTTCGACGCCGACGGCGACGCCGCTCATCGCCTGGTTGCTGGAGCCTGGCCAGCCGGCAGTCCTCGCCCCGGTGCTCGACGCCGGCAACGGCGGCGGACCAGTCGCCACCACGTCGGGGCGCGTGGTGGGGATGGCGGCCAGCGTCTCACCCGAAATCCGGAGGCTCGACTCGCTGTTCACGGCGACAGAGGCGCAGGCGCTGGTGGACGCTTGGCTGGATGACATTGCCCGCGGCGTAGCCCCCGCGAGTTCGGTGCGTCCCCTCTTCGACCGTTACCCGCTGCTTGAGCGCGCGAGCATCGCGTGTCCACGGGACGCAATGGCCGAAGGCCGATATGGCGAGAGATCGCTCTTCGTTCGGGGCGGGTCCATTGAGCTCACGATGGACGTGTGGTTGCCCCGCGAGGGATCTACCGCGGGATTGCGAATCGAAGGCAAACGTACGCCGTGGGGGTACCGTGACTCAATAGGTTTCGGGGAATCCTATAGCTTTGCTAGCCATAAGCGCACATCTTTAACGTGGTCGAGAGCGGGAGCTGACTACGTGAGCGGCCACAGAATACTGACGGACTTCCTACACCCGGATATAGTCGACGCTATTCCTGGCGGTCCACGATTCCATGTGCGAATCATTTATGATCGTGGCGCGGCTGCACTATATATTAATGGAGTAGCGGTACATCACGAATCGGGGATGCAATATGGTGACGATATTTCATTGACCCTGGGATGCAACGGCTCAGACCCTTCAACGAACATTTACTTTTACAATGTACGCATCACCGGACACCTTATCCCAAGCACCTAGCGCGAGCATTGCAAGCGGTCTCACTCACGCTCGGAAGTGGCGGTTGCGGGTCGCCAGACGCTCAGCCGGTCCAGTGACGGCGGGCGGTCAGGCGGCCTGCCGCTTGAACTGACGATTTCGCCAGCGGCGTCTCGCCAAGTATGTTGGCGGGGCGCTCGCGCTGATCGCATGCGTGGCCATCGCAAAGCCGGCGGCCACGGGACGGGCTGGTGAATCCGCGATGCAACTGATCGACGACCGCCTGGTCTACTCGGCCACCGATCTGGTGGCGTTCCTCGAGTGCCGGCACCTGGCCAACCTGGAGCGGGCCGCGGCGCTGCGCCAGCTCAAGCGCCCCTATCAGGACGACCCGGTGCTCGACCGGATGGCCCGGCGGGGTCGGGAATACGAGGAGCGCTTCCTGGCGACGCTGCGGGCCCAGAACCTCCGCATCGAGGAAATCCGACCCCCCGACACCGTCTCCCCGGCACGAGCGGTCGAGTCCGAGCACGCCGCCACGCTGCGGGCCATGCGGAACGGCGTCGACGTGATCTATCAGGCTGTGCTCCTCGACGACCGGCGTCTGGGCTATGCGGACTTCTTGCGGCGCGTCGAGACGCCCGGCGACCTCGGGGCCTGGAGCTACGAAGTCTGGGACACCAAGCTGGCGCGGAGGCCCACAGCCCCGGCCGTGCTCCAGATCGGCATGTACTCCGACCTGCTGGGCGCCATGCAGGGGCGGCAGCCGGAGCGAATGCACCTGGCGCTGGGCGGGGTCGCGCGAAGAACCGAGAGCCTGCGGGTCGCCGACTACGCGGCCTATTGCCGCCTGGTCGCCCGCGAGTTCGAAGCCATGCTGGACGAGCCCGCACCGCCGGTTCCGGTCGCCACTAAGCCGGAGCCTGTCGGTCACTGCGACTTCTGCCGCTGGAGCCAGGCATGCCGGGATCAATGGCGGCGGGAGGACGATCTGGCGCTGGTGGCCAACCTGACCTCCCGCCAGCGGCGCGCCCTTCACGCCATCGACGTCACCACGCGGCATGGGTTGGCCAATCCATCGCCGCCGCTCCCGGACCGTCTCGACGGCGTCAGCCAGGAGTCCCTGGAACGGGCGCAGGCCCAGGCGGCCATACAGGTTCGCGACGACGGTCGGGTGATCTCCGAGCGCATCCCGCCCGAACGCGACCGCGAGGATTCGCTGGTCCCGGACCGCGGTCTCTGGGCGCTGCCGGAACCGTCGCCGGGGGACTTGTTCCTGGATCTGGAAGGCGATCCCTTCTTCGGCTCCGAGGAGATTGACGGCGTCGACTATCTATTCGGCATCATCGAGCCGGGGCGGATCGACGCGGCGGGCGACCCGACGTTCCACGCGTTCTGGTCGATCGCGGACGACACGGTGACGCCGGCGGCTGAGCGTCAGGCGTTCGAGGACTGCATCGACCTCATCATGGACCGCTGGGCCGATCACCCCGGCATGCACGTCTATCACTACGCGCCCTACGAAACCGGGGCCATGAAGCGGCTGGCCGGGCGCTACGCCACCCGCGAATCGGAGGTGGATCAGCTCCTGCGCGGACGCGTGTTCGTGGACCTCTATCGCGTCGTGCGGCAGGGCATCAGGGCGTCCGTGGAGAGCTACTCCATCAAGCATCTGGAGCCGCTCTACGGATTCAAGCGGGAGGTCGATCTGCGCGACGCGGGCGAGAGCATCGTGGAGTTCGAGCACTGGCTCGAACCTGATGAAGGGACCGATCGGGACGAGCTGTTGGAGAGAATCAAGGCCTACAACCGCGACGACTGCCTGTCGACGTATCGCCTGCGCATATGGCTGGAAGTGCAGCGCGCCGCGCTGTTGCGCGAGGTTGGGTCCGAGGCCCCGCCGCGTCCGACGGTCCCGCAGCCCGAAGAGACCGAGGACTCGGACTACCAGCGCGCGGTACAGGAACTCGTGGACCAACTGACCGCGGACCTGCCGGAGGATCTCACGGACGGACGGTCGCTCGAAGATCCGGCCCAACGCGGCCGCTGGCTCCTGGCGCAGCTCCTCGACTGGCACCGGCGGGAGGACAAGGCGTTTTGGTGGCGCTATTTCCACCTCAAGGACGAGTTGACCGACGAAGAGCGCGTGGACGAGTCCGATGCGCTGGGCCAGATCAGCTACGCGGGCAGCCGGGCCGATCCCAGGCCCAGGTCGCGGTCCACGATCCACGGATTCCGCTTCCCGCCGCAGGACCACAAGTTCGAGGTCGGCGACCAGCCGCACGATCAGCACGGGGCTTCCGTCGGTGAGGTGGTCGCCGTGGACGATCAGGCCTGCCTGATCGAGCTCAGGGTGGGGTCGAGCCGCGCGGCGCCCGCGCCAACCTCGCTGATCCCACACGAATACGTCAGCCCAGGGCCGAAGCCGTCCGCCGTCCTGGATCTGGCCGCATGGGTGATCGAATACGGCCTTGACGCGCCGGGGCCCTACCGGGCGGCCCGTGACCTGCTGATTCGCCGCCCGCCACGGGTTGGACAGGCCGCGGGCGCGCCACTGCTGCAGGACGGCGAGGACGCGCAGGCGGCGGCCCGGCGACTAGTCCAGACGCTGGACGAGAGCTACCTGGCGATCCAGGGACCGCCCGGCTCCGGCAAGAGCACGGTTGGCGCCGAGCTGATCGTGGACTTGGTCGAAGCCGGAAAGCGCGTGGGCGTGACGGCCAACAGCCACAAGGTTATCGGCGAGTTGCTGGAAAAAACGGCGCGGGTGGCGGCCGAGCGCGGGGTCACGGTCCGGATTGGCCAGCGGACCCGTTTCCGGTCCGCCGAGCCCGAATTCGCCGATGCGCAGCCCCTCGCGAACACCGGGGCCGCGTGCAGAGCGCTGAGGACGGGATCGCTGGACGTGGTGGGCGGAACGTCGTGGCTCTGGGCACGGGACGAAGCCGAGGGCTTGGTCGACGTGCTCTGCATCGACGAAGCCGGCCAGATGTCGCTGGCCGACGCCTTGGCCTCGGCGCGTTGCGCCGACAGCCTGTTGCTGCTGGGCGACCCGCAGCAGCTGGATCAGCCGCTGCAGGGCGTGCACCCGCCGGGCGCGGACCGGTCGGTGCTGGCGCACGTGCTCGATGGCGCCCGGGTCATGCCCAAGGAGTTCGGCCTCTTTCTCGACGGCACCTGGCGCCTGCATCCCAGCATCTGCGCGTTCACCTCCGAGGTCTTCTACGAGGACAGCCTGCGCTCGCATCCGGGCCGGGAGGATTTGGATCTGGCCGGTTCGACCCCGTTCCAGGGGACCGGTCTGCGGTTCGTGCCGGTGGAGCATGAGCGCCGCGTCAGCGACTCGGAGGAAGAGGCGGCGGTCATCGCCAGGAGCGTCGAGCGGTTGCTCCGGTCGCGCCCGTCATGGACCGATGCCGAGGGTGCGGCTCACACGCTGACTGAAGAAGACGTGCTCATCATCACGCCCTACAACCGACAGATCCGCGCGCTCGAGTCGCGCCCCGAGCTCCGCACGTTGCGCATCGGCACGGTCGACAAGTTCCAGGGCCAGGAAGCGCCAATCTCGATCTACTCGATGGCGACAAGCTCGGCGGAGGAGGCCCCGCGCGGCATGGAGTTTCTCTACAGCCTCAACCGCCTCAACGTCGCCACCAGCCGGGCCAAGTGCCTCGCGGTGGTCGTGGCCAGTCCGGGCCTGCTTGCCGTTCGCTGCCGCACGCCCCGCCAAATGCATCTGGCCAACGCCCTGGCGCGGCTGTTCGAGATGGCGCACGACGAAATACAAAGCTCGCTGAGACTGCCGTAGGTGCTGGCCACGTGAGCGCCCCATCACCACGGGATCGCTTTCGCGGCTGCCTGCTGGGCCTCGCGGCGGGTGACGCGTTGGGCACGACGCTGGAGTTCAATCCGCCGAATACGTTTGAATCAATCGACGACATGATCGGCGGCGGACCGTTTGGCCTAAAACCCGGGCAGTGGACCGACGACACGTCCATGGCCCTCTGCCTGGCCGCGAGCCTGATCGAGCGGGGCCAGTTCGACCCAATAGACCAGATGCGGCGCTACTTTCGGTGGCGCTATGAGGGCTATTTCTCGTCAACCGGCACTTGCTTCGACATCGGCAACACCGTCGCGGGGGCGTTGTCACGATTCGCGGCAACCGGCGAACCCCTGGCCGGCTCCACCGACCCCGATACCGCCGGAAACGGTTCGCTCATGCGCCTGGCGCCTGTACCAATGTTCTTCGCGGGGGACGCTTTCGAAGCAATCCAGAGGAGCGCCGAGAGCTCGCAAACGACCCACGCGGCTCGAGAAGCGATCGACGCCTGCCGCTACTTCGCGGGCCTGCTCGTCGGGGCCTTGCGCGGCGTCGACAAGAGCACCGTTCTCTCCGCAGGCTATTGCCCGGACTTCGGTCGTTGGAAAAAGTACTCCCTGGCGAGAAGGATCGCCGAGATCGCCGGCGGGTCATTCAAGCGTCGAGAACCTCCGGAGATTAAAGGAACCGGCTACGTCGTGGATTCGCTGGAGGCGGCGCTCTGGGCCTTCCATAAATCGCGCGACTTTCGCCAGGGCGCTCTCCTGGCCGCCAACCTCGGCGACGACGCCGACACCACTGCTGCCATCTACGGCCAGATCGCCGGCGCGACCTATGGAGTCCAAGCAATCCCGGCGGAGTGGCGAGACATGCTGACCATGGCGGCAGAGATCACATCCATGGCCGATAGCCTCTACGACCATGCACGGCAGTCCCAGCGTGCTGATCTGCGCGTGGGCGATGCGGCGTGACCGCGGAGGTCACCGAGCAATCCGGTGAGATTCGGGGCGTGAACGTCCGCTGGATTCATGTCGTCGCACAGGGACACACCATCGAACAGGTCTTGCAGTACGACGTCGCCGAGGCGGAGGCGGTCTACGGGCGGCCGTTCGACGACGAGATGGACCGGCACATCCAGATGGGGATGTTCGCCATGGACCGCATTTCCGCCGACGGAACGATGGGCAAGGTCGCATCCGCCACCAGCTACCTCCTCGACGGCAAGTGCATCCGGACGGCGAAGATTGAGCATTGCACGGACGTCGAGCCTTTGAGCGCCGGCTGGCAAATCACCCGAGCGGACGGCACCGAAGTTCCCCGCGAATCTTGGAGTTGCGTCGCCGGAACGCCGCCGATATCGCACAAGGACCTGACGGCGGACGAGGGCTGATCAGTATCCGGCGCGCACGTCCACCCGATTCCGCAGCGGCTCGCCGCGGTCGAAGCGCCGGAGGTTGTCAGTGAAGATCGCGTAGATGCGGTCGAGCATGGTGTCCGACCAGCCGGCGTAGTGGGCGGTGAGGATGACGTTTGGCAGCGTCCAGAGGGGCGAGTCCGGCGGCAGCGGCTCGGGCGTGGTGACGTCCAGGCCCGCGCCGGCGATGACGCCGCTGCGCAGGGCGTCGATCAGTGAGTCCTGGTCCACGGTCTCGCCCCGGCCCACGTTGATGAAGCACGCGCTGGACCGCATGCGGGCGAACTGTTCCCGGCCAAAGAGGCGCACGGTTGCGTCCGTCAGGGGCGCGGCGTTCACCACCACGTCCGACTCGCGCAGCAACTCGTCCAACCGATCGGGTCCCCAAACCTCGTACACGAGCGCCGACGCATCGCCGCGGTCCGAGTCGGCCAGCGAGTCGAGCGCCAGGTCCGCCAGCGGTGGGTGCGTCGCGGGCGAAGTGCCCGGCGAGCGACGCAGCGCGATGACGCGCATGCCTATGCCGCGCGCGCGCCGCGCCAGCGCCTGGCCCACGTCGCCGAACCCCACGATGCCCACGGTCTTGTCGGTCAGCTCGAACAGGTTGTCGCGGGGCTCGGGCGCGTAGCGCCTCGCCGCCTGCGACTCCAGCGCCGCCGGCAGTCGCCGGGCCAGGGCGAACATCAGCGACAGCGCATGCTCGGCGATCTGTACGCCGAACGCCCCGCTCGTATTCGTGACGACGATGTCCGTCGAGGCGAGATCGACCGAGAGCAGCACGTCCACCCCGGCGCCCACAGTCTGAATCCAGCGCAGGTCGCGCGCCGCTTGCAACGCCGCCGGTGAAAGGTAGTTGCCGAAGAGGATCGTCGTGCCGGGCATCGCGTCCGGCAGCGCGCCCGCCGAAAGCTCCCGCACGATCTCGAGCGACCGATGCGGCAGCGCGGCGCGGACGCGGTCCACCAACGTCCCGTCGGGGTCGTAGGTGAGGACGATGCGGTGGTCGGGCACGGAGAAGATATCGGTAGGCGAGTTCCTCAGGCGCCGACGTGGCGCCTGTCTTCGGGTCAGGGTAGCGCCGCGCTCCGGAGGGCTGTGAGGAGGCGATGGGCGCCGTGCCCAATTACCTGCTTCTTAGATTTCTCGCTCCGCTCGAAATGACAATGGTGACCTTGCAAATCCGTCATTCCGGCGGAAGCCGGAATCCAGTCCGGTCGAACCTTGGGGGCAGCGTGCATGCGTGGCGGAGGGGCGGTTCGCGAACCGCCCCTACCTCCCCATGCAAAACGTCTCCACCATGGGGCCAATCCCGTCCGACCTGAGTACCCTGCGGACATAGCCGCCAGGAGCGCCGCCGCCGCGCGCAGGTCCGGGAAACGAGGCACGCATGATCATCGACACCCAGGTCCACATCTTCGAAAAGGCGCACGGCGTGGAGCGCAGCATCCGCATGCACTACACCTGGCACGAGATGTCGGGCGACTTGCTGCTGGACGAGATGGACTACGCCGGCGTCGACAAGTGCTTCCTCATCAGCTACACGGCGGAGGACATCTGGCCGGATCTTGGCGACACCTGGAACGATCCGTCCATCAACCGGATCACCAAGCAGTATTTCCTCGACGCCTTGGCCGCCGCCGACCACGACCGCTTCATCTGGTTCACCGACCACATCAACCCCGACCGGCCGGGATACCTCGACCGGATCCGGGAGGACCTCGACGCTGGTGCCGTGGGGCTCAAGATCTTCCCCGCCTATACCGGTCACTGGCCGTCCGATCCCGGCCTGTGCAAGGTCTACGAGCTGTGCGCCGAGCGCGACGTGCCGATCATCATGGCCTGGGAGCGGTGGAACGATCCGCGCCTGCGCGCCTGCGTCTCGGACTACGAAGAGTTCCTCGGCCTATTCGATCCAGTGGCGCGCGACTTCCCGACGGTCAAATTCCTGCTCACGCATTGGGGCTGCTTCACCTGGGGCGACCAGTGGCTGGCCAACTGCCGACCGCCGTTTCCGTCGTTGGATCCCTTCGTGCGGCTGCTGAACCGCCACGAGCACCTCTACACCGACATCGCCGCCATCACGATCTTCTTCGGCGACGAGATCGCCTGGAAGAACGGTGGTCTAGAAGGCCCGGAGTGGGAATATCCCTACGCCAATGGCCTTGCGCTGCTGGAGGGTCTGGTGAGGGGCGCGGGCGTGGAGCGCGTCATGTGGGGCACCGACTGGCCGTGGACCGAGGGCCGCTGCACCTACAAGCAGAACCTCACCATGGTCACCACGCACGCCGACTTCCTCTCGGATGAGGAAAAGCGCCTCGTCCTCGGCGTCAACGCGGCCAAGTTCGCCGGGCTGTCGATCGACT
Organism: Chloroflexota bacterium; assembly: GCA_026707285.1. Lineage (GTDB taxonomy): Bacteria > Chloroflexota > UBA11872 > UBA11872 > UBA11872 > JAJECS01. Next base: position 151,309 of record JAPOXD010000019.1, on the reverse strand, counting down.
GAGGATTGCCAGCCCGAGAGGGCTCAGACAATCGCGGCTACGTCAGACGCCCTCGGCGACGACCACGCTGGCGCTGGCGGAGCTGACGCGCAGGTCCTTGATCGCCAGGAATTCGGCAGAGCTCAGCCACGCCTTGGCCTGGTCGACGCTGTCAAACTCGATGACGACGAGGCGGTCGGGCGCCCAGTCGCCGTCGATGACCTCCGTGGCGCCGCCGCGCACGAGATACCTGCCGCCGTGAGCCGCCACCGTCGCTCCGACCTTCTGGCGAAACTCGGCAAATCCAGCCTCGTCCGAAATCTCGTCATTCACGATCACGTATCCGGCCATCAGGGCCTGTCCTTTCGTCTGCCGGTGGGGGACGTTTCCACCAGCTTCAACCCAACCACAGCAGCCTGCTAACGCGAGCCATCGACGTGCACCGTCACGACGTCGATGCCGTGATACTTCCGGTGGTGCACCGAGGATGCATAGTGCCGCAAAAGGCGGAATGATATCTCGGCCGCCTCCGGAACCTGGGGCTGATCGCTCAGGTAGGCCAGCCGGTCCTGGAGGTTTTCCTCGTCGAAGACCGCCAGGAACTCCAGCTCGACCGCATCCCCGGGGCGAGCCACGACAATCAATCGCGGCACCCGATCGGCCCGGAAGTCGGAATCAGCCTGCAGCAGACTCGACAGCGTCTCCTCCCCCGCAGCGCGCAGCCGCTCCGTCGACGCGGCGTTCCAGCCCATCTTCGACGCGAGGTCGAGCAGGAATTCGTCAATCGTCGGCAGCGAGGCGGTGCTCAGCGGGACCTCCAGCCGGCTGTGCCGCCGGCTGGACGCTTCGAGAAACAGGGTCATCAGCACGGCGGCGACGACGCCGACCGTCATCCCGTTGCTAAGGGACGCCACCCAGGTCTCGCCCAGCAGGTCCGCCAATACGTTTCGGCTCTCCAGGCCGACGCCGATCGCGAGGGACACCCCGACCACCAGCGCCTTTCGATGATCGAGCCCGTCCTGGACGACCGTCCGCATGCCTTCCACGAAGAGCAGCCCCATGATCATCAGCAGAAAGGCCCCCATGACGGGGCTGGGAATCGTGAGCAGCACGGCCGCGACCTTGGGCAGGAACGCCAGCGCAATCAGGACGCCTCCCATGGCGAGCCCGACGCGGCGCGCCGCGACCCCGGTGAACGTGATGAGCGAGATGGTAGACGGCGAATAGATGATCGTGGGCAGCGTGCCGGCAAGTCCCGACAGCAACGCGCCGAGCCCGTTGGCGTTGAGCACGCCTTGGACCAGGCGAAAGTCGGTGGCCGGGGGATTGCGCCGCGACACCTGCTGAATGACCACGCCATCGCCGCTGGCCTTCACGGCGGACACCAGGCTCACGATCAGGAACGCCGGCAGGAAGGTCCAGAACTCCACGCCCGGTGTCAGGTCCAGGCCCGGCCAGGCCGTGAAGTCCGGCAGGTCGAACCACGGCGCGTCGAGAACCGGCTGAGGGTTATAGAGGCCGAACGCGGCAGCAACCGCGCAGCCCGAAACGATGCCGATGAGCGGCGCCCACAGCCGCCAAACCCCGGAGGCTCGCATGGCCAGCATCACGGCGACCGCCAGGGTCGTCATGGCCACGACGGGACCCGCGGCCGGTGGCACGCCTTCAGTCGGCTCGCCAATCCTCCCGATTGCGATTGACATAACCATGACTGCGATCAGCATCAGCGCCGTGCCGGCGACGACCGGCGTGATGATGCGCCGCAGCAGCGGCAGCCAGGCCGCCAGCGCAAACTGCACCAGCGACGCGACCACGATGAGGCTGGCGAGCGTGGCGAGTCCGGCATCCGGCAGCGCCAGGACCAAGATCGCCAGGGCGACGAAGTGGGGTCCGGCGCCACTCATCAGCACGTGCCCGGCGCCGAGCCGCCCGACGCGAGCTGCCTGCAGCGCAGTCGTCGCTCCCGCGATGATCAGCGCGGCGAATACGGCCCACGACAGATAGGCGTCGCCCTGACCGGCGGCCCGGGCGGTGATGGTCACAAACAGCACCGTGTTCGCGAGGGTGAGCACGACTCCCTGAAGGGCGACGCTCGTCGCCAGGAGGGGCGGACACGGATCGTTCGGCTCGTAGCGGATGTACTCGTTGACGCGGGCTATCTTCGGGCTCGCTATGGGTGCGGGATGATGAGCCCATCGATAGTACGGCCCAGCACCAATCCGTTGCGCCGAACGCCGGCGACGAAGCAATGAAGAACGACCCAATCGAGCGCGTCGAGTTGACCACCGAGCGACTGCTCCTGCGGCCGTTCGAAGTCGGTGACGTCGACGACGTGCTGGCCTACGCCTCGGATCCCGAGCTTGCGCGCTTTCTCGATCTGCCCCAGCCATACACGCGCGACAATGCGGAGGAATACATCGCGCGGCGGATCCTTGATGATTGGTCGAACGAGGCCATGTTCGCCATCGTCTGGGAGCGACGCGTCGTCGGCAGCATCGGCCTGCATATCAACGTGCGGCACGAGACCGCAGAGATGGGCTACGCATTGGCCCGCAAGATGTGGGGCCGCGGCATCGTGCCGGAGGCCGGGCGGGCCGTCATCGACTGGGGGTTCCATGAATATGGCCTGCACAAGGTCTTCGCCGAGTCGAATGTGAGGAACCATCAGTCGTGGCGCGTTATGGAGAAGCTCGGCATGACGCGGGAGGGTTTGCTGCGGGGCCGTCACAAGGCGCGAGACGGACACGTGGACTTTGTGTACTACGGCGTCCTGCGCGAGGAGTGGGAACGGATTCAGGGAGACTCGGCCTAAGGGCGCCCGATCCTCGTGCTAGGTTCGCGTCACAGGCTCGCGCTTTGGAGACCAATCAGTGGACGCCGACTGCCTGGCGCACGCGCTGACCGCGGAAGAACACGAGGCCTTCGAACGCGACGGGTATCTGCGCGTCGAGGGCGCGCTGAGCCGCGAGCACTCGGCTGAACTGGTCGACGTCATCGACCGTCTCCAGCGTGACGGTCGGCTCGTAGCCCCGTCGACCTACGCCGGGGTCACCAACCGCGTGCAGCACCTGAACGCGGTTGGGCTCGATCCGGCATTCGTGGACCTCATTGACCACCCGACGACGTTCCCCAAGGTGTGGGGAATCTTGGGCTGGAACATTTTCCTGCTCAACACCCACCTCATGCTCACGCCGCCCGAGCCGCGCGAGGGGCCGCGAGGACCCGGGGGCTGGCACCAAGACAACGGTCGCCGCACGCTTGATATGCCCGAGCTCGAGATTCCGGCGCGGCTGTCGTTGAAGATCGGCTACTTCCTCACCGATGTCTCCGAGCCGGACATGGGCAACTTCTGGGTGGTTCCGGGGAGTCATCGGCGGCGGAGCATTGAAGTCAAACCGGGAGCCGGCGGCCTCGTTGCAGGGGCGGAGCCGGTGCTCCTGCGCGCCGGTGATGCGTTGGTCTTCGATGCGCGCGTGTGGCACAGCGGCAGTCCGAACTACTCGGACATCACGCGGAAGGTCTTGTTTTTTGCCTACGGCTACCGCTGGCTACACACGGACAACGTGCTGCCGCCGGGGCACGCGGCGCGGGACATTACGGACCCGATCCGCCGACAGCTCCTTGACATAATCCCCAATCCTGGCGGTCGCATGGAGATCACCGACGAGACCGTTCCCCTGCGGGCGTGGCTGACCGAGCACCAACCGGAGCTTGCCGCGCGGTATGAATACTAGGGAAGGTCTGCGCGACCGGCGCTCGACTCTGTAGACGGACATGCCTGACGTCACGCTGCCGAGACACGCCCGAGCGGTCATCGTCGGCGCCGGCATCGCCGGCTGCAGCGTGGCCTATCACCTGACGCAGCTTGGCTGGCGGGACATCGTGGTCGTCGACCAGGGTCCGCTTTTCGAGACCGGCGGCTCCACGTCGCACGCGCCGGGACTCGTGTTCCAGATCAACGCCTCCAAGACCATGACGAGCTTCGCGCGCTACACCCGGGACCTGTGGACGGGGATGGAGCTCGACGGCGTTCCCTGCGCCAAGACCGTCGGCAGCCTCGAAGTGGCCTGGACACCCGAGCGGCTGGCCGACCTGAAACGCAAGGTTGGATATGGGTTGAGCTGGGGCGTGGAGGCGCACCTGCTCAGCCCCGCCGAGGCGCGAGGTCTCTTTCCGCTGCTATCCGAGCGCATCCTCGGGGCCATGCACGTCCCGTCGGACATCCAGACGCAGGCGACCCGGCCGGCGGAGGCAATGGCGCGCGAGGCGGAGCGGCACGGCGCGTCCCTCCATGGCCACGTCGAGGTGACCGGCTTTAGGATCGCCAACGGCCGCATTGCGGGAGTACAGACCACCCACGGCGACGTCGCCACCGACCTCGTGGTCTCTGCCGTCGGCATCTGGGCGCCGCGGCTCGGCGATCTGGCCGGCGTGCCCGTTCCGCTGTCGCCCATGCAGCACCTCTACGCCGTCAGCACGCCACTCCCCGACTTGGCCGGCAGCACCGATGAGATCTCGCTGCCGATCGTGCGCCACCAGGACAAAGCGCTGTATTTCCGCCAGGTGGGTGAGGCCCTGGGCATCGGGTCCTATCTCCACGAACCACTCCTGGTTGACGCGGAGGACATACGTGAACACGGGGACGGCCCCATCCCGCCGGCTGAGCGGTCATTCGCGCCTGAGCACTTCGAGCGCGGGATGGCCGCGGCGCGGGAGGTGATTCCCAGCCTGGAGCGCGCGGGCTTGATGCGAACGCTCAACGGCATGTTCTCGTTCACCACCGACGGCTTTCCCGTGCTCGGCGAATCGCCCCAACTGCCCGGATTCTGGTCGGCCCAGGCCGTCTGGATTACCCATGCGGGCGGTGTCGGCAAGGCGGTGGCCGAGTGGATCGCCAACGGCGACCCGACCATCGACCTGCGCGAGTGCGACATCCGGCGCTTCCACCCCCACGCGCTGAGTCGTCCCTATGTGCGGGACCGCGCCGCGCAGCAGTATCGCGAGGTCTACGACATCATTCACCCGCGCCAGCAGCTGGCCAGTCCCCGCAACATCCGCCTGACGCCATTCGTCGAGCGGCAACGGGACCTGGGCGCCGTGTTCTTCGAGAGCGCCGGGTGGGAGCGCCCCCAGTGGTACGACGCCAACCGGAACCTGCTGGACTCGCTCCCCGTCACCGGCGCATCGCGCTCCGGCTGGGAGGCGCGTGAGTGGTCGCCCACGGTGGCGGCCGAGCATGTGGCCACCCGTCAGCGCGCGGCCCTATTCGACCTCAGCCCATTCGCGAAGTTCGACGTGACCGGCCCCGGCGCGCTTGGAGCGCTGCAGCGACTCGCGACGAATCGGATGGACAAGCCCGTCGGGTCGATCACCTACACCCCCATACTCACGCCCCGCGGCGGCATCAAGTGCGACCTCACCGTCACGCGGCTTGGCTCGAAGCGATTCCTGGTGATCACCGCCGGTTCCACGGGACCGCACGACCTGGACTGGATCCGGTCGCATCTGCCGGAGGACGGCTCGGTACGCGCGGCTGACATTTCGCCTGAGCGATGCTGCGTCGGGCTGTGGGGCCCGAGGGCAAGAGACGTGCTCCAGCGCGTCTGCGACGACGACGTGAGCGACGACGGGTTTCCCTACATGACCGCCAAGCCGATAACTGCGGGCGGGGTTCCGTCGCTGGCGCTGCGCATCTCATACGTGGGTGAGCTTGGGTGGGAGATCTACGCACCCACCGGGCAGGGCCTCGCGCTGTGGGACGCGCTCTGGGACGCGGGCCGGCCGCTGGGCCTGATCGCGGCGGGCGGCGGCGCGTTCGACTCGCTGCGGCTGGAGAAGGGCTATAGGCTGTGGGGAAACGACATTCACACCGAGTACAACCCATTCGAGGCGGGCCTGGGATTCGCGGTGCGGATGCGGAAGGGCGAGTTTATCGGCAGGCAGGCGCTCAGCGATCGCCGAGCGCAGGGCCTGACGCGGAGGCTGTGCTGCCTGACGCTCGATGACCCCGACCGCCTGGTCATGGGCAAGGAGCCCATCCTGGACGGCGATCGCGTGCTGGGCTACGTGACCAGCGCGAACTTCGGCCACTCCATCGGCCGCGCCATCCTGTATGGCTATCTCCCCATCGCCCATGCCAGGCCGGGAGCGAAGCTGGATATCCTCTACTTCGACGAGCGGCTGCAAGCGACGGTGGCGGACGATCCACTCTACGATCCGGACGGCAGGCGGATGAAGGCGTGAGCGGCCCCGGTCCCGTCCCGATCGGCGGCACGCCGATACGGCCGCCTGGCCCATGGCAACTGGAGGTCCCCAAGTGACGCAAACGCTGGTGATCGACGGACTCAAGCGGCGTCGGGTGCCGATCAATCTGCGGCAGAGCGGAAACAGCGACGCCCGAATCCTCATTTCGACTCGCGTCAGAAAGTCCCCGTGGTGGCACCTGTCGAAGGCCGCGGGATGCTGGGCCTACACAACCTACAACCACCTCTACCACCCGCGCGCCTACATCAAACCCGAGGACGGAGGGCTGCTCGAGGAATATCGCTACCTGACCCAGCACGTCAGCATGTGGGACGTAGCGGTCGAGCGTCAGATCCAGGTCAAGGGCCCGGACGCAGCCGACTTCGTCAATCTGCTGATCACGCGCGACGTCCACGCGCTGCTGCCGACCATGCAGGCGCGCTACGTGATCCTGTGCAACCAGCACGGCGGCGTCATCAACGACCCGGTGCTGCTGCGGGTCGCCGACGACGAGTTTTGGTTCAGCATCTCCGATTCCGACGTGCTCCTCTGGGCGCAAGGCGTCAACGCCAACGCCGGCTACGACGTCGAAATCAACGAGATCGACGTAGCGCCGGTGCAAATCCAGGGGCCCAAGTCGGCGCCGCTGCTGGAAAAGATGTTCGGCCCGCACGTGCGGCAAATTCCTTACTACGGCCTGCTTCACGAGACGCTGAACGGGCGCGCGGTGACGATTTCTCGCACCGGCTTCTCCGCCGAGATCGGCTTCGAGATCTACCTGCACGACGCCATGCTCCATGCCGACGACGTCTGGCCGTACATCCTGGAGCAGGGCGCGGAGTTCAACCTGCGCGTCATTGCCCCGAGCCACATTCGGCGCCTGGAGGCCGGCATCCTGTCCTATGGCCAGGACCTGGATATTGAGAACAACCCCTATGAAGTCCGGCTCGGCTGGCAGGTGGACCTGACCAAGGACAACTTCATCGGCAAGGACGCCCTAGCCAAGATCAAAGCGAAGGGCGTGGCCCAGCGCCTCGTGGGCTTGCAAGTCGGCGGCGAGCCGATCACCTGGTACAACGAGGACTTCTACCTGGTCAAGGACGCTGACGCCGGCCGCGACGTGGGCTACGTCACCAGCGCCTTCTGGTCCCCGAACGTCGGGTCCAACATCGCTCTTGCGGTCATGCCGCTCACCCATTGGAAGCGAGGCACTCGCGTCAAGGTGCAGCTCCCGAAGGATGGCTTAGTGGACGCCGAAGTGGTGCGCGTGCCCTTCTTCGACCCGACCAAGGAGCGACCCAAGACGGTGCTCTGAGGCGGCTCCAGGGACGAATCAGCCCTCGCCGGTCCGCTGAAACCGCATCACCGGCGCATGGCCGACGGCGCGCGACAGAGACCAGCCGCGGCTATCGTCTCCTCTGCGCGCTTACCTGAGCCGGGTCGCCGCCGCGCTGGAGTCGCGCGTCCTCACGGCGGACGCACCCCAGCCGGTCGGTGTCACCAGTGTCGTGCGCTAGCAGGCGGACCAGGTGGCCGAGCAGCCGTCGTCGAACTTGGCCCCGACGGTCATCGACAAGATCTTGATCTCCTGTTGCGGCGCCGAGCCCTCGCCATCGCTTGCCGTGCCAACCGGCACTGCTTCGATCTTCTCCAGGGTGGCGACCGATGGCTTGTGATCGAAGTTCAGCTGACCAAAGAGCGTGAAATCCGGGGGCAGCCGATCCTGGTCCGTGAGGTCGTCCAGGATGATGAAGAACTGGGAGCCATTGGAGTTGGGCGTGCCTTTGTTGGCCATGGCCAGCCCGCCGCGGGTGTAGGGCCGCTGCGGCGGCTCGATCTCGAAGCTGTACCCCGGCCCGCCCGTGCCCGTGCCGCTGGGATCGCCCCCCTGCACCATGAATCCGGGAATCAGCCGGTGGAAGGTCACGCCGTCGTAGTAGCCCTCGTTGGCCAGGAAGAGGAAGTTATTCACCGCCAGCGGCGCCTCTTCGGGAAACAGCGCGAAGCTCATGCGCCCGTGGTTGGTGGCGATGATCACCCAGGGATCACCCCTGGGAATATTGTCCGACGACGGGTAGGCCTCGTAGCGCCCTCCGTCTGAGGACCCCGACGATCCCGTCGACCCCTCGCCGCAGGAGACCATCAGTCCGACGAACACCAACGCGATCAAGACTGTCCGCCACATCACGCACCAGCCCCCACATGCCTGCACGGCGGGCATTGTCCCAGAGCGCCGCGCCGACCGAAAGCGGCCCGCCGGCCGGCCCTAGCCGGAAGACTCCTCAGCGGGGACTAGCTCGCGCCGACCCTGATACAGCCCCAGCCCGATGACGAACAGGGCAAGGGCGCCGATCATCTGGAAGACGTTGTTCACCAGCAGCAGCGTGACGGTGTCGAGGCCGGGCGCAAGCAGCGCGATCAAGAAGTTGATGATGGCGCCCGCTCCGATGATGACCAGAACGTAGGACGCGAGCTTGAAGGCATTCAGGTCGCTGAACCGTCCGGCCAGCCCAATCCCGGTCAGGGCCGACGCGACGGGATAGAGCCACAAGAACCCCATGAGCAATCCGGCAATGTCGATCTGAACGTCCAAGGCGAATTGCGCGAGTTGCGCTTGCGCTTCGGCGGACTCCGACGAATCCAGGCTGCGCTGCATCAGGTAAATCACCATGTGCCGCTGGGCCAGGCCAAGAACGAACACGCCCCAGCCGAACAGACTGGTGACGACCCCAAGTCGCAAGGCCGTGCTCGCCAAGGATCGCTCACCGTTGCCGAGTCGGTAGAGGGCGGTGAAGCCGTAGGCGTAGAACAGCATGCCCAGGACTATCAGCATGGTCATCACGTGCCCCAAGGCGGCTTGCTCGCCCAGGGGAACGATCGCCGCGGCGAAATCCGTTTGGTCCACCGGGCTGACGAATGGACCGCCGGGAAAGAACAAGCCCGCCACGATTGTGAGGATGACGCCCGCCATCAGGGCGAGACCCGTGCCTTTGTTTCCGATCAGCATGCTTGAATTCACGGTCCTCATCGCCCTTTCCCGTGCCTACGATGCCCGCGTTGCACGCACACACACTAACAGGTCAATTCCGATTCGCGCAATCCGGTGAAGCGAAGCAACATAAAGATAAGTTTACAATTGAGCGCAATATGCAAGAAGTGCTATCCCATTGCTATTGTGGCGACTTCACGGGCGATGGTAGTCTCAAGAAAGATGTGAGCTTTTGCTTCGCACAAAACCTACATGACCAGAGATGCGTCCTTCGCGATATGCCGCTCTGCCGGGACTGTGGGCGCGCATGCGACGCGAAGCATGGCAATGGCGACCATCAGAGCGCATGGCGCCCGGGCGGCTATCTCCATGCTCGTCGCTGCCGTGGTGCTGATCTTGGCCAACGGATGTGGTGACGCGGAAGAGTTGCCGTACGTTTCCGGGGAGTCGCCGGCCGCGACCACCGAAGCCACCGAAGCCACTGAAGTCGCAGCCGTCGCGACCGCGCAGCCCGCCTATTCCGAGACAGCCCTCGCGGGCGAGAAGCTATTCAACGCGAATTGCGCCCTCTGTCACGGCGAAAACGCCGCGGGCACCACGCAGGGCCCGACGCTCATCGACCGGATCTACCATCCGGGCCATCACTCGGACTTCAGCTTCCGCCGCGCGGTGTCCCAAGGAGTGCGGCAACACCACTGGACATTCGGCGCCATGCTTCCGGTCGCGACGGTCACAGCGGACGAGGTCGAGCAGATCATCTGCTACGTCCGGGAACTCCAGCGCGAGGCCGGCATATTCGAGGGCGACGCCTTCGAGACCGTGTGCTGAGGCAGCGCACGCGGCCGAATCCCGGATCTTGACGTTCGATGCAGCGACCTAGATTGCCCCGAAGGATGCCGGTGGCGGTGGCGCGCCGGATTCGCTCGCTCGTCGTGCCGCTGAAGCTCCGCGTGGGCGTTCTTGCCGCATTCGCGCTCGTCTCGGCCTTGCTCGCCGCCTGCGGCCCTGATGATGTCGCAGGTTCAACGAGCGCGTCCGAGACGGCGCCGGCGCCTCTCACCGGACGCGAGCTCTTCGCGGCACATTGCGCCGTCTGTCACGGGGCCGACGGTGAAGGCCAACCCAACTGGCACATCGCCAACGACGACGGCACCCTGCCGGCGCCGCCGCTCAATGGCGACGGTCACACCTGGCACCACCCGGACGGCCTGCTCTACCGCATCGTCAGCCAGGGCGGCGCGCAGTTTGAGAGCCCCAGCGACCCCGGCTTCAAGAGCGCCATGCCGGGATTTGAGGACCGCCTCAGCCACGAGGAGATCATCGCGGTGCTGACGTATGTCAAGAGCCTGTGGGGCAACAAAGTAAGGATGGACTTTTCCATCCGCGAGTCGCAGGCGCTGAATAGTGAGCGAGACCCGTTTCCGCCTCAGAGACCCTAGCGAGTCCACTCCGTCATTCCCGCGAAGGCGGGAATCCACCCCTCATTGAACCCGGGAGAGGACAGGATGTGCCCGGTCGTCCTCCAAGCCCGGCTGAATTCCGCAAAGGTTTCCGAAGGCGGCAATCCACCGGTCGCCAAATCCGTTGCCCGACGGGTAGGGGCGGTTCGCGAACCGCCCTGGTCCATTTGCTCGAGTTTCTCCCTCGCGGGAATCAGTCGCCGCGCCGTCCAACCAGCCTGCGACGTGCGGCCTCGGTTGCGCTGGGCGCCGCAAACCGGGCAAGGAAGAACTAGGGAGCGGCAGGCGCCCCCAGCACGCGGTAGCCCAGATTCTCCTCCGTGCGCTCGGCCACCGGCAGCACCTCGATGACGACGTGGGACACGCCGACCACGTCGCCGTTGGCGTCGAAACGGTAGCCGTCGCCGATGGCTCCGCTCCAGGTCAGGCTGTAGAGACAGTCCCGAAAGCCGGCGGCGTCCTGGTCGTCATTGGTCTGGCGCAGGCACTCGGCGGCGATGTAGACGCCGTCGTAGGCCGAGCCCTGGAACCAGGGCCAGGGGGCGACGCCGTAGCGGGCGTTGAAGCTGGCCAGGAAGTCCCGGCCGATGTCGGTCTCCAGGTCGGGATTGGGGACCACGGCCTTGAGCCCGGTGGCGGCCTCGCCGGCGATGTCGAGGGCGTTGGACCCGGTGGGAACCACCTCGGAGTAGATCGGCCCCTCGTAGCCCAGCTCCCTGACTTGCTTGATGATGGTGCCGCCGGAGACCTCGCCTTGCACGGCGACCAGGACGGCGTCGGGGTCCGCGTTCAACAGCTTCGTCAGCTGGGTGCGGAAATCGATGGCGTCGGTCGGGTAGCTCTCCGCCGCGACCACCACGCCGCCCAGCTTTTCGAATTGCGTGACCGCTGATCGGCGTGCGCCCTCGGCGTAGTCGGTGGCCTCGGTGATCGTGCCGACCGTGCGATTCTCGTCGGCCCACATCGTGTTCCCGATGTCGGCGCCGACCTTCAGCGAGTTGATGGCGGTGCGGAAGATGTAGTCGCCGGCGTCGCTGATGTCGGGGCTGGTGGAGGACGCCGAGAAGAGGACGACGCCATCCTGCTCCGCCAAGGGCGCGACGCCAAGCGTGGCCCCGCTGCACGTCGCGCCCAGGATGATCTTGATCCCTTCCACGTCCGTCAGCCGCTTGTACGCCGTGATGGCGTCCGCGGAGGTGCACTTGGAGTCCTCAACGATGAGCTTGAGCGGTCGCCCGTTGATGCCGCCCGCGGCGTTGATCTCCTCCACCGCGATCAGCTTGGACTGGGAGAAGGGAATGCCGTAAGACTCGCCAACGCCGGTCAGCGAGTCCAACGCGCCGATCACGAATGGCTCCTGCCCGGTGTCCGCCTGCGCCGGTTCGTCACTCGCCGCGGCAGCGGTCCCGGCAGGATCGGCGTCCGAAGCCGGCGTCGCCTCTTCCCCGCACGCAATCAACAGCAGCGCGGTCAGGCTGAGCAAGGCGAGGGTCTTGCAGGACATGGACCTCAAGGGACCACCCCAGGCTGCCGTGCCGGACCGAAGCGCCGTGGGTTTATAGCACGATGTATCAAGAGTCCCAGTCAATCGGTCACCAGCCACCGAACGCATCACCGATGGAGCCGGCGGTCGCCCGCCGGCTATTCGTGCCGGAGGCCTGATGCCACACGAACGCGCCGCCATTCCGCTAGAGTGCGGCCGTTGGGCGGGCGAGATTTCAATCCATGAGCGGTGAAGCGGGCGCGGCGACCGAGGCGGGCCGCGGCGGGGATGACGGCATCCCCGAAATCGGCGTTGGCGTAGTCGGCACGGGCTTCATGTGCCAGGCGCATGTCAATGCCTTTCGCACGTTGCCCTACATGGCCTATCCGCCGCCGGCGCGGCCCAGGTTGAGAGGCGTCGCCTCGCGTTCGCTTGCGGGCGCGCAGGCGGCCGCCGACCGCTATGGCTTCGAGCGCGCCCACGCCGACTGGCGAGAGATGCTCGCCGACCCGTCGATCCAACTGGTCGACAACTGCGGACCGAACAACATCCACGCCGAGGTCAGCATCGCCGCCCTCGAGGCGGGCAAGCACGTGCTGTGCGAAAAACCGATGGGCCGTAACGCGGCCGAGTCCCGGCAAATGCGGGACGCGGCCCGACGCGCCGCCGGCAAGCACATGGTGGCCTTCAACTACCGCTTCGTGCCGGCCGTGCGCAAGGCGCGGTTGCTGCTGGAGCAGGGTGCGCTGGGCGAGATCTATCACTTTCGCGCGCGCTACTGCCAGGACTGGCTGGCCGACCCGGAGTTTCCGCGGGCGTGGCGGCTGCAGCAGGCGCTGTCGGGCAGCGGCGTGCTCGGCGACCTGGGCTCGCACATCGTCGACCTGGCGCGTTTCCTCGTCGGCGAGCCGACGGTGGTGAACGCGCGGCTCAAGACGTTCGTCTCCGAGCGGCCGCTGCCGGAGAATCCCACCGAGCGCGGCCCGGTGGACGTGGACGACGCCTTCGTCGCGCTGGTCGAGTTCGACAACGGCGCCATCGGCACGCTCGAGGCCACGCGCTTTGCCGTGGGACACCGCAACGCCAATATGTTCGAAATCAACGGCTCCAAGGGCTCGCTCAGGTTCAATCTGGAGCGGCTCAATGAGCTCGAGGTCCACCTGTGTCCCGACCCGTCCAACCCCCAGCCGGGATTCCGCAGTGAGCTGGTCACCGAGCCCGGGGACCCCTTCATCGAGTGGTGGTGGCCGGTGGGCCATATCATCGGGTGGGAGCACACCTTCGTGCATGAAATCCACCACCTGCTCGACGCCATCGTGAACGACTACGACGTGGCGCCCTACGGCGCGACGTTCGAGGACGGCTGGCGCTGCGACGTGATCCTCGAGGCCATCACCAGGTCCGCCGCCGACGGCGGATCCCCCATCGAGATCGAGTACGCCCCATGAGAATCGGCGCATTGACGGTCTTGCTGCGCGATCTGCCGCTGACGGCCGCGCTGGACTACCTGGCCTCGATCGGCGTCAAGGACCTCGAGATCGGCTGCGGGGGGTACCCCGGTAACGACCATTGCAACGCGCAGGAGCTGCTGGCCAGCGAAGAAAAGCGCGCGGAATTCCAGGAAGCTATCGTCTCGCGCGGGCTCAACCTGAGCGCGCTGGCCATGCACGGAAATCCCATCCACCCCAACGTGGAGCTTGCCGAACGGCACATCGCCGAGGAACGCGACGCAATTCGGCTGGCTGAGAAGCTGGGCGTCGAGACCGTCGTCGGCTTCTCCGGCTGTCCCGGCGACCACGAGGGTGCCAAGTACCCGAATTGGGTCACCAACGCCTGGCCGCCCGACTATCCGGCGATCCTTGAGTGGCAGTGGGAGTCCAGGGTGATTCCCTACTGGCGCGAGTCGGCGGCGTTCGCCCGCGATCACGGCATCCACAAGATCGCGCTGGAAATGCACCCGGGCTTCGTGGTCTACAACACCGAGACGCTGCTGCGGCTGCGCGACGCCGTGGGACCCGAAATCGGCGCCAACCTGGACCCGAGCCACCTGTTCTGGCAGGGCATCGACGTGCCGGAGGCGATTCTCGATATCGGGCGCGCAGGCGCGCTGCACCACTTCCACGCCAAGGACACCCGCATCGAACCCACCATCGCCCGCAAGCACGGCGTGCTCGACACGAAGTCGCTGGCAGACACGGCGGACCGCGCCTGGATCTTCCGCACCGTCGGCTACGGCCACGGCGCCGACGTGTGGCGCGACATCGTGACCGCGCTGCGCACGGTGAACTACGACGGCCCACTGAGCATCGAGCACGAAGACGCGCTCATGTCGCCGCGCGAGGGGCTGGAGAAAGCGGTGCGCTTCCTGCGCGAGATCATCATCGAGCAGCCCACCAGCGACGCGTACTGGGCCTGACCGTGACGCTTGCGGCTGCGCTCTACACGATCAGAAGTCAGATGACTTCGGTGGCGGAGTTCGCGGACGGCCTGGGACGGTTGCGCGATATCGGATATGGCGGCGTCGAGGCGGCGGGCGTTCCATTGTTGGAAGGTCCTGATCCCGCGATCTCGGCGCGCGAGCTCAAGCGCAGGCTGGACGACGCGGGGTTGGCGTGCGTCGGCGCCCACGCGCGATGGCGCGAGATCCGCGACGACACGTCGGCGGTGGTCGATCGGCTCTATGAGCTCGACTGCTCCATCATCAGCATTCCCGCCTTCGTCGATGAGTTCGACCGGTTCGAGCCCGCCGGCTACGCGGCGTTCGCCGGCGAGGCGGCGCTGGTCGCGCAGATTCTCGGCGAGCACGGCATGCGCCTGGGCTATCACAATCACGCGCACGAGTTCCTGCGATTCGGCCCCGACCGCCGAACGATGTTCGACCATCTGATCGACGAACCAAGCCTGGCCATCGAGATCGACGTCTATTGGGCGGCGTTCGCCGGCGTGGACCCCGCGGGCCTGATCGAGCGACTAGCGGGGCGCGTGCCGCTGCTGCATTGCAAGGATCTGGAGATGATTCGCGACGACGAGGCTGGCGCGCGACCCTTCTTTGCGCCGGTAGGCGAGGGCAACCTGGACTGGGAGCGCATCCTGGCCGCCAGCCATGCCGCCGGGACCGAGGCGTGGATCGTCGAGCAAGACCAGTGCTTGCGTGACCCGTTCGACTGCCTGCGATCCAGTTTCGAGTTTCTGCAAGCGCGGGTCCCCTCGTCGCTCGCGTGATGCATCGTGCGAACAACGGAGACCCGTGCATAGTCCTTCGTCATTCCCGCGAAGGCGGGAATCCACCCTTCGGCGAATCTCGGTGCGCATGGGATTCGCACCGTCATCCTTTGCCACACCGGGCTTTACGACTGTCTCAATTGCGAGGGAACGGCGACTGTCCGAACCCGCCCTCGCATTCGTGAGGAGCATGCGGCATGGCGGGTGAAATAGGCATCGGCATCGTGGGCGCGGGAGGGGTCGCCAGGGGCGCGCACGTTCCCGGCTACCTGAGCATGCCGGACCGCTGCCGCATCGTGGCCATCGCCGACATCGAGATCGAACGGGCCGAAGCATTGGCGGCGGAGTTCGAC
The DNA here is from genome assembly GCA_026707285.1 of Chloroflexota bacterium. Taxonomy (GTDB): domain Bacteria; phylum Chloroflexota; class UBA11872; order UBA11872; family UBA11872; genus JAJECS01. The sequence goes on along the minus strand of JAPOXD010000019.1, from coordinate 135,580 downwards.
ATCCCGCACGTATTCGACAGCTACGAAAAACTGTTGGCCGTTGACGAAATCGACGCCGTGAGCGTGTGCACCCATTCAGACTTTCACGCACCGGTGGCCATTGCCGCGCTGGAGTCCGGGCGCCACGTCATGACCGAGAAGCCGATGGCGGTGGACCTGGCCAGCGCGCGCGCCATGGTGGAGGCCTCGCACCGAGCCAAGCGCATCCTGGCCGTGGACTTCCAGACGCGCTTCATCCGCCAGGCCCAAACAATGAAGCGGTTCGTCGATGCCGGCGAGCTGGGCGAGATCTACTTTGCCCGCGCTCGCTACGTGCGGCGACGCGGGATTCCGGGTCGCCAGGCCTTCCACACCAGGGCGCAAAGCGGCGGCGGCGCGCTGATGGACATCGGGGTGCACATTCTCGACACCGGCCTGTGGCTCATGGGGTTCCCTGTGGCGGTGTCGGCGTCCGGGTCGATCTTCCGCAAGCTCATCACGCAGGAGGACCTGTTCAACCCCATGGGAGATTGGGATCGGTCCGCGACCGACGTGGATGAGAGCGCGGTGGGTCTGATCAAGTTCGCCAACGGCGCGGCCATGACGCTCGAGTGCGCCTGGGGAATAAACGTCGGGGAGACTGACTTCGGCATCACCCTGGCGGGCGACAAGGGCGGCGGCGAGGTGCGCTTCGCTGAGGCGCAGCACGCGGCGTCAGGTTCGCATCCGGTGCGGGTGTTCAAAGACACCGGCGAGATGCTGCTCGACCTGATCCCGAGCTCGGATTCGGCGGTGCAGTTCCACTCGTCAGGTGATCCCCCCAAGCCGCACACACTTTCGATGCAGAACTTCGTCAACGCGATCATCGAGGGCGCTGAGCCGCTGGTGACCGGCGACCAGGGCCTCATCACCAGCACCATCATCGACGCGCTCTACCGCTCCGCGGAGTCCGGCCATCAGGTTGACATAAAGCTCTAAGTCGGGTGAAGGTCCGGTCCCTTCTCCCTGGGGAGAAGGAAAGGATGAGGGGACAAGGCGCAGACCTCGTCGCGGTTGCCTCCAAGTCCGATCCCTACTGCACTCGTGAGTCCCTTAGGCAGTCCCTCCGTCACTCCGGCGAATGCCGGAATCCAGTCCGGTCGAACCTGAGGCGCGCTGGATGCTTGGAGTAGGGGCGGGTCTCAGACCCGCCCGCTCGGGCGGGATCGGTGTTCGGTGCTTGCTGACTGAAGAGCTGCGGCGTGGCCCCTCCGTCATTCCCGCGCAGGCGGGAATCCACTCCACCGTCACCTCGTCCATCACTCCGGCGATGGGCCTTCCCCGTACGCGACGGGAGCCGAGGAATTCACGCTCGGCGACGCCCACGTCCGTGTAGGGGCGCCCCTAGTGGGCGCCCGTCCCGGTCGATTCGGGCAGCCACTAGGGCTGCCCCTACACCGAACGGGTCCGGAGTCCCGGCCTGGCGCCCCCCACGGACGATACCGGAACCTGGCAACAGACAGGAGGCGCGTCTCAGACCCGCCTCTCGGGCTCAATTGGCCTCCTGAACAGGCTGTAGTAAAACCGCAGCGTCTCCAGGTAGCGACCGCTGGAATCGAACGCGAGCAGCGTGCCCCGCACGTCGGCGTCGAAACGCTCGACTTTGGGGTCGAGTGCTCGACTCGAATACCTTGAGGTGGAGCGAAGGTTCCCGAGGATCGAGTCCACCGTCCAGACATGCAGGTGGGGAAAGTCGAAGCTGCCCACGTGCTCGAAACCGTGGCCGGTCAACACCGCGCGTTCATGGTCGGCGCCGCGAGGCTGCAGTGAGGCTTTGGGGCTGGTGGGTTGGGCGGGGTCGTCGCGATCTGTCCACGGTCCAACAGCCGCCCGCAGCACGTCGTGCCACGGCTCTTGGCCCGCCAATAGACCGAAGCACCCCAGCGTCGCCAGGCAACAGCCGGGCGCAAGCCACTCAAGGGCCCGTTCGGCGATCGACCGCTGATCCAATCGGTGAAATGCCTCGCCGATGGTGATCAGCTCGAACGCGGCCGGCGCAGCCTCGACCTCCTCCGCCCGTCCGACCATCCAGCGGATGTTCGTCAGACCCTGTCGTTCCGCTCGGGCCCGCCCAACCTCGATCATCTGCGGCTCCTGGTCCACGGCCCAGACTTCGCGGAAGTGCATCGCCAGCGGAAGCGTCACCCGCCCCGGACCGCACGCAAGGTCGAGCAGGCGCCCGGCGCCCGTGACTCCGGCACGCTGCCGGAGATCGTCGAGCAGGTCGTCCGGATGGGCGGGCCGATACCGCGCATAGGCCTCCGCAGTACCGGCGAAGAGATCGTGCGGCAGGTCCGGATTGACGGTCCGATCCGGACCCTGCCCCGAATTCGATCGACGCATGCGTGGCTCCGTCGCCCGTCGTCCGCAGACGGCCATCTTGGCATCTGGACGTGCGCGCCTCCCGGATGCGGCCGGCGTCGGTATCGTCGCGCTCAGGCGGTCGAGGCGGCGAGCAGGCGACCTCGCGCGGGCGTGGTGGCCGGAGCGCCGGCGAGCCGGGCAACGTGCCACAGCGTGGCCTGGTTGGCGGTAACGACGGGTTTGGAGACTGCGGCTTCGACGTCGTCGATGACGGCAGCGGTGCGCAGACCGGTGCAGCTAATGAAAACGGCCTCGGCCTCGGGCGTCTCGACGTCTCTTGACACGATCTCGAGCGTCTCCCCGGGCTCGATGGCCTCGATGTCGCCGCGCCGGTTCAGGCCGACCAGGTTGACCACGTCGAAGCCGTTGGCTTCCAGGTAGGCGCGCAGCCGCTCGTTGAGGGCGTCGACGTGCGGCGAGAGCACGGCGACGCGGCGCACGCCAAGCTCGCGCAGCGCGGCGGTTGCGGCCGTGGAGGTCGTGGTGGCCGGGACGCCGGCGGTGGTGCGCATGTCGGCCACGATGGCCGCGTCGCCGTCCGGACCCAGGACGTAGCTGCCCGAGGTGCAGCCGTAGGCCACGGCCTGCGCGCCGCGCCCGGCAAGGCGCCGCGCCGCGCGCCCGATTCCGGGATCGGTGGCGATGCCCTCTACGTGGCCCAGCGTGATGCCCTCGGGACCAAGCTCGGGCGCGGAGTCCACCGGCTCTACATCAAGCTCCATGCCCGCTGGGACGAACAGCTCCAACTCAGCAAGATGCCGATCCTGCACGGCCTCGGGCCAGACGATGCCTACCCGATGCGGATCCATTGGCGCTAGCACTCGACCAGCACGCGCTCGCCGTGCGTCAGCACTTCGCAGCCGTCCTTGGTGATCACGCTGGTCTCGCTAAAGGCGACGCCAAACTGTCCGAGCCGCCGCACGGCGATGGGGTGATGGAACACCATGCCGGGCTGGAGCACCGTGGAGTGGTCGCGCTGGATGAATCCCGTCGCGTCGGCCCAGTTGGGTGGGAATCCAGCGCCGATGCCATAGCCGAAGTTGCCGTGGAAGACCAGGTCGTCGCCGGCGGCGGTGAGCGCGCGCCAGCCGATTTCGGCCACGTCGCGGGCAACTGCGCCCGGCCGCAGCGCGTCCAGCACGGCGTTGAGCGCGGCGATGCAGGCGTCGGCCGCGCGCCGAACGTCGTCGGCGGGCGGGCCGACGGTCAGCGTGCGCATTTGCGGCGCGTTGTAGCGCTGATGGCAGGCGCCAATCTCGAGCAGGACGGTGTCGCCGCGCTCGATCGTGCGACGTTTGTGGGTGGAGTGCAGGATGCCCGAGCGGCGCCCACTGGTGACGATGGGCGCCAGGCAGGGATACTCGCCGCCCGCGTGCGCCATGGCGGCGTAGGCCGCGCCGGCGATCTCCCCGTCGGTCACGCCGACCGCCGCGGTCTCCACGGCAGCCTCGGTGGCGGCCCGTGTAGCGAGCGCCGCCCAACGGATGTGCTCGATCTCGGCCGGTGACTTCAACCGCCGGAGCTCGATGAACAGCTCGCCGGCGCTCACAAACTCGGCCTCGGGCAACGATTGCTCCAGCCCGGCCCGAAAGGCCGGCGTCTGTCCCCAGTTGGCGTCGTCGACTCCGATGCGGCCGCGATCCAGCCCATGCTCGGCCAGCATCGACGCGGCGTAGGCCGGGCGGTCGCTCCCAGGTGGATAGCCGCGCAGGTCCTTGATCCAGGCGCTGATCCAGGCGCTGCCGAATTCCGGCGGGTCCATCGCGATGGCCGGCTCGCCGTGTCGCGGCGCCACCAGGCAGGCGGCGCCGTCGACGGCGAAGGTCTGGAATCCGGAGAGATAGAAGACGTTGGCCGGATTCATCACCAGCAGGGCATCCAGTCCGGCGGCATCCATGGCGGCGTGGGCGCACCGCATGCGGCTGCGGTACTCGTCCACGGAAAACGCCAGCTCCTTGCCGAAATCCTTCAAGTCGACGGCCGGAAACGGCCCTCCGTCCAGGCTGCGGTGGAGTCGCATGGCTACTTGCCCACTCGTATCAGCGGTACTCGTGCGGACCCCACGGGGCGTCGTAATACGTGGCAATCGCCCGACCGGGCGGGGCAACCGCGTCCAACCGCTCGCGGTCGGCGTCGGTCACCGTCACCTTGATTGCGCCCAGGTCTTCGGACCACTGCTCCGGCGTGCGCGGGCCCACGATGGGGCTCGTGATCCCCGGTTGCCGCATGTTCCATGCCAGGGCCAACTGGCCGGGCGTGCAGCCTTTGTCGTTGGCGATGGCCGTCAGCTCGTCCACAACCGCAAACGCCGCGTCGGTGAAGAGGCCGCGCTGGCGCTGGGCGTCGACGCTGCGCTCGAAGCGCGATCCCACCGGCGGCGTCGCGCCGCGGGCGTACCGGCCTGTGAGGAAGCCACCCGCCAGGGGCGCCCAGGGGATGATGCCGATGCCGAAGTTCAGCGCCATGGGCACCAGCTCGCGCTCGACGCGGCGGTCGAGTAGGTGATAGGGCGGCTGGTCGCAGACCATGCGATTGAGCCCCAGCTCGCGTGAGAGCCACAACGATTCCACCACCTGCCAGGCCGGAAAGGTGCTCGTGCCCACGTAGCGCACCTTGCCGGCGCGGATCAGGTCGTCGAGCGCGCGCAGCGTCTCGTCCAGCGGCACGTCCGTCACGGGCCGGTGCACCTGGTAGAGGTCGATGTAGTCGGTTTGCAGGCGGCGCAGCGACCCCTCGCACTGCTCGATGATGTGGCGTCGGCTGTTGCCCTGCGCGTTCGGGTCGTCGTCGTCCATGGGGAAGTGGACCTTGGTGGCCAGGACTAGTCGCGAGCGACGGCCCGACCCGCCGAGCGCCTTCCCGACCATGGTCTCGCTGGTGCCCCGGCCGTAGGAGTTGGCGGTATCGAAGAAGTTGACGCCGGCATCGAACGCGCGGTCGATGATGGCCTGCGTCTGGTCCTGATCCGTCACCTGGCCGAAGTTCCAACAGCCCAGGCACAGCGGGCTGACCTTGACCCCCGTGCGACCGAGATTGCGGTACTCCATGGCCCTGTCTCCCCGTGCGCATCATTGCCGCCAGGGCGAGTGTGTCACGCCGTCCGTGGCGGCGCAGACCGCGGCACTCGGCGCCGTCGCGGTGTGAGGCTCAGCCGCCTCCGCTGAACCGACAACGATCGGCGAACTGCAGTCGGCTTCAGGCGTCTTCGCCGGGATCGGCGACGACCAGACCCTGGCCTCGGGGATGGGCTTCCACGACGTTGGCCGCAAGGTGGCGGCCGTTCCGGCCGACCGCCTCTTCGAGCCAGCGAGCACCGGTGGTCTTTACGCCGCGGGCGCCCGCGTCCGATAATCCAGCGTCAGCGCTGGATGCCTCTCAAACAAGGACAAGATCCGATGCCGACGCCTTCCCCGAGCGTGCCGCAAGTTGCGCCCTTGACGGCCAGTCAGATCGCCCAGTTCAAGCGCGACGGCGCTCTCGTGCTTCCCGGCGTGCTCGACCCGGACCTTTGCCGCCGGGCTCGCGACGACATGTGGGAAACGATTGCGGCAGACCTGCCCCGCATGAAGCGAGACAACCCCTCGACATGGGGCCCAATCACTGAGGAGGAGACCGCCGGGCTCAGCGCCCGGCGACCCGCGGACGGCGGCGAGCCGCTGTTGAGCGGCAAGGGCCATCGGTTGACGATTCGCAATGGGGCTGAAGAGCTCTTGCTCGACCTTGGTCCCCGTGCGCTGTGGCCGATTGCTGAGCAACTGCTCGGCAAGGACACGGTGGTATGGCCCGCCGGTGTGGACGAATTCGGATACACCACGGGGCCCTGCTTGATGGACGACGGCGCCATGGAGGGACTATCCAGCCACATGCGCCAGAAGGTCGAGAACTTCCGGGAGGAGGCGACGTACGCGACGGAGGAGCTGCGGCTGCCCAAGACCGGACCCGTGTGGATGAACGGTCAGGGGACGCGCGGCCTGTATTGCACGCTGCCGAACAGTCCCTCGCCAGGACCGAACTGGCGCGGCTCCCACTCGGACGGCCCGTGCTACGGCCGGCCGCGCCTACAGTTCGCCGCCTACATCGACGACCTTCCGCCCGCGTCCGGCGGCTTCACCGTGTGGCCGGGCAGCCATACAAAGATCTGGGAGAACCAGTGGAAGGCCTTTCACGAACACGGACTGACGCACACGGGCCAGCGTGAGAAGATGCGTGCGGCGGGAGGCTACGAATATCTCCCCGACCCCCTCTTCGAGCAGATCAAGGCCCACACTGATCCTGTCGATTCCTACGGACCGGCGGGCACCGTGGTCCTGTGGCACACCAAGATTCTGCACATCCCCGGACAAAACACGTCCAGCGACGTCATCCGCCAAGCCACGATCTATGGATACCTCAAGACGGTGGACTCCCTATCCGATGCGATGGCGATGGACAACGCCGGCGGCGACATCTGGCGCGACTGGTCCGATGAAGTGCGCGCGATCGACGAGTGGAGCTAGGCGGCCGCCTTGGGAAGTTGACGGGACACCTGGAGTCGTTTTGAGCTGACGCCGGGGAGCGGTGCGCGCGACGCTCGAGTTGCTACACGGGCGACGCGGAATGCTGCAAGGCGGGCGGCATGGCCGGGAGCGCCCCCCGCGCCCGCCGATGACTCGCTGGCGCCCGGCCACCGGGTCGCAGCCAGCCCCTGGCTGCCTCGACTGCCGAGATCAGCGCCGCCCCAGACCGCGTAAGGTGGGCGCGAACGGTTGCTGGCGGAGTCACCACATGGCCATCACCAAGCCCAACGGCCGGCGCGCGGCGCTCGGCCGGGGCTCCTATTCCTTTCCCGGTCTCACCGTGCAGGTCGAGCGCACGGAGACGCTCATCCCCGCGCACGAGAACCAGTGTCCCTGCGGCTTCCTCTTCCAGCTGGCCAACGGCGAGCTGGTGGTGGGCGGGCCACGCACCGTCGAGCCCGAACTCACCTGGCGTCGGTCGCGTGACGGTGGCGAGACCTGGTACGCCGCGCCTGCGTGGCCCAGCTTCTACGTGCACCAATTCGACGACGGCGAGCTGCTGCACGTGGGAACGCCGGGCGAGCCCTGGCTGACGCGCGGTGACGCGCCGGGCGACTATCGCTTTTCGATCCATCGCTCACACGACAACGGCCAGACGCACGCCCCGGAATCGGCGCTGATCACGGGTGTTCCGGATCTGGCGGAGGAAGACAGCGAGAAGTGGGGACGGCATATTTTCGCCTATGTGGATCACGGGCTCGTGGCGCTGCGCGACGGGAGCCTGCTGGCCACCGTGCTCGGAAAGTTCGCCGGCGACGTGAAGCACCGGGTCTTCGTCATGCGCTCCGATGACCGGGGAGCGACCTGGCGCTATCGCGCGACCGTGGCCTTTGACCTCAACCCGACCCATGCGCATCACATCGAAGGCTTCACCGAGCCCGATTTGCTTGCGCTGCCGAGCGGCGACCTGCTCTGCTTCATGCGCACCGGAGGGCGATACGAGGGGTTGCACACCGCGCTCGCCATGAGCCGCTCGGCGGACGACGGCCACTCGTGGAGCGCTCCGGAGCCCGTCGCCGATCGCGGGGTGTTGCCCAAGGCCTGCCGGATGTCGAACGGCGTGCTCGCCGTAATCTATGGCAGACCCGGCGACTGGCTCGCGTTCAGCCTCGACGACGGCCACACCTGGATGGGGCACACCTGCCTCAACCTCGGCACCCAGGCCTGGGACTGCGGCAACTACGACTGGATCATCGAGGTGGCGCCCGACACGCTGCTGGCCGCCTATGCCGATACCGACCGCAACGACCCGCGGCTGAGTGCCATTCTCGGCGCCTGGATAACCGTGAAGCCGACCTAACCGGCTCTGGTCACCGTCCCGAGTTGGACTGAGTTTTTCTCGGGTGGCTAGCGGGCGACGCCGTGCCGATAGGCCGGATCGACAACGTTTCGCACGCGGCCGGGGAGCCGGCTCACGAGGCGGGGCGCTACGCGGCGCATCGGCTTCGCGACGTGGCGGCGCAGGTAGATCATGCTGACGACCATCGCCAGCAGTGAACCCAGTGCGGCCATGGCGCCCATCGCACCGCCAAACATCAGGCCGGCCAGGGCGCCGTTCGCGGCGCCAAGCGGCACCACATCGACCCGGGTATAGAACGACTTGAAGCCGAAGCCCCAGTCCACGCCCCATCCCTGGGAAACGTCCATGCCGGCGACCATCCCGGCGGTGGCGGCCACGCCAAGCCCCACGCCGAGCGCCCAAGTCACCCCGGCCACATTCTTGAACAGCAGGCCCCAGACGATGCCGAAGCCGATGAAGCTGAATACGGGGATGTGCACGGTCATGGAGAGGTCGTAGAGATCGCCCTCCTCAATGACCTGGGGCGCGGTGAAGACCAGCGGCATCCAGATCGCGGCGATGATGGCTCCGAGAACGAGCCCAACCTTGAATCCACCCCAGCCACGCAGCCAGTCAGTGATCAGCTTGTTCTCGGCCAGGTCGTAGAGCACTGTCGGCGCCGGCCTACGGTCCGCCGCGTGCGATCGCGTTGCTCGCGCCGACCGTGTCCGAGGCGCGCGCCAGAAACTCACTCAACATGCGCGTGTCGACAAGTGTGAGCTGAGGACGACTAGCTGCCGCCGCCGTAGCGGTAGACCGGATCGATCACCTGCCGCACCCGGGCGGGGAATCGGGCGACGAGGCCGGGCGCCACGCTGCGCATGCGTTTGGCGACGAAGCGGCGAATGAACAACGTGGTGGCGACCATGGAGGCCAGCGCTCCGAGGATGGTCGCCGTGGCTCCCGCGCCGGCATGGATGAGCGACTTGACAAAGCCGACGGCAAGCCCCTGCGGCTCGACGTCGATGGGGTTATAGAACGTTTTCACGTTGAATCCCCAGTCCAGGGACCAGCCCAGACCGGCGGCCAGCCCCTCGGAAGTGCCGGCGACGACTCCCAAGACCAGCCCGAAGCCAAGCAGCCAGGTCACTCCGGCGGCCAGGCGGAACAAGAGACCCCAAATCACGCCGACGGCGATAAAGGCGGCGATGGCAACCATCGTGGCCATTGCGAACCCATACCACTCGCCCACGAAGAACGTCGGCGAGCTATATGACAGCGCCAGCCAGATGATCGCGACGATGGCCCCAATGGCGAGCCCAACCCTGAACCCTCCACGGCCGCGGAGCCAGTCGGTGAGCATCTTGTTCTCCGCAAGGTCGTAGGGCACTGGCGCACACCTCACACTCTCAGCCGACGGACGGGCTTAGACTCCGAATCCTAGCCGCTATCGTGCCACGTCAGGCCGGGGCACTGCGATTCCCGATCCGCAACGCATGCTAGTGGCTGCTGTGCGATCTTCAGTCCGTGCAGCCGGTTGCTGAGGAAAAAAAGGGCCCATGCCGCTGTTTGGTGAGCTCGAGCGTCCGGCGGATTCCGGCGACATCCGGTCGCTGACCTTTGACGAATCCGAGTTTCGGCGGCGGCACGAGGCGCTGCGAACGGCCATGGCGGAAGAGGGTCTGGATGCGCTGGTGTGCACCTTTGCGCCCAGCGTCTGCTATGTCAGCGGCTACGAGACGCTGGCGTCGTTCGTGCCCGCGTTCCTCATCGTCGGAATCGACCGCGAGCCCACGCTGCTCGTGGACGACTTCGAGGTCTTCAACGCGTTGGTCTCGAGTTGGGTCGAGGACGTGGTCACGTATCCGTGGTCGGAGGACCCCGCCGCCGTGCTCGTCGACGTGCTGCGACATCGCGGCTGGGCCAAGGCCAGGCTGGGCTGGGAGCACCATCAGCACGGCGGGGCGCACCAGAGCTACCTGCACGCCGCGGAGTCGGTGGGCGCCTCTTGGAAATATGTGCATTGGCTGGTGGACGGGGTGCGGGCGCAAAAGAGCGCCGCCGAGATCGCCGCCATTCGATCGGCCGGAGCGATCACGCCGCGCGGGTTCGACGCCGCCCGGGCCGAGCTGCGCCCGAACGCGCCGGACACCAACGTGGCGGCGGCGGCTTATCGGGCGCTGGTGGGCGCCGGCAGCGAGCGCATGTCGATTCAGCCCATCATCACCGCCGGCCGAAACTCCGGCATTCCGCACACCACCTTCGGGCGTTCCCGCTTGACGCCGGGGCACCCGGCGATTCTGGAGTGGGGCGCCTGCGTCAAGCGCTACACCGCGCCCATGATCCGCACGGGCGTGATCGGCGATCTGGCCGACCCGGTTTGGGACGCGATGTACGCGGCCTGCGTCGCGGCGGTGGAGCGAACGATCGCCGGCACGCGGCCCGGCGTGTCCACGCTCGAGCTTGGGGAGTACGCATCCGAGCCGCTGAACGAGTTGCCATCGCGCATTTTCAGGGACGGCAATCGCGGGTATTCGGTGGGCTTGAGCTTCGAGCCGGACTGGATGGACGTGCCCGGCCTGCAGATCTGCCCGCGCAGCGGCCGCACCGAGCGGTCGGTGGCCACTTACCCGACGCTCGAGGCGGGTCACGTGTTTCACGTGCGGGCGGTCGCGCGCGACGTGGGCCGCGCCGGCGTGGGCGTGAGCGAGACGGTGGCCGTCACCGCCGACGGCTGCGAGGTGCTCACCGACTATCCCCGCGACCCGATTCGCCTCGGCTAGCGAGGGCGCGACCGTGCGCTATGTTGCCCGTGGCGGAGCGGACGTAGTCCAGGAGCGACGAACGGCATGACGGCGGCACGGATCGGGGTCGTGGGTACGGGGTGGTGGGCCACCGAGGCGCACATTCCGGGGCTCATCGAGCATCCACAGGCCGAGGTCGCGGCGCTCTGCGACCTGGATGTGGAGCGCGCGGCGCGCGCGGCCGAGCACTACGGCGTGGCCGCGGTCTACGACGACCTCGACCGCATGCTGGCGCGGGAGTCGCTGGACGGACTGGTCGTCGCCAGCAGCAACGCCACGCATTTCGAGCTGGCGCGAAAGGCCATCGATGCGGGGCTGCATGTGCTAATCGAGAAGCCCATGACCGAGATCGCGCCCGAGGGCCGGGTGCTGCTGGAAGCGGCCGAGCGCGCCGGCACCGAGATCGTCGTCGGCCACACGTTTCACTACACGCGGCTGGCGCGGCGCGCCCGCGAGTTGATCACCGGCGGAGCGATCGGCGAGGTCGAATTGGTTCATAGCCTTTTCGCCAGCTCCGCCATCCAGCTCGTCCGGCAGCCGGACGTGCTCGAGGGCTGGGACTTTCCGGTGCACGGCCCCACGGGACAAAACTTCAGCGCCCATGGGCAGGGGCAGAATCAGCTCACGCACTCGGCGGCGCTGGCGGCCTTCGTGATCGACGACGGGCCGGAGTCGGTCCATGGGTATATGTCGAATCTCGAAGTGCCCGTCGACGCGGTGGACGCGTTGAGCGTGCGCTTCACCAGGGGCGCGTTGGGCACGGTGGCCAGCATCGGGACGAAACCCGGCGACGACACCCCGCACAACGAGCTGCGCATCTTTGGCTCGCGGGGCTGGATGGAAATCGACATGGAGCGGGCGCCGCGCCTGACGCTGCATCGCTATGACGGCGGCGGCGAAGAAATGCGCGAGGAGGATGTCTCGCTGCACTACCCGCTGCGGGCGCCGGCGCAGAACCTGGCCGACGTGGTGCTGGACCGCGCGCCGAATCTGTCGCCGGGATCGATTGCGCAGTGGTCGGTGGAGATCGTCGACGCGGCGTATCGTTCGGCCGCCGGCGGCGATCCGGTCACGATCGCCGACCTCTACCGTTCAGCGTAGCTCCGGTCACACCGACCGATCGAAATCGCATGACCCGACGAGAGACTGAGCATTGATGGGCAACGAGCGAGCGGTGATTCGACCCGCGAGGCTCGACGACATCCCAAGCGTCGCGGCCCTCATCGCGGCCAACCGGTTTCGGCCGGATGGCTCAGGAGCGTTGCTCCCGGTGAGTCCGCAGCAAGTCCTCCGGATGTTGGGGGATGAGAGCCTAGGTCGCTTTTACTCGGCAGTCCTGCCCTCGGGTGAGGTCGTCGGCTGCGTCTCGGTGGCTGTCTACGGCATGCCGTCGAACCACCAAGAGATCATCGCTTGGCTGGCGGACAGGCTCCCAGCGGACGACTTTTGGATTCAGCACGATGCCAACGACGATCTTGGCCAGATGGCGGAGCTGCGCTCCCTGGCGGTGAGCGACGACTATCGAGGTCGACAGCTCGGCTTGCAGCTGATCGAAACGGCAAAGGCCGAAGCCAGGTCCCGGGGATTCGGACAGCTCTATTCGCTCGTGAACCGGGACGTGGTTGGGCTATTCGAGCGGGCCGGCTTTTGCCGGGCGACCCGGCCCCCGGCGAAGCTCATCATCGACTGCGCGGTGTGTCCCCTGCTCGACCATTGCGTCGAGATTCCAGTCGTCGCGAATTTGAGTGGCGAGTCGACGGTCCCTGACTCGTCGGCTGACTTGGACTAGCGCCAGAGGTGACTTGACGCGGACGGCCGGCGATTTGTCATCCCGAATGCGTCCAACCTGTCATGCCGAATGACTCCTCCTCTCGTTCCGAACGAACGTGAAGAATCTAAGGCCGTTGCGTCGTCTCCACGCCCCTGAGATTCCTCGCCTGCGGCTCGCAATGACGCGCGGGGCCTATCGGGGCGCGGCTCCTCGAGTCTCGGGGTCTAAGTCCGCGGCGAATGCTCAACCTCGACCCACAGCTCCTCCAACCCCCGCAGCACGATCTGATTGCGAACGGCAGGTTCGGCAACCAGCCGGATGGAGGCATACCGCGCCAGGATGCTGGTGAAGGCAATGCGGCCTTCGAGAATCGCCAGCGACGAACCGAGGCAATAGTGGATGCCGCGTCCAAACGCCAGGTGGTTCTTCTCACCGCGCCCGATGTCCAGCGTGTCGGGTCGGTCAAAGGCCGCGGGGTCCCGATTCGCCGCTCCGAGCACGGCGATGACCTGCTGACCCGCGCGAATGCGCTTGCCCCCGAGCACCACGTCCTCGCGAGCGATGCGCGAGTCCAGTTGGACCGGGCTGTCGTAGCGCAGCAGCTCCTCGATGGCTGAGTTCAACAGGCTCGGATCCTCGGAGAGCCGTTGCAGCTGGTCCGGGTTCTTGAGCAGCGCCAGCGTGCCGTTGCCAATGAGATTGCGGGTCGTTTCGTTGCCGGCCACCAGCAGCAGGACGAGCGTTCCCAGCATCTCGTCGCGGGTCAGCTGATCGCCGGACTCCTCGGCCGCCAGCAGCGCGCTGATCAGGTCGTCCTGCGGGTCGCGCTGTCGTTGCTCGATGATGCCCTCGAAATACTCGAATAACGCATCGCTCGCCTTTCGGGCTCGACGGATATCCCGGCCGCGAAGCACCGGCTCGACAACCAGGGCGATGTCCTTGGACCAGGCCTCGAACCGATCCATGTCCTGCGCGGGCACGCCCAGCATCTCGGCGATCACGATCATAGGCAGCGGGTAGGCCAGGGCCTCGATCAGGTCGAACTGCTTCCGATCGGCGACGGCGTCCAGGCGTTCGTCGACGATTCGCTGAATCCGGGACTCGAGGTCCGCAACCGTTCGCCGCGTGAACGCCTTGGAGACGAGCGACCGCAGCCTGGTGTGATCGGGCGGATCGAGGTCGAGCAGCGTGACGTAGTCGAGATAGCCGTAGTCGCGCCCCTCGTTGCCGAAGCGTCGATGATCGCGCAGCAATTCATCCACGTCGTCGTAGCGCGTCAGCGCCCACGCGTCGACCAGCCGCAGGCGGTGAACTGGATCTTGCTGCTGCACCTCCCGGTACATCGGGTAGGGGTTGTTCCTGAACCGCTTGGACGCCAAGTTGAAGGCGACGCCGGATTCCAGGCGTTCCCACGCCATGAACGCACCCACCACGATCGGCGCCACCGCAAGCTGCAGAGATTCGACAATCTCGCGCCCTGCATGACGCATGGCGGACATCGCGGCGCTTGCCGGAGACCGGGAGTCTTGCATGGGTGCGCGAAATCGGGTTCGAAGTGGTCAATTGTCCCACTGCGTCGACGCCGTGTGTAGATTTGCTCATACCCCACGGCCGCAATGCGCCAACCGGTCAGGCCGCATTCGCGGTTCATTGCGGAAGTAATTCGGCATCGAAGTTAAACGCCGAACGTGCCAAAAAACTCCCGCTCTCTCGGTGTGCGATTGCTCGGGCCGCATCGCCCAAACGGCAATCTCAGGCGAATTCAGGCCCCAATAAACGTGGAATTCGGGTAAAAGTCGCGCCAGGCCCAGTCGAACGCGGACGTCCACGGCACCGGGCTGAGGGCTTGGCCGGCAAGCGGACCGCTGAGCGCCAGGCCCTTTGCCGCGCTCCAGAGAGATCCCGTTTCGCGGTCGCGCAGGGCGCCGTCGCCCGCCGGCTCGAAATCCAGCAGGCGATTCGCCACCCGCCGCAGATAAGCCCGCACGGTTCCGGTAGTCGAGTCGACCCAGACCGCCACGGGCTCATTACCCACCGTCAGCTGCACCAGGGCCGCGGCACGCGCGTGGCTGAAGTCGACGGCTGCGGCCGCGTCCCCAAGGGCAAGGCCGATCACCCAGTTCTCCCGCGGCGACGCGAGGATGAGCCGCGGTCCGTCGAGGCCGTTGGACAGGACCAGCGCATCGGGGTGCCGGGCGTGGAAGCCCTCCCAGGTATCCAGGGTCGAGGGAATCTGGGTGAGCGTCGCGCCCCGCAGTTCGCCGACCAGGGCTCGGCCGATCGGCTGGCTCCAGATGCTGCCCGTCCCGTGGTCGAACCACGTCATGGCCGTCTTGTACAGCGCGCCCTGATTGCCGAAGACCAGGGTCCGGCCCTCGAACCGCCGGTCGTGCACGAGACCAGTGTAGCAGAGCGGTCACCAGGTGACGAGCACCGGTGTGCCGCCGACGACGTCGTTGACCATCTCGCGCCGATTGAGCGTCGTGACGGGGTAGGCCCGCGCCTCGCCGTCGACGACCAGCCCGATGACCAGCTCGTCCGGCTGGAGCGGCGCTACGGCGGCGGCCACGAAGTGCGGCTGGTAGATGGGTGGGATGGCGTCGCGGCTGAGGCGTTGGTCGTAGGCCGAGTCGAACATCATTCGCTCGTGCGGATCGGGTAGGTCAGCGGGCGGCCGCGCTATCTGGGGTGCATCCGCGGAGCCTCGAATCGCCCACCCCAGCGCCAGGACGCCCAGCACGACGAGGGCCATCCCGACCGCGAGCGCTCCTGCGATTCCTACGCGACGCCGCATGCCAGTTCAGGCCAATGCCGGGCGGCGCCTCTGTGGGCGGCGGCTGTACCCGGACTCAGCGCAGCGCGACGTGCAGCGCCTGCGCGATGTCGTCCACCGGAATAAAGGTGATGTCGTCGTGGATCCGGGGCGGCAGGTCGTCCAGGTCGCGTTCGTTGCCGCGCGGCAGCAGGACCCGACGCACGCCAGCGCGATGGGCCGCCAGCATCTTGGGCGCGATGGCGACGGTCGGCTCGATCCGACCGTCGACCGACAGGCTGCCGGTGGCGGCGAGTTCCGGGTCTACCGGGCGATCGCGGGCGAGGGACACAATGGCGATGGACACGGCGAGGCCGATCGAACCGGAGTCGTCGGCGATCCGGCTTGCCGGAACATGCACCTGCATGTCGAATTCCTGCATGAAGCGCGCCGACACATCGAGGTCCGACAGGCGCGAGCGGATAGCCGCCGTGACGACGGCCAGCTCCCCTGAGACATTGGCGCCGTTCGAGTCCAGCATCGAGATCCGACCCAGCCCCGAAACCAACGCGTGGCCGAGTCCCGGCATCAGCACGGCCATCACGGCGCCGTGCCGGCCGCCACGCTCATCAACCACCAGCGCGGCCGTGAGACCGCGGCGCTGCGCGCGGCGGTCGGGACGCTCGGGGACGGGCGGCCGACCGGCCAGATCGAAGAGGTGCTCGCTCGCAACGACGCCCTGGTCGCCGCCGCGCAGCGTGCCGGCGACCAGTGACCGGCGAACGACGCACCGCAGAAGCTCGTCCAGGTGCGCGACGCCAGCCTCGTCGGTGTAGCTCCGGATCAGTACCAGCAGGGCGTTGCCGTCAAACGTCAGAGCGTCGGGCGACAGCCCATGGTCGGCGAGCGCGGCCGGGATCAGGGTTCGCCGGGCCAACTCGGCCTTCTGATTGATCAGCAAACCGGGAAACTCTGCGCGATCCAGTCTCGACAAGTCGTCCGTCGCCAGCGGTTGGGTCCAGCGGCAGGTGACGACCAGGAGCAAGCGCGACAGGTCGAATGGAACGCCGAAGTATGGGTCGACGACGTCGGCGCGGCGATGGGGATCGGTCAGCCGGGCCAGGAGCGTGCTGGCCTGGGCGCCCCAACGCTCGGCCGCGCGATCGATCCCGGCCAGCACGACCACGGCCTCCGCGGATTGCGCCCGCTCGACGGCGCCCATGAGCGCGCCCGGCTGGCCGTCGCGCCGCCAGATTTCCTCGGCCGTGCCGAGTTGCGCCAGGTCGATGACCTCGCAGGGTCGGTCCAGGGCGCGCGCCATCGTTCGCGCCGCGGCCGTCTTGCCCACGCCGTTGGGTCCGTGCATACAGAGGAGGCGCAGCGGAGCGTGCGAGGTCTGAGCCGCAGTTGCTCGAGCGTCGTGAGCCGTCACATGCTCGACGATGGCGGCTACTGCCTGGGGCGGCGCCAAATGCTCCGACTCCAGGGCGTTTTGCACCGGGGCGATCGCGAGCGGTCGTGCGTGCCCGGGCGTCCACGGCAGCCCGAGGGCGCGCGCGACGCTGGCGGAGTTGGCGTCGCCGTCGTCCAAGCGGGTGGACAGGGCTTGGGCGGCGTCGTCCGGCAGATTGGCCTCGGCGAGGCGGGTCCGCAGGTCGGCTGGGTTCACGGTGGTCTCCGCCCGGGTGGCACGCACCCTGAATCATAGCCGCGTCTGGCGAGGTGCTCGGTGAGAAAAGCCGCATGCGGCTTTTCGACAGGTCGCTGGCGCGGGGAATTCGCCGCCTCCGCCGTGCTGGGATTGACTCGCGGCGGACGCGGCGCGAAGATCGCAACAAGAGGCGGGTGGTTTCCCGGCGGTGAGGTTTAACGTGGCTGCAGCACAAATGCCCTCCAACGAAGTCGACGTCCACGAGGCCAAGAAGCTGGTCGAGCAGGACGAGGTTCGGGTGATCGACGTTCGGACACAGTTCCCGTTTCCGGCCATGCCCGGGGCGGAGTACGTGCCGCTCGAAGACATCCTGGCGCGTCCCACCGAGGCCATCCCGACCGACAAGCCGATCCTATTCATTTGCAACGTCGGCCAGACCAGCGGCGTCGCCACGCAGATGGCGACCGCCCTGGGGCTGAATCAGGCCTATAACATGCAGGGCGGCATGGAGGCCTGGGAGGCCGCCGGCTACGACACCGAGGAGCCGCCCGCCGGCCACTAGGGCCGGCACGGCGCATGTTGAGGTCTAGGGAACGAGGGTAGGCGCGTGTTCAACGTCGAGCAGGTTCAGCGATACAGCCGGCACATGCTGCTGCCGGAGGTTGGCGTCGTCGGTCAGCAGAAGCTCTTGAACGCCAGCGTGGTGGCGATTGGAGCCGGCGGGCTGGGCTCGCCGGTGCTCTACTACCTGGCTGCGGCCGGCGTGGGCAGGCTCGGCGTGGTGGACTTCGACGTCGTCGATCGCTCCAACTTGCAGCGACAGATCCTGCACCGCGAGGACCGCGTAGGGCTGCCCAAGACCGGGTCGGCGGCCGAGACCCTCACCGGGCTCAACTCGGACGTGGAGGTGATCGAGCACAACGAGCCGCTGACCTCCGAAAACGCGATGGAGGTCCTGGGCGGCTACGACGTGATCGTGAACGGCTGCGACAACTTCCCCACGCGCTACCTGGTCAATGACGCCGCGTACATGCTGGGCAAGCCGGTGGTGGACGGCAGCGTGCTGCGGTTCGAGGGCATGTCGACCATCTTCGTTCCGGGCGAAGGCTGCTACCGCTGCCTCTACCCAACGCCGCCGCCGCCCGAGATGGCGCCAAGCTGCTCCGAGGCCGGCGTGCTGGGCGTGCTGCCGGGCCTGGTCGGCCTCATCCAGGCGACGGAGACGATCAAGGTGATCCTGGGCACGGGCGACACGCTGGCCGGACGTCTGCTGCTGTTCGACGCGCTGGCCATGGAGTTTCGCGAGCTCAAGCTCCGGCGAGACCCGGACTGCCCGCTGTGCGGCGACTCCCCCACCGTCACCGAGCTGATCGACTACGAGGAATTCTGCGGCTTCGCCGGCGGCGACCGCGCCTCGCAGCCGGTTGAGGCCGGCGTCGCGGGGTAGGAGCGCGTTCCCATGCTGCACGCAGCATGGGCCACCGGAATCCTTCGATGACTGCGCCTGACGCCACGCTTCCAAGCACGACCATCGACCGCGGCATCTACGTGATGCCGCAGTTCGTCACGTTCGAGGTCTCGGACATGGCCGCCTCGCGGCAGTGGTATGTGAGCGGTCTCGGATTTGTGGAGCTGGCGGTGCTGCCCGGCCCCGAGGGTGAGCCGGTGCTGGTCCACCTGCGGCGGTTTCGATACCAGGACATCCTGCTGGTGCCGGGACGCGATCCCGAGGACCAGGCGTCGGGCGTGCGCGTCTCGTTCGCCGCCGGGGACGAGGACCTGGACGCGCGGGCGGCCATTGCCTCCGGCGAGTCCGGCGGCACGGTCGAAGGTCCAATGCGCACTCCCTGGAACACGCGCGACCTGCACTTCCGCGACGCCGACGGGCACCTGGTGGTGTTCACCCAGCCGGATCCAGACGCCGACATGGATTCGGAGTTCGCGCGGCGGGTGCGGGATTCGGTGCAAACGACCGACTAGGCCGGCCGAAGCACCGTTCGTGGTTCGACGGGCTCACCACGAACGGTACCGGCTCTCCGCGACGGCCGACGGGCGAGTTGTGGGCAATTTCCGTTCGCCCTGAGCGAAGTTGAAGGGCGCTGTTCGTGGTTCGAACCGGCCTGTACTGAGCCGGTCGAAGGACTCACCACGAACGGCGGCACCCGCTACACGTGATAGATGTAGAGATCGCGGTCAGTCAGCGGCAGGTCCACCCAGGCGCCGCCCTGGCGATGGCTTTCGGCGATGGCGAAGCACGCTTCCGTGACGTGGTGCGCCTGCTCGATGTGATTCAGCGTCGGCCGTCCCGTTTCGTGGGCCTCGATCAAGTCCTCCAGGCAGGCCACGACCGAGCTTGATTTCTCGACCTCGGGCAGCGGCTCGGCGTGCCACTCGCGGTGGCGCGTCGAGTCGGTGGGCTGGTTGATGCGCAGGGACAAACCCTCGGCGTTGTTGAGCGTGCGCACGACGCCTTCGGTTCCCACGATCTCGAATTCGTGTTGCCCGGCCGAAATGTTCCACGCCTCCACCCCGTTCTCGAATTCCAGGTGATAGGTCGCCATCGGGTCGTCGTCGAGCCTGCCGTCGACAATCTCGAGATCACGGGGATGCAGCTCCCCGCGCACGCGCGCGATTCGGGGGTCGCCGAGCAGATACGAAAGTGCGTCGACCGAATGGATGTGGCCGTGCAGCAGGCTCCGTGCGGGGAATTGGATCGCGGCCTTTGGCTCGCCAATGCGGCCCTGAACGATCAGGTCGCGCGCCGCGCCGAAGGTCTTCGAGAAGCGATTGAGGACGCCCGAGTTGAACACGGTGCCGTGCGCCTGGCAGGCCGCCAGCACGTCGTCGGCCTCGCGGGGTGAGCAGGCAATGGCCTTTTCCAGGTACATCATGGGCACGCCGGCGTTCGCCACGCGGACGGCCAGCTCCGAGTGCACGTCGGCCCGCGTGCAGATGGCGACGAGGTCGGGTTGCTCCTTGGCGATCATCTCGTCGAGGTCTTCGTAAACCGCCGACACGCCCCAGCGCTCGCTGAAGTTGGCGCGCTTCTCGGGCAGCAGGTCGCACCCCGCCACCAAATCGAGCTGCTCGACGGCCTGGCAGGCCCCGGGCAAGCCATAGGGCAGCATGAAGTCGCGTGACGGCGGGATCTCGTCGTCGATGGTGTTGCCCATGCGGCCCAGGCCGAGAATGGCGGCGCGGTAGGTCTTCATGTCGATCTCCTGCTCAGGTCGTCGTGCTCGCTGCCCGGTATGGTGCCAGCCTTAGCCGCGCGTTGCGTGGGACAGTGATTGGATGAACTCGGCGGTGACCGCGGCGGCTTCCGCGAGATGACCCGCCGCGGTGTGACCGGACCTCTTGCGCGGGACGAACGAGTGGTCGCCGTCCGCGAGCCAGTGGACCCGGATGGCGTCCGAGAGGGCGTAGCCGCCGACCTCGGCCTTGGAGCCAAAGGCGTCGCGCTCGCCTTGCACGATGAGCGTGGGCGTGCGCAGGTCGGCTAGGTGCTCGGTGCGGAGCTTCTCGGGCTTGCCGGGCGGGTGGAACGGATAGCCCAGGCACACCAGCCCACGAGCGCCAACCGCGTCGGCGATGAGGCTGGCCATGCGGCCGCCCATGGAGCGTCCGCCGATCACCAGGCTCTCGGACCCGCCCAAGCAGCCGATGACCTCGTGCCAGGTCTCGAGGAGCACGGCCTGCCGGTCGGGCGGCCTGCGGCGTCCGCCACCGCGGCGCTGGCGCATATAAGGGAATTCGAAACGAACGACCCGGATTCCGGCGGCGGCCACGCCGGTGGCGATGGCTTCCATGGTGGGGCTGTCCATGGGCGCCCCGGCGCCGTGGGCCAGCACGAAACGGTCCGCCGCGTCGGCTTGACCGTCGGTGAGGAAAGTCAGGTTGCCCAAAGTGATTTGACCGTTTTCCTCAGGAGTCCGTCCGAATAATCAGGCCCGTTCGCCCTGAGCGAAGTCGAAGGGCGCCGTTCATGGTTCGACAAGCTCACCACGAACGGCTCGGGGCTCACCACGAACGGAATCCGGGCCTCCTTGGTCCTTCACTTAGCACCGGCGAATCTCGGCCGACGTCAAGGCATCCCGGAACTCATTCAGCGGCAGGTGGCCGTCGGTCATGACGATCGACGACGCGATTGGCGTGTGACCGCCGGACCCGACGCTGAGGCGCAGCGGTTCATGCCGCGGAGGAGTATCCACGCCGCGGGCGCGGGTTTCCGGGAAGCCCCAGAGGTTCACGATCTGCGCAGCGTCGGCCGGCAGGTCGACGACGGCCTCGTGGGTGCGGTCCATGATGCCGCGGATGCCCTCCCAAAACTGCGCCAGGTAGCGCGGGCCGTGCGAATCGGTGTACTCCCAGATGAATAGCCGAATGTTGTCGGCCAGCCGAATGTTCTGCTCGACCACTTCAGATTGCAGGAGCACGGGGCCTTCGGCGGGGTTGATCAAATCGAACCGCCGCTCGATGGGATTCGAGAGTCCCATCGCGCGCCCGATTTGGATGGGGAAGCTCGCGGCGCAATAGCACCAGTCGCCGCCGAAGGCCTCCATCTCCACTGTCGCGGGGTCGAACTCGAGTCCACGGCTCTCGGCCTGGGCCAGCAGGTCCAATCCCCAGGCCTTGGCCTGCATCCAGCCGCGAATCTCGGTCTGCTGCAACCCGCCCCCGGGCAGGTTGGGGCGTTTGTCGCGAGCCGCGCCGTCCTGCCGCAGTTGGTCAGCCGTCAGCACTCCGTCGGCGAGCCCGCGGTTGCAAATGGCCGCGCGCTGGTCGTCCTCGACGCCCTGGAAGAAATCGCCGCCGAGCGCGCGTTCCTTGGCCGCGGCACCGCCCTCGACGCGCGACGCCATCGACCGGTCGCCGAGCCGTGCGTCGGCGTATTCGATGATCTCGTCGGCGGCCTCGAGCTGCGTCGGGAGGAAGTAGATCGCCTCGTCCTCACCGGCGGCGTCGATGAGGCGCTGGTATTCCCGCTGCAGCTTCTGCTCGAGCGGATAAGCCAATGGGATCCGCTCAGTGAACTGGTTCCACATGCGGTCCATGCGCTCGCGGCTGTCGGGCGGCAGCGCGAGCCAGGTCAGCGAGTGAACCGAGAGCCAGATCTTGCGCAGCTGGGTCGCCATTGGCGCGGCTCCTTCCAGTGGCCGGCGCATCCGCGACGGCGGCCTGCATCTGCGTCGATTATGCCGGGCAGGTCGGGCGGCCAGGCCAATGGCGGTCCCGCTCCGTGTAGGGGCGTCCCTTGTGGACGCCCCTCGAAGTCACGGGCACCTACTATGCCGCTGACTGCCGCCAGAGGAACCGGACATGCAATGGATCGCGCTGCCGTCGCCGGATGTCGAAATGCGGGGTCTGCTGGGTGCGCCGCGTGCGCTGCTCCATCGGATTCCGGAGGAGCACCGAAACAGCCTGCCGGCTGACACCTGGGAGCGCTCGGAGATGTCCTCGGGCGTGCGGCTAGTCTTTGAGACAGACAGCCCGCGTGTGGCCCTGCACTTCGAGTATCTGGCCCGGCCCAGCCGCGCCAGCAAGGTCGATGCCTACGTTGACGGGCGGTTCGCAGGCACGGACGGCGGTGACGATTCGGGTCCATGCACCGCCGATCTCCTCGAAGGCCTGGCGGGTACCCATGAAATCGAGCTGCACATGCCGCCGTACTCCAAGGTGCGGCTCAAGTCGCTGGGACTCGCGCCCGGCGCCAGCCTGGCGGCTCCCGCCAGCCGTCCCTCCCGCTTCATCACGTTCCACGGCGACTCGATCACGCATGGCGCCATCACCACGCGCTCGGGGCTGGCCTATCCGTCGCGGGTGGCTCGGGCGCTGGACGCCGATTTCATCAACCTGGGCTTCGGCGGATCGGCCAGGGGCGAGCCCGGCATGGCGCGAATCGTGGCCGACCTGCCGGCCGACGCCATCTCGCTCTACTACGGCATCAACACCTACGGGCAGGGGAAAACCGACCCGATCGAGTTTGGCCGAATCTATGCTGACTTTCTCGAAACCGTTCGCGCCTCCCACACCCAGACGCCCATCGTGGTCATCACGCCCACCTGGTATGTCCCTGAAGCTCACCATCGAAACGACACGGGCGCCAGCGTGGAGGAGTATCGACAGGTCATCCGCAACGCCGTGAGCGACCGCGTGGCCGCCGGCGATGCCAATCTCGTGATGCTAGAGGGATGCAGCCTCATCGGCCCCGGCAATGAGTCCCGCATGGCGGACCTGGTGCATCCGAACGACGAGGGGTTCGCGGCAATTGCTTCGGGCCTGACGAGGTTGATCGGAAAGGCGTGGGAAATCTAAGTGCTGGAAAAACTGCGCGAGGCGGACTACCTCAAGGGTTGCTCGATGCTGGCAGGGGTGGTGTTCTGGATTATGGTGATCTACTTCGTCGGAAGTTACATAGTCATTACCGATGCCTGCGGAGGCTGGGAAGGCTCGATGCTTCCATAGCGCCGATCGGGCGGGATTGAATCCTTCCCCGACCGATCCAAGTGCGGTGCAGACGCTAGCCCGAAGTTTTGACTGCGCCTCGGAGTTCGACGGATCTGGATTCCTGCTTTCGGAGACCTTTGCGTAACCCCTCCGTCATTCCGGCGGAGCCTGTCCCCGCGCAGGCGGGGAGCCGGAATCCAGCCCGGTCGAACCTGGAAGCGCGCCGGATGCTAGGCGTCGGGCGGGTCTTAGACCCGCCCCTACAGGACTATGCAGAGGTCTCCCTTCGCGGGAGTGACGGGGGACTTCGTCAAAGGAGAGGCGCCGGAGCGGCGCTAAAGCAGCCATTCGGATATCGTGGCGCTCAGGACCGCCTGCCACGGAGCCTGAGCCATCAAGTCGAAGGACGAGTTCGACGCGCGGCTGGTCGGGCCGTGCAACTCCGTGCCGACGATCTTTCACGAGGACGGCACGATCGACTACCCGTCCATCCGCAACCTGATCGACTTCAGCATCGAGGGCGGCTGCGACGTGATCATGCTCACCTGGGGCGACAGTCTGATCTCGCTGCTCACCGACGACGAGGTCGCGGAGCTGCACCGGGTCGTCATCGACCAGACCGGCGAGCGCGCGGTCACCATCGCCTGCGACAACATCTGGGGCCGCAACAAGGCCGTCGAGTTCGGGCGCTACGTGCGCGAGCTTGGCTTCGATGTCTACATGGTGCGCCCAGCCGAATGGGCCAAGGGCACGGCGGAGTCGCTGGCGGAGTTCTACACCGCCTGCGGGCGCGAGTCGCCGGTGATGTTCGTGGGCGACGCGCCGCTGCGCACCCTCGAGCTGCTCGCCGACGACCCGAACATGTGGGCCTTCAAGGAAGACCTGGGCCTTGATTACGCCCACGAGATCATCATGCGCTGGGGCGACCGCTGGCCGATGGTGGGCGGCGGCGGGATGAAGCGCCACCACCTGCTGTGGGCCCACGGCCACTGCGACACGTGGCTCGACGGCTTCTGCCGCACCTTCCCGGCGGTGTCGCAGGACTATTGGCGCGCGCTGCGGCGCGGCGACATCGCGGCGGCCTGGGCGCAGGCGATGCAATACGAAGTTCCGCTGCGCGCAATGGCGCAGCGCGTGCGCTATGGACCCGACGGCCTCGTCAAGCATGCGATGGTGGAGGCTGCGGGCGTGGCTCCCCGCTGGCGGCGGTCGCCGGCGGCCAACCCGACGGAGGAAGAGATGGACGAGTTGCGAGAGTTCCTGGCCGGACTCGGTCCCCAAACGCAGCCGGTGGCGTCATGAAGTCTCCCGACGAAATCCGCGGCCTCATGGAGGGCCCTTGCCTTTCGCTGCCGACGGTATTCAAGCGCGACGGAGATGTCGATCACGAGGGCATGCGCAACGTCATCGACGTGGCGCTGGACGCCGGGTGCCAGATCGTGATGCTGACCTGGGGCGACAGTCTGGTTTCGCTGCTCACCGACACCGAGCTGGCCCAGGTGCATCGAAACGTGATCGAGCACGTGGGCAACCGCGCCGTGACCATCGGCTGCGACAACCAGTGGGCGCTGCCCAAGGCGCTGGAATTCGGTCGCTATGTAGACGCGCTCGGGTACGACCTTTACATGGTGCGCCCGGCGGACTGGGCCAAGGGCACGCCGGAGACCCTGGCCGAGCACTTTCGGGCCATCGCCCAGGTGACCCGGGTGATGCTGGTGGGCATGGTGCCGCTGCGCACCTGCGAGCTGATCGAAAACGTGCCCAACGTACTGGCGTTCAAGGAAGACCTGGCCATCGACTACGCGCACGAGGTGCAGATGCGCTGGGGCGACCGCTGGGCCATGGTCACCGGCGGCGCGCACAAGCGGCACGTGCTGTTCCATCCCCACGGCCCGCGGGCGTGGCTGGATATCTTCATCCGCTTTCACCCGCAGCCGACGGTCGACTACTGGAACGCCCTCAAGCGCGACGACACCCGCACGGCCTGGG
This sequence comes from Chloroflexota bacterium, assembly GCA_026707285.1. Taxonomy (GTDB): domain Bacteria; phylum Chloroflexota; class UBA11872; order UBA11872; family UBA11872; genus JAJECS01. Next base: position 109,949 of record JAPOXD010000019.1, on the reverse strand, counting down.
ATATCGCCATGCGCTACGAGCAGAAGTTCTGGGACCTCGCCGCGCAGGTCCGCTACGAAAAGGACGGGCTGTTCGCCCACGCGCTGCTGGAGGTCTACGATGTCGCGCCGCGCTGGCGCCGCTCACCCGCACCCGATCCGACCGACGAAGAACTCGACGAGCTGCGCGACTGGCTGCGCGGCATTGGCCTGATGTAGCCGCCCGGAGGTTTCCGATGCGTGACCACGACGAAGTCCGCGCCCTGCTCGACGGCCCGATCAACTCGCTGCCCACGATCTTCACCGAATCCGGCGAGATCGACTGGGACGGCACGCGGGCGGTGATCGACAAGTCGCTCGAAGGCAGCTGCAACGTCATCATGCTCACCTGGGGCGACAGCCTCATCTCACTGCTCACCGACGACGAGGTGGCGGAGCTGCACCGGGTGGTGATCGACCACGTGGACGGTCGCGCGCTCACCATCGCCTGCGACAACCAGTGGGGCCTCAACAAGGCCATCGAGTTCGGGCGCTTCGTGCGCGAGCTGGGCTACGACCTCTACATGGTGCGCCCGGCCGACTGGGCCAAGGGCACGCCCGAGTCCCTGGCGGACTACTACAAGGCCTGCGGCCAGGTGGCGCCGGTGATGTTCGTGGGCGACGTGCCGATCCGCACCCTCGAATTAGTCGCCGACGACCCGAACATGTGGGCCTTCAAGGAAGACCTGGGCCTGGACTACGCGCACGAGGTGCTGATGCGCTGGGGCGACCGCTGGCCGATGGCCGGCGGCGGCGGCATCAAGCGCCACTACGTGCTGTGGCCGCACGGCAACTGCAATTCTTGGCTGGACGTGTTCATCTACTGCAATCTGCTCCCCCAGAAGCTCTATTGGGACGCCATCAAGCGCGACGACCTGCCCGAAGCCTGGCGCCTGGCCCGGCACTACGAGCAGCCGATCTGGGACCTGTGGCCGGTGTTCCGGGCCGGCGGCGACGGTCTGGTGCACACCATGATCGAGGTCTGCGGCGTGGCCCCCCGCTGGCGGCGATCTCCCGCTCCCAACGCCACCGAGGAGGAGATGGAGCAGGTACGGGACATGCTGCGCGGGTTGGCATTGCTCTAGAGGGCCTCAGGTTGCTTATGCTGACGCCGCAAAGAGTGGAGCTCTCTGCGGCTGGCTAGCCTGGACGACAGGACACCATCGTCTCCTATCCTGGGCCGTGGAGTTGCCCCGGGATCATGTGCAATTGGGCCTGACCGAATCACTGCCCGGACTAGTGGCCAGGAAGCGTTGGGAGGAGGCAATTCTGGATGGGGATGAACGCTAGCAATCGATCTCTACCCGACTGGTTTACCCGAGTACGGACAGGGCAGGTAAAGCTGCCACGCTTTCAGCGATTTGAGAGTTGGAGCCATCCGGAGGTGGTCACCCTGCTGGATTCGGTCCTGCGAGGGAGACCGGTTGGCGCGGCTCTAGTGCTCCAGATTGGCGACAACGAGCCATTCTTCAGCCGGGTCATGGCAGGTGCGCCCGAACCTACCGAACGTACTACGGAACATCTGTTAGATGGCCAGCAGCGATTGACGGCGCTCTGGAAAGCGCTCAACGACGGTTATGAGAATCGAACCTACTTTGCTCTGCTGAATCCTGAAGCCGAGGATGATTCACTGGCTGTTGGAATCAGTCGTTGGGTGAGAAACGGGCAAATTTATCCAATCTGGGCCGATCAGCCGAAGGAACAGTGGAAGCGCCATCTGGCACCAATGCGCCTCTTGCATCCGGATGCTGACGACGGTGAAGTTGACGAGTGGTCCGACAAAGCTACGAGTTCCATTGAGGACAGTCGCATTGTTGCAAGACAAGTAAGGCCCCTACGCACTGCTGTGCGAGAGGCGAACCTTCCCTATTTGTCCCTACCGATTGCAACACCGCCGGACGAGGCTATTGGTGTCTTTATCAGGATGAACACCACGTCGGTAAGACTCTCGGCCTTCGATATCGTCGTCGCTCAGTTTGAAGCCGCGAATAGGCAATCCCTGCACGACCTTGAGGGATTGTTACGTTCAGCTGTACCAGCTGCGGAACGATATGTACAAGTCCCAGACCTCGTGCTGCGCGTCGCTGCACTGCGAGAGGATCGGCCGCCAACGGAATCGTCGTTCCTGCGTCTTGATCTTCAGCGGCTATCAAACGAGTGGGAGACGATCGAACGTGGTGTTGACGGGGCTATCAGATTCCTGGAAGAGGAGAAGGTCTTCGACCGGGATCGGTTACCTACTGTCGCGGTCGTCCCGGTTCTTGCCTCAATTTGGAGCCAGATGCCTCAGGCGCTCGATGCACACGGCCAGGCGCGTACGCTACTTCGCCAATACCTGTGGCGATCATTCTTCACGGAACGGTATGATCGCGCGGCGGCCACCGCGGCCCATCAGGACCATCGCGGCCTGAGAGCGCGACTCGTCAGCGGCCAAGCATCGGCTTCAATTCCGGTACTCGATGAAGCTAGGTTTCCAATTGCGGAGGTTGAAGCGTTGGAGACTGCCCCATGGCCTCGCCTAAGGAACACTCTTTCCCGTGCCATCTTGGCCGTTTCCCTCCGGGACGGCGGCATGGACTTCGCCGACGGAACACCGGCCACTCGGGAATCGCTTTCCAGACGGGAATATCACCATCTATTCCCAGAGGCGCTTCTCAAGAATGATGGGTGCCTAGGCGATTCCGAGATTAACCGGGCGTTGAATTGTGCCCTGGTCACTTGGAATACAAACCGGAACATTTCGGCGAAAGAGCCACTCGCCTACTTGCGTGAGCGCGTCGAGCGAGCCCCGCTTGGTGAGGAGCAGATTCGACGTCGAGTGAATTCACATCTGATTCCATTCGTGAAACTTAATGTCGGAGGCTACTCTGATATCGAGTGTAAGAGTGAGAGGTCGGCGAGAATCAAGTCCGACTATCGGCGATTCCTCCGTTCGCGCGCCGAATCCGTTCACGAAGTCATTAGGAGGCTGTGTAGCGGAGAAGAGTAGGAGTGTTTCTAAATCGCGAATTTGACCGGAAAGCAGCGACCACCGTAGATCCGCAGGCATGGTTCAGCGCGGCGGACAGCGCTCTACACGATTCAGGGTAGTCGAGGTATCCCATTCCATGACATGCCGATCGCAGGCTGGACAACCGGTCAGCTAGGTGATGGGCCGTACGCAAGTCGCTATGGCAGCGGCGGCCGCGCAAATCGTAGCTGCTGTCGCAAGTGTTGCAAGAAACAGCTGATATCCTTTCTCCTCGAAAAACCACCACGATGTATAACGAACAGTCTCGTGGGTGTGCCCAGTTTGTCCGGCGATCAGATTAAGGACTCCAGTCACCTTGCCGAGTCTTCCGATCTTATACATGTCCTGTTGGATTCCTGTAGCTCCATTCTCGACAATGCCGCCGCTTCTAATCCAACCTTGCTGCTCAGCTATACGAACCATCTGATCCAGCCTTTCTTGTTGTTCTTCGGCGGTCAGAAGTACTGGCTTTGGCATGAGAACTTCGCATCCTCGCGAGGAAACCCTCCCGCTTCGCTGCCGGCTGGCTGTCGTTAGACAATTGTGCCATGCAGCAAGCGAACACTTTGCCGAGGCACTAGTGGTAGCCGATCTGGGAGGTTTGGTCGCGGTTCCCGGCCGGTGGCGACGGCTTCGTGCGCACGATTATCGAGGTCTACGGTGTCGCTCTCCGTTGGCACCGATCGCCTGCGCCAAGAGCCACCGGGGAGGAATTGGAGCAGATGCAGGACTTGCCGCAAAGGTGGGAACTGCTGTAGGGGTGCCTCGTCCACGAACGCCGACGGGCAAGCGTCGAAACGGTTCACAGGTCGTGTGAAGGGCAAGTCAGTGCGCCCGTTCAGCCTTTACTTTTCGGGAATCGCACCGTTGGCTGCTTTACCATGTGCATTCGTTTTGGATCTATGGGCAACTTGAGTATGACAGTAGGGCAGTAATCTGGTTCTCTCACCACTGGCAAACAGAAACTGGGTCCGGCAAATGCACGAAAGCGTGGTCTCACATGTGCATCTTCACTAAAGCCCAAATCACGAACGGTAATTCTGGCAACAATCTTGCCACTGAATTGAGGAGATTCTGTTCTGCAATTCCCGAGAGCAAATCTGAATAATGTGCCTTGGGATATCTAGCATTGTTCTAGTTTTGCCAAGTTTCGATCAGGATTGTGCTCATATTCGAAGATCGAATCTAGCATCGCGAGCCTTCTGTCGACGTCCCGCATGCTATACGCTGCAGTCTTCGCCACCTCGTAACTTCGATCATACACCGCGCAGAATGCAACGTGCCATAGGATGAATGAATTCCAGTTTGTGAGCCTGACGTTGCTAGCTGCCCAAATCCCGACTTCAAAGCACTTGTAGGGCAGAGCATTCTCCACAGCGCCCCACACTGCCTCGTCGTGCTTGAAGTCGTCAGATATGTACTTGGCTGTATCTACAATACCCCGAACCTCGTAGCATATTGAGTCAGGAGTCGAAGTGGGTGTCGGAATGGCTGTCGGAGTTGGAATAACTGTTGGTGTCGGTATAACAGTCGGTGTCGACGTCGGTGCGGGGGTAGCCGTCGGTGTAGCTGTAGGAGTTGGCTCAGGAGTTGGTGTAGGGTCGTCAGCCCAGCCAAAGTGTTTGCCCGCCATTGTCAAGACTTCTGGTACGTCGACAACTAAACCTACAATTCCTCCGGCGATGGCCAAGCCTGTCAGTGATACGCCCAATATGCGAACCCAACGCTGGGAAAAGTAGGTGCGCAAGAGAGGCACTAAAGATCATACTCTTTTGGGATCGATGGCATTTGGTGAGGAGGACGCTCTCGGGACACAATCACTATGTTATTATACTTGTGATCATAGATTCGTAAAGGTCATTCAATACTCGGTCGCGTGTGCGAATGCAGTGCGGTGCAGCAGACTAATGGCCCGGTGCGGTGTGCCGTGTTCGCGGGCTGCTCATGCCTGAATGGAACGAATTGATTCATGGTTTAATGTCCGGTGTGTATTTTATTCTCAACGGATGTCTAGATGATTTCACAGTCTTGCTGCTTGATCGTCGGGTTGCGAGGGGAGAATAGCCGAATCGGCGTGCGTTATGAGCTCCCTTTGCCGACTTTTGAGAAAGTGCACATCGTCGCCTGATTTAAGGTGATCCGCAATTGCTTGGTTCTCGTGGCTGATACATCAATCCGATCAGGGCGGCCGTGGTCATGAAGACCGCTTGGACCAGGAAGGCGACGCGCCAGCCGTCGAGGAAGGCGCTGGTAGTGGTGGGGTCCGAGGCCACGGCGCTGACGCTGGCTCCGGCGCCGGCGTTGGCCATTACCGCGGTGACGATGGCGGTGATCAGGGCCAGGGCGACGATGCTGGCAATGGTGCCGGCGAGATTCATGAACGCGACGGCGACGGTGTAGACCTGCTCCGGCACGGCGCCAAGCATGGCGTTGGTACTGGGCGAGGTCACGAGCGAGAGACTGGCGCTGTTGACGACCAGCACCAGCACGACGACGACCAGCGGGGTGTCCGAGCCGAAGCTCGAAAGCGCCAGGACGCTGACGAGGCCCACCAGCGGCCCGGCAATCAGGAACGGCCGCGGCGTCCAGCGATCCGAGAACCGTCCGGCGAGCGTGGCGACGAGGGTGTAGACGGCGAAGCCCGGCACGAGGATGAACCCCAGATCGCGCGCGCTGAAACCCAGCACGCCCTGGATGTAGAACGGCACCAGGAATCCGCCGCCCGACAGGCCCATCAGCAGCACGATGCGGGCGCCAAGCGGCGTGACCACGGCGCGGCGCCGCAGCAGGCGCAGTTCGAACACCGGATGAGGCGTGCGCAGCTCCCACCAGACGTAGGCGACGCCCAGCGCCGCGGCTGCCGCAATGGACGTCCAAATCAAAGGCTCGCCCCAGCCGATCACCGGCCCCATGGTCAAGCCGAGCACGAGCGTGACGGCGATTCCGGCGATGGCGCTCGAGCCGAACCAATCGAACCGGCCCGGCCCGTCGGCGGATTCGGCCGACCGACCGGCCTCGAGCACCAGCCAGGCGCCGACCGCTCCGACGACTGCGGGCAGCGCCAAGGCGTGATAGGCCCAGCGCCAGCCGCCCGCCTCGACGACGATGCCGCCGACCGCCGGCGCCACCAGGGCGCTGAATCCGACCGTGGCGGAGGAGAGTCCGAGCACCTTGCCGCGCTCGCCCTCCGGGAAGATGGTGACGGCGATGGCGATGCCGTTGGCGCCCACGATGGCCGTCGCCGCGCCTTGCAGCAGCCGCGCCGCGATCAGCAATTCGAGCGACGGCGCCCATCCGGCCATCAATGAAGCGGCGGCGAAGAGCGCCATGCCGCCGATGAAGAACGCGCGGCGGCCCAACCGGTCGGCCAGGTAACCCGCGGGCATGACCACGGCGGCGGTCGTGAGCGACACGGCGATGGCGACCCATTGCACCTCGGCCAGGGTGGCGCCGAAGTCCGCCGCGATGCTGGGCAGCGTGACCGTGGCGATGTTGTGCACGATCACGCTGAGGAACGTGCCGATGAGGATGACGCTCAGGCCGCGCCACTTGGGATCGCGCACCAGCTTCAGCCAGCCGCCGGGGTCGCTCTCGGATGCCGCCGCGTCGTTCACCGACGATCGCGGTTCAGGCATGGTTCGCGCCGAGCGATTGATGGTCCGATAGGCCGCGGCGTAAGGTACACCAACGTTCACCGGTCGGGAGACATGGATGGGCCGCCGATGCCGGTGAATGTTCCCGTTTCCGCGCCTGGCCGATGGCCGTTCCCTTGACCGACCGCATCGGCGACGCGTGGCTCAGCGGCACGCCGCGGTATCTGACCGACCTGGACCGCGCCGAGCCCGCTTCCGCGATTCGCTCCACGCCCGAACTGCGTCACTGGCGCGCGATGTCGTATCGCACCGACTCGCTGAGCGGCACCATGCTTGCCGCCGGACTCGAGACGGCGGCGCCCACGGTGCGCTTGCCGCTCGACGCTCGCGGCCTGCACGCCATCTCGATCGGCACCGTGCCGATCCGGACCCCCGCCGAGGGGCTGACGCTGGGGATGCCGCTGAAGCTGAGCGGCGACGACGCGTACTCGTTTCTGACGATGGAGGCGTACCGGCGGCCGGACCACGGCGTGGACGTCGTGGAGATGTATTGGAAGGTCGCCGACCTCACCGGACAAGCATTGGACATCGGACAGGCGAGCGCGCGGGCCGGCGAGGGCGACGGGGCCGGGGCGTTCGCCTGCGCGGCGGCGCGGGTGGTTTACATAAAACTCGTGCCGCTCACTGACGCCGAAATCGCCGCGTGGCGCGCCGATCAAGCTCGCGCCGACACCCGACGCCTGTTCGCGCACAACGACGCCCACTTTGCTCAATACCTCTTCCGGCTTACCTCGGCGGACGACGTGCGGCGCGAGATCGAGCAGTACCACGAGAGCGATTTCTCGCGAATGTACTGGGAGGCCGGCGGCGGCGATCTGATGTCCTACTTCAGTTCAATTGGGCGGCGGCACACGCTGGACGGCCTGGAGGATTACGGCCGCCGCGGCGATCGCATGCACGCCGAGAGCTGGCGCGTGTTTCGCGACGCGGGCGTCGACCCGTTCGACGTGGCGCTCGAGCAGACGCATGCGGTCGGCCTGGAGTTTCACGCCGGCTATCGGGTGGCCGGATTCCAATACCCGCCGCCGTTGGACCATCACAATCACGGCGACACGTACTTCGTGCGGCATCCGGAGTTTTACGGCGAGGACCGGGAGGGCAACCGGACGCCGCGCATCTCGTACAGCTATCCGGAAGTGCGCGAGTTCGTGCTGTCGTTGCTGCGCGAGATGGCTGAGCGACCCATCGATGGGGTGTGCTTGCTCTACAACCGCCGCCCGCCGGTGGTGGAATACGAACTGCCGTTGGTAGAGGAATTCGCGCGTGAGTTCGGGTGCGATCCCCGGACGCTGCCGGAGGACGATCCAGATTGGCTGGCTTATCGCGCGGGCACGCTGACGCAATTCATGCGCGACGTGCGCGCGGCGATGGACGAGGCGTCGCGGGATCGTCCGCGGCGGATTGCGGTTTCGGCCATCGTTGCCGCGTCCGAGGCGGAGAACCTGATGCAGGGCCTCGATCTGGCGACATGGGTGCGCGAGGGCCTCGTGGATACGCTGATTCCCTACAGCGCCCGCACCAACTTTCGTCCGTTCTTCAACGAGCCCGGCGGCATGGTGTGGACCGATTCCGAGCAGCTCAGATTCCTGGCGGAAACAGTGGCGGATTCGTCGTGCCTGGTGGCGCCAAACGTCATGCCGCGGTCGATGTCGGCGGAGGACTACCGGCGGCAGGCGGCGACCATCTATGCGGCGGGCGCCGAGCACTTGTTCTTCTGGGATTCGGCGGGCGGCGGATGCCGCGCAAACTTTGGGCATGAATGGAACGTGCTGCGGCGGTTGGGCCACGTGGACGAAATCCAGGCGTGGCTCGAAGCCGGCGAGCCCGAGTTGCCGCGTCCGTCGATGCCGTTGCGCGAATGGGATGGATGGGATCTTTCGTACGTGACTCCGGGATAGGGAGGTAAGCGCCATGTCCGATGCCATCACCGACCGTGGATTCCGCGCCGCGCCGCGCTACGTCGCCGATTTCGACCGCTGCACGCCGGCCGAGGCGCTGGCAACGGACGCCACCCGGGGCCGCTGGCAGACGCTGTCCTTCGAGGCAGAGGGAGTGTCCGGGACGATGCTCTTCGCCGGCCCGGAGACTCTGGCGCCGGACGTGACTTATCCGCTGCGGGTCGACGGCTGGCACGCAATCTCGGTGGGCGTGCATCCGACCGCGGGAGGTGAAAGCGACTTCGCGCTGGTCCAGGTGATGCTCAGCGGCGACTCCGCCTTCTCAACGCTGACCTGGAGCACGGAGGGCCACCACCTGCGCCGCAAGGAGCTGCAGGAGATCTTCTGGAAGGTCGCCGATCTCACGGGCCAAGAGGTGGTGTTCTCGCAGTTGCACCGGCGCATCGATTCCGGCGACGGGCTGGGGTCGGTGCAGTCCGGTTCGGCGCGCATCGCCTACCTGAAGCTGGTGCCCCTGGCGGAGGATGAGGTGCAGGACCTGGTCGGTGAGCGCACGTCGGGCCGGGACCGCCGCCTCTGGGCGCACAACGACGCGCACGGCCCGCACTACACCTACCGCATGACGACCGCCGAGGAGGTCAGGCGCGAGATAGAGCCCTATCGCGACACCGACTTCAGCCGCATGTACTGGGAATCCGGCGCGGGCGATTTGATGCGCTACTTCACCAAGATCGGCCGCACGGCAACCGCGCACGGCGTCGAGATGTTTCCGCGCGTCGGGGACCGGCTCCTGGCCGAAAGCTGGCGCAGCTTTCACGAGCAGGGCATCGACCCGTTTCAGGTGGCGCTGGAGCACACCCACGAGCTGGGGATGGAGTTCCACGCCGCCTACCGTCTCGCCGCCTGGACCTACCCGCCGCCGATGAACCAGGAGTATCTGGACGGGTACTTCCAGGACAACCCCCAGTGGCGCTGCCTGGATCGTGACGGGCGCGAGCTGCCGCGCATGTCTTACGCCTTTCCCGAGGTGCAGGACTACTGCCTGGCCGCGCTGCGCGAGATGGCCGAGTTCGACCTCGACGGCATCTGCCTGCTGTTCAACCGCCGTCCGCCGTACCTGATGTACGAGCAGCCGTTGATCGAGGGATTCGCCGCGAGCCACGGCGCCGACCCGCGGGAGCTGCCCGAGGACGATCCCGAGTGGCTGACCTATCGCGCGGGCGTGCTGACCGGGTTCATGCGTCGGGTGCGGCAGGAGATGGACGCCGTCGCGCGTGAGCAGGGACGGCGCCGCATCGAAGTCTCGGCGTGCGTGCAGGGCCTGATGGCGGAAAACGTGCTGTTTGGCTGCGACATCGCTACCTGGGCGCGTGAGGGGTTGATCGACGCGCTGATTCCCTATAGCGCCGCGCCGCTGGCGATGCCCACCGACGAGGACACGTGGTCAGCGCCGGAGCAGCTGACGCCGTTTGTTGAGGCCACGCGCGGCACCGCCTGCACGCTGGCGCCGAACGTGATGCCGCGGCACATGAGCCCCGAGGACTTCCGGCGCAAGGCGCACCTGATCTACGGCACCGGGGCCGAGCATCTGTTCTTCTGGGACTGCGCGGGTCCTGGCGGACGCGCCAACTCGCAACCGATGTGGAACGCCCTGCGGCGGCTGGGTCACCGCGAGGAGATCGCCGAATGGGTGGCGGCCGGCGAGCCGGCGCTGGGCGATTGGACGGTGCCCCTGCACGACCTCGCCGGTTGGGATATGACGGTCATCGCGCCGGGATAGCCGCGGTCTGGGGAGCTTCTAAGGAGCGTCGCCGACGGCCGAACGCACCCGCTCGTCTAGCACTTGCGTAATCCATCCGTTGATGCTCTGGCCGCTCTCGGCAGCGGCCACGGTGACACGCCGGTGGAGGTCGCTGCCGAGTCGCAGCTGGAGCTTGCCGGAGAAGGGTGGAATGGGCTCGACGCCGTCCTCGACGCACGACGCGAGGTACTCGTCAATGGATCTGTGGAACTCCTCCCGCAGGCGCTCTGGATCGGCGGTCTCAAAGGTAGCGATGGGATAAGCGCCGGTATTGATCACCTGCCCGTGCAGCCGTCGCACGGAGTCGTCGTATTCGACTTCGGCCAGGTAGCCCTTGTACTCCATCATGGTTCGACTCCTAGCGCCGCCAAGAATGCCGCGATGGCGCGCACGGTGGCTCTTCCGATCTCCGGTCGGGGATGTGGGCGGTGCACGACCATTCGATCCGTTCCCTTCCGCAACAGCACTCTCGAACCCGACCGCTCGATCACCTCAACTCCGATAGCCTGGAGCAGTGCCTCAACTTCGATCCAGCGGATCCCCGCCGGCGTTGGTTTGCTGAAGAGCCGCCGCAAGGTTCGCCGGTGTCGAAGGCGCATGCCTTCGATTATGGTACCACTAGTGGTATCTCAAGTCGGTGAAGACTCGCGTTACGGACTGCGGTCGTCTCGTTGCCGCATCCGCTCGCTGAAGAGCGCGTCGGTGAGGTTCGTGCCTTCGAGCACGGCGCCGGTCAGGTCCGCGCCGATAAGCTCGGCGCCGCTGAGGTTGGCGTTGGTCAGGTCGGCGTCTTGCAGCATCGCGCCGTCCAGATTCGATCCCGAGAGATCGGCGTCGGTGAACTGGGCGCTGCGCAGGTCGGCGTTCGTGAACGCGGCGCGGATCAGCTCGGCACGGCTGAAGTCGGCGTTTTGGAGGTTCGAGCGACGGAATCCCACGGCAAACGTTTTCATGTCGGTCACGTTGGCATGCGAGAAGTCGCCATCGTCGAAGACCGAGGCGCGTATGGTGGCCCCGCGAAAGTCAGCACTGGCGCCGTATTCCTCGTACCCGGAAAAGTCGGAATCCATGAGCAAGGTGCCCGAAACGGTGACGTCGGTGAGCACCGCGCCGCTGAAGTCGGTGCGGCGAAACTCGGACCCATACACCTGCATGCCGCTTAGCTGCGCCTGGGAGAAGTTCGAGGCGTAGACGTCCGTGTTGATGATCATCGCGTCGCGCAAGGCGCCGCCCGACATATCGACGCGGATCATGGTGGAGTTCGTGAGCTCGACGTTGCTCAAGTCGGCGCCAGGGAGCTGCGTGCTATAGAACCGCGCTCGGCTGAGTTCGGCTCCGTGCATGTCGACATTGGCCGCGACGGAGTTATCCAGTTCGATCCAGGAGGCGTTGACATCGCGCAGGCTCGCATCGCTGAGGTCGGCGTTCTGCAGGTTTGCGCCCGTCATGGTGGCGCCGTCGAACCGAGCGGCGATCAGCCGGGCGTCCCGGAACGTGGCCCCGTAGACGTCGGTGTCGGAAAGATCGGCGCCGTCCAGCGTGGCGTCGATAAAGTCGGCGAACCGAAGGTCCGCGCCCTTGAGGTTGGCTCCCGATAAGTCCGCGCCGGAAAAGATGGAGTCGCGGAGGTACGCGCCTGAAAGGTCAACGTCGACCAGGTCGCGGTCGGGACAGTTGGTGGGCTCATCACGCCAAACCGCCGTGAATTCGGACTCAATGGTGCACGCGCCGACGATGGCGAACGGTTGGCTGATCACCAGGCCCACCGCAAGCGCCGCAAGCGCCAGGACGCCCAGCGCGAAGGCCAGGTAGGCGGCGACGAACGCGACGGAGCGGCGAATGGGCAGCGAAGTCCTCCCGGGCGGCAGCGCCGCACGCGTCAATGGTAACGAGACGCCGTCCGTCGTATCGAAAGTGAACTCACCGACGACCGGTTGAAAGCGCTACCACGGCTCCCGTTCCAGCGGCTCCAACACGACGTCGCGCGAGATGCCGACTTGCGGCTCGCGACTATGCTTGTGCTCCCGATCTTGCGCTACCAGCGCCACCCTGACCGCGCTGGTGCGATTGCGATGACCGCCGGGGGTTGAGTGTTCGTCGTGTCGACAATTCCATCCGTTTTGCGAACTGCCGCGCGGTGTGCGGCTCTCGGCGTTGGGATCCTCCTGCTGGCGTCCTGCGGTGATGCGTCAAGCCCAACTCAAACGGCGGAGGCGGCAGCCGCACCGACGGCAACGACCGAGACGCCGACAGCGATGCCTACGTCCACACCGCAGCCCTCCCCAACGCCGACCGCGACCCCTGAGCCGTCGCCCACGCCTACCCTGGCCCCTACGGCTACGCCTCAACCGTCCCCCACACCTACCGCGTCCCCAACGTCAACGCCCCGACCATCCCCCACGCCCACTCTCGCCCCGGCAGGCACGCCTACGCCCGAGCCGTGTCGTGGTGCCGTGGTGGAGGCGGTTTGGCTCGGCGACTACTTCTGGAGCTATTCGGCGGCATCGGAAGTGCGAGCCGCGCTGGACTGCGGTGCGGATATCGAGGCGACAAACGCCGACGGCTGGACGCCTTTGCATCTGGCGGCCGGTCTCAGCAATAAACCGACGCTCGTCGCCCTGCTGCTGGACCGAGGCGCCGACATCCGGGCAACGGACGATGACGGGTGGACCGCGCTCCACACCGCCGCGGCCTTTGCCGTCGTGCCGGCAGTTGTCAGCGAGCTACTCAACCGTGGCGCCGAGGTCAACGCGGTGGACGAGAATGGCTGGACCGCCCTGCACTTCGCGGCGGCCGTGACCAGCCAGCAACTCATGATCGAGGCGTTGCTGGACTCGGGCGCCAACATCGAGGCAACAACCAAAAGAGGTGAGAGACCCATTCATCAGGCGTCAGCCCTGAATGACTCCCCCGACATTCTGGCGCTGCTGCTGGATCGGGGCGCCGACATCGAGGCAACCTCCGACAACGGCTGGACGGCCTTGCACTGGGCTGCAACCAACAAGAATCCGGCGATGGCTCGCCTGTTGCTCGAGCGCGGCGCGAACATTGAGGCCAGAGACATTGCCGGAAACACCCCTGCGGGTATCGCCGTCAACGCCAACAACTCAGCGGCTCTGGAGGTATTTCGGGAGTACGGAGCCGGCGGCTAGTCGAGCGTTGTGGAAGGGCGGACCACCTGCCACGTGGCGGGACGACCGCCAAGCCGGTGTCCCGGTTGGCATCACCTGAGAAGACCCTCTGGAGGCCTCGCGTCCGTTGGACCGCCACGAAGGCCCCTGTCCCTCCATCCACGATTCGCGGCTCAACGCCGAGCCGCTAGATCTCTACCAGGGCTCCCGTTCCAGCGGCTCCAACACGACCTCGCGGCCGGTGACGCTGGAGCGCTCGGCCGCAAACAGGACTTCCATGATGTGGCGGCCGTAGGCGCTGCTGGCCGGCGGACGGTCATTCGTCGCGATCGCGGTGGCGAAGTCGCGGTATTGCTCGGCAAAGTCGTTGATGGGCTCGATTTCCAGGTCGCGCCAGGCGCCGTCCTGTCCCACGCGCACCTGGCCGTGCGGTCCGGCGTCGCTCACCCAATCCAGTTGCAGGCGCCCTTGGGCGCCGTGCACGTCGACCATCCCCGTCTCGTCGGGACCGCGTGAATGGGCCACCATGATCACCACGCCGGCGACCCCGTTGGCGTATTGGATGAGCACGGTGGCGGTGTCGTCCCCCGACATGTGGTGCATGTAGTTCCCGAGAACCGCCTTCACCGACACGGCCTTGGTGCCGATTAGATGCGTCACCCAGTCGACCATGTGGGCGCCGTCGCCGAGCCACTGGCCGCCGCCCATGGAGCGGGTTCGCATATAGCGGTCGCGGTGCTCGTAGGGCAGCTTGGCGCTCACCAGCGCCAGCACCTGGATGACAGGGCCGAGGGCGTTGGTGTCCAGGAAGGCCCGCGCTGTGCGCATCGCCGGACGGTATTGGCCGGTGAGGCCGATCTGCAGGCGCCGACCGTTTCGCGCTTCGGCCTCCATCATGCGGTCGCACTCGTCCATGGTGACGGCCATCGGCTTCTCGACCAGCACGTGCTTGCCGGCGTCCAGGGCTTCGACGGTGACGCCCGCATGCAGGTGATGGGGCAAGAGGATGCCCACGGCCTCGACGTCCGCGTCGGCCAGCAGATCGCGGTGGCTGGCGTAGACCTTGGGGATGCCGAAGGCCTTGCGGCGCTCCTCGCGTCGCTCGTCGACAGGCTCGGCGCCGGCCACGCAGCGGGCCAGGCCTTTGGCCTCGAGCAGGGCGAGGCCTTCCAGGTGCGCGGAGGCGATGCCGCCCAGTCCAATCAGCCCGATCTGGAGCATTCTGGGTGCCTTTCCCCCGGCGAGGGCGCGAGTGTACGCGCGACTAGCCGTGCGGCGGGTTTCGCTCCGGGGCCGCAGCCAGCGCGCCGCTGGGCGTGTGGGCGTAGCCCTCGCCCGCCGGCACGTCAAACACCAGGTCGAACACCAGGCCGAGGTCGGTGTCCAGGTCTACCCGCACGGTGTCGTCGCTGACGTTGGCCGTGGCGGGGTCGACACGCTGGGTCACGTAGGCGAAATCGGCGAACGGCGTGAGGGGATAGGCATAGCGCAGCCACACGCCGAGGTGAATCACCGCGCCGCGTCCCGGCTCCAGCAGGAAGGCCTGCGCCGCGTCCACGTTCGGGCCGCCGCTTGCATCATCCGGGGCGACCACGATCGCGCTCACGCCGCTGACGGGAATGAGCGTGACGGTGCTCTCGGGGTGCTTCTGCAGGAACTCGCAGCGGTTGCCGCGGTAGTAGTACCGCAGGCTGCACATATAGGCCGCCTTGGGGAACTCCAGCTCCTTGTGCACCCAGAGAAAGCCCAGATTGCCCGGCGAGCGGTTCAGGCTCGGGGCGTCGGCGGTTTCGGGCGCGATCACCGCACCGAACGGGCGGAACGCCACTGCTTCCAGCGGACGGACGGAGAGCGGGCGCACGTCGATGTCGGCCACCGGTTGCTCCTCGGGTAGGCGGCGCACCGGCACGATGCCACAGGCGGACCGGGGTGTCGCCTAGGCTGACTCTTCGATCGACGCAGGCCGGACGGGGCGACCCTCTGCGGCGGACCGGCATAGCGCGATGTGCGTGCGCATGGTGCGCAGCACCTGTGCGCCGTTCGCCCACGGCTCGCGCCCCTCGGCAGTGGCCTGCAGGAAGTCGGCGCGGGAGGCCAGGAAGGAATCCGGCATCAGGGAGTGGTGCAGCGGCAGCTCGACCACGAGCCCGCGTGGCGTGTGCGGTCCGTAGCGCAGCGTCGGTCGCCGCATCGTCGCGGGCGGCGGCGCGCCGGCGTCCTGGCGACCGTCGACGCTGGCGCGCTCGCCCACGGCCACGAAGTCCATCTGGCGGCGGTGGCGCGTAGCGAAGTCAAAGAGGATGGTGGCGTTGGCGCCGTCGGCGAACCTGAGCGTGCCGCTGAACACCGAGCCCACGCCATCGACCCGACGGCTCCAATGCGCGTAGACCTCCTCCGCCTCCTGCTCGAACCAGGTCAGCAGGGTGTCGGCGGCGTGGACCACGTTGTCGTACGCCGCATCGAAAGCGTTGGTGTGCTGGCGTCCCACGGCGGAGTGGTAGAGGTACGAGGCCGAAATCAGCGGTCCCGTCACGCCGGCCCGGATCAGCGACCGGATGCCGAAGGGCACCGGAGCGAAGCGCGTGTTGTGGTCGACCGCGAGCGTGACGCCGCCGTCCTTGGCGGCCTCGACCATGGTGCGGCATTGGGCGTAGGTGGCGGCGAAGGGCTTGGCCATGAGCACATGGATGCCCCGGCGCGCGGCTTCCTCGACCGACGCGACGCGCGTTGGCGAGAGCCCAACGTCCCAGCGAATGTTGACGTCCGCCACGTCGAGATCGACTGCGTCGAACATCTCCCGGAAGTTCGCGAACACCGGCGTGATGCCCCAGCGGCGCTGCACGGCGGCGCGCGCCTCGGGGTCGGGATCGGCGGCGGCCACGGGGGTGATCCCGGCCTGCCGATAGGCCGGTAGCACCGAGTTCTGCACCACGCGACCCGCGCCGATGAGACCGACCCGAAACTGCTGCGGGATTGGCTTGCCGAGCGAGGGTGGCGTCAGCGGAACAGCCGTGACTGCTTCGAGAGAAGCCGGCGGGGGCGTTTCCGGCTCTTGGAGGATCATTTGAGCCCCCGCAGGATCGGTCGCACGTAGGTGGCGGCTTCCCGCACGCCCTCCGTGTAGCTCTGATAGGGGTCCTCATTCTCGAGGCTCAGCGCGCCGCTGTAGCCACCGTCCCGCAGCGCCCGGAAGAACGCCGTCCACACGTCGTCACCGTGCCCGTGGCCCACGGTCCGGTGCACCCAGGCTCGCGGGGCGTCCGCGCCGAACGGACGTCCGTCCAGCACGCCCGCCGTGGCGAGCTCGTCCGCGACGAGCTGCGTGTCCTTGACGTGCACGTGCGCCACCGAGTCGCCGAGGGCGCGCACGACCGCGGAAGGATCCATGCCCTGCCAGAAGAGGTGGCTGGGATCCACGTTGGCTGAGATGACGGATCCCACCGCCGCGTGCAGCCGATGGAACGTCGGCACGTTGTACACCAGGTGCATGGGGTGTAGCTCCAGGGCTACGCGCTCGATCCCGCGGCTGGTCGCGTAGCCCGCCAGGTCGCGCCAGAGGCCCACGGCCGCTTGCCAGTGGCGCTCGCGCAGGGCGACCGACTCCTCGGGCCAGGGAAAGCTGACCCAGTTGACCGTGCTGGCTGCCGGTCCGTCGCCGCCCGTCCCGGACATGCTGATGACGGTGCGAACGTCGAGCAGGCTGGCAAGCTCGATGGTGCGCCGGATGAGCCGCCGGGCGCGCCCGCCGCTACGTGGGTGCAGCGGCATACCGGCGGCGTTGAGCGCCGCGATCGAGAGTCCACGGTCCGCGACCATGGCGCTGAACTCGCGCCGCAGCCGAGGACTCGCCACCAGAAGCTCGGCCGCCGCCGGCTGACCGGCTTGCGTGATCTCTACCACCTCGGCGCCGATTTCGGCCGCCAGGTCGAGCGACGCCTCGAACTCGGCCCGGGTGACGGTGGATCGCTCCCAGCGCGGCTTGGCCGCGGCGGCGCTCGACTCCACGTCGATCCGGCCATGCGTCGCCGTGAACAGGCGAACCAGCAGGCCCAGTCGCATGGCTAACGCACCGCGCGGGGTATTGGCGGCAGGCTAGGGCGCCGGGCTCTGCACGTCGATCACCGCGCGGCAGATTCGCTGCGACGGCAGACCGATGGTCCCGAGCTCGCGGGTGAAGTCCGAGTCTGAGTAGATCACGTGCAGCCGGTCGTCCCGGTACATCTTGGAGGTGTAGGAGCAGCCGCCGCGCGTGTGAAACGCGAAGGGCGTCTCCCAGTGCTCGCCGTTGCCGTCCAGGCTCAGCATCACGTGCGTGACCTGCGGGTGCCCATAAGCCCCACGCCCGGAGGCGCAGGCGAGGATGCCGTTGGGCAGTAGCGTGAGCCGCGGCTTGACCGCCTGCCAGCCGGTGTTGGTCGGCTCGGACCAGGTGCGGCCGCCGTCCGTGGAGCGCGATTGGAACATCGGCGAATAGCTGCCGGTGCGCATCACGCAGAGGATGTCGCCGTTGGCCGTGACGGCGAGATCGGCCTCGTCGAATCCCTCGTCGACGGCGCGATCGGCGTGGCCGTAGGCGGGCTTAAGCTCGCCGGCGTCGAACTTGTGCACGAAGTCCCAGGTGTACCCCTGGTCGCTCGAACGCACGATGAAGACGCCGATGCGCGTCTTGCGGATGCGGCCGCGGGTGTCGGTGGACCACTCGTCGGCCGGCAGCATGTCCACCCACTCGAGGGCCGTCAGGTAGTCGCCGTTGTCCAGCTCGATAAGCGAGCTGTAGGACTGGTAGGACGCGCGCGCGAAGGGCAGGTCGCGAACTTTGAACGTGTGCTTCTCCAGCGGCTCGCCGGCCTTGGACCAGCGCCGCCAAAGGAATGTCGGGCTCTCCACCTGCCCCACCTCGTGGTAGGAGCCCGAGGTGCGGTCCTTCCAGCGATCCGACACCTCCACCGTGTCGTGGTCGATGTACACGATGGTGTCGTCGCGCGGGTATCCCAAGACGCCGGACGCAAACTCGATGCCCTTGCGGCCCGTTGCCGGGTGGATATAGACCATGGGGTGATCGTCGGGCGCTTCATGCCAGGTGGCGCCGGCGTCGACCGAGACGGCGAGCTCAAGGGGCTCGTGGCCGCCGTGACGCCCGTGGTGATAGCTCAGGAACATGTGGTCGCCTTCGAGCTCCACCAGCCCGGGAAAGTTGATGACCGAGTCGGTGGTCTCGAACCAGGTGTCGATGCGCTCGACGCTGATCGATGCGGAGCGACCGTTTCGCTCGTAGACGGCTTGCCGCAGCATGGATGCAGCTCCAGGTGTCGGGCGCGGAAATGCTAGCCCCGGGGCTCGGTGCGTGTCGAACCTCGGAAGCGTCGATTCGGGCGTGTGTCGGCGATCAGGCCGGAGTCGCGGGTGATTGATTTCCGGCGACGGTTGTCGGGGCTCTAAATCCCTCGCTGCGCTCGGAGCGATGGGGACGGGACGCACACGGAGAGCTCGGGGCGGCACGGAGGTGACGGAGGCGGCTCGACTGCGCCGCTTGAGTCGCCGCTTGAGTCGCCGCTCAGCTTTCGTGCAGGCGCACGTCGATCACGGCGCGCCGGATGCGCTGCGAGGGCAGGTTGTGCGTGCCGAAGGGCCGCGTGAAATCGGAGTCGGAGAACACGACGTGCAGTTTTCCGTCGCGGACCAGCGTGGAGGTATAGGAGCAGCCCGGTCCGGTGTGGAAGCAGAAGGGCGCTTCCCAGTGGCTACCCGTGCCGTCCAGGCTCACCATCACGTGGGTGACCTGGGGGTGACCGTAGCCGCCGCGGCCGGCGGCGCAGGTGAGCACGCCGTTGGGCAACAGGTTGAGCCGCGGCTTGACGCCCTGCCAGCCGACCGGCGCGGGCGTGCCCCAGGTGTGTCCGCCGTCGGTCGAGCGCGTCTGCCACATGGGGGAGTACGACCCGGTGCGGTTGACGCAGAGGATGTCGCCGTTGGCGGCCACGACCAGGTCGGCCTCGGTGAGCCCCTCGTCCACGGGACGGTCGCCCCCTCCGTAGACCAGGTTCAGCTCTTCGGGGCGGAACGCCGTGACGAAGTCCCACGTCCGGCCGCGGTCGCGCGACCGGACGATGAAGGTCGTCATGGTGATTTCCCAGCGGTGCCGGCCGTCCTCCCGGACTTGGTCGGTCATTCTCGGTGGGCCGACCTGGGCCTCCATGGCGGCGAGCAGGCTGCCGTCGTCGAGGTCGAGGATCTTCGCGTAGGTCTGGTATGAGGCCGTTTCCCACGGCAGACCGTCGATCTTGAACTCGAGGCTGTCGATGGGGTCGCCGTTGGAGTGCCAGGTGCGGAGGCGAAACGTCGGGTCGTCCTCCTGCATCACCAGGTGGAACGGGCCGACGTGCTTGTCCCAGGTGCGCCGGTTGGCCTCCACCGTGTTGTGCTCCAGCCGCATGATCGTGCCGTCGCGGAGATATCCCAGACTGCCGCCGCCAAAGTCCATCCCGGGCGGCGGGTCGCCCCAGGTCTCGCCGTCGTCGGTCGAGAAGACGTCGCGCTTGGGTTCCACGTCGGCGATGGCGTGCTGCGAGCGGCTGAAGCGCATGAAGAGGCGGTTGTCGGCAAGCTCGATGACGTGGGGAAAGTTGAGGATGACCTCGGTGTCTTCCTGCCAAGTGTCGATGCGCTCGACGCTCAGGGTCGCGGTGCGCTGGCCGTCGGTGTAGGTGGCGGACTCGATCATGGGGGTGGACCTCCTGGGCGCCGACTGCCCGACGGTGTTATGGGATGCGGTCGATCAATCATCGAGAACCGAAATGTCCAGAACGGCCCGGCGAATAGTCTGCGACGGCAGCTCGTTGGTGCCCATTTCGCGGGTGAAATCGGAGTGCGAGTAGACCACGTGCAGCCGGTCGTCGCGCTGCATGGTCGAGGTGTAGGAGCAGCCGGGCCCGGTGTGGAAGGCGAACGGCGCTTCCCAGTGGCGGCCGGTGCCGTCTAGGCTGAGGGTCACGTGGGTTACCTGCGGGTGGCCGTAGGCCCCGCGACCGGCGGCGCAGGCCAGCACGCCGTTCGGCAGCAGCTCCAGGCGCGGTTTGACGCCCTGCCATCCGGTGTTGACCGGGGTCGACCAGGTGCGCCCGCCATCCTCCGAGCGCGACATGTGCATGGGTGAGTAGGACCCGGTGCGGAACATGCAGAGAATGTCGTCGTTCGCGAGCCTGACCAGGTCGGCCTCGTTGAAGCCTTCGTCCAAGGGTCGGTCGGCGAGGCCGTAGGTCGGCTTGAGCGCGTAAGCGTCGAAGGCGTGCACGAAGTCCCAGCTCTTGCCGCGGTCGCTGGAGCGCACGATGAAGACGCTGGTGATCGTCTTGCGCACGCGGCCGTTGGGCAGGGTCTGCCATTCCGATTCCGGAACGATTCTGACCCACTCCAACGCGGTGAGGAAGTCGCCATCGTCGAGCTCGAGCAGTCGCGAGTAGCACTGGTAGGACGCGCGATCCCACGGGATCCCGCGCACCATGAAGGGGCGGCTCTCGATTGGCGTGGCGTCGCCGGTCCAGCGATGGAAGCGAAACGTGGGGTCTTCTTCCTGGAACTGCTCGTGATACGTCCCGCGCGCGCGGTCGTATCCCACGGACAGGGCGTGCTCGGTGCTGTGGTTGATGCGCACGAAGGAGCCGTCGCGCAGGTGCCCGGTTACCCCCGAGTCATGGGTCTCGTTGATGAGTCCCGTGCGCGCATCCCGTGAGAGCAAGGGAAAGTCGTTGGGCAAGCGGCGCCAGGTCGCGCCGGCGTCGTCGGACAGGAAGGCCCACGTGGGCTCCTCGCCGCCGTGGCGGCCGTGATGAATCGTCATGAAGAGCCGGTCGCCGTCGAGCTCGACGACGCCGGGGAAGTTGATGATGGACTCGTGGTCTTCCAGCCAGGTGTCGATCCGATCGACGGAGATGCGCACGGAGCGCGAGCCGTCGGTGTAAATGGCGCTTTCGATCATGCGTGCCTCCGATTAGCCATCGTGGGCTTCGACATTGATCACCGCGCGCCGGATGCGCTGCGAGGGCAGCTGGTGGGCGCCCATCTCGCGGGTGAAGTCGGAGTGCGAGAAGACGACGTGCAGCTGGCCGTCCTTGACGAAGGTCGTCGTGTAGGAGCACCCGGGTCCGGTGTGGAAGGCGAAGGGCATCTCCCAGTGGTTGCCGGTGCCGTCGAGGCTCAGGGTCACGTGCGTGATCTGCGGGTGCCCATAGCCGCCCCGACCCGAGACGACCGCCAATACGCCGTTCGACAGAAGGTGAAGCCGGGGCTTCACGGCGGGCCAGCCCATGTTTTCAGGCTCGGACCAGGTCTCGCCGCCGTCGGTGGAACGCGTCTGGAAAATCGGCGAGTACGAGCCGCTGCGCATGATCAGCACCAGGTCGCCGTTGGACGCGATCTCCAGGTCGGCTTCGTCGAATCCTTCGTCGACGGGTCGGTCGTGCGGGCCGTAGACCTGCTCGTGCTCCCAGGGATGGAAGGCCGCCGTGACCTCCCAGGTTTGACCGTTGTCGTGTGAGCGGACGATGCACGCCGAAAAGCGCATGTTGTAGTGGGGGCGGCCGCGGCGGTCCACGCCGGGCAGGCGCGGCGGCGCGCCGGCGAGCACGCCCATTGCCGTGAGCAGCTCCCCGTCGCCGAGTTCGAGAATCCTGGCGTAGTTTTCGTACGACCCCGTCTCCCAGGGCGTGTGCTGAAGGGTGATGAGGCGGTTCTCCAGCGGCTCGCCGGACGCACTCCAGCGACGCCAGCGAAACGTGGGGTCGGGCGTTTGCATGATGGCGTGCATCGGGCCTTCGCGCCGGCTCCACGCGCGTTTCTCGAGGTCGGCCTGGTGGACGTCGATGTGGGTGATGGTGCCGTCCCGCATGTATCCGCGGTTGCCGCCGGCGAAGGTGAGGTAGTTCTCACCGGTCAGCGGGTGGGCGTTGAGGAACGGGCTGTCGAGCCCCAGCAGCGTCCAGGAAGCGCCGCCGTCCTCGGACAGGAACGTGCGGAGCGGCTCGCCGTCCCAGTCGCCGTGACGGGCGTGGTTGGCGCTCAGCACCAGCCGATCCCCGTCGAGCACGACGATTCCCGGAAAGTTCACGATGGTGTCCGTGTATTCGAGAAACGTGTCGATGCGCTCGACCGAAATGGTGGCGCGTCGGCCGTCGCGAGCGTAGGTGGCCTGGGTCAGCATGGGCCTGAGCTCCTTCGAGCCCTGCCGGGCTGCGGAGGCTTCGCAGACCGAGTACACCACGACGGCTCGCGCTGCGCGAATCCCGCGAGTGCGACGGTGATCGCGTCCCAGGGACTCCGCGGGTTGTCAGGCGTGCCGTCGGTCGTGTTGCCGGTCACAACGTGAATTGAGTAGCATGCCCGTACTCGGGACTCTTGCGTGCAGCGGACGCGCTACTCAGGGACCACGCTTCGGCGTGAGGGGATGACATGACCCAATACATCATCCGCCGCGTACTTATCTCGATTCCGCTGATGTTCTTGCTGTCCCTGACCTCGTTCATCGTCTTCCAGCTCGCACCGGGCGACCCGATTCAGGCCTTGATCGATCCCGAAGAGATGCTTTACATGGGGCCCCATGACATCGAGGAGCTCCTCAAGGAATACGGCCTCGATAAGCCGGTGCCGGTGCAGTACTTCCTCTGGCTGAAGGAGGCCATCCAAGGCAATCTGGGCTACTCCATCCAGACGCACAATGTTCCCGTGCTGGAACTGATCATCGACCGGCTGCCGCCGACGATCAGCTTGATGACGGCCACGGTGGCGGTGGGCCTGGCCCTTGGCTTGCTGTTCGGTGTGATTTCCGCGCTTTACCAATACTCGCGCCTGGACTACACGCTCACGATCAGCGCCTTCTTCATGCTGTCGGTGCCGGAGTTCTTCTTCGCCCTGATGGGCATGTTCATCTTCGCGGTGACGCTGGGGTGGTTCCCGACGTTCGGCATGTGGACGCCCGGTGGCGAAACCGGCATCAACTGGGACCTGCTGCACCATGCGGTGCTGCCGGTGTTCGCGCTGGCGATGAACGACATCGCCGGCCTGATGCGCTATGCGCGTGCGTCCGTGCTCGACACCATCTCCGCCGACTTCGTGACGACGGCCCGGGCCAAGGGCCTGAGTGAGCGGCTCATTCTCTGGAAGCATGTGTTCCGCAACGCGCTGATCCCCATCGTCACGCTAATCGGACTGCGACTGCCGGTGCTGTTCGGCGGCGCGCTGATAGTCGAAACGATATTCCGCTGGCCGGGCATCGGCTTGCTGGGCTACACGGCCCTGTTGCAGCGTGACTACCCGGTCATCATGGGCGTGCTGATCATCTCGTCGGTGATTACGCTGGCGGCGAATCTCCTTACAGACATTGCGTACGCGTGGGTCGACCCGCGGGTGCGCCACACGTGAGTCGGGAGCGAAGGGGCGCATGAGCACCGAGAGCCGAGCGATGGACGACGACAGCGCCCAACCGGGTGCAGCCAGGTCCCAAGCGGCTGCCGATCTGGCGGCCGACGACGACCTCATTCACCTTCCGCCGGAGTTGTCGCCGTTTCGGCGGGCGATTCGTCGATTCCTCTCGCACAAGCTGGCCCTGGCGGGATTCATTTGTCTCATCATCATGGCGTTGCTGGCCGCTAGCCAGGCCATCGTGTCGCCGTTTGACCCCGAGAAGCCCCACCTGTTCAAAGTCAACCGGCCCCCGGACACCGTGAACTGGATGGGCACCGATCAAGTCGGGCGTGACGTGTTCAGCCGCATCCTGCAGGGCGCGCGCGTGTCGCTGTCGGTGGGCATCGTGGCGGTTTCCATCTACGTCGTCATCGGGTTCATCATCGGGTCCATAGCAGGGCTTGCCGGCGGCTACATCGACGATGCACTGATGCGATTTACGGACTTCGTGATGACCTTTCCCACGTTCATTCTCATCATCATCCTGGCCGGTATTACTGGTCCGAATATTTTCAACATCATGGTAATCATTGGAATCTTCGGCTGGCCTGGCTTGGCGCGGCTGTTCCGCGGCAACATCTTGGTGATGCGCGAGTTGGAATACGTTATGGCGTCGCGCACGCTGGGCGCCGGTCAACGGCACATCATCTCGCGCCACATCCTGCCGAACATCGTCGGCCCGGTGACCGTGGCGATCACGCTGGGCGTGGCCGGCGCGATTCTGGCCGAGGCCGGGCTGAGCTTCCTCGGATTCGGCGTCACGGAGCCCGCCGCGAGCTGGGGCTCCATGATCAACAGCGCGCGCGGCATTGCCTTCCTGGCTGGCTTCCCGTGGCTGTGGATCGCTCCGGGCGCCGCGATCAGCATCGCGGTGCTTTCCATCAACTTCATGGGTGACGGCTTGCGCGACGCGTTCGACGTGCGCGGGCGCAGCCAGTCGGGCGAGTAGCCGCTAGCTCCAGCCGATCGTTCGCCCGAGCCCGAAGGCTTCCCCACCGAGGTCAGGGATCCTGTGCCGGTGACACTCTTGCGGCCTGGATGCTGTTCAACTCGGCAATGCCCGGCTCATTCGTAGGGCCGCGGCGACGTCTCCTAGCCGGCGGACGTCCCCACTAGACCCAGTCGCTGGAGCTCCGGCTTCACTTGATCGAGGTCGGCCTCATCCGCCGACGTGTGCGGCAGCCGTAGGTGCCGCGACGCGATGCCGTTGAGCTCCAGGCAGGCACGCCAGAGCGACTGCCACCCACCGGGAAATGCCTTGCCGATGCGGACGACCTTGGGGTGGCCGGACAAATCGAACAGCGGCGTCTCGATGTCCCGCACCACCTTCGCCGCGTCGGCGATTTCGCCCGACTGGAGCGACTCCCAGAACCGCCGGCCGACATGGGGCGCGAAGCTGGTGGACCAGTCCATGAAGCTGCGGCAGCCGTAGGTCCACTGCAGCATGTGACGCCCAAGCTTGCCGCCGCTCATGAACTTCCAGTGGCCGTCGAATTCCTCGATGGTCTGCACGGCGTAGGCGTCCGTGCCGTCCTCCTTCATGCAGCAGATATTCGGCTCGTCCACCAGCCGATGCAGCATCTCGTGCGGCGGAAAGCCGACGACCATCACCGGCATGACCGCTGCCACGGCCTTGTAGTGGGCCGCCATGCCGACCGGATCGCCCAGCTGACCGGACGGCGCCGCCATCACCACGTCCGCGCCGACGTCCCGCGCGTAGTGCGCGAACTCGACGGATTGGGTCGTGGCCCAGAGGCCGGTGGCGGCGACGACCATTGCGCGTCCAGCCGTGCGCTCCACGACGAATTGCGTGATGTCCGCCACTTCCTGCTCGCGCATGTAGGCGAACTGGCTGTCGCCGATCGTGAGCAGCGCGACCTGCGTCCCGCCCGCGATGCCGGTCTCGATGATGTTGGCGACGCCGTCGTAGTCGATCGGGCCGTCGGCCAGAAAGCTGGTGGGAATCGACATCACCGGGCCCTCGAGCTGTGTTTTGATCTCGTCGGGCGTCATTCGGTGCGGCTTGGCCATGCGCGGTGCTCCCGGCGGGGGACTCCGCAGCGTATCCCAAGGATTCCCTGCCCCGCTGGTAGGCTTGCGCGCCGCTCGCCGGTTTCGAATCGCTCAGGCAAGGAAGACCAGATGCTCGCTACCCCCCGCTACCGCGCCGGCACCAGGCTCGGGCAGATCGTCGAGCTGCCCGACGGGCAGTTCTTCACGCTGACCGCCGAGGGCAAGCCGCCCTTTCAAGAGACGCTGGGGGGCGCGGCCTTCGACGATCCGTGGACGCCGGAGCGCCTGGTGATGCGACGCGGTCGCGGCATACCCGTCGTCTGGTCCGAGCCGGAGGTGGTCCACACCATGCCCGGCAGTGCGGGGCTCTGGACGCTTGGTCGCGCTCTCGTCGACCGAAACGGCGACCTGCACGGGATCGGGATGCGGTTTCTCAAGTGGCCGAAGGACATCGAGCGTCCGGGTCGCGACGAAATGCGCTGCGACGTCTTTCACGTCGCCTCCCGCGACGGCGGCACTACCTGGGAGCCGCCGCACCGCGTGGACTACGGCCATGAGTACACCGGTGCGCTGCTGGGGTTCACGCAGCTGTCCAGCGGGCGACTGCTGCTGCCGCTGCACTTCTATGACTTCGACCGCGAGGCCGGGAAGAACGTGGCCAAGTCGTGCTATTCGGACGATGGCGGGCGCACCTGGCACGCCGACTCGACGGAGCTGCCAGTGCCCTCCGGCGGGCGCCACAGCCACTCCGGGGCGGTCGAGCCCACGGCCGCGGAGCTTGGCGACGGTCGGGTCTGGATGGTCATTCGCACCCAGTTCCGTCGGCTCTATGAGTCGTTCTCGAGCGATGGTCGTACCTGGAGCC
This sequence comes from Chloroflexota bacterium, assembly GCA_026707285.1. GTDB lineage: Bacteria > Chloroflexota > UBA11872 > UBA11872 > UBA11872 > JAJECS01. The sequence goes on along the minus strand of JAPOXD010000019.1, from coordinate 83,106 downwards.
CGCCGCAACGGACGCGTTTCCGGGCACCTAATTCTCCGTGCTCGGTGGCGCGCTTGGCCGACGGTCGGTTGATGCTCGTCTGGAACAACACGCAGGGCCCGCCATTCGGCGGCGAAACGCGCCAGGTGCATGCGTCCCGGCATGTCATGAATGCCGCCATATCAGATGACGACGGGGCCACCTGGCAGGGCTACCGCGAGTTCGCGCGGCAGATCGACCGCGACAACGTGGACGACCAGGTGAGCTACCCGATCATCAACCCGCTGTCCGACGGCCGCGTCCTAGTTCAGTTTGCGCACGTGATTGCCGGCTGGCGGCGGGTGGAGACGGACTACGTGGTATTCGATCCCGACGTGCTGACCGAAACGACCGACGCCGACGACTTCACCCATGGCCTGCGCGGGTGGTCCACTAACGGCTGCGGCGGGGTCGGCGTGGCCCACGAGGACGGAGAGGCGATGCTGCGCTTGCGCCGCGTGGACGAGCGGCCCACGGCGGCTGAGCGGAACTTCCCGTTTGGTCCGAAGGGCGAGCTGCGTTTCGAGATTCGGCGCGCGGCGGACGCGCTTGGCGTCGACCTCGTGTTGGACGAGGCGTTCTGGCGTCCCAACGATCGCCGGACGGACGCCGCCGTGGACGCGTCCCTGGGCATCGTGGAGTTGCCGGCGGGCATTTGGACGCCGGTAACCGTGGCCTGGGACATCGGCCGAGGCGAGGTGATCGTGAGTGCAAACGGCTCGGAGCGCCGGTTGCCAATCCAGGGCGATGCTCCGGGGCTGTGCTACCTCACGCTGTACGGCCGCGCGTCGGGTCCTGAGCTTGCCGGAACCGACGTGCGGCGACTGACGGTCGAGGTGACGCCCGAGTAAGTCCGTCACTGACCTCGCGTCAGTTGACCGCCGCCGCTGGCGCTACCATGCGGCGATTGGGCGTTGCCGGGAGTGAGCCATGTATTCGACTACCCCGCCGGAACTGACGGCGGTATCGCACTGGCCGGCTCGGTGGATCTGGACCGACGGCGACCCGAAGCCGCGCAACTGCTATCTCATGGCCCGGCGGACGTTCGAGTTGGGCAGAGACGCCGCGCAGGCGGAGCTGCACATATCGGCCGCCGACCGCTACGTGCTGTGGGTCAACGGACGCTATGTGGGCCGAGGACCGGCGCGCAGCGATCCCCGGCGCAAAAGCTATGACACGCATGACGTGGCGGAGCACCTGACGTCGGGACGCAACGTGATCGCCGTGCAGGTCTACCACTACGGCATCGAAGGCAGCCGCGGCACGGGCTGGGGCAGCAGCAGCGGCTCGTCCTACTCGGTCGGTGAGCGGGCGGGGTTCTGGACGCAGCTCGATCTCACCCTGGATGACGGCTCGGCACAGACCATCGGCACCGATTCGGACTGGGTGTTGCAGCCCGCGCGCGGATGGCGCACCGACGTCGAGCTGATCAACAGCCTCGTGGGATTCATCGAGGTCTACGACGCCGGGGCCGACCCGGCGGATTGGATGGAGTTGGACTTCGACGACGGCGGTTGGTCGCGGGCGGTCGAGATCACCGGCAACGACGTGGAGTGGTTCGTCTTCGAGAAGCGCGAGATCCCGCAGATGGAAGAGCGCATGGTCTATCCGCGAGCGGTCGTGGACATCGGCGAGACCATCGACCTGGGCCGCGCGGGGCAGATCGACATCCCCGAGTTGCTGTACAGCGAGCCACACCTGCCGCTGGAAAACGCGATTGCGGACGAGGTGTCGGCGACGCTGACACCGGACCATTCGGCGGCAACGCTCCAGAGCGTGTTCGCCCCCGGCGAGGGGATTCGGGCTCCGTACGTCGTGGTGGACTTCGGGCGCCAGCTCTTCGGCTATCCCCGACTCGAGTTCGAGGCGCCGGCAGGGGCCATCCTGGACGTGACCTACGGCCAGCAGCTGCTGGGCGGGCGAATTCCGGCCGCGCTGCGCTACGGCGACCGCGTCATCACCCGCGAGGGCCGACAGACCTGGCAGGTCGGCGAGTATCGACAGTTCCGCTACCTGCACGTCACGGTGCGAAGCCGGCTCGAGCCGGTGCGGCTCCAGTCGATCGGCCTGAACGAATATCGCTATCCGGCCGATGTCCGTGCGCGCTTCGAGTGCTCGGACGAGGTGCTGAACAAGGTATGGACGGCGTGCGTCGACACCATGGAGTCGCACATCGAGGACACGATCGTTTGCGACTCCTACCGCGAGCGCGTGCCCTGGAGCGCCGGCGACGGCAGCCATGGCGGACGCTTCACCCACGTCGCGTGGGGCGACCTGCCCGTGGTGGACCGCTACTTCCGCCTGTTCACGCTGAGCGACCGCGGCGACGGCAACCTGATGATGGCGTTCCCGCCCAGCTTTTGGCCGACGCACGTTAACCAGCACTTCATGCTCCAGTGGAGCACGCGCATTCGCGAAATCTACCTCTACGGCGGGCGTCGCTGGGTGCTGGATGAGCTGTATCCGAGCGTGCGGAAGCAGCTCGATTGGTTCGTCCCGCACCGTGATCGGACCACCGGCCTGCTGACCTGGGTGCACCCGCTCTATCACATCGACTGGACGCCCAACGACTTTCGCGGGGCGAGCGTCATCGCCAATTGCCTGTACGTGGCGAGCCTGGAAGACGCGGCGGCGCTGGCGGACGACGTGGGTCGGGACGACGACGCCGCGCGTTGGCGCGAGATTGCAGGACAGGTACGCCCGACGGTGCGGGAGAAGTTCTGGAACGAGTCGCGCGGGCTGTTCGTCGACGCGGTGCGCGACGGCGCGCAATCGCCGGTGGTGAGCGAGCTGGGGAACTCCCTGGCGATCATGTATGGCGTGGCGACGCCGGAGCAGACCGCGAGCATCGCCGACCACCTGGCGAACCCGCCGGAGGACATGGTGCCGACGAGCCCCTTGTTCTACGGCTACGTGGCCGACGCGCTGATGCTGGCCGGGCCGCGGCCCGGCGGCACCGAGCGGCTGGGTGAGCGCTACGCCTACATGATGGGCGCGTCCGACCAACCCACGATCTGGGAGGGCTGGGACAACTTCACGGCGGGCAACGGCATCGTGCGCGACGAGCAGATGGCCACCTGGGCCACCGAGCAACGCGTGCGTCCCGCAGGCGTCCGCAGCCTGGTCCATAGCGGCGGGGTGCTCACCGGAACCGTGCTTTTGGCGCGCGTGCTGGGCGTGGACCCGACCGGCCCCGGATTCTCGACCTGCGAGATTCGCCCCCGGCCCGGCGGATTGGAATGGGCGCGCGGCGTCCACCCTGCGCCGCAGGGGGATATCGAGGTCGCCTGGCAGCGACGCGACGGCGCCTTCGAGCTTCAAGTGACGGTGCCCGACGGTGTGGCAGCGGATGTGGTGCTGCCGCGAACGGACGCGGCGCAGAACGAACTGGTAATCGACGGCGAAACGTCGCCGTTTGACCGGCCGCCGCCGGGCGTCCAAGTTGCCGCGGATACGGTCACGATTGCGTCCGTCGGCGCCGGCGCGCACGAATTTCACCTTCGAGCAGCGAACTAGCAGGAGCAGTCATGGCGAACCAGCAGCGACCGAATTTCCTTTTCATCACCACGGACCAGCAACGCTGGGACGCCATGGGGCACAACAACCCCCACATCCGCACGCCGGCCATGGACTCGTTGGCGCGCGACGGGATGCGGTTCGACCGGGCCTATCCGACGAACGCCATCTGCATGCCGGCTCGTGCCAGCATGATCACCGGCCGCAGCCAGCGCGGGCACCAGGTCTTTGACCACGCGGTGAACATGAGTGAGTCGATCCCGGTGCTGGGAGATTCGCTGCGGGAGGCGGGCTACACCACGGCGCTGATCGGCAAGGCGCACTTCAAGACCGCCGACCTGGAGGACGTGTTGCCGGATGAGCCGCCGCCCGGCGCGCCGGTCAGCGAAGAGGACGGGCTGTGGTACGGGCCGTACTTCGGCTTCGACTACGCGGAGATCCACACCGGCCACGCCTACCCCGCCGGCCACTGGCGCGTGTGGCTGGAGCGCAACCATCCCGAGGGTCTGCGCCTCTGGCGGCAGGACCAGGCGCTGGAGGAGCCCAGCGGCGCCTTCGCCAGCTGGAAAAACTCGATCCCGGCCGAGTGGCACTACACCCACTGGACGGCCGATCGCACCATCGAGTGGCTCCGCCGGCGCGATGACGATCAGCCGTTCTTCCTGTGGATGTCATTCGCCGATCCGCACCAGCCGTTCGCTCCGCCGCGGCCCTACTGTGACATGTACGACCCGGCGGCGATGCCCCCGGCGGTGCCGCGTGAGGACGTGAGCCGCAAGCCGCCCGCCTATCAGTGGGCCCGCGACGGCATGCCCTACGGCGGCTACAACACGCACGTCGGGTGGTCGGGCGACCACTTCGGCGAAATCGTGGCGCACTACTACGGGCTCACGACGTTCATCGACGACGTGATGGCGCGGGTGCTGGAGGAACTCGACCGGTTGGGCCTGCGCGACTCCACCCACGTCGTGTTCACCTCGGACCACGGCGAGGGACTGAATGACCACGGCGTGGCGGCCAAGCCGATGATGTCCTACGAGGCCGTGAACCGCGTGCCCTTCCTCTGGCGGCATCCGCCGACAGTGGCTGCCGGCGGGAGGTACGACAGCGTGATGACGCACCTGGACTTCACGCCCACCGTGCTCGATCTCGCCGGGGCCGAGCCCCTGCTCGGGATGGAAGGCCGCTCGTTCGCGCCGCTCTTGCGGGGCGAGACCGACACGCACCGTGACGCCGTGATCGTGGAGCGGATCACGGTGATGGGCGGCGGCGGCCGGCGATTGATGGACTCGAAGCAAGAGAGACGCGGGCCTGGGCTCGGCAGCTGGCCGCGGAACCACGACCAGCCGTTCGAGATTCGAGTCAAGATGCTGGTGACCGACCGTTGGAAGCTGCTGCACTACGGCGGACAGCCCTACGGCGAGCTATACGACGTAGTCAACGACCCGGAGGACATCAACAACCTTTGGGACGACCCGGAGTACGCCAATGTGCGGCGCGAGCTGACGGACCGGCTGTTGGCGGAGTTGATCGACTCGGAGCTGGGCGACGCCGCGGCGATTCGCAAGGCGCAGGCGCTGGGCGGCACGCTGCGCGATCAGCGCCTCGTCGAAGGGCAGCCCGAGGCGCGCGCCTCGCTGGAGGGACGCACGCGCGGCATATAGGAAGACTCTGAACGAGCAGGGGACCTTGGCATACAAATGCCCCCGTCCGTTCGTGGTGAGCTAGTCGAACCATGAACGGCCCTTCGACTTCGCTCAGGGCGAACGGATCGGGGCGCGGCTCGAAGATCTGCTAAGGACTCTCCTAGCTGTGTAGCTCCTCCACGTCGCTCTCGCCGCAGATGTCCATCAGCGTGTGGTGGACGGCCAAGTCGTGCGAATAGTCGATCCAGGGTTGCGCTTCACCGCGGATGCAGGCCGCGAACTCGTCGATGTCGGCGCGGAACGGCTCGAAGGGATCGGCGCCGTAGGTGTGCCAGCCGTCGGCGCCGGCGCCCGGACCGCCGGTGTGGATCGCCGCTGACGGCACGCGGTCGCCCGCGATCATGAACGGCGTCACGATGGCCTGGGCCTCCGAGCCGTAGACCTCGAAGCTGCGCGGACGCCGATTCTCGGTTTCCAGGAAGCTCAGCTCGATCGAGGCGAGCGTCTCGGGATACTCCAGCACGACGATGTTGAGGTCGAAGTAGTCCTGCGCCTGGGACTCGGGTCGCACCTGGCGCCTGAACGGGTGGACGGCGTCGGGCGTGCCGGCCACGGCCATGACCATGTCGAGCGCGTGGCAGCCCAGGTTGTAGAAGGCGCCGCCGCGGAAGTACGGCCCGCCGAGCTGGCGCGGGAGCACGTCGGCGCTGAACGGCGAGCCCATGTGCGCGCGCACGAGGTGCACGGTGCCGAAGTCGCCGGCGCGGACCATGTCGATCACGCGTCGAAACGGCGGCAGCGGGCGGAAGTTATAGCCGACCTGGAAGAGCAAGCCCTTCTGCTCGGCCGTGCCGATCAGCTCGTCGGCGTGAGCCTTGGTCCAGCCGCAGGCCTTTTCCATGAGCACGTGCTTGCCGGCGGCGAGCGCCCGGCGGGCGTAGGACGGATTCTCGACCTCGGCCCCACCGATGACGACGCCCTCGACGGACGCGTCGCCAAGGATGTCGTCGATGTCGTCGATCCAGGTGATGTGCTGGTATTCGGGCGTGGTCTCGCGGTCGGCGCGGAACTCGAGGCTTGGCTCGTAGATGCCGACGAGATCGATATCGGGGGTGTCACGCAGCCAGCGGGTCTTCGTGCGCGCGTGTCCGTGCTTGGCGCCCAGCATGGCCAGGCGGAGTTGGTCGCTCATGGGGAGGGTCCTTGCGGTGACGTTGGCGGATTGTGTCGGCCAGCACCCGCAGTGGCAACCGGCGCCGGGCGACTAGTACCCCGCGCGCTTGTCGACCAGGCTGAGAAGGGGCTCGCCGGCCTGGAACCGGCGCAGATTGTCGGTGAAGAGGTCCAGCCAGCGGCGCTCTTCTTCCGTCGAGGTGGCCCGGTGGAACGAGAGATGAAAGGTGTCGATGTCCCAGAGCGGCGAGTCTTCGGGCGGCGGGGCGATCTGCAGGCTGGCGCCGGCCAAGCGCCCGTCGCGCAGGGCGTCGGCCAGGGCGTCCAGGTCGTATATGGCGTCGCGCCCGGAAACGTCGATCAAGTAGGCGGTGGGTTTCATCAGCGCGAGTTCCGGCGCGCCAATCAGCTGCTGAGTCTCGGGCGTATTGGGCACGGCCACGGCGACGTAGTCGGACTCGCGGAGCAGGCGTGGGAGATCATCCCGATTCAGCATTTCGTCGACGTTCGGGTGGTCGCCGGCGTCGGACCGACGCAGCGCGATCACGCGCATGCCGAATGCCTGGGCCAGGCGCGCCAATTCGCGCCCGATGCGACCGAGCCCAGCGATCCCGAGCGTCTTACCTCGCAGCTCGGTCGGCGAGCCGTAGACGTAGTCGCGCGTGGGGCGATGCTGCACGTCGTAGATCAGGTTGCGGGCGAATCCGAGCATCGAGGCCAGCGCGTGCTCGGCGCCCGGCGTGTCGAACACGCCCTTGGAGCAGGAGAACGGAATGGGGCTGGCGACGAACTCGGGGAAGAGCATCTTCTCGACGCCGCCCGAGGCCGCGTGTACCCAGCGCAGCCGCTTGGCGCGGGCCAGCATCGGCGCGTCGAAGGCTCCCACCAACAGCACGTCGGCGGTCGGGATGTGGGGCGCCACGGCATCGGCATCCCCCGCGGCGGCGAGGCGCACGCCCGGCACGTCCGCCAGCGCCTCGGCCACGCCGTGCGCGTCGAACGTGGCGACGACTTTGAGCGGCGATTCAGTCATGCGGGACCCCAGGATGAGGCGGCGCGCATGATCGTATCGCGTGACGGCCCACGGCCCGCCGACGGTGCTGCGATACATTGACGCGGTTTGAGCCCCCGCCGCCGAGGACCTCCATGAGCAGCTACGCCGTCCGTCCCGCGATCAACCATCAATCCAACCCCGTGACGCGGGCCCTACGGGAAGGCCGGGTGGTCTTGGGGGCGTGCAGCATCTCGTTTGCGTCTCCGCCGGTGGCCCAGATCTTCGGTTCGGCCGGGTTCCACTTCTACTACATCGACATGGAGCACGGGCAGCCGGGCTATCCGGAGCTGGCGACGATCTGCATGGCGTCCAAGCTGACCGGGATGGTGCCCATTGCCGGCACGACGAGCGTCGAGGATCACCTGATCGCCCGCCCGTTGGATGCCGGGGCCATGGGCGTGATCGTGCCGCACGTCGAGACCGCCGAGCAGGCGGCCATGGCCGTGCGCTACAGCAAGTACCCGCCCGAGGGCAAGCGCGGCGTGCTGACGGCGGGCGTGCACACGGAGTTCTCGGAGCCGGACTGCAAGGAGCTGACCGAGGGACAAAACCGCGAAATCCTGACCGCCGTAAAGGTAGAGAGCGGGCTCGGCATCGAGAACATCGACGAGATCGCCGCGACGCCCGGTCTGGACGCCATCCTCATCGGCCGCACGGACCTGTCGGCGACGATTGGAATTCCGGGTCAGATCCACCATCCCGACATCAGGGACTCTGTCGAGCGAATGCTGGAGGCGGTCAAGCGCCACGGCATAGCGGGCGGCCCTCATATCGCGTCGATCGAGGAGTCGCTGGAGTGGGCCGACAAAGGCGCGACCTTCATGAGCTACGGCTACGACGGCGACATGCTCATGCAGGCGTCGAAGCAGTTTGTCGGCGGCGTGCGCGGACTGTTGGGCGACCGGCTGCTGGACTGAGGGCTACTCGAGGCCCAGCAGGCTCAGGCTGTCGCGGTGGATGATGCCCTCGATCTCCTCGGACGGGATCTTCGGCAGCCCGGTGCCCTCGGTGACGGCGTTGATGTTCCGCAGGGTGTTGATGGTGCCGTCGACGGTGCTGAAGGGCAGATCGCTGCCGAAGAGCACGTTGTCGATGGCGCCGAACTCGCTGAGCATGGCCAGCGCCTGGTAGAGCCACCACGGTTTGTTCTCGAGACCCGACACGTCGGTGAAGACGTTGGGGTGCTTGCGCGCCACGACCATGGCGTCGGCGAACCACGGCAGGCCGATATGCGCCAGGATGATCCTGAGGTCCGGGAACTCGCGCGCCACCGGGTCGTAGAGCAGCGGACTGGCCAACTCCATCGGCGTGTTGGCCATGCCCTGGTAGGCGGCGTGGGTCAGGATCGGCAGCCCCAGCTCCTGGGCGCGCGCATGGACACGTCCGGCTTTCGGGTCGTTGGGGTGGTAGTGCTGATAGACGGGGCTCATCTTGATGCCGCGCAGGCCGAGGTCGGTCACGGAGCGGTCGATCTCGTCGAGAGCGTCCGGTTGATTCGGATCAATTGACATAAAACCAATTAGCTTCTCGGGGTGTTGGCGCACGTAGGCAGCGATGTGGTCGTTGGGCGTCCTCATTTCCATCGCGATCGAGTTGATGCCGAACACGATCACCCGGTCGGCAGTCTTCTCGGCCTCCCAATGCCGCTCGGGCGTGACGTTGATGTCGAGCACGTCCGGCGGATAGGTCAACTCGATGGCCCGGCTGAACTGCGGGCCCCATTGCTCGGTGGTGCTCAGGTGGGTGTGGACGTCGACGATCACGACGCTTTCGCCTCCCAGAGGAGCGGCTCACCCGCAATCAACCGCCGCACGTTTTCGGCGACGCCGGCCGCGGTTTCCCGGACGAATACGTCGCAGGCATTGGAGGCGTGCGGCGTGACGAACACCTCGTAGTCGAAGATGGGGTCCGTGGGATCGACCGGTTCCTCCCAGAAGACGTCGATCCCAGCCGTGCTCAGCTTGCCGCGGCGCAGCGCGTCGATCAGCGCCTCGCGGTCGATCACGTGACCCCGCGCCACGTTTACGATCACGGCGTCGTCGTCCATGGCGGCGATGGAGTCGCCGTTGATCATGCCCTCGGTCTCCGGCGTGAGGGGCGTGGCCAGCGCGATGAAGCGACAGCCGCGCACGGCCTCGTGCAGCTCGTCGGGCGAGTGCACCGACACCAGGCCGAGCTCCTCCACGTCGGTATCGCGGGGCGTGCGGCGTACGCCGACGATGTCGCAGCCGAACGGCTGCAAGAGCCGCACGAGCTGGCTGCCGATGCCTCCCAGGCCGATGACGCAAACCCTGGAGCCGAACAGCGAGTGGCCGAACGGGACGTTCCAGTCTTGGGTGCGAATGCCCTCGAGCAGACGCGGATAGCGGCGTCCGCCGCCGATCAGCAGGAAGAGGGCCATTTCGGCCACGGCTTGCGCCAGCCCGCCGTCGGCCGAGGGCACGTTGGCGACGCGCACGCCGCGGGCGTTCGCCGCGGCCACGTCGATGGCGTCCAGTCCGACCCCGGGCTGCTGGACCAGGCGCAGCTTCGGGGACGCGTCGAGGACGGTGGCATCGATGATGGCCCGTGCTGGAAGCAGGACGGCGGCGTCACCCGCATACTCCGCGACCTTCTCTTGAGGACAGGTGCGCACGCGGTGACCGGGAAGGGCCGCCTGGATACCGCCCGAGAGGTCCGGCATGTAGTCGTTGCAGAACAGCAGGTCCACGGGATGGTCCGCCTTTGCTCGCCCGCGGCCCACCGGCAGCGGGCGCCAAACTCCTGGGGCAGCATGCGATCATAGGCCCCCGGTTCGGCGGGTGCGAGCGGACCCAATCCTGGCGGGGGAGGCGACATGCGGATCACCGACGTCAAGCACTTTGCGCCCACGGTGGGCATGCGGCCCCAGATCGTCGTGAAGGTCGAGACCGACGCCGGCATCTCCGGGCTGGGAGAGTCCGGCACGGCGGGCCGTGAGCGGGCGGTCGGCGGCATGTTCGACCACTACCGCGAGTTTCTCATCGGCAAGGACCCGCGGCGGATCGAAGACATTCACCAGGTGCTGTACCGCAGCCAGTACTTCGAAGGCGGCACCGTCATCACCGCCGCCGCCTCGGCGATCGACATTGCCCTGTGGGACATCCTGGGCCAGCACCTCAACACGCCCATTTGGCAGCTCTTAGGCGGGGCGTCGCGAAACAAGGTGACGTGCTTCGCGGACGCCGTCGCTGGCGAGGGCGCGACCATGCCTGAGCGCGCGGCGGACCTGGCGGCCAAGGGATGGGGCACGATTCGCTTCAGCCCTGTGACGCTGACCGACGGCGATCCGGACGCGCCCGAGGAAATTTACGAGCCGTGGGAGTCCGTGGTGGATTCGGCCGAGATGCTGCGCGCGGTGCGCGCTCGCGTGGGTCCGCGGGTGCGTATGGGCATCGACTTCCACCACCGCCTCAGCGTGGCCGACGCCGCCGAGTTCTGCCGCTTGGTCGACGACGTCAATCTGATGTTCCTGGAAGAGCCGATCCGGTCCGAAAGTCCCGACGCCTATGCCTCGCTTCGCGCCATGACCGACATTCCCTTCGCCATCGGCGAGGAGTTTTCGGGCATCTACGTGTTCGCGCCGTTCATTGAGCGCGGCCTGAGCAACTACGTGCGGCTGGATGTGTGCAACGTCGGGGGATTCACCGCGGCGCGGAAGGTCGCCGGCATGGCGGAAGCGCACTACCTGGACCTGATGCCCCACAACCCGCTTGGCCCCATTTCGACGGCGGCGGCGGTGCACCTGTGCGCGGCTGTGCCGAACTTCGCCCTGCTCGAATACAACTGGCACACGCGGGCGCGCCCGCCGGACCTGTTCCCGGAGGGTCTGGACATCGAGGGCGACGCGTTTCCGTTGCCCGAGGCGCCAGGCCTGGGCGTCAAGCTCAACGAGGACGCGCTGGCGGACCACCCAACGATGTTCTGGGAAGCGCCGCACCTGCGCCGCCGCGACGGGTCGTATACCAACTGGTGAGCGCGGCTCCGCTCGGGCGGTTCTACTCGATCTTGCAAACGCCGTTCGACGCCGACGGCGCAATCGACCGCGCCAGCCTGGCGCGTCTGCTGCGCCACCGCGAAACCTGCGGTTGCGACGGGCTGTTTCTGCTGGGCGTGGCGTCCGAGGCCATGTTCCTCAGCCGCTCCGAGCAGGAGGAAGTCGTCAGCCTCGTGATGCGCGAGCTTTACGGGCGGCTGCCGGTGCTGGTCGCGGCCTATGCGCCGGCCACGGCTGCCGTCATCGAGCTGGGCCGGCGTTGGACCGATATCGGGGCGTCCGGCGTCGTAGTGCTGCCGCCGTATGCCACGGCGCCCACGGACGACGCCGTGGTACGCCACTACGCGGCGGTCACCGAAGCGCTGGACGCGCCGGTGATCGTCCAGGACGAGCCGAACACCAGCGGCGTGGCCATGAGCGCCGCGCTAGTGGCGCGCATTGCCCGCGAGGTCGAGGGCGTTGCCGCGTTCAAGGTCGAAGGGCAGCCGGTGACGCAACGGCTGAGCGCGGTGCGGGCCTTGGTCGGCGACGCGCGCCCGTTGTACTCGGCCGCCGGAACGTCGTTCGTGCAGGAGTTGGAGCGGGGATCGAGCGGCATGATGACCGGCTATCCCTATCCCGAGGTCATCGTCGAGACGCTGGCGCTGTTCCACGACGGCGACGCGGCGGGCGCGAATGCGCTGTGGGACCGCCTGATGCCGCTGACGGCGTTGGACGCGCGGCCCGGCTTGATGTGGGCGGTGCGCAAGGAGATTCTCAAGCGGCGGGGGCTGATCGACCACGCGACGGTGCGCGATCCGGCGCCCGCGATCGACAAGGCGACGCGGGAGGAGATTGGGCAGCTGATCGACCGGCTGGAGCTGGCCGAGCGGTATCCCGTCGACTAGCCGCTCCGGCGTATGATGGCGGCGGGCCGTGACGGCGGAGAATGCGCACATGGTGCTCGATAGCCGAAAGTGGGACGCACGTTACGGTCACGATCTGCTCGCGGCCTACGGGCCGACCTACACCTCCTATCTCGCTATCACCTCGCCGAGCGCGTGGGCCGTGGTGGAGGAGTTCTTTCCCCACCCGCCGCGGCAGCTCGAATTCCAGCAAGGCATGGCCGAGGAATATGTCGAGCCGCTGATCGAACGATTGCCCGATGCGGAAGTGGTGCTGGGCATCGGCGGCGGCAACGCGCTCGACGTGGGGAAATACGTCGCTTGGAAGCTGGAAAAGCCGCTCGTCCTGATTCCCACGATTGTGTCGACCGGCGCGATCTTCCAGGCGCCGGTGGCGATCCGCCGGGAGGAAATCTGGGAGTTCTGCTTCGACACCGTCGCGCCCGACTACTTGCTGCTGGACTACGACGTGATCGCGGCGGCGCCCCCGCATCTCAACCGAGCCGGCATGGGCGAGTGCATCTGCAACCTGGGGCATGTGGCGTCGTGGCGTTGGTGGGCGGAGCAGGGTCTCGAGGGGCTCCCGCCAGTGGACCAGGCCGCGGCGGATGGGACGCTGGCGTGGATCCACGCACGGTGCCGCCAGTTCGCCGCTGGTCTGGACGAATTGGGCCAACTGAACGACGACGCCATCCGCATCGCCAGCGAGATCAACCGCGAGCGCTACGACGTGCCGACCTTCGACATGAAGATCTCGCGCAGCATCGATCACACCTTCGTCATCGCGTTCGAGTGGGTGCTGGGCCGCGAGTTGATTCACTCGGAGGTGGTGTCGCTGGGCTCGCTCATCAACGCGCACGTGTACGCGTGGGGGTTCGACGAGACCAAGGCGCTGCTGGATCTGTGCCGCGTGCGCTACCGTCCCGCCGAGATCGGCTGCACCTGGGACGAGGTGAAGACGGTGATTGGCAGGATCAACGAGCTGCACGATCTCCTGGGCAATCCGCCCAACTGGTTCCACCACCGCACGCTCAGCGACGCGTCGTTCGAGCGGATGGCCGCGGCCATCGACGCGGCATAGCGGCGGCGGGCGAATGTCGCAATCGGTTGTACGCGTCGGACTGATCGGCGCGGGGAACTTCGGCGGGGAGGTGGCCAAGATCGTCGCCCGGCGCCCGGAGCTGGAGCTGGTCGGCGTGGCCGACGTCAACGCCGACGCCGCGCGGAGTCGCGGCGAAATGTACGGCGTGCCGTGGTGGGGCGATCACGGCGACCTGCTGGCCCAGTGCGAGTGCGACGCGGTGGCCGTCGCCACACCGCACAACACGCACCGGGACATCGTGGTGGACGCGGCGGCGGCCGGGCGCCACATCTTTTGCGAGAAGACCATGGCGATCACCGTGGCCGAGTGCCACGACATGATCGAAGCCGCTGACGAGCACGGCGTGAAGCTGATGATCGGCCACAAGCGACGCTTCCGCGGCGCGCACGCCGAGATTAAGCGCCTGCTCGACACCGGCGAGTTTGGCCGGCCGCTTTCCATCAACGTGCACGGCTACTTCGGACGGCGGATTCACGGATTCTGGTCCCGCCGGGCGGCCAACGGTGGCTTGCTGTACTGGGCCGGCACGCACGACGTGGACACCATCCGGCACTACCTGGGCGAGGTCGACACGGTCTCGGCCATGGCCGGTCCGAAGCTGTTTCCCGACGTGACCGACTACGACGACGCGATCGCGGTGAACCTGCGCTTCCGCAGCGGCGCGCTGGGATCCATCCAGGTCACGACGGCCTTTCCCATGGCGACCTACCGCACGTCGTTCAGCTATCAAATCGCCTGCGAGCACGGCGGCATCGCCTATGACCCGCGGCAGGTGGCGGTGCACTACGCCACGCACGACGGCCCGATGCAGACGACATTCTTCGAGGGCTACGGCTTCGAGGAGGCGTTCGATACCGAGTGGGACAGCTTCGCCGCCTGGGTGCTGCGCGACGAGCCGCCGGTGCTGACCGGCGAGGACGGCCTGCGCGCGGTCGAGATCATGCAGGCGGCCTACATCTCGGTCGAAGAAGGCGGCCAGCCGGTCTCGCTGCCGCTGGACCGCAACGAACGGCGGCCGTTCGGCTAGCTAGCGCCAGCCGGGCCCGCCGGCACGGGGGTAGTGGTCGCGCAGGGCGTCGTAGCCCTTTTGGCGAGCATCTCGCTTGTGAAGCGTCGAGCGCATCCGCAGTTCGGCCGACGGGTTCAGCCAGCTCGAGAATCTGCGCACGAGGCGCATGACGAAACGAGGCAGCGCGAGGATGACGCGCATGGGGAGTCTCCTCTGCCGAGCGTCGGCGCACCGGAACATGGCCAACGCCATGATTCTATCGGGTCGGGACGCCGCGTGAGCGAATCCGGTCCCTTCTCCCTAGCGAGACCTCTGCGTAACCCCTCCGTCATTCCGGTGAAGGCCGGAATCCAGTCCGGACGAAACTGGTTGCACTGCGGACGGGCGGTTCGCGGACCGCCCCTACCTCGTTTTCTTAGATGTATCCCTGGTGGAGCCCGTTGCGTAATCCGTTCGTCATTCCCGCGAAGGCGGGAATCCACCCTTCACTGAACCTGCGGGCGGACGGGATTCGCATGGTCAGTATTCGGCTGCCCGAACTACCCAAAGGTTTCCCTGGTGGGCGAAGACAAGGTTGAGGGAGATCTGGGCGAAACGGTGGTGTCGAGCCCGTCACCCTCTCCCATCTAGAACTTGGGCATTGGAGGCGACGGGGGAGCGATGCCGCCTGCCGCCACCGCGCGGTTGCGGTTGTCGAACTCGACGCTGCCGTCGTCCTCGCGCGTGGTGAGCGTGACTCCGCGTTCGAAGGCCGGCTGGTTGCCGAGCGAGAAGTCGCGTTCGTAGGCGCGAACCGAGACGTACTCGGCGGTGCTGCCGTCGGCCCAGCGAACCGTGTAGATCGCGCGCGGCAGGGGCTTCGGACCGGTCGCGTCTCGGCGCAGATTCTCCAGCGCCTGCTCGTCGATCTCGACGCCCAGGCCGGGCGCCTCGGGCACGCGGACGTAGCCGCGCTGGATGTCGAGCGGCGTGCGGAGCAGATCGTCGGCGTAGACATTCGACGCGGTGACGGCCGGCCAGCGGGCCGCGGGCAGCGCGGCGGCCAGATGTGCGGCGAACGCGGTGGTGATGCCCGTTCCCACGAGCTGCACGAAGAACGGCAGGTTGGCCGCGTGGGCCAGCGCGGCGTAGTGCAGCGTGCTGGCGGCGCCTTCGCCATGACCGGCGAAGCCGTCGCAGACGCCCTCCCGCATGGCGGTGAGGAAGTCCGGCTCTTCGAAGTGCAACGCGATGGCGCGCGGAGACTTGGCCCGCAGCGCCGCGTTGCCGGCGACGTCGCGCTGGGGAATGGGCGTCTCGAACATGTGAATCTTGGGAAACGCCTCGAGCTCGGCCAGGACCTGCTGCGCGAATCCGGCATCGAGCAGGAAGCCGTTGAAGTCGAGATCGAAGGTGGCGTGGTCCGGGGTGGCGGCGCTGATGGCCTCCATCTGCGCGATCAGGTCGAACCAGGGACGAGGCTTGAGCTTGAACGCGGTGTAGCCCGCGGCGATGGCGTCCTCGGCCTCGGCGGCCCAATCCTCCGGCGGCATGTCGTAGCACCACCACGCCAGCGGGACCCAGCCGCGCGCCTGGCGTCCGATGAGACGGTGCGCCGGTACGCCGAGCGCCTTGCCGGTGAGGTCGAACATGGCCTGCTGTAAGCCGGAACCAAGCTCGTCGCGCCAGAGCAGCTCCGCCGGGTTGCGGCCAATTACGCCGGCGTCCACGGCGGCCACGTCGCGATCCCAGTTGTGCATGGCGCGGGACTCGCCCCAGCCGATCACGCCGGCGTCGGTGGAGACGCGGCAGATCTCGATGAGTGAGAAGTTGGTGATGCCGCGCCGCATGTGCGGCTCGGTGCGCGGGGTGAACCCGACGTCAAGCTCAATGCGCTCGACGCCCGTGATCCTCATGCCGACTCGGTGTAGCGGTGCCGCTCCAGGTAGTCCTCGTCGACCTCGATGCCCAGCCCCGGACGGTCGCTCACGGTCAGGAAGTCGCGCTCGAATCCCAGCGGCTCGCGCAGCGGCGCGTTGTAGACCGGAATCCAGCCCATGGCGTGCTCCAGCCGGTAGAAGTTCGGCGTCGTCAGGCCCACGTGCGAGCCGGCCACGATCTGGATGGGACCGGCGGCGTTGTGCGGGCTCAGGGGCACGTAGTGGGCCTCGGCCAGGGCGCCGATGCGCCGCAGTTCGCTGATGCCGCCGGTCCAGCAGACGTCGGGCATGACGAAGTCGGCCAGGCGCCGCTCCAGGATCGGCGCGAAGTCGAAGCGCGTGAAGAGTCGCTCGCCCACGCAGATCGGCACGGCCGTGTTCTCGCGCACCTGCCGCAGGGCGTCGTGGCTCTCGGGCGGCACCGGCTCCTCGAGCCACGCGACGTCCAGCTCGGCCAGGCGGTCGGCGATGCGGATGGCGCTGGACACGTCGTACTGGCCGTGGGCGTCGATCAGGATGTGGACGTTGGGTCCCACGGCCTCGCGCACCGCCGCCACGCGCGCGATGCCCGCCGATTCGTGCTCGGGCGTGATCTCACCGCTGACGTAGGCGTAGAAGGCCTCCGCCATTTCCAGAAAGGGGTCGAACTTGAGGGACCGGTGGCCGGTATCGACGGTGCGCAGGGCGGCGTCGGCGTAGTCTTGCGGCTCGCGCGCGCCGTCGGGCCACCAGGCGTTGGCGTAGACCGGCACCGTCTCGCGCACCCTGCCGCCGAGGAGGTCGTAGATCGGGCGCTCCAGCGCCTTGCCCTTGATGTCCCACAGCGCGATGTCGATGGCGCTGAGCACCTGCGTCGGCATCCCGCGCGAGCCCATGTAGGTGTAGCGGCGGCAGATGGCGTGCCAGATGGCCTCGATCTCCGACGGATCGCGGCCAATCAGCATGTCCCGGACCTGCCCGATGCCGAAGTCGGCGATCAGCGCCGACCCGCCCGCCCAGGTCGACCCCTCGCCCCAGCCGGAAATGCCCGCGTCCGTGTCCACCCGTACGAACAGGATCGGCCCATAGCGCCGGTTGGCCCCACCGGCCCGATAGAGAAACGTGCGGACATCGGTGATCTTCATCGCGCGGCGCTCCGGTCGTGAATCACCTCAGGCGGCGATTGTGGACGACCCGCCGGTAGGTGTCATTCGGTCCACACCCAGCCGACCGCGGCTCAGTTCGTCGCGCGGCGGTACTCGTAGGTGGCGGCGGCGACGAGGACGGCGCTGGTGGCGAGGAGGACCCAGAAGCCGGGGACGATGTGCTCCCAGATCCAGCCGTCGATGATGATGGTGCGCACGGCGACCAGGATGTACTCGATGGGGTTGAGGCCGACGGCGAACTGGAACCAGCCGGTGATCAGGTCGCGCGGCATGAAGGCCGACGTGAGAAACGCCAGCGGCATGAACAGCAGCCAGCTGTTCACGGTGACCTGCACACTGCGCGTGCGCACGGCGATGATGAGGCCCACGCAGCCCATGGCCACGCCCAGCAGCGTCGTGCCCACGATGACGGCCAGGATGCCCAGCACGCCGCCTTCGAACCGCACGCCGATGGCCGTGGCCACCAGCACGATCGCGACCACCTGGGCGATGGCCCGCGTGGCGCCGATGGCGAGTGTGCCGAGCAGGATCGAGAAGCGGTTGACCGGCGAGAGCAGCAGCTTGTCGACGTAGCCGGACATGATGTCGGTGAGCAGCACCATGGCCATGTCGCTGCCGCTGAAGACCACGGCCATCACGATCACCATGGCGGTCAGGAAGGCCTGATAGTCCGTGGCCGGGAATCCGGGCAGGCCCGTGATGCCGCGCAGCGGCTCGCCGAAGAAGAGATACATGACGGCGGACGAGAACACGGCGGCCACGATCATCGAAGGCTGCGCCAGCCAGGTCTTCAGATTCCGGACGTAGATGTAGGAGCTTTCGCGCAGGATCAGCATGGTTACCTCCGGTTCACGCCCATCCACTGGCCCCAGACGCGCGACTCGGCGTCCTCGTCGGCGGCGGCCTCACGAATCTCGCGTCCGGTGTGATGCAGGAATACGTCGTCGAGCGATGGGCGGGTGACGGCGAGGTTGGCCACGGGGACTTCCACGTCGTTGAGGGCGCGCAGGATCGCGGGCGCGGCCGCGCCGCCATCGTCGACCGTGGCGGTCAGTCCGTCCGGGGTGGCGTCGGCCTCCTGCACCGACGGGAGTTGGCGCAGGGCGCCGAGCGCCGTGTCGGCGCGACCGTCGGGGGGCTCCATCGGGCCGAAGCTCACGCGCACGACATCGCCGCCGACCCCGGCCTTGAGCGCGGTGGGTGAGCCTTCGGTCACCAGACGCCCGTGGTCGATGATGGCGAGCCGGCGGCACAGCCGGTCGGCCTCGTCCATGTGCTGGGTGGTGAGCATCACGGTCACGCCCTGGGCGTTGAGCTGCTCTAGGTGCTCCCAGATCGCCAGGCGGCTCTGGGGATCGAGGCCGGACGTGGGCTCGTCCAGGAACAGGATGTTGGGACGGTGCATGAGCGCGCCGGCCAGGTCGATGCGCCGCCGCATGCCGCCGGAGTAGGAGCCGATCTTGCGCTTGCCGACGCCCGAGAGCCCCACCAGTTCCAGCAGTTCATCGGCGCGGCGGTTGGCCTCGGCGCGCCCGACGCCGTAGAGGCGCCCCTGCAAGACCAGGAAGTCGCGACCCTTCGAGAGATCGTCGAGGCCGACTTCCTGCAGGGCGACGCCGATGGACGCCCGGACGCCGCGCGCGTCCCGGTCGACGTCGATGCCGGCGACGTGGACCCGGCCCGCGCTCTTGGGCAGCAGCGTGGCCAGGATCTTGATGGTCGTGGTCTTGCCCGCGCCGTTGGGGCCGAGGAAGCCGAAGAACTCGCCCTGCTCGACGGTGAAGTCGATGCCGTCGATGGCGCGCGTGCCGCCGGGGTAGGTCTTTTCCAGGCCCTGGACCACGACGGCGGGTTGACGTTGCAAGGAGTCCTCCGACGAACGATGCGCGGTGCTGCGGCGAGCCTACCAGCGGGCCGGGACGGCGAATGGAAGGGCGCTTACACGGGGGCGTCCCTCGGCTGTAGGGGCAGCCCTTGTGGCTGCCCGGATCTCTAGCCGTAGGGTTGCAGCGTCGTCAGGTCGATTTCGATGCCGAAGCCTGGGGCGTCGGAGGGGCGCAGGCGGCCGTTAACGGGGTGGGCTGCGCCGGGAACTGAGACGGCGTCGGCGAGGTCAACGCCGGGTCCCGACGCCACGAAACACTCACCCCAGGGAATGCCGGGCAGGGCGTAGCAGGCGTGCTGGCCGTAGGGCTCGTTGACGCCGCCGTGCGGGATGACCGCCAGGCCCGCCGCGTCGGCGATGGCGTGGATGCGCATCAGGGCCGTGATGCCGCCCACCCACATGATGTCGGGCTGCAGGATGTCCACCAGGCGGCGGCTGGCGGCGTGCTGGAACGGCACCGGGGTATACCAGTGCTCGCCGGTCGCGAGGGTCTGCCAGGGCACGCGGTCGCGCAGCGCGGCGTGGCTGTCCATGTCCTCGGACCGCAGCACTTCCTCGATCCACTTGAGCTTGAACGGGCGCAGCTCTTCGATCAGGCGCACGGCGTACTCCACGTCGAGCGACATCCAGCAATCCAGCATCAGCTCGACGTCGGGGCCGACCAGGTCGCGCAGGGCGGCGATGTCGTCGACGTTGCGGCGCAGGCCGTCCAGGCCGTCCGACGGTCCAAAGCGACAGGGGTGCTTGGTGGCGGTGAATCCCAACTCCAGGTGCCACTCGTGCTGCGGGCCGGTGGCGTAGCAGACGATCTCGTCGCGCGCGGGGCCGCCCATCAGCTCGTACACCGGGCGATCCAGCACCTTGCCCTTGAGGTCCCACAGCGCGAGATCGATGGCGCTCACGGCGTAGGAGGCCAGTCCCGTGGCGCCGAAGGGCGAGCACAGCCGGATCATCATGTCGTAGACGCGCTCCGTGGCGAGCGCCGGTTCGCCGACGATGCGGGGGCCGAGGTAGTCGTCCACCAGGGCGGCCACCGGCCGGCCAAGCGCGCCGATGCCGAGACCCTGCGTGCCGTCCTCGGCGGTGACCACCACGCCCACGCCGGACCAGTTCGGCGTCCAGCTGGCGCGCACCTCGGCATAGCGCGGATAGCGGGCCATGGGCGAGGCCACGCGGGCGTCCTCGGTCCACGACGCGCGCGGTCTGCTAATGGCGCGCCGCACGCCGAGGTCGAGGGCGACGGCTTGGACGCTGGCGATCTTCATCGGGCGCCGGCCAGGGGGCTCTTGAGCATCCCGGAGAATGCGAGAGAAAGGACGGATAGCCGGCTCACTGTGGATGTTCAGACTTCATTGAGGCGTGCGGAATCCGGTCGCGGCGCCTCACCATGATTGGGGCGCGCACCCCACCTCTGTCAATTCGCCAGATGGCGCTCGCGCACCGTAAATCAGCGCGGACGGCTGTTTGCCTCGCTGCCCGAGGATGCGGAAGGGTTGAGCGCGGCGATGCCGCGGTACATGCCAATACCAAGGACGATCAGCCAAATGCTCGAGACAGAAATAAGGGATCTATTCAACCTAAAGATCAGTTGGAAATCGGTGCCATGCACATGTTCGGTAATGATTGCGGCAATAACCCCGATGGTTGAAATGACAATCACAAGCAGCGCGACAATCTTTTGGAAGCCGCGAGGGAATCGGATCGACAGTCCGATAGCAAGCAGCAACAGCCCGGTGTGAAGGAACAAGCTCCCCGAGTAACGAAGAGCCACCTTGAGCGACAACAAGGTATAGCTGGATGCCTGGATCGGCGCTTCCGGGTTCGTTTCATGCTGGACGATGTGGAGGATGATATGGGTCAATCCCCGAGTCAGCGTGAAGCATAGAAGCGCTAGCGCACTCGATAATATGCCGATCCGTATCAGGAAATGCGTGGCGCTCTCATCAGGCGCCGACCGCCAGATTTGGACGAAGCCGTAGAATATCGGCACCATCGCGAAGGTAAGTATCGTTGCCGTAACGTGAGAGAAGGCGGCGCCTTCCGCCATTGCGCTGATCACATCGAACGCGTCGGTTGTAGTGACGGGATTGACGAACGGTCCGCCCGGCTCGAGCAAGCTGAAAACCATAGCCAGGGTCGTGCCGACGATCAGGCACAAACCAGCAATCTTGCTCTCTGCTAGCGTGATGGTCGTGAGTCTTTCTGCACACTGAGCTTGCAGATGGTCGGATCTTCATGCTAACAGGATTAGGGTTCGCCCGGCGAGATCCTAGGGGTAGCTGACGGATTCGCCCGGCTTGAGCTCGATGACGCTCGTGCGGGGCGTGAGGTCGGCGATGCGCCGCCTCAGGTCGTCGATATCCGCCGCCTGGTTGGGGAACGTGTCGTAGTGGCAGGGGATGACGGCCCGTGGTCGCGTCAGCGCCGCGGCCATGGCCGCTTCCTTGACGCCCATGGTGTATTTGCCGCCCGCCGGCATGATTACGAGATCGGGCGCGTAGAGCTGGCTGATGAGCGCCATGTCGCCGAAGACGCCGGTGTCGGCGGTGTCGTAGATCACCGGCCCGTCGTCGAAGGTCAGCACGAAGCCGCACACGCTGCCGTCTGGCTCGGCGTAGACCCGTCCCTCCCGGTACGCCTGGCCGTGCATGCCGGTGGAGTGGTCGGCGCGCACCATGGTGTAGGCCACGCCGCCGAGCTTGGCCGTGCCGCCGATGTTGAGGGGGCAGGAGTCGGTGTCGAAGCCGATGCCGTGCGTGTCGGCGTAGCCGGCCACCTCGGGACTGCCGATCAGGGTGGCGCCGGTCTTCTGCACGATGGCGATGGCGTCGCCCAAGTGGTCGACGTGCCCGTGGGAAACGCACACGACGTCGGCGCGGTCCACGTCGGCCAGCCCCTCGGAGCAGACGGGGCTGTCGTCCAGCCAGGGATCGAAGTAGATGACCTCGCCGGTCGGGGCCGTGAAGCGGAACGACGCGTGGCCGAGAAAGTCGATTTGGACCGATTTCATGAGATTGGGACCTCCGTGCTGGCTGCTTGGGCGTCGTCCGGTGTGGCTAGCTCACGCTGAACACGAGCGTTTGGTGCCGGATCTTGTCGTCTTCGATGATGAACGAGTCGGTGCCCGACGCGCTGCGGCCGTCGGCGTGATTGCCCTGCCACTCCAGCACCACGATCGGCTCGGCGGTGGTCACGGACACCTGCTCGATGGAGAAGCCGTCGAGCGCGCCGCCGATGTCCTCGAAGAACGCGGTGATCTCCGCGTGTCCCTGGGCCACCTGGCCCGGTCGCACGAAGAGCGCGTCGTCGGCATAGTCGGAGAGCAGGCGGTCCATGTCGCCGGACATCACCGCGTCCCAATGATCGTCGAACACCTCTTGGGCGGTTCGCATCTGGCGGCCTCGCTTCGGGGGCGCCGGCTTGGCGTGGCGGCGCGGCGGGGACTTTATGATACCGAGGTGGCGGGAGCGACCCGCCGCCAAGCGCCCGTGGTGGCATGCCCCGAGACACCGACCCCAAGCGCAGCGTCGCCGACCTGCACATCGACGATCCGGTGGAGCTGGAAGTCACGCGCAACAGCCTTGTCGGCATCTGCGAGGAGATGGGCGTGGCCATGCTGCGCACGTCCTATTCGACGATGTTCAATGAGGCGCGCGACTTCTCGTGCGTGGTCTTCGACGCCGAGGGCGAGATGATCGCGCAGGGCGACTTCTGCCCGGCCCACATCGGCGCCATCGTCCACACCGTCGAGTGGGCCATCAAGGAAGTCGGCCCGGACAACATGCACCCGGGCGACGTGATCCTGCACAACGATCCCTATCGCGGCGGGTGCCACCTCCCCGAGTTCATGACGCTGAAACCGTGCTTCTACGAGGGCGAGGTAGTGGCCTACGCGGCCAACATTGCCCACATGACGGACATCGGCGGCATGGTGCCGGCGGCGTTCGGCGACACGCGCAACATATTCCAGGAGGGCCTGCGGCTGCCGCCGATCAAGATCTACCAGGACGACGAACCGGTGGAAGACATCTTCGCCATCATCACGTCGAACGTGCGCACGCCCAAGGTGTCGCGCGGCGACCTGATGGCGATGGTGGGCTCGACCTACCTGGCCGAGCGCCGCATCGTGGGCCTGGTGGAGAAGCTCGGCGTCGAGCGATTTCGCGAGCTCTCTGGCCAGATCAAGGACGTGTCGGAAGTGCTGATGCGCCAGGCCCTCGACCGGCTGCCGGACGGCGCGTACACGGCCGAGGGCTTTCTGGAAGACGACGGCGTGATTCCCGACCGTCCCTGGAAGATCCGGGCCACGGTGGTGATCCGCGGCGACGAGGTGATCGTCGACTACACCGGGTCCGACCCGCAGGCGGCCGGGGCGATCAACCAGTCGTTCGGCACCACGGCGTCGGCGACCTATGCCGGCATCTTCCACATGATCGACAACACAATTCCGTGGAATCACGGCGCCTACCGGCCCATCGCCATCGTGGCGCCGCCGGGATCGATCGTGAACGTGAACTACCCCGGCTCGTGCGTGGGCGGGAACTCCGACACCTATCCGACGACGGTGGATATCCTGCTGGCCGCCTTCGCGCAGGCCAGCGATCGCAGCTCGGCGGCGGACGGCGGCACCTGCGGCCTGCTGGGGTTCTACGGCACGAACATCGACACGGGCGAACCTTTCGTCATCCTGCATCACGAGGGCATGGGCTGGGGCGGCCGGCGCGACGCCGACGGCAACGACGCGCAGATTGTGAAGAACGGCAACTGCCTCAACGCGCCCTGTGAGGTGTGGGAAACGCGTTACCCGGTGCGGCTGGACGAGTACTCCATTGCCGAGGGCGGCGCGGGCGCGGGGGCGTATCGCGGCGGCCACGGCGTGCAGCGCATCTGGACCTGCCTGTCGCCGATCACCGTGAGCGCGCACCTCAACCGCACGTCCAACCGGCCGTGGGGGCTGCACGGCGGAGCGGAGGGCGGCACGACCGCACTGCTCTTCCGGCGTGCTGGGCAGAGCGAATGGCGGACGGCCCGGGAGATGTTCGAAACGATCTCCGATGGGAAGTTCTCGAACGTCGTGCTCGACATCGGCGATCAAATCCTGCTGCGCACGCCCGGTGGTGGCGGCTACGGGAATCCGCGCGAGCGCGACCCGGCGCTGGTGCTCGAGGACGTGCGGGACTTGCTGCTCGAACCAGAGGATGCGCGGGAGATGTACGGTGTGGCCGTCAACGTGGCGGCTGGCCGCGCCGAGCTCGACGAAACGGACCAGCGCCGTACCGCCAATGGAGCCACCGAATGAGCCAGGCGCCTGAGTTCGACGACGCCATGCGGCAGCGCTTTCAGGCGCTGCACTCCGCCCTGGTCGCCGACAGCCTGGACCGCATGGGCGTGGCGGTGGAGGCCATGCGGAACGACATTCGCCCGATGTATCCCGGGGCGCGGATCGTCGGTCGGGCGCTGCCGCTCTTGCAGACCGCGGTCTACCGGCAGCCGGACGAGCCCTACGAGGTGCTGTTCGAGGCGTTTCGCGCCATGCGGCCCAACGACGTGCTGGTCATCACCACGACGGGCCACTACGAGTCGGGCGTGTGGGGCGGCCTCCTTAGCACATCGGCGCAGGCGCGCGGCGCGGTTGGCTGCGTGATCGACGGTCTGACGCGCGACGTGCACGAGATCGAGGAGATCGACTTTCCCGTGTTCGCGGTCGGCCAAAGTCCGGTGGATTCCGAGGGCCGCTGCGAGGGCATCGAGTGGGGTCAGCCCATTGACTGCGCCGGCGCGCGGGTGGCTTATGGCGACGTGATCGTCGGGGACGACATGGGCGTGGTGGTGGTTCCGGGCGAGGCGGCGGCCGAAGTGCTGGACCGCGCCGAGGCCAAGGGGCGGGGCGAGACCAACGTGCGCGAGATTCTTGCGACGGGTCGCGACGTGGGCGAGGTCTTCAAGGAATACGGCATTCTGTAAGCGCGCGACGTTGGTCCGCGCTCACGCGTGGTGACTGCTCCGTGATTGGATGGCGCGAATGAACGAGCCCCGCTTCCGGGTCGTGATCACCGACTGCGATTTCGAGATGCCGCCGGTGATCGAGCAGGCCGAACTCGACCCCATCGGCGCCGAGCTTGTCGTGGAGCAGTGCTTCACCGAAGACGCGCTGATCGAAAAGGTGGCCGACGCCGACGGGCTGCTCGAGCAGTACGCGCCGATCACGGCGCGCGTCGTGGACGCCCTAGAGCGCTGCAAGGTGATCGTGCGCTACGGCACCGGCATGGACCCGATCGACGTGGCGGCGGCGACGGCGAAGGGCATCGTGGTCTGCAACGTGCGCGACTACCAGGTCGGCGAGGTCGCGGACCACACCATGGGTTTTCTGCTCGCACTAGCGCGCCATATCGTGGTCTACAACGACGACGTGCGCGCCGGAATCTGGGACGCCAGCGGCGGTGTGCCCGAGCGCATGGAGCGCGTCGAAGGTCAGACGCTTGGGCTGATCGGCCTGGGGCAGACCGCGCAGGCCGTGGCGGCGCGCGCGCGGGCCTTCGGATTGCGGGCGATCGGACACTCGCCACGTGCGCCTGACTCCGCATTTGAGGCGGCGCAGGTCGAGCGTGTGCCGCTTGAAGATTTGCTGCGGGAGTCGGATTTCGTCTCGGTGCACACGCCCTTGCGGGCGCAGACGCACCATCTCATCGGCGAGGCCGAGTTCGACTTGATGAAGCCCAGCGTGTTCTTGATTAACACGGCTCGCGGCGCGGTGGTCGACAACGCGGCGCTGGCGCGGGCGCTCAAGGACGGGCGGATTGCCGGCGCGGGCCTCGACGTGACGGAAGAAGAGCCGCTGCCAATGGACTCGGCGCTGCGGGAGGCGCCGAACCTAATCGTCACCCCGCACGGCGGCTTCTACTCGCGAACGTCGATCCGCATCCTCCGCCGCGAGGCCGCTGCCGAGGTCGCGCGGGTGCTTCGCGGCGAGCCGCCGAAGTCGCTATTCGAGCCGGAGTAGCGCGGCTCTTGATTTGACCGGACTGGATTCCGGCCTCCGCCGGAATGGCGGACCGGCTAGGCAGCGGATTCCAGGCTGGGTCTAGTTGCCGTCGAACGCCGACCAGTCCACGTCGACCCAGCGGCGTTCCTGGAAGCTCTGCAGGGCGGCGTCGTGGACGATCTGGATGCCGTAGCCGTCCTGGAACGTCGGGAAGGTCGGCGCGTCGGGCTGACCGCCGTCGGCGACGGCGCGGTAGACCTCGCGGAAAAGGAGCCGGAAGGTGTCCCCGAAGCCCTCGCGGTAGGCGCCGGGATTGTCCATGAACCGGCCGCCTTCTTCCGTGGCTTGCCGCGGGTCCGGCAGGACGATCTCGTTGGGCTCGGTGCGGTGTCCGAGCCAGAGCTCATTGGGCCGCTCCGAGTCCCAGCTCACGCCCATGGCGGTGGCGTCAATCTCGACGCGAATGCGATAGGGATGCCCCACGGCCACGTGCGAGAGGGACAGCACGCCTCGGGCGCCGTTTTCCCAGTGGACCAACAGGTTTGAGACGTCCTCGCCGGGCGCGTGGTAGTCGTCCATCCCGCCGTCGGGACGCGGGCGCTTGCGGATGTCGTGCGCGGTGAGGAAGTCCGCGCACACGGCCACGACGCGGCTGCCGATGAGAAAGCTGGTGAGATCGAGCAGGTGGCTGCCGGTGGTCGAGGTGACGATGGTGGGGCCGCCCATTTCGGGGAGCAGGCGCCAGTCCCAATCGGTTTCGAGCCAAAAGGTGTCGTCCGCGACGGACGCTCGGACGAGCATGACGCGGTCGAGCGTGCCCAGCCGCCGGCGGGCGGCCAGCTCCTGCACCAGCGTGTAGAAGCGGTTGTTGAAGCAGATGGCGTGCACGCGGCCCGAGTCCGCGGCGCGCCGGTAGAGCTCGCCGGCCGACCCGGCGTCGGTGGTGAGCGGCTTTTCGCAGACCACGTGGGCGCCCGCGTCGAGGGCCATGCCGGCGTGCTCGAGGTGGTAGGTGTCGGGCGTGCAGACGTGCACCACGTCCGGACTGGTGGCGCGCAGGGCGGTGGCCACGTCCGGGTCACCGCGGGGAACGCCGAAGTCGGCCGCGGCGGCGATGCTGCGCGCCTCGCTGCTCGCCACCACGCTCACGATGTCGACGTTGTTGCGGCGCAGGGCGTCGATATGCACCCGCCCGATCACGCCCGTGCCCAGCACGATGGCTCGCGGTTGCTCCACGGTATGGCCTCTATTCCGGTGCGGCGGCGCCGACCCAAGCGGGGTGCTGGCCATGGTAGGCAATGCGCGCGTGCGCCGGGCGCATTTCGGTCATACTTGAGCGGCGCGCGATTGCCGGCGGACCAGGGAGCGTTGACATGAGACTGGGCCTTTCACAAGCGGCCTACCGCTGGGTGTCCTACCCGGGGCTGCGCATCGATCAGCCCGAGTATGGCTTTCGCGGCCTGGAGTATCCCTACGGCACCACCACCGAGCCGCCCGCGGAGCTCGAAGGGGCGCTGGGGTGGTGGATCGAGCGCTGCAATGAATGGGGCTTCGACAACCTCTATACAGCCGCGTCGCTCTTGGACGGCAAGGAGGCGGCCGCTGCCAATGGTCGCCTGCTGGCCGAAAACGGCATCGAGTGGGTCGGCTCCGTAAACGGCGCCTGGGCCGTCGACCGCGACGAGTGGTCGCCGGTGCACGAGCGCGCCGCCATGCACCTGGAGTGGATGCAGGCCGGCGGCGTGCGAACCAGCGCCATGGTCAACGCCGACCCGCCCGGCCCTCCCGGTCAGCCCATGCCCAACGGCGGTCTGCGATTTGGGCATTTCAGCACCGAGACGCCAATCGGCGTGCAAATCGACCGCATGATCGACAACCTGTCGAAACTGGTGGTCGACGCCGAGAAGTGCGGCATCGTCCTCGCCTTCGAGAACCACATGGACTACCGCATCAGCGAGATCGTGCAGGTGGTCGAGGGCGTCGCGTCGCCGTGGCTGCGGATCAACTACGACTTCGCCAACAGCTACTCCGTCGTCGAAGACCAGGTCGATGCCGCCCACATGGCCGCGCCCTACACCGTGATGACGCATCTGAAGGACATGCGGGTGCAGTCCATCACCACGACCGGCGAGCCGAAGTTTTTCCACGCACCGGTCGGCTACGGCAGCGTGGAGGTCCTCGAGATCATGGAGATCCTGCAGCAAAACGCGCCGGATCCCGACTATCTGCCTCACTGCATCGAGACGTGCTGCCTGCCGCAATACGACCCGCAGCTGTGGATGAAGCTGACCGTCGAGTGGCTGGAGCAGAACTGCGCGCAGTATTTCCCCAAGCGGTTTGCCGGCGCTGCATAGCCGAGTGGTTGGCGCACGGCGATGAGCCGACGGTATCGCGTGGTCTCCGCGGGCGCGGGCTTGCCGCATCACGATCGCGAGGTCGAGGTGCTTGCCGACATCGCGGACATAGTGTTCCTGGGCGCGCCGCCCCGCGACGAGCTTTACGACGCCGTGGCGGAGGCTGACGTGATGCTGACCGAGCTGACGCCGGTGGATGGCGATTTGCTCGATCGCGCGCCGAAGCTGCGCGGCGTCGTGGTGTACGGCGTCGGCACCGAGAAGGTCGACTTGAACGCTGCGAAGGAGCGCGGCGTGGTGGTGGCGCACACGCCCGACGCATTCACCTCGGAAGTCGCCGAGCACGCCATCGCGCTGCTGCTGGCGCTGGCGCGCTGTGTCACGGACTCGGACGCCGACGTGCGCGTGCGCCACCTGTGGCGGACCTACGACGACACGTTCCAACCGCGTCGCCTCCGCGGCTCGACGCTCGGGGTGCTGGGCTACGGGCGCATTGGCCGGGCGACCGCGGCGCTGGCCGCGGGGTTCGGCATGCGGCTGGTGGTGTTCGACCCCTTCATCCCGGCGGAACGGCTCACGCCGCCGTCCGGAGCCGAGATGCGCGTGGCGAGCGATTTCAATGATCTGCTGGCGTCGGTGGATGCGCTCACCGTGCACGTGCCGCTCACCGACGACACCCGGAACATGCTCGGCGCGCCGCAGTTCGCTCGCATGCGCCGTGGCGCGCTTCTCATCAACGTGTCCCGCGGCGGCATCGTCGATCACCATGCCTTGCAACGTGCGCTGGCCTCCGGCGCCCTCGGCGGGGCCGGTCTCGATGTGTTCGAGACCGAGCCGCCGGACTTCGACCATCCACTGCTTCGCGAGCCAAACCTCATCGTCACGCCCCACATTGCCTGGAAGTCGGAAACCGCGGCCTTGGACTGTGAACTTGCGGCAGTGGCCGAGGTGCGTCGTATCCTTCTCGGCGACGAGCCCCAACATCGGGTGATCTGAGGCAGGCGCGCATTGGCGATTCGCATCGGTATCGACACGGGCGGGACCTTTACGGACCTCGTCGCCCTCGATGAGGCGTCCGGGGAGGCGCAGGTGGTCAAGCGACCCTCGACGCCCGATTCCCCCAGCGACGCGATCTTCGACGCGATCGAGCACAGCGGCATTCCCTCCGACGAGTTGGGCTATTTCGTGCTCGGCACGACGGTTGGCGTCAATGCGCTGCTCCAACGCAAGGGCGCACGGGTGCTCTATGTGACGACGTCCGGATTCGAGGACGTGCCGTTCCTGCAGCGGGTGGATCGCAAATTTCACTACGACCTCGACTGGGAGCGGCCGGAGCCCTTGGTCACCCGGCGCGATTGCCTCGGAGTGGCGGAACGGCTCGACTACATGGGCGCCGTCGTGGACCCGCTGACGCCGGAAGCCCTCGGCAGTCTCGGCGACATGCTGCGCGAGCGGCTGGACGAACGCACGAACGGTGCCGTGGCGGTGGCGGTCAATTGCTTGTTCTCGTACGTCAAGCCCGACCACGAGCGCATGATCCGCGAGTACCTGGCCGGTGAGTTTCCCGAGCTGTCGATTTCGCTGTCGCATGAGGTCGCGCCGATCTGGCGGGAGTACGACCGGGCCAGCACGACCATCGCCGACGCCTATATCCGGCCGCTGTTGCAGGGATTCATCCACGCGTTGGACGAGGGGCTGGCGGCGTGGGGGAATACCCGCTCCTGGGCGGTGATGAAGTCCAACGGCGGCCAGATGCTGGCGGAATCGGCGGCCGACCGGCCGGCCCAGACGGTGCTGTCCGGCCTGCCCGGCGGGATCATCGCGGCGAAGTACTACGCCGAATCGCTCGACGACGACAACATCATCAGCTTCGACATGGGCGGCACCAGCACGGACGTCGGAGTGGTGGACGACGGCGCCATCGGCTACACCACGGCGTGGGAGATCGAGTTCGGCCTGCCGGTCGCGGCGCCGTTCATCGAGATGACGACCATGGGCGCGGGTGGCGGGTCCATTGCCTGGATCAATCGCGGCGGATTGCTTCAGGCCGGGCCGCAGAGCGCCGGCGCCGTGCCGGGGCCGGCGTGCTACGCGCAGGGCGGCGCCGAGCCGACGGTCACGGACGCCAACGTGGTGCTGGGCCGGCTCAATCCGGAGAACTTCCTGGGCGGCGAGGTGCGGCTGGACGCGGACCTCGCACAGCGCGCCCTATCCGATCTTGGTGGCACGCTCGGCCTCAGTCCGGAGGCTACCGCTCAGGCCGTGCTGGATATCGCCGTCGAGAACATCGCGGAGGCCATGCGCCTGCTCACCGTGCGGCGCGGTCTGGACCCGCGGCAGTTCAGCCTGGTGGCCTTCGGCGGCGCCGGTCCGCTGCACGCGGCGGCCATCGCCAAGGTCATCGGCGCCCGGCGGGTGCTGATTCCGCCGCATCCGGGGCTCTGCTCGGCCTTCGGCACGCTGCTGGCCGACATGCGCGTGGACAAGACCTGGACGCACATTCTGCGGTCGGATCGACTGGACGCGCCGTCAATCGATGGGCGGCTCAACGAGCTGGTGGCGGAGGCCACGGCCGACCTTGAGCACGAGGGATTCGCGGGCACGCCGCAAATCCAGCGTTCGGTGAACATGCGCTACCTCGGCCAGAACTACGAGGAAGAAATCCCGATCCCCGGGGGTGAGGTCACGGCTGAGTCGTTGGCCCAACTGCTCGCCGCATTCGAGACGCACTACGAGGCGACCTACGGCTACCGCATCCCGGACGAGATCATCGAGCTGGTGCAGTTCAACGTCACCGTGTTCGGGGACACCGCCAAGCCGGCGTTGCCGGAGCTGCCGGAAGGACTTCCCGCGGAGCCGGCGGGGACGCGCGACGTGTGGTTTTCGTCGGAAGGGCCAGTCGAATGCGCGGTCTACGCCCGCGAGGACCTCTCGCCCGCCGATCGCATCACCGGGCCGGCCATCATCGAAGAGCTCGACTCAACGACCGTCGTCCACCCCGGTCAACTTCTGACCGTCAGCCCGCATGGCACCGCCGTGCTCGAATGGACCGAGGGGTCCGCATGAACGCGCCACGTGCCCGGAGTCGCCATCGATGACAACGTCCAGCGCCCCATCCAGCGTCGATCTCGTCACGCTCAACGTGGTCTACAACCGCCTCGTCGGCATCTGCCGCGAGATGGGCACCACGATGATGCGCACGGCCTACTCGCCGATCTTCAGCGAGAGCCGTGACTTCTCCTGCGTCCTCTTCGACCGCCACGGGCGCATGCTCGCGCAAACCGAGTTCTGCCCCGCGCAGGTCGGCGCGATCCGCTTCGTGGTCAAGTGGCTCATCGCCGAAATCGGCGAGGAGAACGTCCGCGAAGGCGACATCATCGTGCATAACGACCCCTATCGCGGCGGCGTGCACATGCCGGAGCACGTGGTCATCAAGCCGGTGTTCTACGACGGCGAGATCTTCGGCTACGTCTCGAACATCGCCCACCTGGTGGAAATTGGCGGCCTGGCCGTCGGCGGCTTCGCGGCCACCGCCACCGAGATTTACCAGGAAGGCCTGCGCCTGCCGCCGGTGTGGCTGATGCGCGGCGGCGAATACAACGAAGACGTGTGGCGCATCATGATGTCCAACCACCGCGCGCCGCGATACACCTGGGGCGACCTGCACGCCATGATGGCGTCGCTGAACGTGGCCGAGCAGCGCACCCACGAGTTGCTGGACGCCTACGGAGTCGAGCGCATCACCCAGGTGAGCGACGAGCTGCTCGACTATGCCGAGCGGTGGATGCGGGACGAGATTCGCGCCATCCCCGACGGTGAGTACACCTTTGAAGGCCACATGGAGGACGCCCGCGAGGTGCCCTTGCACGACTGGATTCGGCTGCGGCTGGTGGTTTCCGACGGGAGCCTCGTGGCCGATTTCAGCGAGAGCGATCCCCAGGCGGATCACGTGCTGAACTGCACCTACGGCGTGACGGCCTCCGGTACCTACAACGCCGTGTTTCACTTTGCCGACAACAACGTGCCCCACAACGACGGCGCGTATCGCCCGATCACGGTGATCGCGTCGCCCGGAACGCTCACCAACGTGGTCCATCCCGGCCCGTGCGTGGGCGGCAACACCGAGACCCACCCCCGCGTGTGGGGCATCGTGATCGGCGCGCTCTCCAAGGCGGTGCCGGACCGGGTCTCCGCCGACACCGGCGGCACCTCGTGCAACTTCCTTTTCGGCGGCACGCATCCGGACACCGATCGCTACTACGTCCACTACCACTTCGATGGCGTGGGCTGGGGCGGCCGCGCCAACGCGGATGGCAACAGCAACCAGGTGATCCCCAATGGCAACTGCCCCTCGACGCCGGTGGAGATCTTCGAGACGCGATATCCGTTCCTGGAGCGGTCCTATCGCCTGCGGCAGGACTCGGGCGGCGCCGGCGCGCAGCGGGGAGGACTGGGCTCGGAGCGGATTCTCGAGGTGCGGGCGCCGGAGATCACCGTGTCGGCGCTATTCGACCGCATGGTGTCGGGCGCCTGGGGCCTCTTTGGCGGCGAGGACGGGCAGCGATCGGCGCTGCTCGTGAAGCGTGCCGGTCACGATACGTTCGTGACCTTCCGCGAGGAATACGGCACGGCCAGCAACTCGCGCGTGGCCAACATTGTGCTGAAAGAGGGCGATCAGGTTATGCTCGCGAGTCCCGGCGGGGGAGGCTACGGCGACCCGAGGACACGCGCCGCGGAAGCCGTGCGCCGGGATGTCTTGGAGGGATTCGTGTCGGAAACGGCCGCGCGCGATATCTACGGCGTCGCCTTGGAGCGCCTCAACGGAACGCTGACGATCGACGCCGACGAGACGGCGAGGCTTCGCGCCGATGCGCCGGCTCCCGCGGCGCCGACCGTCACCGACGAAACGCGCGAGCCCGTCGCTGTCGCGCCCCGGTCCGAGACGGGCGGGCACTGGGAGGAGCACAAGGGCGATTGGTGGCAAACTAGCGTCACGAATTGCCAGCTATGCGGCCAGGTGGTCCCGCGCGACGTGTGGGTGAGCGCCGGCGGGATGCGCTTCTGCTCCGTGGAGTGCGATGATCGGTATCACGACTACTGGCTGCCGAGGCATGCGGACCAAGTGATTGAGCAGGCGACATGAGCGAGAACGGCATGAGCGACAACGGCCACTTGCTCGAGGTCAAGGATCTCGCCGTCCAATTCAAGACGGACGAGGGCATTGTCCGGGCGGTCAACGGCATCGCCTACGAGCTTGCGGCGGGCGGTTCGCTCGGCATCGTGGGCGAGTCGGGCAGCGGCAAGAGCGTCAGCTCGCTGGCCCTGCTGCGGCTGATTCCGCAGCCCGCCGGTCAAATCACCGGTGGCGAGGTCATGTTCGGCGACACCAACGTGATGGACATCGATCCCGAGGAGATCATTGAGACACGCGCCGGCCGCGTTTCCCTGCTGCAGATTCCGCCCAACGAGATGCGGGGGATTCGCGGCGGAAAGATCTCCATGATCTTTCAGGACCCGATGAGCTCGCTCAATCCCGTGCTGACGGTGGGCCGCCAGATCGACGAGGCGCAGCGGCTGCACCTGGGCGTGAGCAAGGACGAGGCGCGCGCGCACACCGTCGAGCTTCTGGATCGGGTGGGAATTCCCTCGCCCGCCGAGCGTGCCAACGACTATCCGCACCAGCTCTCGGGGGGCATGCAGCAGCGGGCGATGATCGCGATGGCGATCTCGTGCGAGCCGCAGCTGCTGATCGCGGACGAGCCGACCACGGCGCTGGACGTGACGATTCAAGCGCAGGTCATCGAGCTCATTTCGAGCCTGCGCGAAGAGTTGGGCATGGCTGCCATCCTCATTACCCACGATCTGGCGCTGGTCGCCGGATTCTGCCAGGAGATCGTGGTGATGTACGGCGGGTACATCGTCGAGCGCGCAACTGGCCGTGACATCTTCTATACGCCGAAACACCCCTACACGATTGGCCTGCTCGAATCCATGCCCAGCATCTCCGCGGCGCGAGGTGACCGGCTGAGCGCCATCCCCGGCGCGCCGCCGGACATGACCAATCTTCCGGTCGGGTGCCCGTTCGCGCCGCGCTGCCGGTTCGTGAAGGACAAGTGCATCGAGGAAATGCCGCCGGTGGAGATGATCGACGACGGCCGGTCGCTCCGCTGCTGGGTGGACGTGGATACGGGTGAGTTGCGATGAGTGAAGCCAGGGCCGGGGAGACGATGACGACCGCTTCGAGCCGCAACGGCTCGGCCAATGGCGAAACGCTGCTGACGGTGAAGGGGCTCACCAAGTACTTCCCCGTGATGCGCGGTTTCATCATTCGCCGCCAGTCTGGGCTGGTGCGGGCGGTTGACGGCATCAGCTTCGAGCTGAAGGCGGGCGAGACCCTCGGCCTTGTCGGCGAGTCCGGCTGCGGCAAGACGACGACCGGCAACACCATCATGCAGCTCGAGCC
This sequence comes from Chloroflexota bacterium, assembly GCA_026707285.1. Classification (GTDB taxonomy): domain Bacteria; phylum Chloroflexota; class UBA11872; order UBA11872; family UBA11872; genus JAJECS01. The sequence continues at coordinate 47,941 of JAPOXD010000019.1, read as the reverse complement.
GCCGACCGCGGGCGAGGTGATCTTCGAGGGCAACGACCTCGTCCAGCTTTCCCGCGACGACCAGCGGCGTGCGCGTCGGAAGATGCAGATGATCTTCCAAGACCCGTACGGCTCGCTGAATCCGCGCATGTCGGTCGGGCGGATCATCGAAGAGCCGCTGCAGGTGCACGACCTGCATGGGAACCGCGAGGAGCGCCGCCAGCGCGTGCGCGAGTTGCTGGAATTGGTGGGGCTCGATCCGCGCTTCTCCAGCCGCTACCCGCACGAGTTCTCCGGCGGTCAGCGGCAGCGCATCGCCTTCGCCCGTGCGCTGGCGGTGCAGCCGTCGTTCATCGTCTGCGACGAGCCGGTGTCGGCGCTGGACGTGTCGATTCAGGCGCAGATCATGAACCTGCTGCTGGACCTACAGCAGCAGCTGGGCGTGGCCTATCTGTTCATCTCCCATGACTTCAAGGTCGTGCGGCAGATCAGCCACCGCATCGCGGTCATGTACCTCGGCCAGATCGTCGAGATGGCCCCCAGCGAGCAGTTCTATCTGCGGCCGCTGCACCCGTACACGCGATGTCTGCTGTCCGCGGTGCCGGTGCCCGACCCCGACCTGGAAGCCAAGCGCGAGCGCATCATCCTCACCGGCGACGTGCCCAGTCCGGTGAACCCGCCGTCGGGTTGCCGCTTTCATCCTCGGTGCCCGTGGGCCGAGGATCGCTGCGCAACGGAAGAGCCGGAGCTCAGGGACGTCGGTGACGGCCACTTCGTGTCCTGCCACTTCTGGGACGACATCGAGGCCAAGGGCGGCGCACTGCCCATGGCCGCGAACGGAGCGTCGGCGGGCTAGGAGTCGGCGCAGAACGACAATCCGGCCCAGACCCTGAGAGCGTGTGGCGATCGCGTCGCGCCGATTGCGTTGTTGCCTAGCTCGGCAGCCTGCGCGTTCCCGTGCCGCGCGACAGCGCCTTGTCGCAGATTGCGTCCACGCCGCTCGCAGAGTGGACGCTGCGGAGCGCACGGACTAGGCTCGCGCGCGTCGTGAAATTCGTGAGGCGGGTCTAGGTGCGCATCCAATCCGTCGAGGTGCGGACGGCCTCGGACACGCACCATAACGCCAACTACGTCACCATCACGACGGAGTCGGGGCTGGTGGGCCTTGGCGAGGCGTATGCCGCCGGTCCGGACCTCGCGGTTGCCGAGACGGTTCGCTATCTCGGCGAGTGGCTGGTGGGGCAGGACGCCACGCGCCGCGAGCGGCTCTGGCACCTGTGCTACCGCGGACTGCGGTTTCCCGCGGGCGCGGTGGGCTGGGCGGCGATAAGCGGCATCGACCTGGCGCTGTGGGACCTGGCGGGCAAGCTGGCCGATCAGCCGGTGTATCAGCTGCTGGGCGGATCCTATCGCGACCGCGTGTGGGTCTATTTCGACGTAGTGACCGGCGATCCGGCGGACATGGCGGAGGAAGCCACGGCCATGGCGGGCGACTATGGGTTCACGGCGTTCAAGCTCTTCCCTTACTCGCCGGAGGACGACCGCTTGCCGTGGCAGAACGCTATCCAGATCGTGTCGGAGCGCGTCGAGGCCGTGCGCGCGGCGGTGGGCGACGCGGCCGAGATCGGCGTCGACTTTCACGCCAAGCTGGAGGAGCCGGCCAAGGCCGCCGAGCTGGCGCGGGCCATCGAGCCCTTCCGCCCGATGTTCATCGAGGAGCCAATCAGGCCGGGCAGTCACACGGTGATGGCCGAGGCGCGGCGCGCGATGAACCTGCCCGTGGCCACGGGTGAGAGCCTCTATGGCAAACACGAGTTCCAGGCGCTGATCGAGGCGCAGGGAGCCGACCTGCTGCAACCCGACATCCTGCTCTGCGGCGGCATGACCGAGATTCGCAAGATCGCGGCGCTGGCCGAGGCGCACATGCTGTCGCTGGCGCCGCACAACCCGTTTGGCGGGTTATCGTCCGTGGCCACGGCGCATTTCGGCGCGGCCACGCCCAACTTCCTCATCATGGAGTCGCCGCAGACGGTGGGCCCGCGGGCCCAGGCGAGCGCGCTGCGCCACAGCTTCCTGCATGGCGGCATCGAGATCGAGGACGGCTATGTCAAACTGCCGCAGGGTCCGGGCTGGGGCGTGACGCTGAACGAGGCGGTCGTGGCGCAACACCCCTACCAATCGTGGCGGCGCCCCGTGCCGGCGAAGGCCGACGGGGGCTTCGGCTACTACTAGGAGCAGCGGGTATGGACTGGGTGCCGCGATACTCCGTGGGTCTGTATCACCATCTGGGCATGGTCGACGGTCCCTCGATGGACCAGATCGACGAGGCCTTTCGCGCCGTGGACCGGATTCCCGATCTGGCGGGCATCGAGTTCTTCAGCGGCACGTGCGTGACGCTGGACAGCGCGCACCAGGTGAAGCAGCGGCTCGACGACCGCGGGCTGCAATGCTCCATGATTCACCACGGCGAGCCCTACATTCGTGGCTCGTTCCCCTGGGCCGCCTATACCTCGCCCGACGCGTCCGAGCGGCGCGAGGCCATCGACATGTGCCTGCACGCCGTCGAGGTGGCGCGCGCGCTCGGCGGCCTGGGCGTTTACGTGTTCACGCCCATGGACGGCGCGGATTACCCGTTTCAGCAGGACTTTCGCGCCGCGCGCGAGCGCACGCTGGACGCCCTGCGTGAGATTTGCGACGCGGCCGGCGAGCTGAAGGTGGCGCTGGAGTTTCGGCCCTACTTGCCGCGCGGCTGGGCCACGGTGGGCTCGATGAGCAAGACGCTGGAGATCATCGGCGAGCTGAATCTGCCGAACCTTGGCGCGCAACTGGAGGTGAGCCACACCTTCATGAGCGGCGAGAACGCGGCGCAAGCGGCGTGGGAAGCCGCCCGCCGCGGCCTGCTGTATCACGTGCACCTCAACGACACCCAGCTGCCGCAAGACCTGTCGACCATCTTCGCCAGCAGCCACCTGTGGGAGTCGCTGGAGCTGCTGCACTGGCTGCGCGAGGCCGACTATCCGTATTACCTGGGCATGGACGTGGTCTGGACACGCGAGGAGCCCATCCGCAGCGCGCAGCAGTTCGTGTCGAACACCAATTTCCTGCTGCGCGTGCTCGACGCGATCGACGCCGAGGCGTTGGCCGACGCCATGGGCCGCAACGACATCCTGGACACGCAAGAGCTCGTGTGGCGCGCACTGCGCGAAACCTCGTGACGAGTCGCCCATGAAACTCGGCATCTCGCAGGCGTGCTATCGGTGGATGGCATATCCGGACATGCGCCGCGACCGCCCGATATTCCTCCAGGACGAGTGGCGGTTGCCTTACTTGCAATCGCTGGACCCGCCGGACCCGGACGAGCCAATCGAATTCTGGCTGCTTGATCGGGTGGAGTCCCTGGGCGTGCAGTCGCTCTACGTGGCGTCGCGGACGTTTGCCGGACGCGCCGCGGCCCAGACCTTCCGCGAGCGTGCCGAGGCCGCCGGGGTGATGCTTGTGAGCAACGCGGCCTTCAACGTCGCCGCCAGCGCCGAAGAGTGGGAGGGCGGGGAGTATCACTCGACCATCCAGCAGATCTGGCGCAGTGCCTGGGCCGGCGCCACGGTGGCGGCGGCGGTGCATAACCAGGCCGTGCGGCACAACCACTTCACCAAGGATCCGCCGATCGAGGTTCAGCTGGAGCGGGCGGAAGCCAACTTCCGGTCGCTCCTGCCGGTCTGCGCCGAATACGGCGTGGTGCTGGCCTGGGAGAACCACATCGACTATCGCTTGTCCGAGGTCGTGCAGGTGGTCGAGGCCATCGACTCGCCCTGGCTGCGGATCAATCTCGACACGGCCAACCCCATTGCCGTGATCGAGGACCCGATGGACGGCGCGCGGCTGGCGGCCAAGTACGCCGTGAACATGCACCTGAAGGACATGCGCATCCAGCCGGCCACCGGAACCGGCGAGGCGCAGGTGTCCTGGGCGCCGTTAGGGCGGGGCAGTGTCCCAATTCTCGAGATCCTCGACCTGGTGCAGGCTGAGGCGGCGGACCCGGACTCGATGCCCGTATGCGTCGAGGTGGCGCCGCCGCCCGACCATGATCCCGACGTGTGGGTGCGGGCCAGCATCGAGTGGCTGCGCGCCGAGCGCGGGCACCTGTTCGAGTCGACATGAAGCTCGGACTCTCTCAGGCAAGCTATCGCTGGGTGGCGTATCCCTGGCTGCGCACCGACAGCGCGACCTACCGGTATTCCACTGGACGTCTGCCATATTTCGAGTCGGTCGAACCGCCGGAGAGGGCGGACGATTTACCCGGCTGGATGATCGAGCGGGCGCGCGTGCACGGGCTTACGGCGCTCTACATGGACCCCGGCTGGTTCAAGGACGAGGCCGGCGCCGGCCGATTTGGCGACGTCATGCGCGACGCGGGGATTGAGTATTTCGGCATCGCCGTTCCGGATCTCCCGGCCGACGCCGACGCCTGGGGCGCCACGGACATGGCCGCGCGGCGCGCCGCCCGCGACGCGACGTCCTACCGGCTGGCCGAGACGGCGAACGGATGGAGCGGCGGCACCGAGTTTCAACGGTGCGTGCGGGCCATCGAGCTTTCCGCGGCCGCGGGGGCGACCATCGTCAACGTGGTCCACCGCGAGGCCGGGTTGCGCCACCGGTTCATCGACGACCCGCCGCTGGCCCAGCAGATCGACGCAATGATCCGCAATCTGACGTCGCTCATCCCCATCGCCGAAGAGCTGGGCATCGTCCTGACTACCGAATCGCACATGGATTACCGCGTCGCCGACTACGTACAGGTGATGGACGCCGTCGCGTCGCCCTGGCTGCGCCACAATTTCGACTTCGTCAACTCGATTTCCGTCGTCGAGGACCCGCTCGATGCGGCGCGGCTGGCCGCGCCCTACACCGTGATGACGCACATCAAGGACATGCGCGTGCAGCCCTACACGCTGATCGGCGAGCCAAGGTTCTTCAACACGCCCATCGGGGACGGCGTCGTGCCGGTGCTCGAAATCCTCGATGTGTTGCAGCAGGGCGCCCCGGACCCCGACAATCTGCAGCACTGCGTGGAGGTGCTCGCGCCGCCCGAGCACGACGCCGAAGCCTGGATTGTCGCCAGCTTGAACTGGCTGCGTGAGCACGCCGCGCCATACTTTGCGTAGCCCGTTAGGATTGCCGCTTCGGTAGTGCGTCGAATAGCGACCGTTTCCAAGGAGAACGCCCGTGACCTGTCAGCGTCCAAGGCTTGCAGCCGATGACTGAGTCCGACCGCGTACCCGTCGCCCAGCGCCTGTCCGCGCGGGAGGGCGGGACGGTCACCTCGCTGTCCAGCGTCGTGGGCGCGGACGGCACGACGACGGTGTTCGCCGGCACGCTGACCGGCGTATTCCGTTCCGACGACGCCGGTCAGAGCTGGGCCGCGACGAGCGCGTTGCGCAGTCCATTCATCGAGGCAGTGGCCGTGTCGCCGGACTTCGCCAACGACCGGACGGCGGTCGCCGGAACGACCGACTCCGGGCTGCACATGACGTATGACGGCGGCGAGCGCTGGGAGCGCCGGATGTTCTGGGGCGAGCACCCAACGGTGACGGCCCTGGCGTTTTCTCCCTTCTACGCCGACGACGAAACCATCGCCGCCGGAACCGACGGCCGCGGCGTCTATATCTCCGATAACCGCGGCGGGTCGTGGAACGGCTACGGCCCGGAGCTGGCCGACGCGCAGATCACCGCGTTGGCCGTGGCGCCCCACTCCGCCGACGTGCTGTTCGCGGGTGCGGTCGAAGGCGGCATCATGCGCAGCGTCGACCAGGCGCGGTCCTGGTCGCCTGGAACGGGCCTGCCCGACGACGCGACGGTCCTGGGCATCGCCATGTCGCCGACCTTCCTCGACGACGGGCTGGCGCTTGCCGGCACGGAAGCGTACGGCCTCTTTCGGACGCAGGACCACGGCACGACCTGGTCCGCCGTGGACGACGTGCCGTCGAACCGTCCCATCAACGCCGTGACCGTCGTTGGGGGAGCGGACGGGGCGGCGATTGCGGTTGCCGGCAATACGCTTTGGCGGTCGTCGGATGCGGGTTCGAGTTGGCAGCGTGTTCGGCTCCGGGGAGCGCGCAGCGCGTCGCTGCTGGCCCTTGCCACGGGGGCCGACGGGGTCGTACTCGCCGGGGTCAACGGCGCCGGCGTGATTCGCTCCGTCAACGGCGGCCAGAAGTGGGCGGCGAGCAGCAACGGCCTGACGAGCCTGCCCATCCTTGCCCTGCAGCCGTCGCCCGAATTCGCCCGCGACGGCGTGATGCTGGCCGGAACGGCCAGCGAGGGCGTGATGGTTTCTCGTGACGGCGGTCGGCATTGGACCGAGGTGACCAGCGGGTTCCCCGAACCCACGGTAGTCAGTCTGGCAATTTCGCCGGCGTTCGCCGATGACGGTATTGCCTTGGCGCTGTCGGCGGACTTTCTGATCGGTACTTCGGATGCCGGCGAGACCTGGGATCTGATGTACGGCGTGCCGGCCCAGCATCCGGTCATGGCGGCGGCATTTTCGCCCTCGTTCGCCGACGATGGGCTGATCGCACTCGCCTGCTACGGAGGCGTACTGCTCATGAGCAGCGACGCGGGGGAGACGTGGAACGCCGTCGACGAGCGATTCCGCGGGGCGGCGGTGCTGGAGGTGGCATTCTCGCCGCGATTCGCCGAGAACGGGACGATCCTTGCCGCAACGGCCGGAGAGGGCGTGGTTGCCGTCTACCGCTCCACGGATCGCGGCGCGTCGTGGTCGCGCTACGTGCAGCAGGACGGCGCCTACCACTGGGCGTCGCTCACGATCCCAGACGCTGAACCCGCCGACGGCGAAGAGTTTTTCAGCCTGGCGACCGGACCGTACGTGCTGCGGCCGAGCGGCACGGTGGTCGGTCATTGGAACGCGCTGTATCCCAGCAGCCTGGAGACGGCGATTCGCTCCGTGGTCGCCTCGCTTGACTTTGCGGACGACAACACGCTGTTCGTGGCGACGAGCGCCGGATTGCTCCGGTCATCCGACCGCGGACGCCTTTGGTATCCGCTCATTCCCGAGCTCGACGGCGTCCCGATCGAGTCGGTGGCCGTCGCGCGTGATGCCGTCGGTGGCCAGGTGCTATTGGTCGCCACCATCCACGGCGAGGTGTGGCGGGTTGACGATCCGGCGGCCGTACCGGGGTAGCGGCGGGGTCTAGGGTGCCGGGTCCTGTCCAGTCGGTTCCGAACCGTCGGAGTCGGCACGGCGGCGTTGCTTCAGCCGGCGCCAGAGTTCCGATTCTTGCCCCGAGCCGCGGCCCTCGTAGAAACGATGCTTCCGAAGTGAGGGCGGCACGTACGCCTGGTTGACATAATTGTCTGGATAGTCGTGCGGGTAGAGGTATTCCGTATCGGTCTCGTGCGGTCCCCGAGGCGGCGTGTTTCGCAAGTGCGCGGGGACTTCCAGGTCCGCCCCGGCGGCGATCGCCTCCTCCGCGGCGTCGAGGGCGCGACCGGCGGCGTTGCTCTTGGGCGCGCAGGCGAGATAGATCGTGGCCTGCGCCAGCGCGTAGCGACCTTCCGGCAATCCCACGCGCTCAACCGCGGCTGCGGCGGCGGTTGCGATCGGGAGTCCTTGCGGGTCGGCGTTGCCGATGTCCTCCGAGGCCAGAATCACCAGTCGCCGCGCGATGAACTCGGGCGCCTCGCCGGCTCGCAGCATCTTGGCGAGCCAGAGAAGCGCGGCGTCCGGATCGGATCCGCGGACACTCTTGATGAAGGCGGAGATTGTGTCGAAGTGGTCGTCGCCGGCGCGGTCGTAGCGGACGCCCCGCTCGAGCACGGCTTGACGAACGGTTGTGGCGTCCACGGCGGCCTCGCCGAGCATCGTGGCGTGCAAGGCGGCGGCCTCGGTCCAATTCAGCGCAGTCCGTGCGTCGCCGCCGGCGCCCGCGACGATGGCGTTGACGGCCGTTGGATTGAAGATGAGCTTCGACTCGCCCAGGCCGCGACTCTCCTCCTCGACGGCCCGTTGCACGATGGTGCGCAAGTCGTCGCGAGAGAGCGGCTCCAGTCGGAGCACCCGAACTCGCGACAGCAGGGGCGCAATGACGCTGGTGTAGGGATTCTCGGTCGTCGCGCCCCAGAGGACGATCGTGCCGTCTTCGACGTGGGGCAGCAGCGCATCCTGCTGGGCCTTGTTGAAGCGGTGGATTTCGTCGATGAACACGACGGTGCGGCGCTGGTGCAAGGCCCGCTGCTCGCGGGCCTCGACGACGGCATCCCGAAGGTCGCGCACGCCCGAGGTGACGGCGCTGAGCTGAACGAAGCGGCGGCGGGTGGTGGTGGCCGCAAGCCGTGCCAAGGTGGTCTTGCCGGACCCCGGTGGCCCCCAGAGGATCGCGGACCAGATGGCGTCGCGCTCGATCGACGTACGTAGCGACGACCCGGGCGCCAGCAGATGGCGCTGACCGACAAGCTCATCAAGGCTGCGGGGCCGCATGCGCGCCGCGAGCGGCGCTTCGGCCGCAATGGCCTCGCGCGAGGCGTGTTCAAACAGATCGTCAGCCATGGGCAGGTCCAAACCACCGAGTGGACGCCCGCCGAGGACGACGCGTTCGGCTATCGGCGGCGTCTAGCGATCGGGTCGCTCGCCCAGCGTGACTTCGGTTCGTTGGGGATCGTCTCCCGCGTCCGTCCGCAGGTACCAGACCGTCACGGTACTGCCTGGCCCGTACTTTGCCAGAATGCGGCCCAGCCCGCCGATGTCGCCGACTGGCTCGTCATTGATGCCGACGATGATGTCGCCGGCCTCCAGGTCGGACTGGTCCGCGCCGGAGCCCACGGTGATGGCCTGGATGTACAGGCCTTGACTCACGGGCAGGTCGAACTGTCGCGCAATGGCGGGCGTAATGGTGGCTGACCGAATGCCCATGAATCCGCGGGTGACGACGCCGTCCTCGATCAGGGCGTCGATCACCAGCTTGGCGTTGTCGATGGCGATGGCGAAGCCGATGCCCTCGGCGGCGCCCGCGCCGGCGGAATTCACGCCGACGACCTCGCCGTAGAGATTCAGCAGCGGCCCCCCGCTGTTGCCCGGATTGATCGAGGCGTCGGTCTGGATGAGATCGCTCAGGGTGAGGCGCTGCGGTCCAATGTTGGTGAGCACCCGGTCGACGGCGCTGACGACCCCGGCGGTGACGGTGGGCCCGCCGGGAAGGTCCAGCGCGTGGCCAATGGCAACCACCACTTCGCCAATGCGCAGATCCGTCGAGGAGCCCAGCGGCAGCGGCGGCAAGCCCTCCACGTCGATGCGGAGCACGGCCAGGTCGGTCTGCGGATCGAGACCGACGACCTCCGCATCGACGGCTCGGTGTGGATGGCGACGACGGGGAGACGGCGCTGCCGGTGTTGCGGTGATCTCCGTTGTGGTGAGCGGGTAGGTGACGACGACCCGATCGGCGCCGGCAACCACGTGGTTGTTGGTGACGATGTAGCCGTCGGCGCTGATGATGAACCCGGTGCCAACGCCGCCTCCGGGCGTGGACGGCCCACTGGTGTCCGACGTCGCGACCTCGGTCGCGATGTGGACGACCGAAGGCCGCGCCAGATCGACAAGGTCCGGAATCGTCACCGCACGTCGCAGGTCTTCGCCGGCGAGGCTGGACTCCGTCGTCGCCGGCGTCGGCGTCGCCGTCGGCGCCGGGCTGGCGGCGGTCGGCGTGGCAGACACGGCCGGGGCAGTCGCCGTGGGCTGGGAGACCTCGACCGCCCTGGTCGGCGCGGGAAGGCTGGCGGTTGCCGTGGTCGCGGCCAGGCTCGCCCTTGGGCCACCCGTTGAAATCTCGGTCGGCGAGCGATCGCCGTCGCACGCGGCGACGGTCAGCGCGAGGCCAACCGTGATGGAAAGTGTCAGGGCAAGTCGCCGGAGATTCATGATCCTTCCCTCAGGCGCTCCGGGCATCTTCGGTCGAGGCTAGCACCGGCGATTGGCGTGAATCGCGGGCTTTCTCACGTTCGCGACGGACTGCCCGAGGATCCGGCTAGGATGGCTTGTCCGCCCGCTTCCCGGTCACCCAGCGACTCATGCCGCCGCCTCAGTTGTCAGCCGAAACCGTGCAAGCGACCGTTCGCCGCGCGTTGGCCGAGGACATCGGCACGGGTGACGTGACGACCAACGCCGTGGTCGATACGCATGGCACCGTGAAGGCGCCAATCGTGTTCCGCGAACTCGGCATCGTGGCGGGACTGGACGTGGCGCGCGAGGTATTTGCTCAGCTGGACGACGCGGCCGAGGTGGAATCCGTGGCGGCCGACGGGACGCGGGTCGGGGCCGGCGAAACTGCGGCCGTGGTGCGCGCTCGAACCCAGGCCATGCTCACGGGCGAGCGCGTCGCGCTCAATTTCCTGCAACGCCTCAGCGGCGTCGCCACCCTGACGCGGGCCTTTGTGGATGCCGTGCAAGGGACCGGGGTGCGCATCCTCGATACGCGAAAGACCACCCCGACGCTGCGCGCCATGGAGAAGTACGCCGTGCGGATGGGCGGCGGCGCCAATCATCGCGCCGGGCTCTTCGACGCGATCTTGATCAAGGACAACCACATTGCGGCCGCGGGAGATGTGGCCCGGGCCATCGCGCGCGCACGGAGTGGAGCTCCGGCCGGCATGGCGATCCAAGTCGAGGTCGAAACTCGCGACGAGGCAGCGGCGGCCGTTTCCGCGGGCGCGCACGCCCTGCTGTTCGACAACATGCCGGTGGCCGAGGTTGAGCGCGCCGTTGGGGTAGTCACCGGCGACGTGCGCCTGGAGGTGACGGGCGGAGTGACCCTGTCGAACGTGCGGGATTACGCCGAGACCGGTGTCCACGACATTTCGATCGGGGCGCTCACACACTCGGCCCGCGCCATCGATATCGGGCTCGACTTTTAGGGCCCGGGGTAGCCCCTACGCGCCGAGCATTGGCTGCATGCGCGGCCAGGCCGCTTCGTGATCGAGCAGCTTCTGCTTCACGCCAGTGCCGCGGACATAGCCGCCCAGACCGCGTGAGCCGACAATGCGGTGGCAGGGGACGAAGATGAGATTCGGGCTCGAGCCGACGGCTCGGCCGATGGCCCGGGTGGCATGGGGGCTGCCGACCGCACGGGCCAGCCAGGCATAGCTGCGGGTTTCTCCGAACGGCACGTCGCGGATCGCGTCCCAGGTGCGCCGTTGAAAATCGGTGCCTGCGCGGTGGTCCAGGGCGACGTCCAAGCGCTGGCGCCCGGACGTGAGGTACTCCCACAGCTCTTCGAGCGCCTGACCGGCCGTCTGGTAGGCCGCGCGTCCCGCGACCGGCCACTGCTCATGCTCGGCGCGCCGTCGGCGCGAGCGCTGCGCCCCGCGTGACCGGGTGCGCGCGGCGCTAGACGTCCGCTGCAGGGCGGTTACGCAAGCCGCTTCGCGGCTGTGTGCCAGCGTCGCGCCCACCAGTCCGACTTCGCTGGCCGCGACGCCGCACCATCCCCAGCCATCGATGGTCCTGACGGCGAGGGCGAACTCGAGGAAACCGTCGGTCATGTGGTCAGGCGGCGCTGGCTCCCGGGACTGGCAGTGTATCCAGCACCTCCCGCACTACGTCGCGAGTGTCGACGCTGCGGATGCGGGCGGCCGGGCTCACGATCACCCGGTGGGACAGCACCGCCACGGCCAGGTTCTTCACGTCGTCGGGAATCACGTAGTCCCGGCCGCGCATCGCCGCCAGCGCCTGGCTGCCGCGGTAGAGAAACAGGCTGCCTCGCGGACTGGCTCCCAGGTAGACCTCGCCATGGTCGCGGGTGGCCCGCACGAGATCGACGATGTATTCGTGCACGAGTTGGTCGATGTAGACCTCCCGCACCGCCGCTTGCGCCGCCAGGATCGTGTCGACGTCGGCCACTTGCCGCACGGCGGTCAGCGGGTGGGTGTGCTGCTGGGCGCCGAGGACTTCAACCTCGTCCGATCGATCCGGGTAGCCCAAATTCACGCGCAGAAAGAAGCGGTCGAGCTGGGCCTCCGGCAGCGGAAAGGTGCCCTCGTACTCGATGGGGTTTTGCGTGGCCATGACCAGGAACGGGCTGGGCAGGGTGTGAGTCACGCCGTCCACGGTAATCTGGCGCTCCTCCATGGCCTCCAGCAGCGACGATTGCGTTTTCGGCGTGGCGCGATTCACCTCATCCGCCAGCAGAATCTGCGACATCACCGGGCCGGCGCGGAACTCGAACTCCTGCGACTTCTGGTTGTAGATCGTCACGCCGGTCACGTCGCTCGGCAGCATGTCCGGCGTGAACTGCACGCGGCTGAACGAAAGGCCCAGCGACTGCGCCATGGCCTTGGCTAGCGTCGTTTTCCCGACTCCCGGCACATCCTCGATCAGGATGTGACCGTTGCTCAGCAGGGCGACGACGGTGAGTTCGACAGCGTCGCGCTTGCCGACAATGACCTGATTGACACTATCGGAGACGCGCTGCGCAACTGTGCCGATGTCATCCATGTGGTGCTCGCTCACGTAAGGGCTGGTCCCGCCCGCGCCAAGCCAGCGAGCCGCACTATACCCGAATCGGCCCCAGTTGACGGCGGTTCGGACGCACGTGAAGCTTGGGGCGCCGGGCGGATGTGCTCCCGGCGGGGATAGTTGAGTGGCCCAACGTGGGCTTCCCAAGCCCAAAACGCGGGTTCGATTCCCGTTCCCCGCTCCACTGTCAGCTCAGCGGCGCGTCTAGGCGCCTGTGCCGTCGGCGAGTCGCGGCAGGACGAACTGACGCAGCCTGTCCTTGCCCAGCACGATCATGCGCCCGTCGATTTCACTGACCCAGAGCCCGCGAATATCGGCGAAGAAGTCATCCGAGCCGGCGTATTTGAATTGGCGCACGAAGGCTCCCGCGGTTCCCTCGCGCTTGTCGATTTCGACGATGCGCTTGTTGGAAACGTCGGCCAGGAAGAGGCTCTCCGACTCGGCGTCGGTGAAAATCCGGGACGCTCGCAGCGCGTCGCCCTCGAGCCCAGCGATGGTGAAGCCGATCTGGGAGCCGCCGCGGAATCTCAGGATCGATCCGTCCTCGAACAGGACATAGATGTCGCCGTCGATTGCGAAATCAATGGCCGTTGAGAGGTCAATCTCATCCCGAGCGTCCAAATAGCTCGTTGGCCCCAACTCGTAGCCGCCGGCGGTCCATTGGTATTTGAAGATCGTGTTCGCCCCTGGATCGAGCACGTAGAGATTGTTGTTGAAGTTGTCGAACGCCACGGGGGTCCGCCACTCCTCGGTTCCAGTGATGCGCAGCAGGCGCGCCGTATCGCTCTCATCGATGCTGAAGATGTTGTATCGATTGTCGATGACGATCGGACTCAACGATCGGTCGATGACGGCGATCAAATCCTGAACCGTCACCGAACCGACGACGTCGCCCTTCCTCAGCAGCGACACGCCTTGGCGCGCGGTCTCATAGGACAACAGCTGATCCGAAATAGCATCGATCACATACTTCGAGTCCAGTCGAACATCAAGGGCTTCCACCGCGCTGCCGATGCCTGCGCTATCGAACTCGTCGATGGTTGAGCTTGGGACGATTTTGTAGACGCGGTTGATGCGTTCTTCCTCACGCGTGATGTCGTCGAGGAGACGGTTGATGTCCTGCGCGAGCAGCCGGGCGGTGTCTGCCGATAGCGCCTGATTCGCCAGGTCCTCGGCGTCGCGCAGCATCAGCAGTGTGGCGGCGCGGCCCTCCTCGGGCCCGCGGTCTTGCGCCTCGCGGAACAGATCCTCGGCCTGGGTGAGCAACTCCGTGGCGCGCGAGCTTGACTCAACGGGTTCGAAGTTGCCCGGGGCGGCGGTCGCAGTGAGCGACGGACCGTCGGGCGTGGGGGTTTCGATGAGTTCGGTCTCGGCCGGTGCCGGCGAGTTTCGCAGGATCAGCACTACCGCCATCACCACGAGCAACGCCAGCGACAAGCCGAAGAGGAGGGTGCCCGGCCCGGGGAACGAGCGCCGACGGCGGACCAGCAGCGGATCACGGTGTCCCTGCAAATCGGCGCCTACATATTCGAGCGGGCGCGCGGGCGGCGCCGCATCGACCGGGGACCGCTGGTCGCCGGGACCTGCGGCCCGAAGGTCACGCAGGCTGTCCCAGTCGTCGTCGAGCCGGTCGGTCGGCGGCTCGGGCGCGGTGGCTTGTGGCCGAACGCGCCGGTTGCGACCTCTGCCGGTAACGAGATCCACGAGCGCACGCACCACCACCATCGGCAGCACAACAACGAGCGTGATCAGCGTAACGGGCAGCGAGATGATCCGCTGTGCCAATGACTTGCTTGGCGCCGGCGCTGCCCGATTTCGAGAAAGGTCGGACCGGGTCTCGGCGGCGTAGGCCCCACCGGTTTGAACGCGCCTCCCGAGACGCGGGTCCGCTTGCCGCGGCGACTGCAGGCTGGCGGGGTGCGACTGGCTCACCGACTCGCCCTGGTAGGCGAGCTCCGGGTCTCCGTCGTCCAAGGAACCGATGGATGTCGTGTCCGTGGCTGCGGGCGGATGCCTGTCATCCGTTGGGACTCTGCGGGCCGAGACGTCCGCGAATTGCACGACCAGGACTTCGCACTGTTGCCCGCCGCGCTGGGCGATGAGCGCGCACATGTCGTACGCCGCTTCCTGGGCCGAGCGCCGGCGCAGCATGCCGCGGATTTCACGTTCCGTGAGTTCATGACGAAGGTCCGTCGACGCCAAGACCAGGCAGTCACCGTCCTGAAGCTGCGCGCGAAACAGGTCGATTTCTTGCTCGACGTCAAGACTGGATTGGTAGCCGGATTCGAGATCGGACTCGTTCGGAAGGGCATTGATCGTGCCGTTGCGCAGGAAAAAGACCTGCGTGGGCAAGACTTGGGCGATGTAGACGATGCCGTCGGCGATGACGGCCCCCGTGGCGCCGACGATCGCCTCCGCCTCGCCCGGATCGGCCGACACGGTGACGCTGTAGGACGCTTGTCGCATGCCGCTGACCAACGCCGCCGCGATGTCATCGGACTCGGCCGCGTAGTAGGTGGTAGTCGCGGCGCTGACAAAGGCACGTCCCTGGCGGTCCGTGCCGCCTTGCACCACGACGTAGAGGTCCCCGAGAGCGGCTTGAGCCGTCGGCGCGCGGGCAACCTGGATTCGGGGGCTATCGTGGCGGGGTGTGCCGCCTCTCAGGCTTGCCTGGCCCGTGTCAACCAAGCGCAGCGTTTTCCTTCGAGCCGTGGGACCGGGCGCGCCAAGCGGCCGATCCTGCGGTTGCTAAGTACCCCGGTCCTCATATGCTAGCGTTAATCGAAGTGCTGGTTGACGTGACGCGCCGCGGCGCAAGGAGTTGTTTCTGCGAGCCCCCCACCATCGATTTGCGGAACCGCGGACCCGACCCAAGGGCCCCCGGGTCAACGACGAGATCCGGATCCGCGAAGTTCGCTTGATTGACGAAGACGGACAGCAGATCGGAATAGTTCCGACAGAGCAGGCCCTGGCGGTCGCGCGCGGGCGTGGGCTCGACTTGGTGGAGGTTTCGCCGGACGCCCATCCGCCGGTAGCCAAGATCCTTGACTACGGCAAGTTCAAATACCACCAAACTCGCAAGCAGGGAGAAGGCAAGAAGCGCCAAAAGGCCGGCACGGTCAAGGAAGTTCGATTTCGTCCGGCCACGCGCGAGCACGACCTTGAGTTCCTCATCCGCCGGCTGGAACGCTTCCTTAAGGATGGCAATAAGGTGAAGGCCACGGTTCGGTTTCGGGCTCGCGAACGAATCCATCCCGAGTTCGGCGTTCGAATTCTGGAGCGCGTCAAGCAGACGCTGGCCGATTGCGGGGTGGTCGAGCGGGACATCATGCCCGAGCAGGACGGCCGGGTGCTCAGCGTGATCATGGCGCCGAGCGGGCGAGCCTAGGCAGCGCTCCCCAGCTTCCAGACACAGCCGCGCCGTGACCTCCGCTGAACGACCCGCCCCGCTGCGCGCTACGTGGCCCCAGCGCACGCATACGTGTGGCGAATTGCGTCTTGCGCACGCCGGTCAAGCCGTCACCCTCAACGGCTGGGTGCACCGCCGACGCGACCAGGGCGGGCTGATTTTCATCGACCTGCGCGACCGCTACGGCATCACTCAGATCGTGATCAACCGCGACGAGGCGCCGGAAGCGCATGAAGCTGCCAGCCGCGCACGCTCGGAGTATGTGCTGAGCGTTAGTGGAGCGGTTCGCACGCGACCGGACGGCACGGCCAATCCCGACCTGGCCACGGGCGACGTTGAGCTTGGCGTGCAGGCCGTAACCGTGCTGGCGGAGTCCAAGGCGCCGCCATTCGAGATCACGGCCGAGACGAACGTGGATGAGAGCGTCCGACTGCGCCACCGCTATTTGGACCTGCGACGCCGGCGCCTGCGTGAACTCATCGAGCTGCGCCACAAGGTCGTGCGCGAGATGCGGGAGTATTTGTGGGCGCGCGATTTCCTGGAGCTGGAGACGCCGACGCTCGTCCGCAGCACGCCCGAGGGTTCGCGTGACTTCGTCGTGCCGAGCCGGCTGCATCCCGGAAACTTCTACGCGCTGCCGCAGTCGCCGCAGCAGATGAAGCAGCTGATCATGGTGGCCGGACTGGACCGCTACTTCCAGTTGGCGCGCTGCTACCGGGACGAGGACCTGCGGGCGGACCGCGTGTTCGAGCACACCCAGCTCGATATCGAGATGGCCTTCGTGGAGCGCGAGGACCTGCTGGAACTCATCGAATCGCTGTACCTGCACATCGTCGGCAAGCTGTCGTCACAGGATCTGGCGGAAGTTCCATTCCCGCGAATCAGTCACGCGGAAGCCATCCGCCGCTTCGGCACCGACAAGCCGGACGTGCGTTTCGCCCTCGAGCTCGTGGACGTGGCTCCGGACGTGTCCGGTCGCGGGTTCCGCGCGTTCGACGACGCCGTCGCCGACGGTGGCCAAGTGAAGGCCGTGGTGGCGCCCGGCATCGCCGGCTACTCGCGGCGCGAGGTGAGCGCGCTGCAAGACATCGTCCAGGAGGCCGGGGCGGCCGGCATGGCGACTATCGCGCTGAACGACAATGGCTCCATCCGTTCACCGCTCGCCCGGTTCTTCGGGGAGGACGCGCTCCGCGAGGCGGCGCGGAACGCCGGAGCGAACCAGGGAGACCTCGTCTGCATCGTCGCCGGATCCGCGCCGGTCGTGGCCGAAGCGCTAGGGGCCCTGCGCCTGCACCTGGGCCGAGCCCTGGACTTGATTGAGCCGAATCAGCTGGCCTTTGTGTGGATCATCGACTTCCCGCTCTTCGAGATCGACGAGGAATCCGGGGGCTTTACGTTCAGCCACAACCCGTTTTGCTCACCGGCCGACGACTCGTTCGAGCTGCTCTACACCGACCCGGGACGCGCCCTGTCCAAGCAATACGACTTGATTTGCAACGGGCACGAAATCGGCGGCGGCAGCATCCGCGCCCATCGCGCCAAGGACCTGCGGCGCATCTACCAGGTGATGGGCTACAGCGACGCGGAAATCGACGACAGCATCGGCCACATGTTGGACGCGTTTACCTACGGCGCGCCGCCGCACGGCGGCATTGCGATGGGGGTGGATCGACTGGCGATGCTACTTGGGGGCACCGAGAACCTGCGCGATGTCACCGTGTTTCCCAAAAACCAGGCCGGATTCGACCTCATGCTCGGAGCGCCCGGGCCGCTGGCGCTGGAGCAGCTGGACGAGCTGCATCTGATGGTGCGCGACGAGCAGGAAGAGTCCCCGGCGGAGGAATAGCCGGGGCCGCGGGCTACCGGGACGGCGCCGCGCCGAGCCGGTCGTCGAGCCACTCACGAATGTCGTCCAGCTCCTCGGGAGCGATGCGGTGGGCGACCGAGTATTCGCGGTAGGTCACGTCGGCGCCCTTCGCTGTCAGGACGTCTCGGGCCTTGTGGCCTTCGGTCACGGGGATGAGCGGGTCGGCATTGCCGTGCCCGATGAATATCGGCAGGTCGCCGAGGCTTCCGCCTTCGGCGCCTACCACCGACTCGGGCAGGTACCCGCTCAGCGCGACGACGCCGGCCAATCGCCTGGAATCGGTGGAGGCCGTGGCCAGCGACATCACCGAGCCCTGACTGAAGCCAAGCAGGAATACGCGGTCTGCATCGACCGGATAGCCCGCGACTACCTCATCGATGAACTCTCGCAGCCGGGCCAAGCTCGGCTCGAAGGTCACGGGATCGGGATCGCCGATGTCGTGCATGTCATACCAGGCGTAGCCGATGCCGAACGGACCGGGGAGCGCGTAGGGCGCCTGGGGGGACACCACGAGCAGGTCGTCGCGACCAAGCTCGTTCGCCAATGGCATGAGATCGTGCGCGTCGGCCCCTCGACCGTGCAGCAGCACAAGCAGCGCATAGGTCTCGGAATCTCTCCGCGGCGGAGCGACGAGGTGCTCCAGAGGAGCTGGAATTGGATCCCAACCTTCGGGCACGATCATGACCCTTTGGCCGCGCGCCTCGCGCTGGCGCTGTCGAGCTCGTCCATGGTGCCAAGCCCCAGCGTATGCAGGCCGTGATACAACCCGCCGTGGTCGAGCAGCTGGTCGTGCGTGCCGCGCTCCACGATTCGCCCGTGCTCCAGGACGACGATCTCCGTTGCCCGCTGCACCGTTGAGAGGCGATGGGCGATCACGATGGCCGTCCGTCCGGCCATGAGGGTTTCGAGGCCGCGCTGGATGTACGCCTCGGTCTGGGCGTCCACGGCGCTCGTCGCCTCGTCCAAGACGAGCACGCGCGGGTCCAGCAGCAGCGCTCGGGCGAACGACACGAGCTGCCGCTGCCCGATGGAGAGACCGCCGCCGCGCTCTTCGACCTGCGTGTCATAGCCAAACGGCAGTGACTCCACGAAGTCGTGCAGCCCAACCGCCTTCGCCGCGGCGACAACTTCATGGCGCGTTGCCGTCGGTCGGCCGTACGCAATGTTGTCGTGGATGCTCCCGCTGAATAGCGTTGGCTCTTGCAGCACCAGGGCCATGCGCTGCCGGAGCGATTGCTGGGTCACGTGGCGCACATCGTGACCGTCGACCGTGATCGAGCCTGACGTCACGTCGTAGAAGCGAAACAGCAGGTTGATGGCGGTGGTCTTGCCGGCGCCGGTCGCCCCGACCAGCGCGATCATGTCCCCCGGGCGCGCGTGGAGCTCGAAATCGTGAAGCACGGGCGATTCGGGGTCGTAGCCGAAGTTCACCTGGCTGAATTGGATCTCGCCCCTTATTACCCCAAGCTCCTGCGCGTCGGGGGCATCGGTAATCTCTGGTTCGATATCCAGGATCTCGAAGACTCGCTCACCCGAGGCCAGGGCGCCCTGCAGCGTTTCGTAGCGTGCGGCGAGCTCCTGGATTGGGGCGAAGAAGCGTTCGATGAACAGCGCGAACGTGGCCACCAGCCCCACCGTCAGCCCGTCAATCCCGTCAATCACGAAGCTGCCGCCAAACCAGAGCACTAGGCCGGTGGCGACGGCGGTGAACACCTCGACCACGGGCACGGTGGCGGACGAGATGGTGAAGGTGCGGAACTGCGCCTGGAGCTGGGACTGGTTGACCACGTCGAAACGCTCCAGATTCACCGCCTCGCGGGCAAAGGCCTGCGTGATGCGCATGCCGAGCACCGACTCGGCGAGCACGCCATTGAGCGTCGACCTGCGGGCGCGCATGATTCGGTACCAGCGACGCGCCAGGGCGGCCACGAGCCGGGCGCTGAGATAAAGCAGCGGCGTCACCACCAGGCAGAGTAGGGTGAGTTGCCAGCTCAGCAGGCTCATGGCCACCAAGATGCCGAGCAGCAAGGCCACGTCGGCCACGGCGCCAAGCGCGCCCTCGGTAAGCGCCTCGCCGATCGCTTCGATGTCCGACACGACGCGGCTGATCAGACGTCCGGTGATCTGGCGGTCGAAAAATCCAAGCGATAGGTGCTGATACTGCCGAAAGACCCCCGTGCGCAAGCCATGCAGCAGTTGGTTCCCCAGGCGCGCGGTCAACTGCCGCTGGACGCCCAGGGCGACTCCGTGGCCGAGCGTCACCGCCGCGTAAGCGACGACCGCGAACAGCAGCACGTTCCCGTCATTTGCCAAAACGCCGTCGTCGATCGCCCGCCCGATGATGATTGGCTGCAGCACGCCGAACCCGGCGACGGCGAGGAGCGCCGTGAGCGCGATGCTCATGCGCCGGCGGTCGGCGGCCAGCAGTCCGAGCAGCCGTCGGGCCACCTGGGCGCCGAGGCCAGGAACTTCCGCCGACTCCTCGGCAAACGTGCCGCGGGCGTCTGCGCCGCTCATGGCCATCGTGCTACCGCTCGTCCGTGACGGCGGTTGCGCGCCGGGAATCTTGGGCACTGATTGCGGCGTGCTGCTGCCGCTGCACAAGGTCGCGATAGAAGCCCGGGCGGGCGGCCAGCTCGTCGTGCGCGCCGCGGTCGGTCACGCGGCCATCCTCGACGACGAAGATCTGATCAGCGCTCTGGACGGAGCTGACTCGCTGGGAAATGACAAACGTGGTGCGCCCATGCGCTCGCGCCCGCAGTGCTTCCTGGATGCGGCGTTCAGTCTCGGTGTCCACGCTGGCCGTTGCGTCGTCGAGAATCAGCACCGGCGCCTCGGTGAGCAGCGCACGGGCGATGGTCACTCGCTGCCGTTGGCCGCCGCTGAGCCCGACGCCGCGCTCGCCGACGACGGTTTCGAAGCCCTCGGGCAAGTCTTCGATGAAATCGAGCGCTTGGGCGTCGCGCGCGGCGGCGACGATGCGATCCGTGTCCGCCTCGGGATCGCCAAAGGCGATGTTGTTTCGCACGGTGTCCGAGAACAGCATGGCGTCCTGCGGGACGATGGCCACCTGTCGCCGAAGGGTTGCCAGGTCGAATTGGCGCACGTCGACGCCGTCGAGGCGCACCGCGCCTGAGGTCGCGTCGTAGTAACGCGGAATGAGCTGCACGAGGCTGCTCTTGCCGGACCCGGTGGGACCCACGATCCCGATAACCGAGCCTGCCGGAACCTTGGCGCTGATATCGCGCAGCACGGGCTCCCGGCGCCCGTAGGCGAGATTCACGCCGTCGAGCTCAACCCGGCCGGCCACCCGGTCCGGCGCGTGACCGTCCGACGGCGAGGCAATGCGCACCGGTTCATCCAGCAGCTCGAACACGCGCCCTCCCGAGGCGATGGCGATGGCGATGCGCTGCACCACGAATCCCAACTGCTGCGTGGGTGGAATCAGCCGGGCAAAGTAGTAGTAAAACGCCACCAGCACGCCGACGGAGACGGCGCCTTCGAGCGCCAGGCGTCCGCCGACCCCGAGCACGATTACCGTGCCGATGCCGGCGACGGCCAGCATGGCGGGCATCACCCGCGCGCGAAGCTGCGCGGGACGCATGGAGAGATCGAACAGACCGCCGGCCGCGCGGTCGAAGTCCTCGATTTCGGCGTGCTCCTTGGCAAACGCCTTCACCACCCGCACGCCGTTGAGGTTTTCCGATAGCACCCGGGTCACGGCGGCCTGCTGCTGTTGAATGCGCTGCCACATCGGCCGCACCACGCTCCCGTACCACACCGACATGCCCGCCAGGACCACAAGCACCGGAACGATCATCAGCGTCAGCGTGGCGCTGGTGAGAGCCATGCCCACGATGATTGCGATGTACAGCCCGAGAATGCGCACCGTCTCGGTCACGCCCACGCCGGCGAACATCCGGGCGCGGTCCAAATCGCTGACGGCCCGGGTGATGATGTCGCCGCTGTCCACGCGGTCGTAGTAGCTGAACGGCAGGCGCTGCAGGTGCGCGTAGAAGTCGAGGCGCATGCGGGACGCCACCCGCGTTTCGTAGACCCGCATGGTCATGCGGGTGAAAAAGAATCCGGCGCCGCGTACGAAGATGAGCACGGCGGTCAGCCCCACCAGCGCGGCGAGGCGCGACCGGTCGCCGGCCCCGATGCCCTCGTCGATGACGCGCGCAATGACCTGCGGAATCAGCAGGTCCATGGCAGTGGCGACGCCCCACATGGCGAGCGACAGCAGCGCCCAACGCCAGTGCGGCCGGACATATTTCAGAATCCGGACGAGCGGCCTTATGCGCGAACCCCTTGCGAAGGCTCTTTGGCCTCTTCGGGCAGCGGCGCGCCGTTGGCCCCGTCGACTTCCTCCGCCGGCGCCACAGCCGGCTGCGGAACCGGCTCGTCCGGGTGCTCAAGCAGGCGGGCTTGCGCGTGGAGCACCTCGAGGGCGCCCCAGCGCAGGAAGGTCCATATCAGGGCGCCGATTGGAATGCCGAACACGATTCCCCAGAAGCCTGCGGCCACACCGCCGATGATCACACTCAGAATCACGATCAGCGGATTCACGCCAAGGGCCGTGCCCATGACCCGCGGCTTGACGATGTTCTCGATGACCAGGGACGTGACGGCCACGCTGATGCCCACCCAAATCGCCAGGTCTACCCGGATCGTCAGGGCCATCACGATGGGGAGTCCGATGCCGGCGGCCAGGCCGACGAACGGGATGAACATGAGCAAGCCCGTGGCGACGGCGACCAGCAGGCCGAACGGCATGTCGGCGATGAAGAAGATCAGGATCACCGCACCGCCCCAGATGGTCGACGCCACCGCCTGGCCGCCCAGCCAGCCGCCGAAGGTGCGCTCGGCGGAGCGAATGCCCCGGTCGAATCGCGCGCGCCACTCCGCGGGCAACTCACGGCGCAGCCGCTGCAAATTCATGTCCCATCCCAGCAGGATGTAGAACGAGATGATCAAGGTCAGGATGGCCAGACCAAGCCCGCCGAGAACGGCTCCCGTCGACGCCAGGATTCCAGCGGCGATGTCCTGGCCGAGCGTGATGATCTGCGCGTTGAAACCGGTGACCACCTCGGTCACGGTGTCCTGCGGCACGCCCCATTGCAGGAGTTGGGCGTGCAGGTTCTCGAGGATTTGCGTGGCGTTCGCGGTACCGGCCGACAGGTTGCCGGCTGCACGTCCGATTTCGGCAAACAGCGGCGGCAGAATGAAGAACGCGGAAAGGGCCGTGATACCGGCGATTACGAGATAGACGATGGTGGCCGCCAGCGCGCGCGGGATGCGGAAACGGCGCATGAACCGCACGGGCTCCAGCGCGATCAGGTTGATGATCCAGGCCAGGAGCAGCGTCACGACCAACGCCGCGAAGTTCCCGACAAGTCCCCACAGGAATTGCAGGAGCCAAATACTGGCGACAACGATCCCCAGAACGATCAGGATCGTCCGCAGACGCAGATAGTTCACGCGTGCGCGGGCTTCGATGCCCGCGAAGGTAGTCGACTAGATCGCATTCTACCCGCGCGGCTGGCGTCTCCCGTGTGCCGGGCCACCGAATCCTCGCTGAGCCAGAGGCCGGTCGCGATGTCATCGCACTAGAATCGATCCAAGAAGCGCCTGTGCTCGCGCCCAACAAGGAGATTCGCCAGCGTGCCCCCCACGGTCAGCGCCGCGGTGGAGGAAAAACTCGCCGGGCTGCCTGACGCGCCCGGCGCCTACCTCATGCGCGGTACGCAGGGCAACGTGCTGTACATCGGCAAGGCGCGCTCCCTCCGCAGCCGCGTGCGCAGCTATTTCCGGCGCGGCGACCATTCGACCAAGACGGTATCTCTCGTGCAGCGTGTGGCCGATCTTGAGGTGATCGTCACCGATTCCGAGGTCGAGGCCCTCCTGCTGGAAAACAACCTCATCAAGGAACACCGTCCGCCGTTCAACGTCACCTTTCGCGACGACAAGGGATACCTCTACGTCAAGATCACGGTCGGTGAGACGTACCCGCGCGTCGGCACGACCCGCCGCATCTTGAGGGACGGCGCGCTCTACTTCGGACCGTTCACCAGCGCCAAATCGGTGCGACAGACGCTCAAGTTGCTCAACCGGCTGTTTCCTTATCGCACGTGCACCATCGACATGGGCACGCCGATCCCGCGGCCGTGCCTGAAGTTCCACCTGGGGCTGTGCATCGCGCCCTGCACGCGCTATTGCACCGTGGAGGAGTACGCGGCGGTCGTGGACGGCGCCGTTGGATTCATGCGCGGCGACTATGACCACGTGGTGGAGCGACTCACCGCCCAGATGTGGAGCGCCGCCGAGTCGCACGACTACGAGGCCGCGGCCAAGCATCGCGACCGGCTCAAGGCGATTGACAAGGTCGTCGCCGAGCAGAAGATCATCGACCTGCGCGGCGGCCAGATCGACGTCATCGCCGCGGCGCGCGAGGGGCGCGAGGCCCAGGCAACCGTGCTGCGAATCCGCGGCGGAAAGATGATCGGGCGCGGCACCTACGAGCTGGCGGTGACGGGCGAGGAGACGGACGGCGAAATGCTCGACGACTTCGTGCGCGAGTACTACGACCGCGCGCCCGAGGTGCCGCTCCTGGTGTTGACATCGGCGCGGCTTTCAGATCCGGAGCCGCTGGCCGCATGGCTGAGCACCCTGCGCGGCGCGAAGGTCGAGGTCCGCGCCCCGCAGCGCGGCCAGAAGCGCAAGCTCGTGGCCATGGCCGCCCGCAACGTGCGCGACACGCTGCAGATCGAGCGGGCTCGCTGGCTCAACTCCGGCCGCAAGCTCCGCCAGGCCCTGCTCGAAATCGGCACGGCGCTGGGACTCGACCGTCTGCCCCGGCGCGTCGAGGCCTACGACATCTCCCACATCCAGGGATCGTTGGTCGTGGGCTCGCTCGTGGTCTTCGAGGACGGGGTGGCCAAGAAGGGCAAGTACCGGCGCTTCAAGATCCGAAACCAGCCGGGCAACGACGACTTCGAATCCATGCGGGAAGTGCTGCGGCGCCGCTTTGCGCGTTTTACCGAGGTCGCCGCCGGTCGGGAGGCCGCCGAGGGCACGTTGGGACGGCGCGCGCTGGCCGTCGTCCCGCTGCGGGAGATGGACCCCGACACGGAGTTGCCCGCGCCAACCAACGTAACGGCGGGCTCGAGCAGCGAATGGGGTTCGGCGCCGGACCTGGTGCTCATCGACGGCGGGAAGGGCCAGCTGAGCGCGGCGCTGGACGTGTTCCGGGAGTTCGCCATCGATCCGGTGGAAATCCCGCTGGCCGCGATCGCCAAACAGCACGAGGAGCTCTTCGTTCCCGGCCGCTCGGCGCCGATTCGGCTCCCCCACGACAGCGACGGCATGCGGCTGGTGCAACGGATTCGCGACGAGGCGCATCGGTTCGCGGTGAGCTTTCACATCAAGCTGCGCACGAAGAAAGGGCGGCGGTCGATCCTGGACGAAATCCCGGGCATCGGCCCGAAGCGCAAGCGGGCCCTGATCCGCGCTTTTGGCTCGCTGGAGCAGATTCGGCAAGCATCGGCGACGGAACTCGCCACCGTCGACGGCATGACCGCCAGCGCCGCGCGGGCGCTGAAGGAGGCCCTGTGAATGCAGAGGTAGAGCGCCGGCGCATCTCGGCGCGTAATGCCACC
This sequence comes from Chloroflexota bacterium, assembly GCA_026707285.1. Lineage (GTDB taxonomy): Bacteria > Chloroflexota > UBA11872 > UBA11872 > UBA11872 > JAJECS01. Next base: position 22,508 of record JAPOXD010000019.1, on the reverse strand, counting down.
TGTGAATTCGACGCGGACGCGTCGCCGGTCGTCTGGGTTCCGTCGCACGCTCGTCTCACGGTCGAGGCCCGAGACGCCTACGACGGGCATTGCGACGATCTCGATGTCGACGCCTTCGCCCGCCGGCGCACGCCGGGTCGCATGAATCCGTGCACGGGACCGATCGGCGTGAGAGACGCGGCGTCCGGCGACACGCTGCGCGTGGCGATCGAGGCAATTCGGCTCTCGCCACGCGGATACGTGGCGGCGCTGCCGGGTACCGGCATTCTGGGCGAACAGCCGGTGGATCCGGGCATCGAGCCCTTCGACGTGGAAGGCGACGACGTCCTGTTCGCGGGTCGCGTCACTCTGCCGGCGCGCCCGATGGTGGGCACGATCGGCGTGGCGCCGGCCGCGGGCAGCATCATGACCCTCAGCCTCGGCGACCATGGCGGCAACTTGGATTTCAACGAGATCGCCGCCGGAACCACGGTGTATCTGCCGGTGCGAGCGCCGGGCGCGCTCTTCGGCATCGGTGACGTGCACGCCACCATGGGTGACGCCGAGGCGCACTCCGGGGTGAACATCACCGCCGAGATCGACGTGACGCTGGACGTGCTGCGCGGGGAGTCCCTCGAATGGCCCTGGTTCGAGACGGCGACGCATGTGATGACCGTGGGCGTGGCCGACGACCTGACGGAAGCGCTGCGACTGGCCACGGCGGCGATGGAGGAGCGGTTGGTGCGCGACCTCGGCGTGACGCCAACCCAGGCCCGCATGCTCTCCGGGGCGGCGGTGGACCTGCGGCTTGGTCAGGCCGGGGGGTACGGCGTGCCGGTGAGCGCCTACGCGCGATTTCCGAAGTCGGCGCTATAGCGAGACGCAAGCGCGGGATACCGGCGGGCATCCCGGCGCGCGCTGCGAGTAGGAACGGTACATGGGAGCATCACGAGTGCCGTTACGACGAATAGGCTGGGTGTGGACGCTCCGCGGGGTGTACGTCCTTCACAACCAGACCGCCCCGCGGGCGCTCACGTCAGGCACTGTAGCGAACCGTTCACCTTGGGTGGCGACGCGGAACGCGCCTGCGACGCAACTGCTAGCGACGGATAGCTCGAAGCTGTATGACACCGTGCCGGTTGCCGCTGGTCTTCCCGGTGCTGGTCCGCCGGTGGAATCCCTCAGCCGTCGACTGGATCGCTGCTAGCGGCGCCGGCGTTCGCTCCCTGCTCCCACTGCGTGTGGAACACGCCCTGCCGGTCGACGCGTTGGTAGGTGTGCGCGCCGAAGTAGTCGCGCTGGGCCTGCGTGAGATTCGTGGGCAGCCGGTCGGATCGGTAGGCGTCGTAGTAGTCCAACGAGGCGCTCATGGCGGCGAACGGCAGCCCGGCGTTCTTGGCGCTGGTCACGACCCGGCGCCAGCCCTCGTCTGCTTCGGCCAACTGCGCACGGAACTCCTCGTCCAGCAGGAGATTCACCAGCGATGGGTCGGCGGTGAAGGCCCGTTGGATGTCTCCCAGCAGGCGGGCGCGAATGATGCAGCCGCCCTTCCAGATTCGCGCCAGCTCCGCGGGCTCTAGCTCGTAGGCGTAGGCCTCGGACGCGGCCCGGAGCAGGGACATGCCCTGGGCGTAGGAGCACACCTTGGCCGCGTAGAGCGCCTGGCGCACGGATTCGACGAGGCCATCGAAGCGTTCGATCCGCGGCGCGCCCTGTGGACGGAGCACCGGCGCTGCCGCGACGCGCTCGTCCTTGAGCGCCGAGATGTGGCGCGACCACACGGCGGCGTCGATGGTTGGGATTGGCGTCCCCAGATCGAGCGCGTCGCGCGAGGTCCAGCGTCCGGTGCCCTTCTGGCCGGCCTGGTCGAGGATGGCATTGACCAGGAACCCGTCGCCGTCGGCGTCCCGCACCTTGAAGATATCCGCCGTGATCTCAATTAGATAGGACTCGAGGTCGGTTTGGTTCCAAGCGGAGAAAATGCCGGCAAGCTCGTCGGGTCGATAGCCCGCCGCGGCCAGAAAGCTGTAGGCCTCGGCGATGAGCTGCATGTCGCCGTATTCGATGCCGTTGTGGACCATCTTGACATAATGTCCAGCGCTGCGACGGCCGACATGGGTCACGCAGGGGCCGTCGTCAACCTGGGCGGCGATCCGGGCGAGGATGGGCTCCAGCCGCGCATAGGCATCCTCGTCGCCGCCGGGCATGATCGAGGGGCCGTAGCGCGCGCCGGTCTCGCCGCCGCTGATGCCGGTTCCCAGGTACCGCATCCGGGCGCCCTCGACGACCTCGATGCGTCGCTCGGTGTCGGCATAGAAGGAGTTCCCGCCGTCCACGATGGTGTCGCCGGGATCGAGCAGCGGAATGAGCTGATCCAAAACGGCATCGACGGCGCGTCCGGCATCGACCATCAGAATCACTCGCCGCGGGCGCTCCAACGCGTTGACGAAATCGTCCAAATGCTCGACACCCTGGATGTCGGTGCCGGAAGCCTCGCGCTCCAGGAACTCCGTCGTCCGGCTGTAGGTGCGGTTGTAGACCGCGAGGGGAAAGCCGCGCGAGGCGATATTCAGGGCGAGGTTTCGGCCCATGACGCCTAAGCCGATCAGTCCGGCGGCTGCGGTGGCAGGCATGTCGCGGTGGTCCTCTCACGGGGCTTGGCGGCCGTCGCCTTTCATTCTCACTCACAAGTCGCGATCCGTGGACCTAGCCGAGCGACGCGACGGCCGTGCCACCGGTGGCACAATCGCGCGCGCCAAGGAATCAGAAGCGGGGATCGGCGTGGCGAGACGACGCGGGACCAGGGCTGCGGTCAAACTCGAACGTCGGCGCGAGGCTCGTCACGAGCGGCAGCGAATCGCCCGGCGCCGCCGCTGGCTGCGGCGTTCGCTAATCGGCGGCGGCGTGTTGCTCGCGGTGGGCGGCGTCGCCGCGCTGATCGTTCTCTTGATCGTTTCGAACACGCCGTCCGCCGAAGTGGCCGCCCGACGCATTCGGATCGACGACGAAGGCCGCCAACACGTACCCGTGGGTACGCCCATCGAGTACGCCAGTGTCCCGCCGGCGTCCGGAACCCACTACCCCATCACCGCCCCGTACGGCGTGTACGAGCGGCCGGTCGAGGAAGGCCTGTGGGTGCACAACCTGGAGCACGGAGCCATCGCGTTGCTGTATCGCTGTGACACTGATTGCGACGAGGTGGTGTCGCAGCTTGAGGCCATCCACGAGGACCTGCCCGACGGCGCATTTGGCGAGGTGAAGCTGATCGCCCTGCCCTATGCGGGCCTCGTGCCCAAGTACATGCTGGTGGCCTGGCATTGGCAGGAGCCCATGGACAGCTTCGACCCTGACCGGGTGCGCGAGTTCTACCGCGACTTCGTGGACCGTGGACCGGAGGCCGCGCCATAGCTCAGTCGCCTAACCTCCGCTTCGCCATCCTCAGCGACGCCCACCTCCTATCGCCCGGCGCGCCGCCGCAGCATGGCGCGGACGCACGCGTGAATCTGGAAGCGGCGGTGCGCGCACTGGCCGGCATTCGGCCGTCGCCAGAGTTCGTCGTGCACCTGGGCGACCAGACCAGCACGCCCAGCCCGGCGGCCTACGCGGAATTCGTCCGCATCACGCGGGACGTGACCATGCTGCAACTCTTCGTGCAGGGAAATCACGACGACGGCGCGATGCTGGCCGACGCGCTCCCACTCCCGGATGACGTCGAGCCGGCGGGAGCGCCCGGCGGCTACTATGCGCTCGTTCGCGGCGGGGTGCTGCTGGTCGTGCTGAACTCCAACCCTGTGGGCGGCGCCGTTGGGGCCCGTGTGGGAGCCGAACAACTCGCCTGGCTCGATGCCACGCTGGCTGCTCGCGACGACGAGTCCACGGTGCTCTTCGTCCACCACCATTGCCATCCGATCGGCATCGATTGGCTGGACCGCGTGATGCTGACAAACGCCGCCGAGCTCATGGCCGTCCTGGAGCGCCACGACCGCGTGCTGGGCGTCTTCTCGGGTCACGTGCATCGACGCACGAGCGACGCGGTGAGCGGCATTCGGAGCGAGACGGCGCCATCCACCTGGATCACCCTCGGCCCGGATCGAACCGATCCCCACCTGAACGCGCACCAGGGATTCCTGGTGGTAGACGTGAACGACGACGGGCTGAACATCACCGAGGTGCCGATCTGAGCTAGAGCGGGCGCCGCGCGGCTTCGGGCTGGTTCCTTGCTGAGACTGAGTGATCCAGCGGGCGGTGGCACTCAGCGGCGAATTTGACGTGTGTCCGCCCTTTCGGGGATTGCTGCGGAAACACGCTTTTCTGTATTTGCACTATCCTTGGCGGAGACCGATGTTGTCGGGAGGGGACGCCGATGGCCGCCAAGAAGAAGCGACTGACCCTGGATCTGGAGCCTGGCTTTCAGCGTCGCCTGAAGGTCATGGCCGCGCTCAAGGGCATCAGCATGCGGGAGTACTGCCAGACGGCCATCGACCGCGAACTAACGAACGACGAGGCCAACGGCGCGGGTGATTCCCCCACGATCCGGTTTTTCTTCGGACGGCTGGAAGCGAGCCGTGACGAACTGTTGGGGAATCGGAAATTTCGGGGAGATTCCGTGGCGTTCATCCGGGAAGCGCGGGAGGCGCGTGATACCCAGATGGACGGAAGGGCGTGAACGGACCTGTCGTCGTTGACGCAAGCCTCGCGGTCAAGTGGCTGGTGGACGAGGACTACTCGGACGAGGCTCGCGCGATCGCCCGTTCATGGGAAACGCGCGGTGTGCGAACGGCGGCTCCGTTCTTGATGCCCGTGGAGGTAACCAACGCCCTTCACCGGCGGGTCGTCGAGAAGGAACTGAGCGTGGAGGAGGCCGTGGGGCTCCTGGAATTCCTGCTGTCGTCTGGGCTCGAGTTGCATGCGCCGCCGGGACTTCATCACCGGGCCTTGGAGCTGGCGAGCCTGCTCCAACAGGGCGCGGCTTACGACAGCCACTACTTAGCTCTGGCCGAAACGCTCGATTGCGAGCTGTGGACCGCCGACGAGAGATTCCACCGCGCGGCACGCCAATCTGCGCGAAATGTCCGTTGGATCGGCGAGCCAGGGATCCTCGGTTAGCCCCGGCAAACCGGCGGAGTGGCTGAACGACCCCGATTCGGAGCCCCTTGCAGAAATGGTCCACATCCCACGTCCAAGGCTCGGATTACCCCCACCCCCCGGAAAAGAGACCCTTGCAAACGCCGGCCAGACTCGAGAATGACTAGGCGAATTCCATCCGCCCCCAGGTTCAATGAAGGGTGGATTCCCGCTCCCCGCCTTTGCGAGGACAAGCTCCGCAGGAACGACGAACGACTACGCAAGGCCCTCCTGGAACGGAGAGGTAGGGGTGACGCATGCGTCGCCCCTACGCGGGGGCCGATAGGTTCTGTGGCCCTGGACTCCAGCTCAAGGCCGGAATGACGAATCTCAAGAAACCGGATTGACGGGGGCGTCTGCGCGTCGCGGCGGTTCGCGGCGCCAGCGGCGGCTCGCTTAGCCGCTCGGCGGCGGCAGGGGGAGGTAGCGCTTGCCGGCGACCTGAGCGAGATCGCATCGGCCTCTTTGCTGGACCTCCAATTCGTGCGCGGCTTGCTCGCTGGCAGCCATGGTCGCGAGCGAGCGATCGAGGTTCGCCGAGAGCCGTTCATACGACTGCTGCAGCCGCGAGACCCTCGCCTGACTTACCTGGCCGGAGTTGTGTGCGGTGAGGTAGTCATTCCAAGCGGTGCTGCTCGTCACCGTGCCGGCCCGATAGAACTGGTGCGCGGCGGTGTAGGTATCCGCCAGGGCTTCGCACTCTGCCTCGGGATTGCCAAGCGCCGGCACTGGAATTAACCCCGGAACCTCCGATCGCGGCGCCCGCGAGCCAGGGCCCCGTGAACCGGTGTCCGGCTCGCGGGTGCGAGTCGGCGCGGCGGTCGGTGCGGGAGTCGCCGACACGGTTGCGGCTGGCGTGGAAGCGGGGGACGGCGTGGCGGTGGGTGCGGGAGTGGTCGACGCGGTGACGGCTGGCGTAGAAACGCGGGTCGGCGCGGCGGTCGCCACGGGAGTGGCCGATGCCGTTACGACTGGCGGCGGAGCTGGGGGCGGCGCGGCGGTCGGCGCCGGAGTGGCTGACGCGATTACGGCCGGTGTGGACGTGCTCGACCACCCGGCGATCGGCGCGGGAGTGACCGGCGCGGTTACGACCGACGCCGGAATGTGGAATGGCTCAACGCCCGGCCTGAGGGCGGCTGCCTCCGGGACGCGGAACCAAGCAGCCCCAGGGGCGGGAACGACCAGGGTCTGGCCGGTCGGGAATTGCTCGACGCGGTCGCCGGCGCAGGCGCTCTGCACACCCACACCGACCACGACTGCGACCAGCAAAACCGCGGAGACACGGCGCACGGACTGACGCTCCATGCCTCCCGCTGCGCGACCGTCACTCCGACGACCGCGCCCGGATACCTTACCACGAGCATTCCCCGTTGCTCCGGGTAATGGCCCACATTTGTTCCGTCATTCCCGCGTCCGCTCCCCCTCCCGTGGGGAGAGGGCCGGGGTGAGGGGATTTTCCCCGCCGTCATGCCCGCGACGGCGGAAGCCTAGTACGAGTGGCGTCTGGAATCATGCCGGGTTCTTCAGATTGCCTTCGCGCGGACGGGCTGCGAAGAACCTTCCGGTGTCCGCTGCGGCTAGCCGAACCGGTCGCGCAGACCGGGGCGGCGGTCGAAGTCCAGGGCGATGACGGTGTCGATGGGGTCGGGGGCGAATGCCGGCAGGTCGCGCAGCCAGATGCGGTTCTGGCGCTGGTCGAAGTCGATGGGGGTGCCGTCATAGAGGAACCTGGCCGATAGCAAGGTGCCGTCCAAGTTGCCCAGCACCATCTCCCGGCCCGGCCAGCGCCAGCAGTGCAGGTAGAGCGTGTTGCCCTTGATGGTGTGATGCCGTCCGACGCTGCCCACGCGCATGAGGCGATCGGGCATGCGCTCGGAGCCGTAGATCGACTCGCTGTTGACGCGCATCCAAGCGCCCATGGCCCGCAGCCGCTCCACGGACTCGAACGGGATGTGCCCGTCCGGTTCGGGCCCGACGTTGAGCAGGTAGTTGCCTCCGCCCGCGGCGGCGGTGACGAGAAAGTGAATGAGCTGCCGCGGCGTGCGCCACTCATGGTCGATGGTGGAGTAGCCCCAGGTGGTGTTCATGGTCATGCAGCTTTCCCAGGGGCGGCCCGGGGGCGAGGCGGTGACGTGCTGCTCCGGCGTGTCGAAGTCCTCGGGCAGCAGCGACCGGTCGTTGATCAAGATGTTCGGCTGCAGCTCGCGCACGCGGGCGTTGAGCGCCGCGGAGTCCCAGGCCTCCGGCGTGTACGGCCAGCCGCCGTCGTACCAAAGCACGGCAAGCTCGCCATAGTCCGTGCAGAGCTCTTCGACCTGCGCGTGCACGTAGGCCCGAAACCGCGCCCAGCCGTCGGGGTCGGCCTGCGGGCCACGGAAATATTCCGGCCAGCGCCAGTCCAGCAGGGAGTAGTAGAAGCCATAGGGCATGCGCCGCTTCTGGCAAGCGGCCACGAACTCGGCTAACACGTCCCGTCCGGCGGCGGAGTTGGGCGCCGTGAAGTTCGAGACCTTCGAATCCCAGAGCGCGAAGCCTTCGTGATGGCGCGAGGTCAGGATCATGTAGCGCATGCCCGTATCCTGGGCGAGCGCGACCCAATCGTCCGGGGAGTAGCGGGCGGCGGTGAACCGGTCGGCCAGGCGGGCGTACTCGTCGTTGGGGATTTCCTCCTGGTACATGGTCCACTCGTGGCGGGCGAGCACGGAGTAGAGCCCCCAGTGAATGAACATGCCGAAGCGGGCGTCGTTGAACCAGCGGAGAGCGTGGGCGGAGGCCATGGCTGCCGGACTTTCACAGGGTCTGGGACGGTTAGCATCATCGACCCCGCGCTAGTTCCCACGCAAGCGATGAGCGCGTGACCGAGACGGGCCCGGTATTGGTGGTGATGGCGCTTCGGGCCGAGATGCGTCAGCTTCCGGGGTCTGTTCGGCGTGGGTCGAGGTGGCGCCGAACCCTGGAGAGTGAGCCTCCACGCTTTGTTGCCGTGCGGTGCGGTATCGGTCCGGTCAACGCGGCGCGCGCGACCGAAGCGGCACTTGCCCTATGGCGGCCAGCGGCGGTCCTGGTCGCCGGAATTGCCGGGGGCCTCCAGCCCGACGTTGCGCCCGGTACATCCGTCGTGCTCGACGCCGTGTGTTCGGCTAAATCCCGCATGGCGGCCGCCTCCACCCTTGCCGATGCCATGGAGTCGGCGCTGGGCGACGCCGGAGTCAAGGCGCGACGCGGGGAAGGCTGGACGGTGGACGGCGTGGCGGACGCGGCGGCGAAGCGGCGACTGGGCGCGGACGGCGCGTTGACGGTCGACAGCGAGTCATTCGCCGTGCTCGACCGGGCTCGGGCTCACGGCGTTCCCGCCGCTGCATTGCGCGTCGTGGCCGATCCGGTCGATCGCGGCGTGCCTCGTTCAGTGGCCGCGCTGGCAGGGGTCGATGGCGCGGGCTGGTGGCCGCACGTGCTCGACGTGTGGCGGCTTCCCCTTGAGATTGGCGAGATAGCCCAGTTTCGACGCGACCTGCGCGACGGCCTGGCCGGAATTCGTGGTGCCTTGCCACCGGTACTTTCGGCGCTGCGAACGTGACGGCCCGCTCTGACAAGCTACGATGGCGCCGGCCAGTCTGGCTGTCCCAACGGGCATGCCGGCTGGCGTTGTGCCGCCCGCGGCGATCGATGCGCCGCTCCCGACCTGAACGGATGCCATGACCGAAACCGCTGAGCCCGGCACCGCGCTCCTCGTCGCCGGAATCCTCATCTTCGTGCTCGCCTACGCCGCAATTGCGAGCGACCGCGTGCCCAAGTCGGCCGTGGCCGTGGCGGGCGCCGTGCTGATGATCATGATCGGAATCATGGATCAGCACCATGGCTTCGAGCACATCGATCTCAACGTGATCTTTTTGCTCGTCGGCATGATGGTGTTGGCGGGACTGATCAGCGAGACGGGCGCCTTTCAGTACCTCGCGATCGTTGCGGCGCAACGCACGGGTGGCAATGGGTTCCATTTGGCAGTGGCGCTGTCGGTCATCACCGCCGTGCTTTCTGCGTTTCTCGACAACGTCACGACGGTCATTCTCATCGCGCCGATCACGCTGGTGGTGGCGCGCCAGCTGCACATCAATCCGGTGCCGCTGTTTATCGCCGAGATCCTGGCGTCGAACATCGGCGGCGCGGCCACGCTGATCGGAGATCCGCCCAACATCCTCATCGGCAGCGCCGGGAATATCGACTTCGCCGAGTTCGCGGCCCACATGACGCCGCCGATTCTGATCATGTTGCCGCTGTTCTTGGTGAGCCTGCGCTGGATGTTCGGCAAGCAGCTGGCGGTCGATCCCGTACACGCCGCCGCGTTGGCCAAACTGGACCCGGCGGAGTACATCACGGACCGACGCGGTCTGAAGATTGGGCTGGCCGTGCTTGGGCTCACGGTCGTTGGATTTCTGATTCACGGCGCGCTGAACTGGGAACCCGCCACGATCGCGCTCGGCGGCGCCGCGCTGGCCATACTGCTGCTGCGGGCGAATCCGCATAAGGCCTTTGCCGCGGTCGAATGGCCCAGCGTGATGTTTTTCGTCGGTCTCTTTGTGATGGTCGGCGGTTTGGTGGAGCTCGGGGTGCTGGACGCCGTCGCCAACTTCATTCGCGACCTGACCCAGGGCAACGTGTTCGCGACGGCCGCGCTGACCATCTGGGTGAGCGGCATCGCGTCGGCAATCGTCGACAACATCCCGTTTGCCGCCACGATGCTGCCGGTGGTGCAAAACCTCGAGGCCGCCGGACTCAATCCCGACAACATCCTCTGGTGGTCGTTGGCGCTCGGCGCGGACCTTGGCGGCAACGCCACGATCATCGGCGCGTCGGCCAACGTGATCCTGGCCGGAATCGCCGAGCGCGAGGGCCACAAGATCGGCTTTGGCCAGTTCATGAAGTACGGAGTCCCGGTGGCCATCGTGTGCATGGCCATTTCCACAGCTTGGATCTGGGTCCGGTACGTCGCGTTTGCCTAGCAGCGCTGACCATGTGTTTGGCTAACTGAAGAGCGCATATCGACGCCGTCGTCAGGGTCTGATGTGAGTCCGTTCGCCCTGAGCCAGTCGAAGGGCGTGGTTCGACAGAGCTTGTCCTGAGCCTGTCGAAGGGCTCACCACGAACGGCTGGGACATAACTCCAACGGGCCGCTTCTCTCTCGCGCGCGCCTGGCGCTTCCACGCTTCATGCGAGAACTAGTCGTGGGTCCGCCGTCGAGCGCGCTACCTTAGGGAACCGCTCGCGCCCAAGGACCACCCGCACATGCGCTTTTGCATTGTTGGATCCGGTGCCATCACCATGTTTCACCGGGACGCGCTGCTCGACATAGACGGCATCGCCGTCGACAGCGTGGTGAGCCGCTTGCTGCCGTCGGCGCAGGAGTTTGCCGAGACGTGCCGCGCCGAATTCGCCACGACGGACCTGGCGGAGGCGCTGGCGCGCCCGAACGTCGACGCGGTGCTCATCACCTCGCCGAACCGGATGCACTACGACCAGGCCATGGCGGCAATCGCGGCGGGCAAGCACGTGCTGCTCGAGATTCCCATGACCTTGGATCTCGGTCAGGCCGAGGAGCTGGATCGAGCGGCCCGCGCTGCCGGCATCACGCTGATGATCTGCCACACCGAGCGCTACTACGCGCCAAACCTGTGGCTCCATGAGCGCATCGCTCGCGGCAGCCTCCGCCCGCTGCACCTGCACCGCGACTGGCATTTCTTCCGCCGAGAGAACATCGGGTGGACTGGACGGCGGCGCAGCTGGGTGGACGACATCCTGTGGCACCACGGCGGTCACGCGGTCGACAACGCCGTCTGGATGTTCGGCGAGGAGCCGCACGTCGCCCGCGGGCTCTACGGCCCGCCGAGCGGACCTAACCAGGTGCCGTTGGACCTCTCGATGCAGATGGCCTTTCCGGGAGGCGGGCTGGCGTCGCTGGTGCTCTCCTACAACGCGATGGTCGACAAGGTGACGACGCGAACGGTGCTCATCTGCGAGGAAGACACGTTCACCTTCCTGCACGACGCGCTGGTCAACCACTCCGGGGAGGTCGTGGCGCAGGAGGAGCAAATGCTGGCCGTGCCGCGCCAGAACCGGGAGTTCGTGAGCGCGGTGATGGAGGGGCGCGAGCCGCTCACCGGGGTGCCCGAGCTGCTGCCCTCGTGGCGCGCGCTGGACCGCCTGGAGCGCAGCGCGCTCGAAGCGGCGCCCTAGCGAATGTCCGGCGCCCGAATCCCGGTGGTGTGGTCCGACGCGCACGTCGACCATGCGCCCACGCTCCAGGCCATCGACGGCGTCGACTATCCGCATCCCGAGGTTCCCTCGCGCCCCAGGCTGATCCGGGAGGCTCTCGATGCCGCGGGCCTTGCCGACCTGGTGCCGGCCGCTCCCTGCGATGACCTGCTGGTGGATCGGGTGCATGCCCCGGCGTACCGCCAATTCATCGACGAGGCGTGTAGCGAATTGGACGCCGATGAGCAGCTCGCGCCGGCCGGCGTTTCGGCGGACTCAGCCGTCCTGGAAAGCGACAGCCTGGCAGTGCGCGCGAGCTACTTCGCTTTCGGCACCGACGCGCCATTGATGCGCGCGACCTACCGGGCGGCGCGGTCCGCGGTGGATGTCGCCGTGACCGGCGCCGCCCTCGTCAAGCACGGCGCGCCACATGCGTTCGCCCTGTGTCGTCCACCCGGTCACCACGCGGAGCACGATCGCATGGGCGGATTTTGCTATTTCAACAACGCGGTGATCGCCGCGCACGAGCTGCTTTCCGCTGGTCGTGTCGCCATCCTGGACGTGGACTATCACCACGGGAACGGATCGCAATACCTCACCTACGACCGGGGAGACATCCTCTACGCGTCGCTGCATGCGGATCCGCGCTGGGCCTATCCGGGCTTTTCGGGAACCGCCGCGGAGCGCGGCACCGGCGAAGGCGAGGGACTGAACCTCAACTACTCGCTTTGGCCCGGAACCGCGATTGACGACTACGCGGCGACCCTTGCGGGCGCCTGCGAGCGGATCGCGGCGTTCGCGCCGGCCGGGCTCATCGTATCGCTCGGATTCGACACCCACGCCGACGACCCGATCGCGTCCTTCGCGCTGCGCAGCGAGGACTTCGGGCGCATCGGCGCCGAGATCGCCGCGCTGGACCTACCGACGCTCCACGTGCTGGAGGGCGGCTACGCCCTGGCGCGATTGGGCGAAAGCGCCGTGGCCTACGTCAGCGCGCTAACCTGAGCGGCCCGATGCCGCCGACTGGGCTTAGCGTTGGGCGTCGCGCTGTCGCTGGATCGCGCGTGGGATGCCCCCGCTGTTGATGACTTCCGCTGAGATGATGCGCTCGCGGCGGTCCTCGACCGGCAGGTCCACGCGCACGTTGCCGCGCCGGTGCGATTGGCGGGTGGCGATGGCAATCTCCAACGCTTCGCGGGCGTCCTCCCCGCTGCACTTGGGGGTGTCGCCCGTCTCGATGCAGTGAATCAGGTCGTAGATCACGTTCACGGCGCCGGCGCGCACCTGGCGCTCGGGCGGGAAGAAGCGACGCGCCGCCGCCGGATTCCGCTGTCCGGGGAGGGGCGCCTCGCTGGTCCACAACTCGCTCAGGCGCCCGTCGCCCATCATGCGGATCATTCCGGTTGTGCCGGTGATGTCGTAGGAGTGGTCGTTGGGGCCGTTGTCCAACGCGCGAAAATAGCCGCGCACGCCGTTGGGAAATGCGAGGAAGCCACTGGCCGTGAAGTCGTTGTCGCTCATGGGGTCCTCGTCGGGCCCCAGCTCGCCCACGACCCACTCGGCGCGGCCGCCGGTGAACATGGTGAGCGTGGTGAGCATGTGACTGCCGTTGTGCGAAAGCCCCGAACGCGCCCGAGCCACGACGTGGATCACGTCGCCGATGAGGCCGTCGTTGACCATGCGCAGGGCCTGGGTGTAGTTGTTCATCCAGCGCCGGGTGCAGTTCACCGCCAGCGCGATGCCCGCGTCGTTGCAGGCATTGACCACGTCGTCGGCCTCCTGCAGGGAAATCGTGATCGGCTTCTCCGCCCAGATGGCCTTGACGCCGTACCCTCCCTTGGCAATGTCGATGAGGATGGAGGCGCGGGGCTCCGCGGAGGTGCACACGCTCACGATGTCGGGGCGCGTTTCGTCGAGCATCGCGCGGTAGTCGGCATAGATGGCGTCAAACCCCCAGCGCTGGCGCGCGGCCTCGCGTTGCTCCTCCCAGGTGTCGGCCATGCCGACAATCTCGACCTCGGGAACGGCCTGAAGGCAGGCGATGTGGGAATAGGGGAGCGAGTGCCCGTCGTAGACCTGGATTTCGTCGTCAATCGTGCTGGCAATGCGCCCGAGACCGATGACTGCTGCCCGTGTGCGCGCCATGGCGCCTCCTGGAGATGCCGGTGCTCAATCGCCGCAGTATGACCTGCCGGGGCGCGGCGTGCATGGTTCTGGCGGGGCTCGTCGCCGGCGTGACCCTGCTCGCCGCGTGCGTACCCGGTGGCGATGAGCCCGCGGCGACCGCGACCCCCCTGGCCGGGCAACCGCCGCTCACCAACAGCGATTGGGTGGTCTCGCACCCTGATGCTGCGGGGACTGTCGGCCGAGAGGTGGAGCTGCGCGGATGGGTGTTCGACGTTGCCAGTGTCCCGGATGGCGACGAGACGTCATTCCTCGTGTGGGTCGACTTCGACAACGACGATTTGCCGACGGCGTTTGTCATTCAGGAGGCGCCGCCGGAGCTCGAGGCGAACGCGTTCGTTGTCGTGCGCGGCGTGGTAGAGGGCACCGAACCGCACACCTATCCGGATGGCCGCGAGGCGCTCATCCCTCGCGTCCGTGTGACGGCGCTCACGATCACCGATCGACTCGGCATTCGTCCGGCGGTGTGGGTGGTCGATGTTGGACAGACGCTCACCCAGGTCGATATTCGGGTGACGCTGGAGCGAATCGAGTTCGCGGCGGAGGAAACCCGGCTCCTGTTTGCCGTGGACAACCGGAGCGACGAGACGATCAGCGCCATCGGCACGGGAGTGAGGGTGCAGCGAGGCGAGGTCGAGTTTCGCGCGGTCTTTCCCACCGGGCACGGCGTGCCGCCGCCGCGCGGGCGGGTGGAAGCGGGGGCGGTTGAGCGCGGCTGGTTCCAGTTTCCGCCCCTGGACCGACTTGGTCCGCCGCTGGTCATCGTCTGGGACGGCGCCCACCCGGATGCGCCGGTTCAACGCTATCGGCCGTGGCAGTGGGTGGTCGACACCGCCGGAGGGCAACGGCCCGAGGGCTGAATGTGGCCATCGTGGTGGCGTCGGATGACGCCTCTACCATCACCGGACAGTCAACAAGCGTCGACGGCGGAATGGCGCTGCACTAGTCGGTCGTCAGGTCGTTGGCATTCATGCGGTGTCGCATGAGCACCAGCGCTGTGATCGACGTTGCGGCCATGAATCCGGCGGACACGGCGCCGGCGTAGTCCAGCCAGTTGATCTCGAACGCCAGATAGATGAGCAGGAATGGGTAGAAGGACATCCAGGTCTTGACCGCCAGGGGCACGTCGGCGCCGTGGCGATTGGCGGCGTAGAGCATGAAGTTCACCAGCGGATACAACAGCGCATATGCCACGCCGATCTCGCCTCGCATCGCGCCGGCGGCGACCAGACCGCCCACGAAGGTGATCTCGCGGATGTGGTCGGAAACCTGATCGGCCAGTGCGCCGAAGGCAGACTCACGGCCCGTTCGTCGCGCCAGCGCGCCGTCGATGGCGTCCAGCAGCAGCGTGCCGACGAATAGCCCCAGCGCCACGCGCGGCGCGTGCAAGATTAGTGCCGCGGCGGCGAATCCGATGGGAATCTGGCTCAGCGACACTGCCGTCGGCGGCACGCCGAGCCGGGCAAGAGCAGCCACCACCGGCGCCAGAACGACTGCCATTCCGCGGCGAAATGGCCCCAGGATGACCCGCTCGGCCCGCGAATAGGACCCCGCCGCCGGCTGACCGCCCTCGCCGTTCATGCGCCTACCAGGCCAGCCGCTCGGCCACGAAGCCGTGCAGGTCGTCCACGGCCACGCGGTCCTGGTCCATCGTGTCGCGGTGACGGACGGTCACCGCGTGGTCGTCCAGCGATTCGTAGTCCACGGTGATACCGAACGGCGTGCCGGCCTCGTCCTGGCGGGCGTAGCGCCGTCCAATTGACCCGCCGGCGTCGTAGAAAACCGGCCACGACGCGGCCAGTCGCGCTCGAACGTCGCGCGCCAGCTTGACCAGGTCGGGCTTGTTGCGCGCCAGCGGAAAGATGGCGGCTTTGATGGGCGCCAGGCGCGGGTCCAGATTCAGGAAAACCCGCTTCTCGCCGCGCACGTCCTGCTCGGTGTAGGCGTCGGCCAGGAATGCCAACGCCGCACGGTCGACGCCGCTCGCCGGCTCGACGACGTAGGGCCGAATGTGCGACTTGGAGGCTTCGTCGAAGACGGTGAGCGTCTCGCCGCTGGCCTCGGCGTGCCGTGCGAGGTCGAAGTCGGTGCGATTGGCGATGCCTTCGAGCTCACCCCAGCCGAAGGGGAACTCGTACTCGATGTCAGTGGTGCCCTTCGAATAGTGCGAGAGCTCGTCATCGCCGTGGGGGCGCAGCCGAAGACGGCTGGAATCCAGCCCAAACTCCTGCCACCAGGCCAAGCGCTCATCAATCCAGGCTTGGTAGGCGGCCGCGTCCTGCCCGGGCTCCACGAAATACTCCAGCTCCATCTGCTCGAACTCGCGGCTGCGGAAGATGAAGTTTCCCGTCGTGATCTCGTTGCGGAACGCCTTGCCGATCTGGGCGATTCCGAACGGCAGTCGCACGCGCGTTGAGTCGAGGACGTTCTTGAAATTCACAAAAATCGCCTGGGCCGTTTCCGGACGCAGGTAGGCGGTGGCGGCCGATTCCTGAACCGGCCCAACTTGCGTGCTGAACATGGTGTTGAAGCGGCGCGGATCGGTGAGCGTCGCGCCGTCATGCGGGCATGTCCCGTCCGGCACGTCATCCTGGCGAAAGCGGCGCCGGCATTCGGGGCATTCGACCAGGGGGTCGTTGAAGTTCTCGACGTGCCCCGAGGCCTCCCAGACCCGAGGGTGCATGAGGATCGAGGCGTTCAGGCCCACCACGTCCTCGCGGGCCATCACCACGCGGCGCCACCAGGCCTCCTTGACGTTGCGAATCAGCTCGGCGCCCAGCGGTCCGTAGTCCCAGGTGCTGGCGAACCCGCCGTAGATCTCGGAGCTCCCGAACACAAATCCGCGTCGCTTGGCGAGGGCGACCAGCGTGTCGAGATCCGGCGCAGCCATTGCTAGTCCTTCCGATTCGGCAACGACCCGCCGAGGGTCGCGCCCTGCGTGAGGCCGGTCAGCGTGCCGCCAGCTTTCCAGGCGCCGCCGGCGTCAGCATGCGCGCGGACTTCACGTCGCGTTCGAGGATGGTTGACGAGTAGGCCCGCAGGATGTCACGAACCTCCGTGCGCACGTCGGCGTCCACGCGCAGACGCGAGGCGGCGTGGAACCCCTCGCGCGCGAGATATCGCAGCACCTTGAGCGCTGAGACGCTCAGGGGCCGTGATTCATGTTCACGGCTGTCGGTCCGGCAAACCACGCCTCCCGCCGCGCTGGCGAAGCGATGGTCGCCGGGTTGCAGCGGCTGTCCGCACGTGGTGCAGCGGCTTAGCTCGGGCGAGTAGCCGTGCACTTGCAGGAGGATGAGCGCCAGCGCCGTGAGCCAGAGCTCCGGCGGGTCGCTGCTCACGTCGAGTCCCCGCAGAAACGTGAGCACGGCGTCGTAGGCGTCGAGCGACGGCTCGTTGTCTTCGCTCAAGCCGTCGAGCAGCTCAACGGACCACCCGGCGGCGGCGAAGGCCGCCAGGTCGGTCCGCAGGCGCGGGTGCGACTCCAGCTCCTCGACCTGCGACAGGATGTCGAGGGACGAGCCCACGACACCCAGAATGCGGACGCGGTTGAAGAGCTCGATGCTGGGGGCCAGGTGGCTCGCCGGCCGCCGTGAGCCGCGCGCGACCAGTCGGCGTCGTCCAAACTCGCGCGTGAAGAGCGTGACAATGCGGTCGGCGTCGCCCAGGTCGCGCCGACCGAGCACGATGCCCTCGGCGCGATAGGTTTGCGAGCGTCCCATTTCCGGCATGGCTTCAGCCTAAGCGGCGGCAGTTCTCCGAGCAATGGCCGACGTCACGCGCGAGCAGCGCCAGCGTCCGCCTCCGAGCTCGTTTCCGGAGGCACGAGCTCGATTTCGACCACGCGCGGACCCTGCATGCGTCGCACGCGGAGTCGCCACCCGTCGTGAGTCACCGTCTGTCCGACGCGAGGCATGGCGCCGAGCCGCTGCATGAGGTAGCCGGCGACGGTGGAATAGGGACCCTCGGGCAGCTGGAGGCCCGTCCGGTCTTCGAGGTCGGCGGGACGCACGCTGCCGGCGACCACGACGCGTCCGGGCTGGGCCGACGGCCGATGGGCCTGCCGATCAAACTCATCGGCGATTTCGCCCACCAGCTCTTCGAGCAGGTCCTCCAAGGCCACGACGCCCGCCGGGCTGCCGTGCTCATCGATGGCGAGCACCATATGGCTGCGCCGGCGCCGCATGTCGAGCAGCAGCGCGCCCAGCGTGGCCGTCTCGGGCACCACCGGCAATGGGCGAATCATGGCGGCCGGCAGCGGCGACGATGGCCGCAGGTCGGTGCGCGTCAGAAGGTCCTTGATGTGCACGAATCCTCGAAAGTCGTCGGGTTGGCTGCCGAGCACGGGCAGCCGGGAGTGCCCGGTGTCGGCGGCAAGGGACTCGATCTCGCGAATGGTCGCGGTGGCGGGCACGGTTTCGACCGATGATCGCGGCAGCATGATGTCGCGGGCCTTGCGCGACTCGAGCCCGATCGCGCCTTGCGCCAGCCGGTAGTCGGAGATGTCGATGGCCTCGATGCGGCGCAGGGCCGACAGCATCTCCGTGATCTGCGACGCGGTGTAGCGCGCCCGCAGCTCCTCGCGAGGGGCAATGCCGAACGCGCGCAGCACCAGGTTGGCCATGCCGTTCAGGACCCATAGCACGGGCCGAATCGCGTTGGCGTAGGCCCGGTAGGGCACCGAGACCCACAGCATGGTTCGGATCGGCTCCGCAATGGCAATGTTCTTGGGCGCCATCTCGCCGAGCACCATGTGGAGAAAGACGACCAGCGTGAGGGCGATGGCCGAGGCAATGACGTGGATCACGTTCTCGGGAATGTCGATGTGGTCGCCCACCGCGTGGACGATCAGGTCGGCGATGGCAGGTTCCGCGACGAATCCAAGTCCCAGCGACGCCAGGGTGATCCCGAATTGCGCGCCGGTGAGCATGAAGGCGAGCTCGCGCAGCGACGTGCTGGCCAATCGCGCGCGATAGCCGCCGAGCGCGGCCTCAGCCTCGATGGCCGAGCGTCGTCCGGCGGCCGCGGTGATGGCCACTTCCGCCGCGACCATGAACGCGTTCACCGCGAGCAGGAGGACGGCCGCGATGAGAAACACGCCGTTCATGAGCGATCCCGCAGGCGAGCCGGCGACGTTAGCAGGACCTGCGCGATGCGCGGTCCGTCCATTTCGAGAACCTGAAAGCGCCAGCCGTCGATTTCAACGCGGTCGCCAACAGCCGGCACTCGTTGGAAGCGCATGATCAACAGCCCCGCCAGGGTGTCGTAGCGGCCGTCCGGCATTTCGAATCCGGTGGCTTCGAGCAGCTCCGGTCCCCGAATGCGTCCGTCCGCTTCATACACCCCGGTGCCGGTCGGCGTCGCCAGCCGCACGGCTGGAGGGTCGTACTCGTCCTCGATTTCGCCCAGCACCTCTTCCACGACGTCCTCGATGGTGACGATGCCGGATTCGTTGCCGAACTCGTCGAGCACGATGGCCATGGTTTGACCCTGCCGTTGCAGCTCGATGAGCAGGCTGTGCAAGTCGGTGGACTCGGGGACCACGACCGGCGGTTGGCCGCCGGGGGCAAGCGCTGTTCCCGCGCGATCCTCCGCCCCGACCCGGAGGGCGTCCTTCACGTGCGCGATGGCCGCGAATCCCGAGCCGTCGGCGTCCTGGATGGGGAAGCGCGAATGTCCGGTGTCCCGCGCCGCCTCGATCAAGTCCGCGTAGGTGGCGTCGCCGGCCAGCGAGACGACCGACGAGCGGGGGACCTGGACGTCCCGCGCGGCGCGGTCGCGCAGGCTGAGCGCCCGGTCGAGCAGCGTGTGCTCGACGCCCTCGATCTCGCCCTCCAGCGCCGCCCAACGGAGCGTGCTCCGGAGCTCCTCCAGCGACTCGACGCCGGGGAGCTCCTCCCGCGGCTGAATCCCCACGCGCTGCATGGACCAGTTGGCCGCCGCGTTCAGAAAGCGGATGAGGGGGCCGGCCAAGGTGTTGATGAGCACCACGGGCGGGACGAAGACGACGGCGGTGCGGGCGGGCCGTGCAATGGCCAGGTTCTTGGGCGCCAGCTCGCCGAAGACCATTTGCAGGGCGGTCGCCAGCACCAGCGCGATTGCCGCGGTGGCGGCGCCGATGGACCCCGGCGGCAGCCAGCCCAACAGTGGCCGGAGTATTGGTGAGAGTGCGCCGTCGACGACCCATCCCAGGATCAGCGAGCTGATGGTGATTCCCAGCTGGGCCCCTGAGAGCTGGAACGAGAGCGTCCGCAGCGCCTGCTGCACCGGTCGCGCGCCGCGGACGTTGCGGCTGACCATGTCGTCGATGCGATAGCGATCCACCGCGACCAACGCGAACTGGCCTCCGGCAAAGAGGGCGTTGATCGCGATGAGCACCACGAACACCGCGAGGCCGACGAGGATTTCTATAGCGGCGTTCCCTGCGTGACCCTAGGCCGACGACACCAGCCGCGCCGGCAGGCAGCTCGTGGGCGGCAGGCAGCGGCGGGGGCGGTATCGGGAGGCTGGTCAGCCTCCATGTGACGGCTCCACGGGGAACTTGCGCACCCGTACGCGCAGAATCCGATTGGCTTTCGTGGTGAGCACCTCGAGCGCCGCGCCGTCGACGGCCACGGAATCGCCCGGGTTCGGCACCGCTCCCATCGTGTTGTAGACCAGACCGCCGATCGTGTCGACGTCATCGGCGGCCAGCTCCAGCCCCAGGGCCTCGTTGACCTCGGTGATGAGAACGCTCGCGTCGGTTTCGATAACTCCGGCGCCCTTGGGCTCAATCTGGATCTCGGGCGAGTCGAACTCATCCTCGATCTCGCCCACGATCTCTTCCAGGAGATCCTCGATCGTCACCAGGCCTTCGGTCTCGCCGTGCTCGTTGACCACGATGGCCAGGTGAGTGTTGCGGGCGCGCAGCTCGCGCAAGAGCAGGTCGACGCGCTGCATCTCCGGCACGAAGAGCGGCGGACGAACGAGGGATGAGAGGTCCGACGGCGGCTGCCCGTCCAGCAGCGCGGCGCTCGCCTCGCGTACGTGAAGAATGCCAATCACGGAATCGAGGTCGTCGTCGTACACGGGAAGCCGCGACAGGCCATGTTCGTGCGCCAACGCGAGCGCCGTCCGCACGGGCTCCGTCCGCGGCATGGCCACGATGTCGGGCCGGGGCGTCATCACCTGGCGCGCGACGCGGTCGCCGAGTTCGATGACGTTGGCGATCATCGCCGAGTCGTAGGCGTCAATCGTGCCTTCACGCGTGCCGGCTTCCACGGCATTCAAGACGGCGGCGTCCTCGGGATCGGGCGCCTTCCAGGCCTCTTGTTCCTCCGCGCTCAGCAGCTTTTCGAAGAGCCGGGTAACCGGGAGGGATGCCGCATAGATCACCCACGGGACGATGGTGAGCCGTTCCGCCAACGTCCGGGGATACCGCTGCGCCAGGATGCGCGGCAGAATCCGGGCCAATCCCGCATGAAGCACGGCGAGCGCGCCGATGGCAAGGACCACGCTCCCGGCACGGTTTGGAACCACGGTCGTCAAGGCGTCGGCCATGAGCGTGGCCGTGAGCGTGGCCGATACGAGAATCACCACCGTATCGCTGAGGCGCTGTCCGACCCAGAATCGGAATCGATTCGTCAGCAACTCATGACGGCGCCGCGCCGCGCCCGGAGCGTCCGGCGCCGGCGGCTCCAGATCGGTGCGGGCAGTCTCGTTGAGCGCGCTTTCGCTGGCGCTGGCGAGCGCTGAGAATCCGGTCAGAACGAAAATACCGACGAGACCGAGCCAACTAACAGGATCCAAAAAGGATCCGCTCCTCGTTCAGTCGCCGCACAGACGGGTGCGTACGCCCTCGGGTGCCGCGCGGTCCGCGATCGCGCGCCCACTCTCGAAACCCCACGGTTGGGCTCTCACTTGAACAGTGCCGTGACGGATTCGTCGTTGTGAATCCGGCGGACAGCCTCTCCAAACAATTCGTGCGTGTGGACCAATTGTATTTTGCCGTTCATGAGTCCGTCTTCAATCGGAATCGTGTCCGTGATGAAGAGCCGTTCGATCGGGGCGTCCTGAATCCGCTCGAGCGCATCGCTGGCGAACACCGGGTGCACCGCGCAGCCGTAGACGCTGCGTGCGCCGCGCTCCCGCAGGGCCTCGCTGGCCTCCACCAGCGTGTGACCGGTGGATACCTGGTCGTCGACGACGATCGCGTCGCGTCCTTCGACCTCTCCCACGATCTGCAGGTGCTCGATTTTGTCGGCCGCGGTGCGGTTCTTGAAGACGACGGCCAGGGGAGCGCCGGCAACGCGCTGGCTGAAGTCATGCGCACGGGTCACGCCGCCGGCGTCGGGCGAAACGATGACCGGTTGCGTCAACCGCATCCGATCGATGGCGTCGGCCAGCAGCGGCGCGGCCAGCAGATGATCGACGGGGATGTCAAAGAACCCCTGCACCGCGGGAGCATGGAGATCGAGCGTGACGATGCGCGAGACGCCGGCCGCCTCGAGGATGTTGGCGACAAGCTTGGCCGTGATCGGTTCGCGCCCGGTGGACTTCTTTTCCTGGCGCGCGTAGCCAAAATACGGGATCAGCGCGGTGACGCGGCCGGCGGAGGCGCGCCGCAGCGCGTCGATCATGATCAGCAGCTGCATCAGGTTTCGGTCGACCGGCGCGCAGGTGGACTGCACGACGAAGACATCGGTGCCGCGCACGTTTTCCAAGATCTGGATGTCCGCCTCGCCGTCAGGGAAGTGCTCGACCCTGGCCTCGCCCAGGGGGCGCCCGAGCGTGTTCGCAATGCGCGCGGCCAGACCCCGATTGCTGCTTCCCGAAAATATCTTCAACTCGCCGTCCACGGAGGCCTCCCCTACTCCGCTAGCGACGGATTCGCGCCGGAATGCCCACCGCCAGCATGCCCGGCGGCACATCCCGTGTGACGACGGCGCTGGCGCTGGTTCGCGCGCCCTCGCCAACCGTCACGGGGGCGATCAGCA
>JAPOXD010000017.1 GCA_026707285.1 Chloroflexota bacterium | reverse complement strand
GGCTCCTCGGGCAGGACTCGAACCTGCAACCCTGCGGTTAACAGCCGCACGCTCTACCATTGAGCTACCGAGGAATGCGGTGCGGTGGGCCTCACACGAACGTGGCGCCCGTAAAGGGCGCCAGGATCGCTGTAGGCCGGCGAGGTTTAGGCCTAGGCGGCCTCTTCGGCTTCCCCTCCGCCCATCAATTTCCGAACAGCCCGGAATGCCACCGCGATCACCCCAATGATCGCCGTGAGAATACCGATGCGCTTGATCATCTGAAAGCACCTTCGCCCTGATCCGCTGCCTTCGACTATAGCAGAGGCCGGTGGCGATTTGACCTCACCCGCCCGCCCAAGAGTGACGATGCCACCAGGTCGCGATCGGCTGAATCGGGCGCACCGGTAGCGCCCGCCGCGCTAGCCCTTGATCACTCCCACGGGCCGCAACCGGGCCACGTTGCTGGAGATTCCCGCGCCATGGGTGATGGCGGTCACGTCGGCCACGTTCTTGTAGGCCTCGGGGGCTTCTTCGCTGAGCAGGCGGGGGTTGCGCGCGCGAACTCCCACGCCCATGGCGCCCAGGCGCTCGACCATGTTCACCCCTCGTAGCTGCCGGCGCGCCGCGGAACGGCTGAGGGCGCGGCCGGCGCCGTGACAGGTGGAGCCAAACGACTGCTCCATGGCGCCCTGCGTGCCGACGGCCACGTAGGACGCGCGTCCCATGTCGCCCGGAATGAACACGGGTTGCCCAACCTCCTGGTATTTGCTTGGAAGCTCAGGGTGTCCGGGTGGGAAGGCGCGCGTGGCGCCCTTGCGATGCACGCAGACGCGACGCAGCTGTCCGTCGACGACGTGCTCCTCGATCTTGGCGATGTTGTGCGCCACGTCGTACACCACGTCCATGCCGAGCGAACGCGCCGACCGGCCAAACACGCCCGCGAGCGCCTCGCGGGTCCAGTGGGTGATCGCCTGTCGATTCGCCCAGGCAAAGTTTGCGCCGCATGCCATGGCGGCCAGGTAGTCCTGGCCTTCCGGCGAGCGCAAGGGGGCGCACGCCAGCTGGCGATCGGGCAACTCGATGGCGCGACTCGACGGCGCCTGGGCGAATGTCTGCAAGTAGTCCTGACAGATCTGGTGACCGCATCCACGGGAACCGGTGTGCAGGAAGACCACGACGGTTCCCGGCTGCTCGATCCCAAGAGCCGCCGCGGCGGAGGGCTCGAACACCTCGTCGACGACCTGCAACTCCAGGAAGTGATTCCCCGAGCCCAGGGTGCCGAGCTGGCCGGATCCGCGCTCCTTGGCCCGCGCGGACACCGCGTTGGGATCGGCGCCGGCGAGCGCCCCGCCTTCCTCCGCAACCTCGAGGTCCTCGGGCCAGCCGAGCCCCTGCTCGACGGCCCACGCGGCGCCGCGGCGCAGCACCCGATCCATGTTCTTGTGCGTCAGGCGGATGCGGCCCTTGGTCCCCATGCCGGCAGGAACGGCGCGGAACAGCGCGTCCAGCGCTTCCTTGAGCCGTGGACGGAGCTCTTCCTCGGTTAGATTCGTGCGAATAAGCCGCACGCCGCAGTTGATGTCAAAACCGATGCCGCCCGGCGATATGACTCCGTGGCGCACGTCCGTCGCCGCCACGCCACCGACGGGAAACCCGTAGCCCCAATGCACGTCCGGCATGGCCAAGGCATGCCCGACGATTCCGGGCAAGAACGTGACGTTGGCCAGCTGCTCCAGCGGCTTGTCGGACACGACGGTGGGAAGCATGGCGTCGGACGAGTAGATGACGCCCGGCACCCGCATCCCGGCCTTGTAGCTGGTCGGAATCTGCCAGCGGAACTGGTCGAGGCGCTCGAGCTGCGAGGCGTCGGGGCCCGATGCCGGCGGCCCCGACCCGCGCCCGCGCGAACGCTTCTTGCGGCGTGACGCGCTCACGGCGACCGCAGGCTAGACATCCACGATCACCCGGATGCGCACGGCGTCCGATTCACACTGCACGGCCAGCTCGTGGTAGCTCACGGCTTTCACGCCCACGCCGAGAACATGACGCGCTTCGTCGAGCGTCTCGCCACGGGCGGTGGCGGAGAGTTGGAATTCTTCGTTGGCTGAAACCTCAAAGCTCGCCGACAGCCAGCCGTGGACGTCCAAGGCATAGAGCAACTCGCTGAGCCAGGCCACCACCAGGGCGTCCGCATCGTCGGCGGCGACCCGGAATGTTCGCGAATCCCGAGCGCGGACCGTGCCGCCGTGTAGCACGATGGCCTGCAGGCCCAATCCCGCCTCGGCAAGCGCCTCGCCGAATGTCGATCCCCACGCCTCGAGACCGATGTCGGCCGTGTGATCGAACGTGGCATGGCCGCGCGCGCATCGTGTGTTGGCCGGCATGTGCGCTCCTTTGCTCAAGCATAGGCGAGGCGTCGCGGTCTAAACTGGTGGACGCAGCAAGCCGCAGACTCTGGGACAGTGCCCGGCACCGACACGTTCCTGTCCGTCAACGAGGCGCGCACGCGCATCCTGGCCGCCGTGAGGCCGCTGGCCCCGGTTTCGTTGGCTCTCGCCGAGGTTCACGGGCTGGTGACCGCGGAAGACGTGGCGTCCCAGGTCGACGTGCCTGGATTCGACAACTCGGCCTTTGACGGCTACGCGCTGCGGGCGGCGGACGTCGCGGGTGCGCGGGCGGATGCCGGCGTGTCGCTGCGCGTGGTCGGCGAGGTGGCCGCCGGCCAAGCCGGCGAGGTGCACGTCGAGCCGGGAACCGCGGCGCGGATCATGACCGGGGCTCCTATACCGCCGGGCGCCGACGCTGTGCTTCCGTTCGAGGACACGGACGGCGTGCACTGGGCCCAGAAGTCGGGAGCGGCCAACGGCGAGGTTCATGTCCTGGAAACCGCCGAGCCGGGTGAGAACATTCGACGGCGCGGGGGCGATGTCGCCAGAGGCGATGTCGTCGCCCCGAAGGGCCGCGTGCTCGACGCGGCCCACATTGGCGTGCTGGCGTCGGTGGACGTCACCGAGGTTCGCGTCCACCCGCGCGCCCGAGTTGCGATCCTCCCGACGGGCGATGAGATCGTGGAGGTCGGCGATCCCATCGCTCCGGGGCAGGTGCGCAATAGCAATGCGTGGGGTCTGGACGCGCTTGCACGGCGCTACGGCGCGATCGCCGAGCGCCTCCCGATCGCGCCCGACACCGAGGCCGGCTTGCGCGCTGCAATCCGGCACGGCCGCGACGCCGACCTGCTGGTCACCATCGGCGGCGTGTCGATGGGGGACTACGACCTGGTGCGAAACGTGATCGCTTCCGCCGGGCGCATGGACTTTTGGCAAATCAATATGCGCCCCGGCAAGCCGCTGGCCTTCGGCGAGATCGACGGCACGCCGGTGATCGGGCTGCCCGGGAACCCCGTGTCCAGCATGGTCTGCTTCGAGCTGTTCGTGCGTCCCGCGCTGCTCAAGCTGATGGGGCATACGCGCCTGGTGAATCCCATGGTTCAACCACGCGCCCTGGAGCCCATGCGCAGTTCCAGCGGAAAGCGAACCTACGTGCGGGTGACCGTGAGCCGCGACGGCGACGAGCTCGTCTGCGCGCCCGCCGGTGAGCAAGATTCGTTCCGCCTGACCTCGATGACCGAGGGCAACGGCCTGGCCGTGCTAGCCGAGGGCGCTGAGATCCACGCCGGCGATCCGGTGACCGTGATCGCCTTGGACGAGCGAGAAATGCTGCTGCTGTCCCAACCGGCCACGCTGATACCATGACTCGCTCACGGGCGCGTAGCTCAGCTGGTCAGAGCGCGCGGTTCACATCCGCGAGGTCATAGGTTCGAGTCCTATCGCGCCCACCTCCACACGTGAACGATCCTTGTGCATCACGACAGCGCCCCAACGCCCAAACATTCGCCGTGGTCCAATTGATCACCTGCCTGAGACTTCTCGCGCCCGATCTTCAGCAGGCCGTGCCATCGCCGGTAAGTTTGTACTGATAGGGAAATCCGAGGGCTCTGTGGTAGAGTCGCCTAACGTGGCCGGGACCGACGAGCAGCACCGCGCCAAATCCGGCGCAAGCACCCACTTTATGAGGTCTCCAACGTGACCGAAACTCTCGCTCGCATCAGTGCGCGAAGACCCTGGATAACTATCGGGATTTGGGGCGCTCTATTTCTCGTTGCCGGCATATTGGTCCAGACACTCTTGGCAAGCGCAACGACCACGGATCTACGGCTCGCCGACCGATACGAATCCGAGCGTGCCGCCGCATTGCTCGAAGAACGATTGCGCGGACCTAGATCCTTGGCAGAAATTGTAATCGTGCAGTCGGAATCTTTGACGGTAGATGATCCCGCATTCCAAGCGAAAGTGGAGCAGGTTCATCAAGATATCGTCGCGCTAGGCAGCGAGATAATTTCCGGTGGGATAGATGGACAACAGATTAGTGGACAGCCATTTTCCCACTACTATCAGGCTGTTGCCTTCAGCGCCCTCATTCCTCCGGAACAGCTCGAACAGCTGCTCTCCATTCTTGTTTCCGGCAGCCAGCGGACCGTGCTCATGCACTACACGCTGGCCGGCGACTCGGACGAGGCGACCGCGAACGTCGAGGAACTCATCCGCGTCGTCCGGGAGGCCAATGCGGCAGACGACTTCCGCGTGCTCATCGGGGGCGACGCCAGCGTGGCCTTCGAGAACAATGAGCTGAGTGCGCACGATCTGGAGCAGGGTGAACGCTTCGGCGTTCCGATCGCGCTGATCATCCTGCTGGTGCTCTTTGGCGCGGTGGCCGCCACCCTGCTGCCGCTGGGCATGGCCATCGTCGCCATCGCCATGGCGCTTGCCGCCGTGGGGGTGATCGGGCAGGCCTTCGAGCTGATCTTCTTCGTCACGATGATCATTACGATGATCGGCCTCGCGGTGGGCATCGACTACTCGCTGCTGATCGTGTCCCGGTTTAGGGAAGAGTTGGGCCGTGGTCTCGACACATTCGAGGCCGTGGCCAAAGCGGGAGACACGGCGGGGCGCACGGTGTTGTTCAGCGGCACGACCGTTGTGATTGCGCTCATCGGGATGTTCATCGTCCCCGTGTCGTTCTTCCAGTCGCTGGGACTGGGCGCCATCCTGGTGGTGGTCACCGCGCTCGCCGCCACCCTCACGCTGCTGCCCGCCCTGCTGGCGGTCCTTGGTCCACGGGTCGACTTCCTGACGATTCCCTTCCTGTCCCGATTCTCGTTGCGGAATACCGAGACGACCGGCCGCGGATTCTGGATCACCATCACGCGCACCGTCACACGCTTCCCCGTGGTGAGCATTCTCATCATCGGCATTCCGATGATCGTGCTCACGTCGTTCTATTTCGGCATCAAGACCGGGCTCAACGATGTCAACACCTTTCCCGAGCGCGCGCAGACTCGGGAGGCGTTCATCGTCTTCGAAGAGGAGTTTTCCTTCGGCGACGTCAGTCCCGCCGGGATTCTGAGCCCCGCGGAGATCGTGGTCGACGGAGACATCGCCAGCCCATCGGTGCAGGCGGCGATCGCGCGGCTCCAACAGTCACTGGCGGAGGACCCCACCTTCCCCGTCCCGCCCGCGGAGCCTGAGGTCAACGCCGCCGGAGATCTCGCGCTGCTCACGCTGCCGTTCCCCGGCAAACCCAACAGCCGCGAAGCGACCGAGAAGATGGCCACGATCCGCGACGTGCACGTGGCCGAGGCGTTTGAAGACGTACCCGCGGAGGTCTACGTGGGAGGCGCAACCGCCGAGGCCGCCGACTTCTTCGGCATCGTCGACGTGTTCACGCCGGTCGTCTTCGCCTTCGTGCTGGGTTCCAGCTTCATCATCCTGATGCTGGTCTTCCGCTCGATCGTCATTCCGCTCAAGGCCATCATCATGAACCTGCTCTCCGTCGGTACCGCCTACGGTCTGCTGGTGCTGGTGTTTCAGCGGGGGATCGCCCGAGACTTGTTCGGCTTCCAGGAAGCGGAAGTCATCGACGCCTGGATTCCCCTCTTCCTGTTTTCCATCCTCTTCGGACTCTCGATGGACTATCACGTCTTCCTGCTCAGCCGCATCCGCGAACGCTATGACGAATCCCAGGACAACTTGCAGGCCGTGGCTTACGGCCTCGAGTCCACGGGCCGCATGATCACCGGCGCCGCTCTCATCATGGTCGCCGTGTTTGGCGCATTTGCCGCCGGCGAGACGGTCGTGAATCAGCTTGTCGGTTTCGGGCTTGCGGTGGCCGTGCTGCTCGACGCGACGTTGGTGCGGTCGGTATTGGTGCCGGCGAGCATGGCGGTGCTGGGCAGGGGAAACTGGTATTTGCCGTCATGGCTGCGGTGGCTTCCAGACTTGCGAGTCGAAGCCGAAGAGGGGTGACTCTCCCGAGGCCAGCCCTGAGTTAAGGCCAAGGCATACGCACACATGGAAATCCCCTCCGACTACCACGCAGGCTATGCCGAGGCTCGAAAGCTTGCACCAAAGCTCGCAGACAATTACATCGCGCACACCTACGTTGGCGACCCGGAAGCCGATGCGATGATGGCCGAGCTTGCTCCCCTGGGGCAAGCGAAGCTGGGCAGGTTTATCCAGATCGGAATGGACGGCCGAGACAAACGCGCGCTGCGGGAGACGCCGGCCGCGCTGCGGGAGTTCTTCCAGTCGTGCGAGACCGCGCCCGATTGGGTCGATCATGAGAAATTTGCTCCTGGAGTCCGCATGTTTCACCGGAACTCACAGTTGGTCTTGGGGGCAATGGTTGGAGGCACGCTCGTCGAGGGCTTTTCCACCAACATCGCCAAATCGTTCTTCATCACCGGAAGACTGCGCGACCAGGGCGTCAGACGACTGCGACAGAACAATCGCCACATGGTCGAAATCTTCTTCCCGGGCGGACTGGAGCGGGATAGCGACGGTTGGAAACTGTCCGTTCGCATTCGGCTCATTCACGCCATGGTCCGGCGGCTCTTGGATGGTTCCGACGATTGGGACACTGACGCCTGGGGAATCCCGATCAGCGCCGCGCACGTGGGCTATGCCATCACGGCGTTCTCGGCACGACTCTTGAAGCACCTCAAGAGCCTGGGAGCCAAATTCGATGACGAGGAGCGGGCCAGCTTCATGCAGGTCTGGCGCTATTCGGGATATCTCATGGGCATACCGGAGTCGATTTTATTTCACGACGAACATAGCGCTCTGGATCTATTTGAAATTGGCGGTATTTGTGAACCAGATCCCGATTACGAGTCCGTTGCTCTGGCGCATTCGCTGGTCAACTCAGCGCCGCTCATCGCCGGCATTACCGAGTCGGAAGCCCGCGAGAAGCTCGCCCGGTACATATTCCAGGTGTCGCGCGCGCTCATCGGTACCGAGCTCGCCAATCACCTCAAGTACCCGCGATATCCCACGCCAGGTGTTCTGTGGTGGTTCCGGATGCAGAGTCGCTACAACCGCGTCATGACCAAGCTGTTCAAGGGTCGCCTGCGCAACGAGAACCAGATGACGGCCCTGCTCGACGTGTCGAATTTTGACGAAACTGGCATCACCTACCGCCTGCCCGACCACGTCTACGCGGAAGAGTCCTCCAGGTGGTAGACCGGAGGACCTAGCGGAGTCTCACGCGTCGTGCAGGGGTCGGAGCTCGATTGGCAGACCCCTTGGCCGGACGCAGGCGATCACGGCTCCCGGAAGGGTCTGACCTTTTCCTCGAGCCACTCGCGCAGCTGGGCAAAGCGGAATGAGTTCGTGGCGAACAACTGCATGATGAAGGCGTAGGCTTCATCGTTGTCGCAATCGATGAAACGGCCGTTCTTGCGTAGAAACGTGTCGGTTGCGAAGAAGGCCGTGCGCTTGTTGCCGTCCACGAAGGGGTGATTCATGGCCAGGCTCTCCAGGAGCGCGGCCGCCTCGTCGAGCAGTCCGTCGTAGTAGCCAAGCTGCGGGCGCATGATGGCGGACTCCAATGCGCCCGCATCGCGAAGCCCCAAGGAGCCGCCGAACTCGTCGACGGCAATGTCATGGATCGCCACGACTTCCTCGACCGTCGGGAAGTCGCTGGTCACGACTTGCCCAGCAGCTCCCCAAGGCGCCGGTTCTTCTCGAGGCTCGCCTGGAAGTGCGCCATGACTTCGGGGCGGACCTGCTGGCTCGCCCTGGTCTCGATGTAGTGGCTCATGGCGTCTTCCAACACGGCTTGGAACTGCCGGCCGTCGTTGCGCGCGATCTGACGCATCGCCGCCAACAACTCCGGGTCGGCCTGGCTGGAGAACTTCACGCGCGGCGTAATCATCATTCAACCTCCTCACGAGCTGTCTACAGCGTGCATCAAGGCGACTGGGCGGTCAAGAATTGTCTTGACAGAGGTGGGCGGATCGAGATCGACCCGGCAACGCCTAGCGGCATCCACCCATCAGCGCACGAAGGGCGGTTCGCGAACCGCCCCTACCTGACCTGCAGCATGAGCGCTTGTCGATGACTCCGCTCGCTTAGACTGGCGCATGACCGCCTCACTCGCAGCGGCTCTTGTCAGCGGGGCCGCCGCCGGACTGATTGTCGGAACGTGCATGGCGTGGCTGGCCTCACGGCTTCGGCGCGGGCGCTCGGCCGCCGCTGGGGCCGCCGAGTCCACCGAGGCGCGGCTGGCGCGAGACTTCACCGTGCTGGCGGAACTGCTGTCGGAACGCCTGGCCAAGATCTGGCTCGCCGACACGCCCGGGGCGCCCGCGGCCGAGGGCGACGCGCACTATCATCACGTCTTGGAGTCCACCACCACGATCGTGCGCCAAGCCGGGGCGTCGCCGAAGGCGGCGACGGCGGTTGGCGCGCTTACCGCCAAGCGGGTGCGACCGGGCCCGATTAGGGGCAGGCGCGACGACGGGTCTCCGGTGGGGCCGCCTGCCTAGACAAGCCGCTTACCGAAACCTTGGTGAAGTTCTGAACGGGCGGATCTCAGTCTGCTCCCGCACCAATCACCACGACGGCTTCAGGTTAGACCGGACTGGATTCCGGCCTCCGCCGGAATGACGGAGAGGTGCCGGCGAGGACTCCCTACGCTGGAACGGCGGTCGGCGCGTACTCGGGCAGATAGGGCTTGAGCAGTTCGAAGGCGGCATCGATCTGGGCATCGTCACTGGAGGTCTTCGGCGGCGCCACCCAGCGCTCCATGACCCCGACGCGGCTCAGCAGTCCTTTGGCATTGGCGTGCGGGAATCCAGGCAGTGCCTGAAACAGTTCCAGGAACTCGTTGGTGCGGTTCTGGGCCGACGCCGCGGCGTCGAGATTGCCTTCGCGCCACGCGTCGTAGATCTCCAGATTCAGCTGCGGCGCCACATTCGGCGTCATGCCGGTGGTGGCGGCCGCACCGGAGATGAGGGCGTGCAGGAACGTCACGTCGCCGCCCACGATCACGCGGAATTCGGGTCCGCCACGGGTGGCGGCGAGATAGCTCATGACATTCGACACGGAGCCCGAGCTGTCCTTGGTGCCCTGCACCCCGACGTCTCGCAGCCGGGGCAGCGTCGCCGGCTCGGCGGGAACTCCGGTCAGCCGCGGGATGTTGTAAAGCAGCACGGGGACGGGGGACTCGCGCACGACGCCAGCGAAGTAGCTGACGAGCTCGTCCTGCGTCATCTCAAAGTAGAACGGAGGGTTGACGAGCACACCGTCGGCGCCCAGGTCACCGGCTTCACGGAGCTGCTCATGGGTCCGTCGCACGTTGGGCTGCCCGCACGCCACGATCACGGGCACAGCCCCGCCAACCTCATCGACGGCCGCACGGATGACGATCTCGCGATCGGCATCGTCGATGGAGGCGAATTCACCGGTCGTGCCAAGCACCACGATCCCGTGGCAGCCGGCGTCGACGACGCGCCGGGTGAGGCGCCGCAGCGCGGCCTCGTCCGGGGTGAAGTCGGCGTTCAGTGGCGTCAGGAGCGCCGGAATCACCCCATGAATGCGGGACTGAAACGTCGTCATCGAGGAGTCCAAGTCCTGGTGCAGGCTGGCGGCGGCTGATTATAGGCGTCGTCTGCGCACGGGCGCTCCAAGAGTGGCATCATCGCCGCCGCGGGGTGGTGACCAGCAAGGAGTTGAGCCCGATGGAGTACGTGAACATGGGCCGTTCGGGGCTCAAGGTATCCCGGGTCGCGCTGGGATGCGGATTCCGCGGCATGACGGACCAGGATCTGATGGAGCGCATCATCCGGCACGCGATCGACAGAGGCGTCAACTTCATCGACTGCGCCAACACCTACGTCGGCGGAATCGGGGAGCAGGTGCTCGGGCGAGTGCTGCCAGGGCAGAGGGATGAGCTGGTCATCACCACCAAGGTGACATCGATCGTCGGGGACGGGCCAAACGACATCGGCAGCTCGCGATACCACATCATGCGCGAGATTGACCGCAGCCTGCGCCGGCTCCAGACCGATCACGTGGACATCTACATCGTCCACTGGCGCGATCAAACCACGCCCTTGGACGAGACGGTGCGGGCGATGACGGATGTCGTGGCCAGCGGCAAAACGCGCTATTGGGGCGTCTCCAGCTACCAGGCGTGGGAGGCATGCCAGGCGCTGTGGCTTGCCGATCGGGCGGTCGCGCCCGGGTTCATCACCACGCAGAACCAGTACAGCTTGCTATGCCGCGACCCGGAGCAGGAGCTATTCCCCTTCTGCCGGGAGTTTGGCATCGGCGTGATGGCCTTTTCGCCACTGGCCGTGGGCGTGCTCAGCGGCGACCTGCAACAGGGCCAGCCGGCTCCCGCGGGCACGCTGTGGGAACGGCAACCGCCATACGAGATGGAATCCGTCCTCACCGACCGGGCGCAGCGAGTTATTGACGCGTTGCGCGAGATCGGCGCCGCCCACGGGCGCCACCCGACCGCCGTTGCCATTCGGTGGGTGATTTCGCGTCCCGAGGTGGCCACGGCCATCGCCGGACCGGACACGACCGAGCAGCTCGACGCCTATGTCGATGCCGCTGGCTGGGAACTGACGGCGGAAGAGGTCGCGCGCCTCAACGAGGCCTCGGACCCCGCGGACTAGATATTCGAGCGGGACTGCCCGCCGTCCACGTTGATGCAGGCGCCGGTGACGAGGCTGGCCTGTTCGGAGGCGAGGAACGCCACCACGGCGGCCACTTCATCGGGACGGCCAAACCGACCCATAGGCATGTCGCGCTCGATGAACGCTGCGATGCCCTCGGGATCGCGACGCTGGCGCCGCTCCCAACCGCCCCCTGGAAACACGATCGAGCCCGGCGCGATGGCATTGACCGTAATGCCGAACGGCGCCAGCTCGTGCGCCATCGACGTCGCCAGGCTGTTCATGGCCGCCTTGGCGGCGTTGTAGGCGGGAGGGCCGCCGCCCTCGCGCCCGTAGATGGACGTGATGTGCACGATGCGGCCCCAGCCGGCGGCTCTCATGAGCGGCACCGCCGCGCGGCTGGCCCGCACGGCGGCGCTCAGGTTGACATCGAATGTCGCGGACCATTGCTCGTCGGTACCGGTCACGAAGTCGCTGTCGCCCATGGCGCCGCCGACGTTGTTGACCAGCACGCTGATGCCGCCGAGCTCGGCAACCGTGCGCCCGACGGCCTGGGTCGGCGCCGCGGCGTCGCGCATGTCCAGCGAAAGCGGAAGTGCGCGAACTCCGAGCGCCGAGATCTCGGCAGCCGTGCGGCGCAGGTCATCCCCGCCGCGCGCGACGATGGCCACGTCGCAGCCCTCGGCCGCAAGCCCGAGCGCGATTGCCCGGCCGATGCCGCGGCTCCCACCGGTGACGAGCGCCACGCGGTCACGAAGGCCTAGGTCCATCAGAGAATCCTGCTTCTACAAGACGTTTGGCGAGCCATATACCCGACGAGTAACCAGGCCAAGCCTACCGGGCGGCCTCAGCCACGCGAACCAGCGTCAGCCGCGGCACTTCCGCGGGCGCATTGACTCGCATGGGAATTCCGACCGTACCGACGCCCCGAGTGATGAACACCAGTCGGCCGCCGACATGCATCAGTCCGCTGGGCCTTGGGAGCGGAGAGCGCGTGCTGGTCATTGGGGCGGACATGAGCGGCGGCACAATCTGCCCGCCGTGGGTGTGCCCGCAGACTACGAAGTCAACGCGCGCTTGCCCGAGGCGGGGCACGGCGTCGGGATTGTGCGTCAGCACAAGGGTGAAGGCGTCTTGGTCAACACCTTCGAATGCGCGGGCGGCGTCGTCGCCCCGATGGGTCGCGTCACCGACGCCGACAATGGCCAACTCCGCGTCGCCGATCCGATGGCGCACATGCGCGTTGTTGAGCACCGTAACGCCCTGGGCCTGGAACACCTGCCGGATGAATCCGAGCGGCTGGGTGCGATTGCCGATCCACGACGGGTCGGTCGCATCATGGGAAACAAACAGATCGTGGTTTCCCCAAACCGCATAGGCGCCGTGCACGGGCTCGATCGCCGCCAGCGCCTCGGCCACGAACGGCGCGGCGTCAACCCGGTCGCTGAGGTCGCCG
Source organism: Chloroflexota bacterium (assembly GCA_026707285.1). Classification (GTDB taxonomy): domain Bacteria; phylum Chloroflexota; class UBA11872; order UBA11872; family UBA11872; genus JAJECS01. The sequence continues at coordinate 30,742 of JAPOXD010000017.1, read as the reverse complement.
CAGGCGAACAGGAAATCCGGGCGGGTACCTGCAAGCCGGCGCAAGGCGTTCAAGCTGGGCGTGCGGGGCGAGCGCACGTGAAGGTCGGACACGACTTGGATCGTCAGCCCGTTGAGCGCCCCGGGCAACCGCGGGAGCGGCACGGGGATCGCGGCCACCTCCGCGTCGGACGATTGGGCAACTGCGCGAGCCACCAGCCCGAGGGCGCCGAGTCCGGCTAGCGCTGCGGTCCGACGGACGGTCAGCACGGCAACTCAGACTGCGAGCGCCTCCCGGGCCGTCGGCAATGGATCGAAGGGCTACAGGCCGTGACGGTGCTCCGTCACGACGCTCGCGCCGTCGACCGCGGCAACGTCCGGCGTCGACTCCACGTGGGCGCTCATCGCGCGAAACTTGGCGTACCGCGCAGCGACCAGATCGGCGGGCGCCATGGCTTGCAGCTCATCCAGCGCCTCGACGAGCGCCGCCTTGAGATTCTCCGCCGTGGCGTCGTAGTCGCGGTGGGCGCCGCCGGGCGGTTCGGGGACGATGCGGTCGATGAGATCCGCCGCGTAGAGGACATCCGAGGTCAGCCCGAGGGCCTCGGCGGCGCGCTCCGCAAACTTCGAGTCCCGCCAAATGATCGCGGCCGCGGCCTCCGGCGAGGCCACGGAGTAAATGGCGTGTTCCAGCATCAAGATGCGATCGCCAACGCCCATCGCCAGGGCGCCGCCGCTGCCGCCTTCGCCAACGACGGCGACGACAATGGGTGTCTCCAGTCGCGCCATGACCGCCATGCTCTCGGCGATGGCCCACGACTGGCCGCGCTCCTCATCCTCCAATGCGGGTCCGGCCCCCGGCGTGTCGAGCAGCGTGATGACCGGGAGGCCAAACCGCGCGGCCAGCTTGAACAGACGAATGGCCTTACGGTAGCCCTCCGGGTGCGCCATGCCGAAGTTGCGCTCGACGTTTTGGCGCGTGTCGCGGCCCTTCTGATGACCGACCACGGCGACGCGCCGCCCTTGCAGCGAGCCCACGCCGCCAACCACGGCCATGTCGTCACCGTGGCGCCGATCACCGTGCAACTCGACGAAGCCGTCAATCATGCGCTCGATGAAGTCGAGCGTGTGGGGCCGATCGCGGTGGCGGGCCAGTTGCACGCGCTGCCAGGGCGTCAGTCGAGAAAACACGTCGGCGGTGCGCGCCTCGAGCTCGAGTTGCATCAGTTCAAGCTGCCGCAGGACGTCCGACGCGGAATCCACGTCGCTGTCCGCTTCGAGCTCGGCGATGCGGCTGCGCAACTCGTCGAGGTCGCGCTCGAAGTCCAGCACGGCCGACGCTCGCTACCCCAGCCGCGTGCGGGCCGCGTCAACAACCTCGGCGCGCCGAGACACCTGGGCGGGCGCCAACAGCTCAATGAGTCGGCCGATCGTGCGGCGCTGGTCCCGTCGAGGGACGACCGCGTCGATCATGCCGCGCCGAAGCACCCACTCGGCGGTGTGGTCGTCGGCCTGCGCCCGGCGGCTCAGCGTCCCTTGCACGACGCGTGAGCCGGCGAAGCGAATCGTGGCGCCCGGCTCGCCAATGATGATGTCGGCAACAGCCGCAAAGCTGGCCGTCACACCGGCCAGGGTGGGATCGGCCATCAGCGCGATATAGGGCACCCCGGCGGCGGCCAGACGCGCGGCGGCGGCGGTGGTCTTGGCCATCTGCATCAAGGCAAACACACCTTCGTCCTGCCGGGCGCCGCCGGACGAGGTCACCATCACCAACGGGATGCGCCGTTCTTGCGCAAGCTCGAAGAGCCGGGCAATGCGCTCGCCGGCGGCCCCGCCCATGCTGCCGGCGATGAAGCCAAACTCCATCACCCCCAGCGCCACCTCGTGGCCCTGGATGTGCCCCACGCCGCACACGACGGCCTCGGAGCGCCCGGTGGATGCCTGGGCTTTGGCCACGCGGTCCGGATAGCGCCCGCTTGGCCGGGAGAAGTTGAGCGGATCCGATGTCAGCACGTCCGCCGCCAATTCCTGAAATGCCTCGCCGTCGTCCAACAGGAGGTCCAGCCGCTGGCCGACCGTCAGGCGATCGTGGTAGTTACAGCGGGCGCACACGTGCAGCCCCGCCTCGAACTCGGGGCGGTAGTGCATGGCGCCGCACTTGCGGCACGTGACCCAGAGATCGGCTGGAACGCCACCGCGCCGGCGACCGGCAAGGAGATCACGCACGGGCATCACACAGTCTGAAACGCGGGTCGCGGCAAAGAGTTATGGCCGCCTGCCCCCCGGAGTTAGACCGCGGAGTATATCAACAGGGTGTGGATAGATGGTTTCATGGCTCGAGCGGGCGATCCGGCGGCGGTCGCGCCGCCACCACCGCCCCCACCCAGGTCGCGCCGCGGCGCCGGAGCGCTCGGGCGGCCGCTTCGAGCGTCGCTCCGGTTGCCGCCACATCGTCGACGAGAAGCACGCGGGCGCCGCTCAGGTTGTGGAGGCAGGTGAAGGCGCCAATCACGTTTCGCCAGCGGGCTCCGCGCGTCAGCGACATTTGGGGAACCGTATCGCGGTGACGGATCAGATGCTGGCCCAGCACGGGCACGGCCAGCCATCGGGTCAATTGAGCCGCAATGAGCGCGCTTTGGTTGAAGCCGCGCTCACGCTCGCGCGCGGGACCGAGTGGAATTGGAACGAGTGCGTCGATTTCCGGCGGGTCTGACAGCGCCTCCGCCGCGACTCGTGCCAGCGCACCGGCGAGGTATCGCTTGTTGCGGAACTTGAGACGCAGAATCGCATCCCGCACGGGCGACTCGTACGGATAGCGCACATACACCCAGTCGATGCGCCGTTCCTGGTGTCGGCATGCCGCGCACTGGTCGCCGTGTTCCAGCCTGCGGTTGCACTGGCGGCAGCAGGGACGCGGCAGGGGTTCGAGCTGAGAAATGCAAATGGCGCAAATGCCGTCACCGAGCGCGCCACACCCGGCGCAGACCGGTGGGAAGATGATGTCCGCAAGGCCGCGCCCGAGAGCCCGGGCCGCCTCGCCAACTGGCTTCAGCGTCGAGGCGCCTGACCCGCCCCGGACGCGCCTCCGGCCCGAGTCACCCCTGCGGCGCGGGCGCCGGCTCGGCGTCGGCCCGTTGAATCTGGACGACGGCGGGTTCGCCGTCGTCAACGCGCAGTTCGAATTCCTTACCGGCGGCACTGCCGTCGACGACGTGCTCGGTCAACGGCTCGTCAACGTAGCGGCTCGCGAGTTGACGCAGGGGGCGTGCACCCTGGTTCCGGTCGGCAGCCGCACGGACAAAGAAGTCGAGGGCCTCGGACGTGACGTGCAACTCGAGCCCGACCGCGCGCGCGCGGAGGATCGCCGCCGATAGGAGCCGCCGCGCGATCTCGCGCAGCTCGGCTTCGCCGAGATCGTGATAGATCAGCAGTCGGTCGATGCGGTTGAGAAACTCCGCCGGGAGATGTCGCCGCGCGTGCTCACGCATGCGTGCCTCGAACGCGGCGCGCTCGCCGGCCTGCTGCGTCGGACCCGACCCGAAGCCAATCTTCGGCCCGCGCGACTCCTCCACGCCAAGGTTCGACGTCATCACGATGATGGTGTTGCGAAAGTCGACCGTGCGCCCGTTCGCGTCGGTGAGGACACCGTCCTCCATGATCTGCAGCATCATGTGCAGCGTCCGAGGATGCGCTTTCTCCACATCGTCGAACAGCACCACGGAGAAGGGATTGCGGCGCACCGACTCGGTGAGCTCGCCGGCCTGATCGTGCCCCACATATCCGGGCGGCGACCCGACGAGACGGGACACCGCGAGCCACTCGCCAAACTCGCTCATGTCCACGCGAACGAGCTTGAGCTCGTCGCCGCTCACGAATTCAGCCGCGGCCTTGGCCGTCTCGGTCTTGCCGACGCCGGTGGGGCCAATCATGAGAAACGATCCGATGGGACGGCGCTCATCACGCATGCCCGCCACCGCGCGACGCAGTGAGCGGCCGAGCTCGTTGAGCGCCTCGTCCTGTCCCACGACGCGCTTCTGGAGCATCGACTCAATGGCCAGAAAGCGCTCGGCTTCGGCCTCGATGAGGGTAGGCGTGGGGACGCCGCTCCAGCGGGACACGACGCCGGCTATTTCGTGGATACCGATGATCGGAGTATTCGCGCGCGCCTCGGCCTCCCAGGCGCGGCGTTCGTCACGCAACTCCTCGCGCAGTTGCGCCTCCGCCGCCGCCAACTCGAGGACTTGCTCCGGCTGCCCATCGACGCCCAGGTCGGCGCGTGTGGTCGCCAAGTCGTCCAGGCGCTGCTCGAGCTGCCGCAGCCGCTCGGGAGCGGTGAGGCGGGCCACCTTGGCCTTGGCGGCGGCTTCATCGATCAAGTCGATCGCCTTGTCGGGCAATTGACGTTCGGTGAGGTAACGCCGCGACATGCTCACGGAAGCCTCCAAGGCTTCGTCGCTGATCTGCACACCGTGATATTGCTCATAGACGGGTCGCAGGCCCTCGACGATCGCGATGGCCGACTCGTCATCAGGCTCGCCGACGTCGACGGGCTGGAGTCGCCGAGTCAGGCTCTTGTCGTTGGAGATGTGGCGGCGGTATTCGCGCCACGTGGTCGCGCCGATGAGCCGCAGCTCGCCGCGCGCGAGATGGCTCTTGAGCATGTTGGCCGCATCGAGCGAACCGGCGGCTCCGCCGGCCCCGACGACGGTGTGCAACTCATCGATGAACAGGATGACGTTGGGATCGGCGCGAGCCTCGGCAATTACGCCTTGCACGCGTTCCTCGAACTCGCCGCGATACTTGGTGCCGGCAATGGTCGCGGCCAAATCGAGCGCTATGACGCGGCCCTTGCGCAGGTCGGGCGGCACGTCGCCTTCCCGAATGCGCTGGGCCAGTCCTTCGACGATCGCCGTCTTGCCGACTCCCGCATCGCCCACGAGCACGGGATTGTTCTTGGTGCGTCGCACGAGGATTTCGATCATGCGGTCCATTTCGGACCGTCGGCCGACTACCGGGTCGAGGTCACCGCTGGCGGCGGCGCGCGTGACGTCGCGGCCATACTCGGCCAACAGGCTCTTGGCCCGGCGGCGTCCGCGACGACTGGCTCGCCGTCCGCCGCCACCGACGCGACCGGGGCGATAGGACGCCTCGATGCGCCGGCGAATCGAGCGAAAGTCGACGCCGGCCTGGCGCAGGCTCTCGCCGGCCAAGCGTCCGTGGTGGGCCAGCACGCCCAAGAGCAAATGTTCGGTGCCAATGAACCGAACGCCCGTGCGCTCGGCCTCCAGCGCAGCGGCGCGCAGCGCATTGCGGCCCCCCGGCCCCAGCGGTCGTCGGCCGGGGTCCTGGTCGTCCCCGGGACCCAAGGCCTCCACCACCGCCTCGCGCAGCTTGAGCACGTCGACCTGCGCTTCACGCAGGATGCGCGCCGCCGCGGTCTGCGGCGAGGCGAGAATCGCCAGCAGCAGATGATTGGCGCCCACGGTCGAATGCCCGAGGTTGGTCGCCTCGAGCTCCGCCTGGGCAAGAATCCGACGGCCCTTGGTCGTCAGGCGCCGCAGATACTCAACAGGTTCGTATTCGTCTCGGGTTGATTCCACGCCGCTAGCTCGTGAATGGCTGGGAGATGGTCTCCAGCAGGCTGTCGAGACCCTCCCCAATGCTATCGCCCAGGGTCGTCATCACCAGAACCAGCACGACCACGAATGCCACGGCGACCAGCGCGTAGCCGACAACGCTCTGCCCGCTCTGGCCGACGATGGAACCGCCATCCGGGCGATCGGTCGGGTTGTTGGAGTCGTCGTGCATGTGAGCCACCGCCTGAGTCCCACGCGGATGCTAGGTAGCGCGCCGTCGGCGTGTCAACGCCGGCGTGCCGAGCCCAAGCACGCCGATGCCGCACGCTTGGCCCGTCCGCGTCACGGCGGGGCGCTCGAACCGCAGGCCGCGGGCAGCGGCGAGCATCCGGCTTTCCGAGTCACGCCGCGCGGACTCTGGAAGATGCACCGCACCTCGTAGCAAGGCGTTTGCAGCAACAAAATACAGACAATTCATAGGCTCGCCGCCAACCCGCGAATTGTCGCGTCCGGCACTCGTGCGCGGCGCCGCCGCAGAGTGCCGACAATGCCGGTTTTCACAGCCAATCTGATAGAATTGGTCCCGGAGAATTCGGCCGGTTCATGGCGTCCAAAGGAGTCCACCAGGCACGCATGGGGCTGACGCACTTCGACAGTGCCGGGGCTCCGCGCATGGTGGATGTCGGCGCAAAACCGGCGACCGTGCGCGTGGCCGTGGCGGCGGCGCGAATCGCGATGCAACCGGAAACGCTGGCCATGATTCGCGCGCAGTTGGACGGCCGCGACTCGCCGCTGCCAAAGGGCGACGTCGTGGGCGTGGCGCGGGTGGCCGGGATCATGGCGGCCAAGCGCACCCCGGATCTCATCCCGCTGTGCCACCCGCTGCCGCTGAGCGGCATTGACTTGGCCATCGATCCCGCGGAGGACCTGCCGGGGCTGACCATCGAGGCCACGGTGCGCACCACCGCCCGCACCGGCGTGGAGATGGAGGCCTTGACCGCCGTCTCCGTCGCGGCGCTGACCGTCTATGACATGTGCAAAGCCGTCGACCGCGCGATGACCGTGCACGACGTGCGCCTTATACGAAAGTCCGGTGGCGCGAGCGGCGACTTTCAGGCCGCCGACCAGCTGGAGAGGGAGAACTAAGTGACCGACGACCGCCTCATGCCCATCGAGCTCGCCGAGGAGATGGAAGCCTCGTACATCGACTACGCCATGAGCACCATCATGGCGCGCGCCATTCCCGACGTGCGCGACGGGCTCAAACCGGTCCAGCGGCGGTTGCTCTATTCGATGGACGAGCTGGGCGCGGCGCCCAACGCGGGATTCCGCAAAGCGGCGCGCGTGGTGGGCGACACCATGGGGAAATATCACCCCCACGGCGACGGCGCGCTCTACGACACGCTGGTGCGCATGGCACAACCGTTTTCGCTGCGCTACCCACTCGTGGACGGGCAAGGCAACTTCGGCTCGGTGGACGGCGATCCGGCTGCCGCCATGCGGTACACCGAGACCCGGCTGACGGCGGTGTCGGCCCAGATGCTCGACGAAATCGATCGCGACACGGTGGACTTCGTCGAGAACTTCGACGGGACCGCCGAGATGCCGGAAGTCCTGCCGTCCGTGGTGCCCAATCTGCTGCTGAACGGCTCGACGGGCATTGCCGTCGGGATGGCCACGAGCATCCCGCCGCACAACCTGCGCGAAGTGGGACGAGCGATCCAGCACTTGCTGGACGAGCCCGACACCAGCCGGGACGACCTGATGAAATTCGTGAAGGGGCCGGACTTCCCTACGGCGGCGATCATCGTCGGCGCCGACGACATCCAGGACACCTACCGGCAGGGCCGGGGCCGAGTGGTCGTGCGCGCCCGGGTCGCGATCGAGGAGGTCCGCGGCGAGCGCATGGCGCTGGTCGTCACCGAGCTGCCCTACATGGTCAACAAGGCCACGCTGATCGAGCGGATCGCGGGCCTGGTACGAAACAGCACCATCGAGGGCATTTCAGACATCCGCGACGAGTCCGACCGTCACGGCATGCGGGCAGTCATCGAGTTGAAGCGCGACGCGCGCCCCTCGGCGGTGCTCAACCAGCTCTACAAGCACACGTCGCTGCAATCCACCTTCAGCATCAACATGCTGGCCCTGGTCGACGGACGGCCCGAGCAGCTGACGCTCAAGCGCATGATCGAGCTGTTCATCGAGCATCGGCGGGAGGTGATCCGCCGGCGGACGGAATTCGATCTCAAGAAGGCGCGCGTCCGCGAGCACCTGCTCGAGGGCTACGTCATCGCGCTGGACAACATCGACGAGGTGATCGAGTGCATTCGCGCCGCCGCCGACACGGAAGCCGCTCGAAACGAGCTGATGAAGCGTTTTGGCCTCACGGAGACGCAGGCCAACGCGATTCTCGACATGCAGCTGCGCCGGCTGGTGCGACTGGAACGGCAGCGCATCCTCGACGAGCTCGAGGCCGTGCGGGCGGAGATTGCCGACCTGGAAGACATCCTGGCCGACGCCAACCGCGTGCGGGAGATCATTCGCACCGAGACCCGCGACGTGGTGGATCGGTTCGGCGACGAGCGCCGAACCGAGATCCTGGCCGGCGCGAGCGGCGACTTCTCGGACGCCGACCTGGTGGCCGACGAGGATTGCCTGGTCACGCTGTCGTCCAATGGTTATGTCAAGCGAGTGCAGGCGACCGCCTACCGCCGCCAGGGCCGCGGCGGTCGCGGGATCATCGGCTTTCGCAGCAAGGCGGGCGGGATCGTCGAGCACTTCCTGATCACCAACTCGCACGACTACCTGCTGTTCTTTACCAACCGCGGCAAGGTCTACCGGCTGCGGACCTATGAGATCCCACAGCACGGGCGCGACGCGCAGGGCATCAACGTGATCAACCTGCTGCCGATCGAGCAGGGAGAGACGGCCACGGCCGTCCTGGCCATACCCAATTTCGAGGCGGGCGACTACCTGGTGTTCGGCACGCGCCGGGGCGAGGTCAAACGCAGCGCCCTGACGCAGTTCGTCACCATCCGCAATAACGGCCTGCTGGCCATGAACGTCGAGCCGGACGACGAGCTGGCCTGGGTGCGCCTGGCCAGCGCTGAGGACAGCGCGATGTTCTTTACGCGAGAAGGCATGTCCATTCGCTTCAGCCTCGACAATGTACGGGCCAGCGGACGCACCAGCGGCGGCGTGCGCGCCATCAGCTTGGCCGAGGATGACGAGGTCGTAGCGATGGACCTGGTCCATCAGGATGCCTACGTGCTGCTGGTCACCCGCAACGGCTACGGCAAGAAGATGCCGGTGTCGGACTTTCGGCCGCAGGGTCGCGGTGGCCAGGGTCTGCGGGCCATCAACCTGAACGAGAAGACCGGTCCAGTGGCGGACGCCCGCACGTTGCTCAGCCCCGACGAAGAGATTGTGCTGGTCTCGTCCGACGGTCAGGTGATTCGCTGCGGACTCAAGGACACTCGCCCGCTGAGACGATACGCCGCCGGCGTGATCGTGATGCGCATGAAAGACAACGTCGAGTTGCTGCGCGTGGCGCGACTGGCCGACGGCCGCGACGGAGATTCCGGCTAGCCGGCAGGACGTATCCCGCCCGTCACGGTGACAACGTCTGCACTGTTGTTGAGTCGAGAGGGAACGTTTCGTTTCCGCTGCGCGTAGTGTTTAACGGACTGTGTGAACGCCTATACACGACGGGAAGTCTCCATGCAGCGGTTTCGTGCGGCATTCATCGTTCTAGTCGTCGTCGCGCTTATGGCGTGCGGCGAGGACGAAAGCTCAGCTGAATCGCTTGACTTCGACGAGCGAGCGATGGCCGAGCCGGCAATGGCCATGGCCGCCGAGTCAGAGGCGATCGTCGTGAAAGAGGTACCGGTCGAGGTCGAGGTCATCCGCGAGGTGCCGGTCGAGGTCGTGGTGGAGAAGATGGTGACGGCAGCCCCGGCGCCGGCGGCAATGCCGGCGTCAGCCGCGCCGCAGTCGCTCGACAGCGCGCCGCAGTCAGTCGATACCGGCGTGGTCGAGCGCCAGATCATCCGGACCGGGACGCTGAGCGTCGTCGTCGCCGAGCTCTCGGCCGCGGTGACCCAGGTCGAAGACATCGTGGCGGGCATCTCCGGCGCGTTCGTCGCCGCATCCAACATCCAGCAGGACGACCCGCGGCGCGTGAGCACCATCACCGTGCGGGTTCCCGTCGAGACGTTCGACGCCACGCTGGCCGCGCTGCGCAACGTCGGCGCCGAGGTGATCGACGAGGACATCCGCAGCCAGGACGTCACGGCGCAGTACACCGACCTGACCGCCCGATTGCGCAACGCCACCGCCGCGGAGCAGCAGTTGCTGGACATCCTGACCCGGGCGCAAAACGTGCAGGACACCATCGAGGTGCAGCGCGAGCTCACGGATGTGCGCGAGCGCATCGAGGTGCTTCAGGGCCAGCTCAATGTGCTGACCAACCAAACCTCGCTGGCCACGATCGTGCTGCGGCTGCATCCGGCGGCGGACTTGATCGTGATGCGCGAGATCCCCAGCCATTTCCGAATGCATGACTCCACGAGCCTCAGCCTCTCGGTGTGGAACGAGGGCACGGTGGACCTCAAGCAGGTGGAGGTCGTTGATCGGCTGGACCCGGGCATGATCTTCCTGGCCGCGAGCGACGGCGGGGTCTACAGCGCAGCCGCGCACACGGTGTCGTGGACGATCGACCGGCTCGGTCCGGGCGATGCGCGCTTCCTCAGCAGCGACGTGAGGCTGGAGAGCGAGGCGCTTGAGATGCAGGCGCGCGCCGAGGTCTCGACGTCCAGCCCCGAGGGCGACGGCGCCAACAACCGCGCCGAGGCCGCGCTGACGTTCCACGTCGACCTGTCCATCTTCAAGGACGGTCCGGCCGCCGTGCCCGTCGGACGGGACGTGGCCTACACCCTGGAGTACCGCAACTCCGGCAATACCGACGCCCGCAACGTGCGCCTCGAGGAACGCCTGTCGGAAGGCATGCAGTTTGTGCGCGCCGACGGCGGCGGGCGATTTGACGACGCGCGCAACGCGATCGTCTGGGAGTTCCCACGGATTGCCCCAGGCTTGGCCGACATCGTGACCTATGTGGCGCGGGTGGAGGCCGACTCGGGGCGCCTGCAGACCGACACCTCGATCAAGTCGGACGAGCCGGACCGCGCCGACGTGGACAACACGAGCACCACATTCCTGACGGTGCTGCCCGAGGACGTCGCCGACCGCGATGTCTGGAACCCCGGTTCAACGGCGCGCGAGAGCGTCGATCGGCTGGGACGTTTCGCCCAGTGGGCCGCCGACGCCGGACTCACCATCGCCATCATCGGCGGACCGATGCTGGTCGTGGTGGCAATCCTGGTAGCCGCCGTGCGAGCGGTAGGGAGGCGTCGCTCCGCTTAGCTCGAGGCGCCGGAGTAGAGGTTGACGTCGAGCTGCTGGGAGGGTGCGGTTCGGCTTGCCCGCAGACAGTGTCAGGGGTACATTCGTATCCCCGCACCGCAGTCTGGCTTGGTCGCATCCGACCGCAGTACTTCTACTCTTTCTTTGCCAAGTTTCTTTCTTTGCCAAATGGGAACGATTGCCCGCCATCAGGCGTATTTATAGGTAATGGACAAACCCGACAGCCACGAGGAGATCACGATGCGGCAACACGGCCACCGAGGAGTCACTCTGCGTCGCTGCCGTGCCGGACTCGCCGCCCTCGCTATTGGCGCGCTGACGCTTGGAGCATGCGGTGAGGCCGAGACCGTCGAAAAAATGGTGATGGCGTCTGAGGCGCCGCCTGCGGCGGCCACCGCAGCCCCGCAAGCGGTCGTCATCGGAGAAGTTCAGGTAGAGAAGGTCGTCACCCAGGAGGTCGTCAAAGAGGTCGAGTTCGCTAGAGAGGTGTCAGTCGAGAAGGTAGTGACCCAGGAGGTCATCCGGGAGGCCGTAGTCGAGAAACTCGTCACCGCGGCGCCTGCCGCCGGGTCGTCCGGCGCTCTTCCGGAAGGCGCGCGGGCGGCACCCACGGCCTTGGTCGCCGAGCGCCACATCATTCGCACCGGCACGCTCAGCATGGTGGTCAACGATCTTCCGGACGCCGTGACGCAGATTCGAGAGGTCGTGGCCAGAATTCCGGGAGCGTTTATCGCCTCGTCGAACGTTCAGCGTGACGATCCCGATCGGACCAGCACCATGACGGTGCGGATCCCCAGCGAGTCGTTCGATCCAGCGCTCACCGCACTGCGCGGGATTGGCGCCGAGGTGGTCGACGAAGATATCAGCAGCCAGGACGTCACCGAGCAGTACACCGATCTGGCCGCCCGCCTGCGCAACGCCAAGGTGACGGAGCAGCGATTGCTGGACATCCTCGGCCGCGCCAAGGACGTGGAGGAAACACTGGAGGTCGAGGCCGAAGTCGCCAAGGTTCGCGAACGCGTGGAGTTGATGCAAGGCCAGCTCAACGTGCTGACCAACCAGACGACGCTGGCAACTCTGGTCATGCAACTGCACACGGTGGCCGACCTGATCCTCGAGCGCGACCCCGTGCGCAACTTCCAGATGCACGGCCAAACCCTGCTTGGTCTGACGGTGTACAACCAGGGCACGGTGGATCTCGCCGAGGTCGAGGTCGTGGACCGGCTGGACCCGGACATGATCTTCGTAAACGCCACCGAAGGCTATGCCTTCGATGACGACTCCAATACGGTCTCGTGGACGATCGACCGGCTGGGACCGGGCCAGTCGGTTTCGCTCCGCACCGAGGTCAGGCTGGAGGGCGACGGACGGGCGATGCAAGCGCGCGCCGAGGTCTCGACGACCAGCCCGGAGCGTGACCCCGGCAACAACAGCGCCGACACGGAGTTGCGATTCCACGTCGATCTGGCCGTCGCCAAGGACGGCGGCACCGTGGTGACGAGCGGCGACGAAATCTCGTACAGCGTCGATTTCCGCAATCTCGGCAACGCCGACGCCCGTAACGTGCGCCTGGAGGAACGCCTGCCCGAAGGCATGGCCTTCGTGCGCGCCAGCGGCGCCGGCCGCCATGACGCGACTCGCAACACAATCGTCTGGGAGTATCCGCGGCTTGGGCCCGGCTTTGGCGACCGCGTGAGCTACGTGGCCCGCGTGGACACGGATTCGGGTCACCCCCGCGTCGACACGACGATCTCGTCCGACGAGACCGACCGCGTCGAGGTGGACAACATGACGAACACGTTCCTCACGGTGTTGCCGGAGCCTGAGGAGGAGATGGAACCGACGCCGGAGCCCACGCCCGAGCCCGAGCCCTGGGATCCCGGCGCGGCAGCTCGGGAGAGCGCCGATCGCCTGGGCAGATTCGGCCAGTGGGTCTCGGACACCGTGGTAACCGTCGGCATCATCGGCGGACCCATCGTGGCCGTGCTGGGGGTCATCGGCGGGGCGGCTTACGCGATCAGGCGGCGCCTGACTCGGACTTAGCTCGAGGCGCTGGTGTAGCGGCTCAGGCCGAAGCGCCAGAATCGCGTGGCCGCCAGCACCGCGACGACCGCAATGACGGGCGCGATCCATACCAGCCAGGATGGGTCGCGCCCGGTCACGGCCTGCGCCGGCACCGTGGTGACGAACGCGACCGGGAACACAAACGTCAGGAGCTGGCGCAGCCAGAACGGGTAGACCTCGATGGGGTAGCGGCCGGTCTGGAAGAACAGGTTGAAGATCATCGTGACGTTGGCCACGCGCACGAACCAGAACACCAGCGTGGTCAGCGCCAGCCAGATGGCGTAGACGATGGCGACGCCGCAGGCCAGCAGCGCCACGAACAGCAGCACGCCCCAGCCGGACGCGCGCACGTCGAGGCCGGCCAGCGCCACGCCGAGGACGATGGCCCCGAGCACGATGTCGGAGACGTGCCAGACGGCAAAGCGCCGCGCGCTGGCCAAGAAGAGCGCCGGCACCGGCTTCATGAGGACGCAGTCGAACGTCCCCTCGCGCACTTCCTCCACGACCCGGTTGAGGCTCGGCGACATGAACATCGCCACGAACCCGTTGACGAACACAAATATCCCCAGCAGCGAGAGCGTCTGTCCCAGGGTCCATCCGCCCAGCGTCTCGGTGTGGCTGAAGATCACGGCCACGCCGCCGATGGCCGTTCCGAGATTGAGCACGCTGCGGATCACGTTGCCGAACAGGTCGCCGCGGTAGGCAAACTCCTCCTGCAGCGCCGAGCGAAAGTAGGCGCCCGCGATGCGGGCAAGTCGCCCGATCACGCGCCCACCGCCCCATAGCGCTTGACGCCGGCTCGCCAGAGCACGACAAATGCCGCCGCGGCGGCCACGGTCCATCCGGCCTGGATCGCCAGTCCCGCGGCGAGCTCCGCGCCCTGCACCCGTCCCAGCGCCACCTCGATGGGGAAGCCGACCGTATAGCGCATCGGCAGCACCACGGCGGCCTGCTGCAGCACGCCCGGAAGCACGGCGACTGGTGCAACCTGGCCACCGAGCAGGAGAGTCAGGCTCATCCAGATGTCCCAGAACGACATCGAGCGTGTGGTCCAGAACGCGAACATGGCGAAGCACGAGCCGATGAGGAACGAGATCGAGGCCGCCATGACCATGGACGGCAGGAAGAGCGCAATCCCGAGCCAGTCCGGCTCGAAGGCGGGGCGAAGAATCAGCGCCAGCCCAACCCAGATGGGCACCAGAAACATCAGATTTACAGCCTTATAGGCAATGTTGAGCGCCCCCGCGCGCCAAAACGGATGCAGCGGGCGCAGCAGGTGCGGAGATAGCCGGCCGGTCTGGATGCTCGGCGCCATGGTGTAGACCTCGATGGCCAGGGTGAGGTGCGACACGGCCATGAACACCAGGTAGTAGAGGACGAAGTCGTCGCGGTCGTAGCCGGCAATGTCTCCGCTGCCGACCACGGTGGACCAAATGACCAGGTAGATGATGGGGTTGACCACTTGCCAGAGGCCGTACAGGAACATCTCGATGCGGTACTGGAACAGGTCCGCCAGCTCCGCTCGGAGCAGCGACGCGAAGCCCGCCAACGTGCGTGAGCGAATCACGACTCCCGCCGGTGGAAGACCTGGTCGATGACGTATTCCAGGGGCGGATCCTCGACGCTCAGATCAGCTACCGGCAACTCCGCCAGCATGCGGGCCGTCACCGAGGCCGCCTGCGCCTTGTCGGTGCGCACGCTGACTTGCAGGTCGTCCGCCTCGACAACCTCGCCGAAGGCGGCCACATCCCGGCGCTCCACAGGACGCTCCAGGCGCAGGGTGATGGTTTTGTGGGGGGCGTAGCGGTCGATCAGGCCGGAGAGGGGGCCGTCGTAGAGCAGCTTTCCGTGGTCGATCACCACCACGCGTTCGGCCAGCGCGTTCACGTCGGCCATGTAGTGGCTGGTGAGCAGAATCGTGGCGCCGGTGGTGGCGTTGTAGCGCGTGACGAAATCGCGGATGCGCTGCTGCATCGTCACGTCGAGCCCAATGGTCGGCTCGTCGAGAAACAAGACTCTCGGACGGTGCAAGAGGCCGGCCGCCAGCTCGGCTTTCATGCGCTCGCCAAGAGAGAGCTGGCGCACCGGCTTGGTGAGGATCTCGTCGAGATCCAGCAGATCGACGAGCAGGCCCAGCGATTCCTGGTAGTCGGCGTCCCGCAATCCGAACACGGCCTTGTTGACGAGAAACGTGTCCAGGGCCGGCAGGTCCCAGTAAAGCTGCTGGCGCTGCCCCATGATGAGCGTGATCTGCGACAGGAACTCGCGCCGGCGTTCCCACGGGATGAAGCCCAGCACCGTCGCCTCGCCGTCGGTCGGGTGCAACAGCCCGCTCAACAGCTTCAGCGCCGTGGTTTTGCCCGCGCCGTTGGGCCCGAGGAATCCGACGATCTCGCCGGGCTGCACGTTGAAGGTGATGTCGTCGACGGCGCGCACGGACCGATGGCGGCGTCGCACGACGCTGCGCAAGGACTTACGCAGGCCGCCCTCACGATCAGCGACCTGATAGTGCTTGACCAGGTTGCGCACACGAATGTCGGCGGACATGCAAGCTCCTGACGCGGGCGACTTCCGAGCCTAGCGCCTCACGCCAGGTTTGCCGGTCAGCCGAGGCTCCGGCGCGCTAGCGCGCGGGTACCCACTTGTGCAGGTAGCTGTCGGCGCCGACTTCGCCCACGTAGATCGCGCCCTGGTCGTCCACCCAGATGCCGTGCGGCCCGCCGATCCGGTCGGGGGGCTGGCGTTCCTGGGCCCAGCGGGTGATCACCTTGCCGTCGAGGTCGAACACCGCGACGCCGCGGTTGAGCTCGGTGACAAAGACCGCCCCTCGCTCCTCGTCGACGTAGAAGTCGCTTGGCAGCGGAATGTCGCCCCATTCGGTGAGGTAGGCCCCATCGCGATCGAAGACCTGGACGCGGTCGTTCTCGCGATCGGCCACCAGCACCCGGTCGTCCTGCGTCACCCAGATGCCGTGCGGCAGCGCGAATTGACCCGGACCCGTCCCCGGTTCGCCCCAGGTGAGTTCGTGCCGGCCGGCGGCGTCAAACCGGTGGCACTTGGTGTCGCCGTAGCCATCGGACACGTAGATGGAGCCATCGTCGGTGACGAAGGTATTCGTGGGCTGGTTGAACAATCCGGCGGACTCGCTGGTCACGTAGGGATAGCCCAGGCGCCCATGCAACGTGCCGTCGGTGCCGTAGATCCAGACCACGTGCGCCAACTGATCGGTCAGCCAGAGCCGCTCGTGTCGGTCCAAGAAGACGCCGTGGGCATAGCAGAGCTCAGCGTCGCCCCAGTGGCCGATGACTTCGCCTTCGCGGCCAAGCACCGTCATTGGATGCGTGCCGCGATTGAAGCAGAAGACCCGGCCCAGGCGGTCCGTGGCGATGCTGCCGATCCAGCCCAGGCTCCAGCCGGGCGGGAGCTTGAGCCAGCCGTCTACATAGTCGTAGGTGAAGTCACCCGATCCAACGCGCATGCCGTTCTCCCCGGGCGGTGGCCGCCGTGCGCAGCGTAGCGGGTCGCCCGGCCGCGAAACGACGGCGCGTGTGTGCCCTTCGCCACGGTGCCGCGCCGCGCGTGGGCGTAGGGTTGACGGAGACTGCTGGCCGCCACGGCAGGCGGCTCGGCGATGGAGGTGTGCGGTGAAGAAGAAGGTGGCGGTGCTCGTGCTGGCGATCGCGGCCGCGGCGGCGCTTGTCACGCATCGGCTGCGTCGCGAATCGGCGTCCGAGGTCTCGGCCTAGGCGCAACGACGACCGCTGGCCCGGGTGGCGTTCGCGCCGCCCGGGTCCGCTGCATTTCGGCAGCGAATCGCGCATGACGAGGCGGAGGTCTTATCCTTAGTCAATTGATTCGCACGGCGGGCTGAGACATGTTCCAAACCATTGGGCGCACGTGGGAGCTCATCAAGATGAGCTGGGCGGTCCTGAAGAAGGACCGGGAGCTGGTGCTGTTTCCCGTGATGTCGACCGTGGCCCTGGTGATTCTGGCCGGGCTGATGATGGGCGTTGGGGCCGGCGTTGGCACCGTGGACCGTCTGTCCGGGACCGGCGCCACCGAAGTGGACATCGTGCTCCTCGCCGTGACCTACTTCCTGCTGGCGTTCGTCGTCATCTACTTCAATTCGGCGCTCATCGGAGCGGCGATGATTCGCCTCGCCGGCGGCGACCCGACGGTCGGCGACGGCCTGCGCATGGCGAACAAGCGCCTCCCCCAGATCCTGGGATGGGCGCTCATTTCGGCCACCGTCGGTTTGATCCTGCAGGTGCTCCGCAGTCAGTCGCGCGACAACATGCTCGGACAGATCGTGCTCTCGCTGATCGGTGGCGTTTGGGCGTATCTGACCTACTTCGTCGTACCGATCGTGGTCGCGGAAGGGCTGGGACCGATTGCCGCAATCCGAAGCTCGGGTTCGCTGTTCAAGCGCACGTGGGGCGAGCAGGTCACGTCGAACATCGGCTTCGGCATCCTTGGGTTCATCGCCGCGCTGATCGGCGCCCTGCCCGCCATCTTGGTGGCCGCCGTGAGTCTTCCGGTGGGCATCGCGGTGGGCGTGGCAACCGTTGGACTCGCCCTGGCGATCGTGACGGCGCTGGAGGGCATCTTCAAGGCCGCGCTTTACGGCTATGTGGCGGACGGTCGCGTGCCGGAGGACTTCACGCGCGACTCGCTGGCCGGGGCATACCAGAGCGGCGCCCGACCGTATCGTCCGTTCTAGTCGCAGTCGGTCCTTCGCGGGGCCTGTTATCATTTTGCACCGGGCTTCGCCGCTATGGCCATGATCGGCCAGCCGCGCAGTTTGCAGGAGTGGACGGACGTGCCGCAGGGTCCTCGAATTGGGCGACGCCGCCTGCTTGCGCTAGCGGCCGGCAGTGGCGCCATGGCAGCCGGCAGCCTTGTGTCGTCGGCCGGCGCCGAAGAGCCGTTTGAGCCGCAGCCCCACAAGGTCTACATCGCCGAAACCGGTCACCACATTGCCGGGCGCATCCTCGACTGGTGGCTGCAATACGGTCGCGAGACGTCGATCGGATGGCCGATCACCGAGCCGCTGCCGTACGGTCGCGAGCAGATCCAGTACTTCGAGCGCGGCGCGCTGCGTACCGACGCCTGGTCGCGCGATCCGCTCGGCGTCACCCCACTCAACCTGGGAACCGCGTGGGCGCTCCAACAGGAGTCGGCGGATCAACCGCACGACTACGGATGGTGGTTTCCGCAGACGAATCGAGGAGTCCACCCTGTGTTTTGGGAGCCATTCCGCGAAAGCGGCGGCGTTTTCGCGTTTGGCTTCCCGGTCCTTTGGGGCGCCGAGACCACCAGCGGGTTGCGCCAGGCCTTCAGCCGCTCGATCTGGCGGGATACGTCTCAAGGCCTCGTCCAGGATCCCGTGGGCGTCTACGTCGCCGAGTCACGCGGCATAAGCACGGCCCCGGTCAGACAGTCGGTGGTCGCCCCGCCCTACGACGCGGCGCACTGGCCGACACGGACGATTTATCCGTGGAAGCGCCGGGCGGAAGTCGACCTCACGCGGCAAGTCACCACCTTCTTCGCGGATGACCAGCCGGTCTACGAAGCGTTGATATCAACCGGGCTGCCGCCGGACTTCACGCCGCCCGGCGATTTCGAGATTTTCTGGCGGATCGAGCGCGCGCGGCTGATTTCCAACGGCAGCACGTTCAAGACGTACGACGTGCCCAACGTCCTGCACGTCCAATACTTCACCGAAAGCTGGATCGGGTTTCACTACGCCTACTGGCATGACGCGTTCGGCAGCGTGTATAGCGCCGGTTGCGTGAACATGCGGCTGCACGACTCGCAGTGGGCGTGGGACTTCTGTGCGAACGGCACGCCGGTCACCGTGCACCACTAGGCATCGTCCGCGCGGTCTATTCGGCGAGGACGCCGCTCTCCTCAGGCTGTGGCGCGTAAGGCTGTCTTCCCGCCGGAAGCGGCTCGCGGCGTTCCGCGACGAACTCCGTGGCTTGCGCCGCCGCGGCAACCGCGCCGAGGCCAAGGTATTCGATAGTGTCGGCATAAGGGCGCCCGGTTACCGGGTGCCACCCGTGGTCGCGATAGTAGGCCCGCACCTCATCCCTGACGGTGTCGCGGCTGAGCCGACGGTCGCGCAGCGGCCCGTGTCGCAACGGCTGGTGCAGGCGGTCCGGGAGGCGGTCGTCTTCCGGCGTCAGCCCTTCCCGCAGGTTGAAGAGCCGCGCCATGGTGACGCCGCGCTCGAAGGTCGCGTGCAGCTCGTCCGGTGAGACCTCCCAGCCCGTGGCCGCGTTCAGCAGCGTCAAGGTCGTGGCCTCGTCGTACTGCAGGAAATGGCACAGGCCAACCGTATTGCGAAGCCCCGACCGTTTGCCCGCCGCGCCGGTGTGGTCGCCGCCGGTCGGGGTGACCGGGTAGTTGCGGCGCATCTCCGGCATCGCGCGGGGATCGTGCATGGCGACCTCGAGCCCCTTGACGTGGACGACGCGCGCCTCGGCCTCCGCCCCCAGGGTGCGCGCCGCCCGCAGCGAGCCCTCGGCCAAGAGGTCGCCCACTCCCTCACGGCGGGCGATTTTGCCAATCACTCGCAGCAGATCGTCTGCGGACCCGAAGCGCAGCGTTTCGCCGTTGAGCCGGTGCTCGTCCATCAGGCCGAGCTCGACCATCTCCATGGCCCACGCGATCGTCGCGCCGCATGAAATGCTGTCCATTCCCAGCGCGTTGAGCATTTCATGGCCCTTGCAAACGGCCATCACGTCGACCACGCCGGTGTTGGGTCCGATGGCCGCCATCGTTTCGTACTCGGGACCGCCGTATTTGGGATCGACCTCGAGGTCCGGTCGCCTGACTTTGACGCGCTTCTTGCAGCGCACGGAGCACGCATAGCAGCGATCCATCTCGTGCTCGGTGAGCTCCTGGATGGCCAGGGCGTCCACCTGGTCGCCGCCCGGCAGCCGGCCCTCGCGGAAGTTGTGCGCCGCGAGGTGACCCTCGAGCTGCTTGGATTTGACCATCGCGCCGGTGCCCCAGGTGTGCAGGCGATGGTGGGGCTCGCCCGGCGCGAGCGTCTCCTGGGCCACCCAGCGCGCCACCTCGGCAATCGCCCGAGGGTCGGCTGCGGTCACCGGCTGCGTGCCGCGCACGGCGATGGCCTTGAGGTTCTTCGATCCCATCACGGCGCCCAGGCCCGTGCGGCCGGCCACCTCGTTGAGATCGTGGACGATGCAGGCGAATCGCACCAGGTTCTCTCCGGCGGGACCGATCTGGGCCACGCGCACTTGCGAGTCGCCGAGTTCCGCCCGGATGCGATCTTCCACCGGTCCGGTCAGCTCGCCCCACAGCGGACGGGCGTCGCGCAACTCGACCTCGTCTTCGCGGATCCAGAGATAGACGGGATGGCGTGACTGCCCCTGCACGATGATGGCGTCCCAGCCGGCCCGCTTGAGCTCGGCGCCCCAATAGCCGCCGGCCTCGGACTCACCGAAGAGTCCGGTGAGCGGCGACTTGGCGCCCACGCTGTGCCGGCTGCCCCCGGGAACGGAAACGCCGGTGATCGGACCGAGCGCAAACACGAGGCGATTCTCGGGATCGAACGCGTCAATCCCCGGTGGGACCTCCGAAAGCAGCGTGTGGGCGATGACGTTGCGCCCGCCCATGTGCAGCCGCAGGAAATCCGGCTCGGGCCGCTCGACCCGCACGCGGCCGGTGGTTAGATCAACGCGGAGGAAGCGCCGCCGCACCGAGCCTGCGGAGGGCGCCATGGCTACACGCCGCCCGACATCGGGACGAGGATGTCGACAAGGTCGCCGGCCGTCAGCGCGGCGTCGCGCTCCGCCAACTCGCCGTTCAGGCCAAGCGTGAGGCGCGGCTCGGCATCGACGCCGAAGCGTTCGAGCAGATCCTGGATCGTGGCTCCCGCGGGCACGTCAACCTCCCGCACCGCGCCGGTACCCGGAAAGTAGCGAGCAAGGTCCGCGTAGGGTCGCACACGCACACGAAGCGGCGGCGTCATCGTGCACCATCCTCTCCCTCCGACCCGGCGCCGACAAGGACGCCAACGGACCCGGCGTTAGGGCACCGACCGGCCGCGAACCGCCGTCTCGATGCGATAGACGGAAGTTTGCGCCGTCACGAACAGCGTGCTCCACCCGGACCCGCCCCAGGCCAGGTTCGATGGCCGGGCGGGAGTGACGATCACTCCGAGCACGTCGCCATCCGGCTCGACCACCCAGACGCCGCCCGGACCCGTGCTCCAGAGCCGGCCCTCCATATCGCACTTCATGCCGTCCGGATTGTTCGGCGCCGGATGCGCGTCCATGTCCACGAACTGACACGGGTTCGTCAGCGACCCGTCGTGCGCCACGTCGAATGCCCACACATCGCGCGGTCCGCCCGAATCGCCGACGTAGAGCACGGATTCATCGGGCGAGAACGCCAGACCGTTCGGCCGCACGAACCGATCGGTCGCCAGCGCCAGCGAGCCGTCCGGCGAAAGCCGGTAGACGCCGTTCACCGGCTGCTCCTTGACGTCGGGACCCAGCGGGTCGATGCCGTAGGGCGGATCGGTGAAGTAGATGTCGCCGTTGCGGCGAACGACGAGGTCGTTGGGGCTGTTGAGCCGCCGTCCCTCGAAGTAGGCGGCGATGGGATCCGGCTGCGCGTTGGCGTCGAACCGCAGCACCGCCCGCGCGGTGTGGGCGCAGGCCAGGACATTGCCGTCGCGGTCCAGGGTCAGTCCGTTGGTCGAGCCGCTGCCCGCGCGAAACGTGGTGAGCTCGGGGCCCTCGGGCAACTCGCGCCAGCGGCAGATGCGGTCGTTCGGGATATCGCTGAAGAGCAGATGATCGCCGCGCCAGACCGGTCCCTCGGTGAAGCCAAGACCGCTGGCGATGCGCTCGAACCGCGCCCCGGGCGCCAACAGCTCGTGCAGCCGCCCGCTGCGATCCTCGAGCGCGAGTGCGTGCTCCTCGTCGACGAAACGGTGCGCCATTCCAGCCTTCAGGCATTGCCAGTTGGTGTAAGCCCGATGATGCCCGACAGGAGCACGGCGCGCGACACCGCAAGCGGTTGACAGGCTTTCGGCGGCGCTCCTAGCCTCTTGTCGGCGCCTCTCCATCACGGCGGCACGACGTATGACAACCGACCAGATTTCGCACCAATCTTCCGAGGCGTCCCAACTCTTCGAGCCGCCGGCGGACTTTGCCGCGCGCGCGCACGTCGGCTCGATGGACCAATACCGCGAGCTGTATCGCCGCAGCCTCGAGGAGCCGGAGGACTTCTGGCGCGAGATCACCGACGGCTTCGAGTGGATGAAGCCGTGGACGACGCTGCTGGAGTGGGAGCCGCCGTTTGCCAAGTGGTTCGTGGACGGCACGACCAACATCAGCGTGAACTGCCTGGACCGCCACGTGGCCGCCGGCCGCGGCGAACGCGTCGCCTTCTACTGGGAAGGCGAGCCGGGCGACACGCGCGTTATCACCTACGCCGATCTGCTGCGGGACGTGCAGCGGTTCGCCAACGCCCTGCGGGCGCTTGGTCTGGAGCGCGGCGACCGCGTGCTGCTCTACATGCCGATGGTGCCGGAGCTGCCGGTGGCCATGCTGGCGTGCGCGCGACTGGGCCTGGTTCACAGCGTCGTGTTCGGCGGGTTCAGCGCGGACGCCATTCGCGACCGGGTGAACGACGCCGGCGCCTCGCTGGTGATCACGGCCGACGGCGGCTGGCGGCGCGGTCGCGTGATTCCGCTGAAAGCCAACGTGGACGCCGCCCTGGCGGACGACTCCTGCCCGTCGGTCAACTCGGTGGTCGTGCTGCGGCGCTGCGAGAACGACATCGCCTGGGTCGAGGGGCGCGACGTCTGGTGGGACGACGCCGTCGCCGGTCAGTCCGACGAGTGCCCCGCGGAAGAGCTGCCCGCGGAGCACCCGCTCTACATCCTGTATACGAGCGGAACCACCGGCAAGCCCAAGGGCGTGGTCCACACCACGGCGGGTTACATGGTCTACACCGCCACCACGGCCAAGCTGATCTTCGACCTGCGCGACGACGACATCTACTGGTGCACCGCCGACATCGGCTGGGTCACCGGGCACAGCTATATCGTCTACGGCATCCTGGGCAACGGCGCCACCAGCGTGATCTACGAGGGCGCCCCCAACGCGCCGAAAGAAGATCGTTTCTGGGCCATCGTCGAGAAATACGGCGTCACGGTGCTCTACACGGCCCCCACAGCCATCCGGACCTTCGTGCGCTGGGGCGAGGAGCACCCGGACGCCCACGATCTCACCAGCCTGCGGCTGCTCGGGACCGTCGGCGAGCCGATCAATCCCGACGCGTGGCTGTGGTATCACCGGGTGATCGGCGGCGGGCGCTGCCCCATCGTGGACACCTGGTGGCAGACGGAAACGGGCGGAGTCCTCATCACGCCGCTGCCGGGCGCCATTGCGCAGAAGCCCGGCTCGGCCACGCTGCCGTTCCCCGGCACCGAACCCCAGATCGTCGACGAGCAGGGTGAGGCGCTGCCCGACGGCACCCGCGGCCTCCTGGTGCTGAATCGCCCCTGGCCTGGCATGCTGCGCGGCATCTATAAGGACGGGTGGGGCGTTCCGGGCCACCCCGGCGAGCATGGCGACGCCGAGCGGTTCATCGAGCAGTATTGGGCCAAGTTCCCCGGTCGCTACCTGACGGGCGATGGGGCCGTGCGCGACTCGGACGGCTATTTCTGGATCATCGGGCGCGTCGACGACACGCTCAACGTCTCGGGACACCGCATCGGCACGGCGGAAGTCGAGAGCGCCCTGGTGAGCCACCCCGCGGTGGCCGAATCCGCGGTCGTCGGGACGCCTGATCCCATCACCGGCGAGGCGATCGCGGCCTTCGTCACGCTCCGGGGCGGCATCGACACCTCGGATGAGATGCACGCCGAGCTCACGGCGCACGTGGGCGAGAAGCTGGGACGCTTCGCGCGGCCCAAGCAACTGCGGTTCGCGGATGCGCTGCCAAAGACGCGCAGCGGCAAGATCATGCGCCGGCTGCTGCGCGATATCGCCGCCGGTCGTGAGGTGGTCGGCGACACCACCACGCTGGAGGACCTGACGGTCCTCGCCCAGTTGCGGGGCGACGAGGAATAGCGCCGCTGAACCAATCCGCCCGACGTAATACCATGGCGCCGGCGCCGCGACTGGAGCGGCGCCGTTTATCGGAGCAGCGCACGTCTATGCAGGTCACCGGGTCCCGACGAACCGCGCGCCTCGGGCGCGCCATTTGCGCGTTTCTGGGCGGCGTTTTGCTCACCGCCGCCCTGGCGGCCTGCGGCGAGTCGAGCCGCTTCTCCGACCTGGCGCCAACCCCTGAGCCGACCCCGGCCGTCGCCCAACTGCTGGCCATGGTCCCGGCGGGACGGACCGCGCCCAACCTGGCCCCGGCGCCGCCCCCGCGGACGCCAGAGGCGGTGATCACCCTGCCGGCGCCTACGCCCATCGTGATCGAGACGCCGACACCGGCCGTGGACGGGGGTGTGACGCCCCCGCCGCCTCCGGCGGAGCCGCCGCCCAGCGACCTGCCCCCCGGCCATCAACTCTTCATCGCCAACGGCTGCACGGTCTGTCACGCCGAAGACCTGAGCGGCGGCATCGGGCCGGCGCTCGCAAGTCGGACGGTTGACGATCTGACCGAGGAGCGCATTCGCCAGCAGCTCGGCGAGGGTGGAAATGGCATGCCGCCGTTTCCCGACTTGACCGAAGAGCAAATCGTTCAGCTCATCGAGTTTATTCGCAGTTCCTGAGGTCAACATGACTACGCGCAGCCGCGCGCTCCGCGTAGAATCTGAGGGGAGCCCCTCGGAGAGCGTTTACGTGCGAGCCGGAATCGTCGCGGTCATCGCGCTGGCGGTCGTTCTGGCCGCGTGCGGTGACACTGCTGCTCCGGCGGCGCCCGTGGCTGAAGCCGCGCCCACGGCGACCGAGGCCCCCGTGCCGCCCACGGCAACGGACACTCCCGCGCCTCCACCCGCACCAACGCCGCAACCGACTGCCACGCAGGCGCCACAGCCAGCCGCTACGCCGACCCCGCCGCCGGCCCCGGCACGGGCGGCCGCCGTCGACTTCTCGCTGCCGAGCGCCCAGGGTCCGCAATACACCCTGAGCTCGTTCGCGGGGCAACAGCCGGTGGTGGTGGTCTTCTACCGCGCCTTCTGGTGAGGGACCTGCCGCACCCAGCTCGTGGAGCTGCAGAAGCACTACCAGGAGTTTGAATCGCGGGGCGTTGAAGTCCTCGCCATCAGCACGGACTCGCTCGAAGACACCGCCGGCATCGTGGAGCGGATCGGACTCCAATTCCCGGTGCTCTACAACACCGAGGGCAACGTCCCGCGGGAATACGGCATCTTCAATCTCTACGGCGACGGGCTCGCCACGGGGTCAGCGTTCCTGGTCGATCTCGATGGAAACCTGGCCTGGAAGTCGATCTACAGCGGCATTCACGACCTGATTACGTCGGCCGACATCCTGGCGGCCATCGACGAGTTGTAGCGCAACGACGGCGCAATCCGAGCCGCTCGGCTCAGCGGAGCGGCGCACGTAGGTGAAAGTCACGGAGTCTCGCCGAGCCGCACGCCTCGGGCGCGCCCTTTGCGTAATTCTGAGCGGCGTGATCCTCGTTGGCATCGTGGCGTGCGGCGAATCGAGCCGCCTTTCACTCCTTGTGCCCACGCCGGAACCGACCCCCGTCATCGCCCACTCGCTGGCCATGGTCCCAGCGGGGCGGACCGCCCCTCCCCTTGAGCCGTCGCCGTCCCCCCGTCCGGCGGACGACGTGCCCACCCCGCCACCTCCCACACCTCCCCCAACTCCGACGCCGACCCCAATCGGTACGCCGACCCCCACGCCGACTCCGCCCCCGCGCGAGGATCTTTCCCCCGGTCATCAACTCTTCATCGCCAAGGGCTGCACCGTCTGTCACGGCGAAGATCTGAGCGGCGGCATCGGACCGCCGCTTGCCTGCCGAAGTTCAGACGACCTGCCGGAGGACCGCATTCGCTCGCAGCTTGCCGAGGGTGGCAACGGCATGCCGAAGTTCTCCGACCTGACGGAGGAGGAGATTGGTCACCTCATCGTGCTCATCAGGAAGGGTAGTTGCTAGCCAGCCACGGCAAACCGTGGCCATGTGCCCGACGTAGAATCTGAAGAGAGACTCTTAGGGAGAGCCTGGGTGCGCGTCGGGATCATCGCGGTCGTTGCGTTGGCGGTCGTCCTGGCTGCGTGCGGCGAAGCCGCCGAGCCCGCTGAGCCCTCTGCCGAGGTGGCACCCACGGCAACCGCAACTCCGCCGCCGGCGCCAACGGACACTCCTGCGCCGCCGCCACCCGCGTCCACACCCACCAGCCCGCCGACGCCCACCGCTACTCCCGCACCGACTCCGGTAGCCGTCGCTGCGGCGCCTACGCCCACAGCCGTCCCCGCGCCAACCGCAACGCCTGTCCCCGCACCCACGTCCACTCCTGCGCCGACTCCGACGCCGGCGCCCGTCCCAACGTCGACGCCACAACCCACGCCCACGACGGCAGCCGCGCCGACACCGACTCCGGCTCCTCAACCGACGCCCACGCCGCAGCCGACTCCCACGCCGGCACCGCAGCCCACGCCAACGCCGCAGCCGACGCCCACTCCCGCTCCACAGCCGACGCCAACTCCGGAGCCAACACCCACGCCCGTGCCCCAACCCACGCCAACACCGGAACCGACGCCGACGCCGGCGCCCGAACCCACGCCTACGCCGACACCAGAACCAACCCCGACGCCGACACCGCCCCAAGCGCCGGCCAGGCCGGCCGCCGTCGAATTCTCGCTGCCGAGCGCCCAGGGGCCGCAGTACACCCTGAGTTCATTCCAGGGGCAGCAGCCGGTGGTGGTGGTCTTCTACCGCGCCTTCTGGTGAACGGCTTGCCGTACGCAGCTCGTGGAGCTGCAGAACAACTACCAGGAGTTCCAATCGCGCGGCGTGGAGGTCCTGGCTATCAGCACCGACTCGCTGGAAGACACCGCCGGCATCATTTCGCAGATCGGGATCGAGTTCCCGGTGCTCTACAACACCGAGGGTGACGTGCCCAGGGCCTACGGCGTGTTCAATCACTTCGGCGACGGTCTCGCCACGGGGTCGGTGTTCGTGGTCGATCTCGACGGGAACGTGGCCTGGAAGTCGATCTACAGCGGCGTCTACGACTTGATCACATCCGCCGACATCCTGGCGGCCATTGACGCGCTGTAGGGGAGCATCGCGGCTCGGTGCACGCCGCGGGACACACGCCTACAATCGCCGCTGGCCTCATCGACGGAACTTTCCATGAATAATCCGCTGCGGGCCGGCGTGGTCGGCCTGACCGGCATCGGGGCCAATCGCCCCGCGCCGGGGCCGGGACCGGGCACCGGCTTCGAGATGCCGCATTCCCACGTCGGCGCCTATCACCATGTCGCCGGCACCGAACCCGTGGCCGTGTGCGACATCGTGCCCGAGAAGCTGGACGACTTTCACCGCACCTGGGGCGACGTGCTGCCCGATGTGCGCGGCTACACGGACTACCGCGAGATGCTCGACCGCGAGCAGTTGGACGTGATCAGCGTGGCGACGCCCGACGACCGGCACGCGCAGATCGTCGTCGACGCGGTCGACGCCGGCGTGCGCGGGATCGTCTGCGAGAAGCCCATCGCCTCGACGCTGGCCGACGCCGATCGCATGATCGCCGCCGTCGAAGCCGCGGGCGTCCCCATGCTGGTGGATCACACCCGGCGCTGGATGTTCCCTTGGGTGCAGGTGGCGGAGGTGATCGCGTCCGGCGAAATCGGCGAGGTGCAGCGGATCGTGGCCAACCAGGGCGGCCCGCGGGCGATGCTGTTCCGCAACGGCACCCACATGTTCGACACCATCCTTTGGTTCGCCGGCGGCACGCCCACCGCCGTCTACGCAATCGCCGAAGCCGGGTTCGAGAACTACCCCCCGCGCTATTCCAGCGACGGCGGGCACGACCCCGACACCGACCCCGCCATGTCGGTCGTCGTCGAGTTCGACAACGGCGTGCGCGCCTTTTGGAACATGTGCAAGACCATGCCGCAGGTATTCTCGCTGGAGGTCCTCGGAACCGCCGGGATCGCGCGTGTGGACGACTCGGGCAACGCAAACGTCGTCGTCAAGAACGGCGTCGACTTCAAGCAGCGCAACCTTCCCCGACCCCAGTTCACCCTGGGCCATATCGCCGGTTGCGTCGACGAGATGGTGCAGTTGATCCATCACGGCGGACGGCCTTCGATGGACGGTCGGACATCGCGCCAGGTCGTGGAAGTGCTTCTGGCCGCGCTGCATTCGCAACACGCCGGCAACGCCCGCATCACGCTGCCGATCAGCGACGCGTAGGCGGCCCGCGGCTAGAGCGACTTGATATAGGCCACGATCGCGAGCAGCTCTTCCCGGGAGAGCAGTGTGTCGAGATCGGCCTGCATCAGGCCCGCTTCGTATCCCTCGACGACCTCCGCGTTTGGGTCCACGATCGCGCGCAGCAAATAGGCGTCGTCAGCGACGACCGTTGAGCCGTCGTCCAGCGTAATGCGGCTGAGGTAAACACCCTGCCACGTGGGCCCGATGCCGTCGGTCCCGTCGCTGCTGTGGCATGCCTCGCAGCCAATGGCGCGGACGAGCGAAGCCCCCAAGGCCGGATCAGGCGCCGCCACGGTGGGCGTGGGCGTGGGCTCCGGTGTGGGCGTGGGCGTTGGTTGCGGCGTAGGGGTTGGTGTGGGCGTTGGTGTTGGCGTCGGCGAGGAAGTTGGCGTGGGTGCCGGTGTTGGAGTCGGCGTCGGTTCCGGCGTGGGCGTGGGAGTTGGTTCCGGCGTGGGCGTCGGTTGCGGGGTCGGCGTGGGCGTCGGTTGCGGGGTCGGCGTGGGCGTCGGTTCCGGTGTAGGAGTTGGCACGGGGGTTGCAGTTGGCGTGGGAGTGGGTAGCGGAGTTGGGGTCGGTTCCGGAGTTGGCGTGGGCTCCGGCGTAGGGGTCGGCCCGGCGGTCGGGCTGGGCTGCGGTGTCGCGGTGGGTTCCGGGGTCGCCGTTGGTTCCGGCGTGGGCGTTGGAGTGGCCAGCGGCGTGGGCGTGGGCGCTGGCGTCGGCGCGGGCGTCGCCGTGGGTGCTGGCGATGGCGTGGGCTCTGCGGTCGGCGTGGGCGTCGGCGTGGGCACGGGCGTTGAGGTTGGCGTTGGCTCGGGCTCGACCGTGGCAGTCGGCGCGAGCCTGGCCACGGTCGTCGGCGTTGGCGCGGTCGTGGGTGCCGATGTGGGAGGCGAGGCCGGTGGCGTGGCCGCCGCGGGCGGCGCTGGGGACTCTCCGCACGCCAGGCACAGGAAGCCGAACGCGACCACCAGGCCCGCTATCCGGGAGCTGCTCAGCGGACCAATCGATTGGCACTTGGGTGCGCCCCGGCGACCACGGTCGAATCTACGCACGCGTCGGTTCACATGGCGCGCGAGTCACCGGCATTCAGGAAACCGTGCTCGGGGCCATGCGAACGTGTCCTGCAATCTCGTCGCGCGGCGCATAGGCGAGAGAGTATCGCGCGGGACTGGTAAATTCTGCCGTTGCCGTAGGTAGGTGCCGACAGCAGGCCGCAGAGGTCGTTTTGGTAGTGCCGGAACAGTCTCCGCAGCGGAATCTGGCGATCATCAGTCGCAACGTCCTCGCTCAAGCCGTGGAGCTGATCGGGACGGTGGTGTCCTATTCGGCGACGGCGCTCCTGCTCGCGGTCACCTTGCTCGTAGCAATCCTGCCCGCGCGCCTGGTCGACGCGGTTGCCGCCTGGCTGGGACGCCGCGTGTATGCCCGCGGCGGGCGCCGCTCGCGCCAACTGCGCGCCAACCTGTCCGTGGCCATGGGTCCATCGGCTTCGGCGCAAGACGTGCACGCCGCGGCCGGGGACGTCTATGCCAGCTACGGCCGCTACCTGGTGGAGTACTTCACGATGATCTGGCCCGATTGGTGGCGCCGCCACCGCCGGGTCGAGATCGATTCGTCGGAACTGGCGGCGGCGCTCGATGCGGGCCGGGGCGCGATTATCGTGAGCATGCACGCCGCGAGCTTTGAGATCGCCGCCCGCGAGCTGCGACGGCGACACGCCCCCATCTCATCCGCCGGCGAACGGCTGCGTCCGCACTGGCTGGGGCGCGTCTTCGCGATGATCCGACGACAGGCGAAGATCGAGGTGCACGACGAGCGCGAGGCCGCCCGCCCCTTGCTGCGCGCGCTGCGCCGCAACGAGGCGGTTGGGCTGGCCGCGGACCGCGTGATCATCGGCGACGGCGTGCCCGTGCAGTTGTGCGGCGAGACAGCCATCCTCCCCAAGGGTCCGGCGCTGCTCGCCATCATGAGCGGCGCGCCGCTGATGCCCGCCTTCACCCGGCGCTTGCCCGATGGCCGCGTCCAGGGCTACTTCGGACGCGCCATCCACCTGCGCGACCTCGACCGCTCGAACGACGGCCTGCAGGAAGGCGTGCAGCGCATGGCGGATGTGCTGACGGAGATGATCGGCTACGGCTACCGCAGCTGGTACGCCCTGCACCCGGTGTGGCAAGCGGCGCGAGTTCCGTAGCGGCCGATTAGTGCAAACCGAGGGCCGGACGGGCGGGTTTGAAACCCGCCCCTTGTATGTTGCAAGTCCCCTCGGATCGTCCGTGGGGAAGCAGCGGG
>JAPOXD010000058.1 GCA_026707285.1 Chloroflexota bacterium | reverse complement strand
GCACGTCCCGATGCCCTTCCCCACGCGCGCCATCCCCAATTATTCAAAGGTCTCCCGTGGGAGAGGGAGCCGGACCGTCGCTCAGCCCAAGCCCCTGCCAGGTGAGAGACCGTGGCGCAATCCTGTAGGGGCGTCCCTTGTGGGCGCCCGTCCGATTCGATCAGGGCAGCCACAAGGGCTGCCCCTACACCGAACCGGTTTCGTGCGGTGGTCGAGATCCGGCGGCGCCCGCGCCGCCGGTGATCCCGGCCGCCACAAGGGCTGCTCCTACCGAGACTGACGGTTAGGCAAAGCCCCCGCCGGGGTGTGGACCGGCCACCTAGATCTGCGACTGCATGATGCGGTCGACCAGGTCCATGGTCTTGACCGCATCGGCAAAGCACGTGTCGGGCTGGCGGCCGGCCTTGATCGAGTCGATGAAGTGCCGGTTCTCGGCGAAGAAGCCGAAGCGATAGATCACCTCCGACCCACCGCCCACCTCCGCGGCGTCGATCGATTCGCCCTCGGCGTCGCCGTCGCGATAGATCGTGGCGCGCCATTGGTCGTCCGAGAAGGCCGAGACGCCCTGCCCGTGCATCTCGAAATAGTGGTCCCGCCGGCCTGACCGTCGCGAGGCCGTGAGGATGGCCGTGCAGCCGGTGCTGAAGGTGACGAGGGCGTTGTGGTTGTTGACGAAGGGCATGTCCACGGCGCGGTTGTCGGCAGCGACCGACACCACCTCGCCGCCCGCCATCCAGCGCATGGTGTCCACCGAGTGGACGATGTCGGTCGTGAGGTGCGAGCCGGCGCCGCGGCCATAGCCATAGCCGTCGGGTTTTCCCTCGAACTTGTGGAACCCTGTCAGGCACTGGTGCAGCGGCCCGCGCTCGGTGATCGCCGCGCGGCACAGGCGCAGCATTTCGATGTAGCGCCGGTTGAATCCGACCATGGTCAGCCGGTCGTGGCGGTCGGCGTACCACGCGAGCGCCTCGGTCTGGTAGGTGGTGAGGGCGGGCGGCTTTTCCACGAAGACGTGGACGCCCAGCTCCAGCAGGTCCACCACGAGGTTGTGCAGGTACTGCGGCGGCATGATCGCGTAGACGGCGTCGGGCTTCTCCCGCGCGACCAACTCGCGAAAGTCGCTATAGCGCCCGGCGACGTCGTATTTGTCGGCCGTCGCTTGCAGGCGTTCGGCGTTCAGCTCCGCGATGCCGACGATCTCCACGTCCGGCATCGCCGCCAACGAGGGGTAGTGGGCCGTGTTGGCCAGGCGGCCCGCGCCCACCATGCCAATCCGCACCGTGTCGATGGGCTCGATCCTCCTGGGCGGCCAGACTGTCGAAACCTACCACGGGGCGCCGCCAAGGGTTTCTGCTAGAGTCGCTCGCCGCGCCCCAAGACGTTGCGGCGCCCGCACAGGGACGACTATGGCCTTCTCGTTTCCCACGAGCGTCAAGCGGCGCACCGACTGTCTCTCGATGATCCTGGTCGACGACGTCGCCGAGCAGCACATGCTGGCCTGGCGGCAAGAGTTGGGCGAGCTGGATCCCAACAACCCGCTGGTGACGCCGGCCATGCCCTGGGACAGCGGCTCGGTCTTCGCCCACGGCACGTTCGCCCATGACCCGATCGACGGCTTGTGGAAGGCCTGGCACGTCTCGACGCCGCTGACGGCGGGGTATTTCGAGAACTACCGGCGCGTGACCTATCTCACGTCGGAAGACGGCGTGGAGTGGACGCGTCCCGAGCTGGACCTCTGCCCGCAGCCGGGATACCCGCGCACCAACATCCTGCTGGACTTCGAGTCGGGCGGCCCCAGCATGTACAGCTCGGTGATGATCGACCCCGACGCCGAGCCCGACCGCCGCTACGAGATGTTCGTGATGCGCGACCCCAGCAACACCATCGGCGGGGGACCGGGACACATTCGCGGACTGCCGCCTCCGCCGCCGGGCGAGAAGCAGGCGCGCGGCATGTATCGCTACTTCTCGCCGGATGGCATTAACTGGACGGTGAGCGAAGGCCCGGTCCTGGAAGTGGCGGTGCCAGGAGTCCGGCTGGTGATCCCCTACGAGAACCCCAAGCACACGGCGGACACCACTTACGTCTTCCGCGACGCGGACGGCACCTACTTTGCGACGCACAAGCTGGGTGAGCCGGTGCATCCGGGCGGGCTGGTGGCCTACGACGTCTTCGCCGAGGGCCGCCGGGTGATGGCGCGCCGCACGAGCCCCGACGGCTCCGAGTGGAGCCCCTTCGAGACCATCATCCAGCCCGACATCTACGACCCGCACGACGTCCAGATCATGGAGCTCTGCGTCACCCCGGTGCGAAGCGGATACATCGGCGTGATCGCCATCTACCTCAACCGCACGCAGACGATCGAGCTGCAGCTGGGCGGCAGTGCCGACGGACGCATCTGGGACCGGCGCGTGCGCCTGCCCGCGGTCGCCGTCGGCGCGCTGGGCGACTACGGCGGCGGCATGCTGTGGCCCTCGCACCACATGGTCGAGCACAACGGCCGGCACTACGCGTACTTCTCGGGCACCGAGGGGCTGCACGGCGATCCGGCGGCCAAGGGCCCGACGATCTGGCCGTTCTTCTCCGCCATCTGCCGCGCCAGTTGGGCCGTCAATCGCTACTGGGCGGCGGTTTCGGGCCCCGGCGGCGATGTGGTGGGCACGCTCACGACGCACCCATTGCCCGTCGGCGGCAAGCAGCTGGTCCTCAATGCCGCGACCTCGACCGTGGCGGAGGGCGAGTTGCACGCCGAACTGCTGGACCCGGACGGCAACGTCGTGGAGGGCTTCGGCAAGGATGACTTCATTCCCTGGCGCGGCGACAGCACCGCCGCGCCCGCGCGTTGGACCGGCGGCGACGTGTGTCCGCTGGACGAGTGCGCGGTCCGATTCCATTTGCTCCGATCTCGCTTGTACGGATACGCCTGGGAGTAGAGCCATGGCCATCGACTCGCGCCGGATCCTTCACCAGTTGGGCCGCGGCGAGGCGATCGACGCCGTCCGCGCCGCCGCCGGGCTGAGCGCCGCCCAGTTCGAGGCCTGGTGGAACCAGGAGCTCCAGAGCCGGCTGGCGGCAACCGACGGACAGCGGTCGGGTCCGGTCGGCGCGGCGGTCGAGATTCACCGAGACACGAGCGGACTGGCGCACGTCCACGCCGAGAGCGAGACCGACCTGTTCGTGGGCTACGGCTACGCCATGGCGCAGGACCGGCTGTTCCAGATGGACTATCTGCGGCGGCGGGCGCTGGGACGGCTGGCGGAAGTCCTGGGTCCCGAGGCGTTCGACTACGACCGGCTCGTGCGCACGGTCGGGCTGCATCGCATCGCGGAGGAGGAAACGGCGCGTCTGCCCGCCGAGACGGCTGAGCGCTACGACGCCTTCGCGGCGGGCGTGAATGTGTTCATCGACGAGTGCCGCGACCGGCTGCCCATCGAGTTCGACCTGCTGGACTACCGACCGGAGCCGTGGCGGCCGCTGGACTCCATCGCGCTGCTGGGCGAGTTTCGCTGGTATCTCACGGGGCGGTTTCCCGTCATTGCCATTCCCGAGGTGGCGCGGCGAGTCCTGGGCGACGGTCCGCTGTATCGCAACTTCATGACCGCCGAGGCGATCGACGAGACGATCCTGCATCCCGGGGAGTACGCCGGCGCCGGCAGCGGCGCGGACCCGCTGGAGCCCGCACTGGGCGGGGTCGACGACTGCACCGGCAGCAACAACTGGGTGATCGGTCCGAGCCGCAGCGCGTCCGGCGGCGGCATGGTGGCCAGCGATCCGCACATCGCCTTCGGCTCGCCCTGCTGCTGGTACCAGGTGCACCTGGTCGGTGGCCGGTACAACGTGGCGGGCTCCGGATACGCGGGGGCGCCGGGGATCATCTTCGGTCGCAACCTCCGCGTCGCCTGGGGGATCACCAACAACATCAGCTCGCAGCGCGACCTCTACCAGGAGCGCACCGACCCGGCGCACCCCGGCGCATTCCTCTACGACGGCAATTGGGAGCCGGCACAGGAACGGGTGGAAGCCGTCACCGTGCGCGGCGAGGGGGTGCGCGAAGCAACGATCCGGTCCTCGCGCAACGGCCCGATCGTGGATGACATCCTGCCGGGATTCGCGCAGGGCACGGGGCCGGTCTCGCTGCGCTGGTCCGGGGCGCTGCCCTGCGCCTGGCCGACGGCGCTGCTGGAGTGGAACCGGGCCGGCTCCTGCGCCGAACTCGAGGACGCCCTGCGGGGCTGGGTGTCGCCGACGCTGAGCATGGTGCTCGCGGACGTGGACGGCGGCTTCGGCTACCGGGCGACGGGCCAGGTGCCGCTGCGCTCGCGGGTTGAGCGCGGCTACCGCCGCGGCTGGGACCCCGCCGACGCCTGGACGGGGATGACGCCGTTCGAGGGCATGCCCAGCGTGCGCAACCCCGAGCGCGGCTGGGTGGCGACGGCCAACAACCTGCCGGCGCCGTCGGACTACCCGTACCCGCTGGCGAACACGTCGCCCAGCGGCTACCGCGCGCAGCGCATCCGGGAAATGATCGAGTCGCGCCAGGCTCACACCCGCGAGGAAGTGGCCGCCATGCAGTACGACCCGCTGTCGCTGCGGGCGGTGAACGCGGTCGACGCGCTGACGCGCATTCTCGACGGCGGCGACGCGCGGTTGCAGACGGCCGCCGCGGCGCTGCGCGCCTGGGACTGCCGCATGGACGCCGACAGCGCCGGGGCGGTGATCTTCGAAGCCTTCCATCAGCAATGGGACGAGGCGGTGGCCTCGGAACGATTCTCGGCGGATGCCTCGGCGCTGGCCGCAGGCGATCCGGCGGCTTTCGTGGCGGGAGGCATCGGCGCGTTGTCGCTGCGCCTGCTGGGCGAGGACGAGGCGGGCTGGTTCGAGTCGGACGAAGCGCGCGACGCGGCGGCGCGATCGGCCATGGTCCGCGCCCTCGACCTGCTCACCGAGCGGCTCGGCGACGACATGTCGGCATGGAGCTGGGGCGGGCTGCACAAGGTGTGGCTGCCCCACCTCCTGACGGACCGCGGCGACCTGGGGCGCTTGCTCGACCGCGGGGGCGAGCCGTCGAGCGGAAACGGCTTCGTCGTGTGCAACACGGGATCGTCGCCCGAATTCGAGTCAACCGGCGGCGCCAACTATCGACTAGTCGTTGACGTGGCGGAGTCGCCGCCCTGCCTGTGGTCGCTCGACGCGGCCGGACCGTCGGGACAGCCGGGCAGCCCGCACTATGCGGACCAGTTCGCCGACTGGCTGGCGGGGCGCTATCGCCAGGTTCCGTTGGAACGCGACGACGTGCGCGCAACGATCAGCCACACGCGGACGTTGCAGCCAAAGGAGTGACGCAATGGACCTGACGCACGAAGTGCCGCGCAGCCCCTACGAGAAGCTCGGCGGGATCGTGTTCCTGCCGCGCAGCATCGACAAAGGGCGCGCCGACCTGGCGGGAACGCTGGGCGAGTATGTGGCCCGGACCGGACGATCGGAGCGCTTGTTCGAGTTCCTGGGCGTCTCCGCCAACGACTTCCTCGAAGCGCTGCGCGACCGTCCGACGGACGAGGACGTGTGGGCCTGGATCGCCGAGCACATGACGCCGCGCACGCCGGAGGAGATCGAGGAATTCAACCGAAAGTCGTGGGCCGCCACGCCCGAGGACGAGAACGATCGCTGGACGTGGACCGAATTCCGGGAGTTCCTGGCGGACTGCGGCCAGGCGCATCGCACCGACATCACGCGGCACTTCGACCGCCTGGACCTCGACGAGGGACGCGACGTGCCCATCGGCGGGCGTCCATACGAATAGCCGGCGGTTACCGGCTTTCTAGAATCAGGCACACGCGTTCGGAAAGCGTCCATGCGCATCGCCCTGCTGGCTGATACCTATCCCCCCGCGAACCGGGGCGGGGCGGGCGTGGTGGCGCAACGCCTGGCGCGCGCGTTCGCGGGGCGCGGTCACGACGTGCTGGTGGTGACCACCTGGCCCTACGCGTCCACGGAGGCCGCTGACGGCCCGGTGCAGGTGCAGCGCCTCCAGTCCCGCTACCCGGAGCGATTCCGCAGCACGGTGGCCATGATGAATCCCATGGTGCTGGGCGGCGTGCGCCGCGCGCTGGCGGACTTTCGGCCCGACGTGGTGCATGCGCACAACGTGCACCAGCACCTGTCGTTCGCGTCGCTGGAGACGGCGGCGGACACGGGCGCGCCGGTGGCGTATACGGCGCACGACTTTTTGCTGTTTTGCTGCATCAAGTTCATCTGCAGCGGCGGGCGGGTGGACTTTCGCCAGCGGTGGTTCAACTGCGCCAAGTGCCAGCGCTTCCGCTGGAACCCGGCGCGCAACACGGCCATCAACCGCCAGATGTCCTCGCACGTGGCCCACATCTTCGTCATCAGCCGCGCCTTGCAGACCGCGCTGCGAGCCAACGGCTACGGCGGAGCCGAGGTGGTGCACAACGGCGTCGACGCCGAGTGGTGGGCGCAAGGCGACGGCAAGCGGTTTCGGGCGAAGCTTGGCCTGGACGACGCGCCGCTGGCGCTGCTGGCTGCCCGCGTGAGCCGCGAAAAAGGGGCCGAAGCCGCGTTGCACGCGCTGGCGAAGGCGCGAAATTCCGACGCGCGTCTCGTCATCGCGGGAGACAACCCACGCTACGCGCCCAAGCTGCGCCAAATGGCGCAGGAGCTGGGCGTGGGCGACCGGCTGGTTCTGCCCGGGTGGGTCGACGCCGACACGCTGCGCGACGCCTACCACGCCGCCGACGTCACCCTCGCGCCCTCGACCTACCCGGACCCGTTCAACCTGACGCTGATCGAGTCCATGGCCGCCGGCACGCCGGTGATCGCGTCGACGCTCGGCGCCGGACCGGAAATCGTCCCCGACGGCGAGACGGGATTCGCCGTGCATCCCGACGACACCATGGGCCTGGCCGACCGGCTGTCGCTCATCGTCGAGGACCCGGCGTTCGCCCGTGAGCTCGGCGCGGCGGGGCGAGAGCGCGTGGCGCAATGGTTCACGCTGGACCGGCAGGTGGAACGGACGCTGGCGCGCTATGAGGCGCTGATCGCCGCCGCATGACGGCCCCGCGCCGGATCGTCCACGTCATCTCCTCGCTGGCTGTCGGCGGCGCCCAGGGCCATCTGCTGCAGTTGATCGCGGAGTCCACGGCCGGCATGGAGCAGGACGTGATCTACTTCCGCGACCACGACCTGCGCGCGGACGCCGAGCGTCTGGCCGGCCGGGTGCGCCACGTCCCCATGGCCGGGCCTTGGGGCTGGACGCGGCTGCCGAAGCTCACTGCCGCCATCGTCCGCGGCCGCTACGACGTGGTGCACACGCATCTGCTGCGCGCCGATATGTACGGGGCGCTGGCCGCCCGCGCGGCTCGGGTTCCCGGGCTGGTGGCGACTAAGCACAACCTGGAAGCTCGGCTGGAGCACCCGGTCTGGCGCTGGCTCCACCGGCGCACCGCGCGCTTGCCGAACCTCACCATCGGCATCTCGGACGCCGTGCGCGAGTGGGCCGTCACCACGGGCGGCGCGCCGCCGGCAAAGTCGCGGATGGTGCACTATGGCATCGACGCGGCGCCGTTCGCGGAGCTGGACCGAGCCGCCGCCCGCGCCGAGCTAGGCATCGAGCCGGACGCCCGCGTGGTGCTGTGCCCGGCGCGACTCGACCCGCAGAAGAACCATGGCATGCTCCTGCGGGCCTTCGAGCGCGTGCACCGCGAGCAGCCGGACGCCGTGCTGCTGCTGGCGGGCGCACGGCAGCTCGGGTCGGAAGTCTACGAGCGCGACCTCCACGCCCTCGCGGATCTCATCGAGGTCGACGGCGCGGTGCGCTGGCTGGGAGTCAGGAGCGATATGCGCCGCCTGCTGGCCGCGTGCGACGTCGTGGCGCTGGCGTCGGATTGGGAAGGGTTCGGCCTTGCGCTCTTGGAGGCGATGGCCGCCGGCCGGCCCGTGGTGGCGACCGCCGTTGGCGGCGTGCCCGAGGTGGTGAGCGACGGCGAAACCGGCATCCTGGTCCCGGCGGGCGACATGTTTGGGTTCGCGGAAGCGCTGGCCCGCCTGCTCCGAGACGACGCCGATCGCGAACGCCTGGGTGCGGCGGCGGCGCGACGCGCGCGCGGCGCCTTCGCCCTGGACCGCATGCGGGCCGCCACATGGGCCGTATACGACGAGGTGTTGGGTGCGCGCGACTGAAATGGCTCTGCGCGTCACGCCGATATACTTCCGAGTAGGCGCGCGTGGGGCGCGCCACCTTGACGTGAAGACCCTGAATGGCCAGTAACCGCCCGACCAGCCTCGTGACCGGTGCCTGCGGCTTCATCGGCTCCCACCTCGCCGAGCGTTTGCTCCTCGAGGGGCATCACGTGATCGGCCTGGACGGGTTCACCGACTCCTACGACATCCGGCAGAAACGGGACAACGAGCGACGGCTGCTGGCGCACCCGGAGTACGAATCCGTCGAGGGTCACCTGATGGACCTGGATCTGCGGCCCCTGACCGACCGGGCGCAATTCATCTTTCATCTCGCGGCGCGCGCCGGCGTGCGCGAAGGATGGACCGCGTTCAACTACGGCCGCTACATGCGGGACAACTGCCTCTCGACGCAGCGGCTGGCGGAGGCGGCCCTGGCATCCGGCGTCGAGCTGTTCAGCTTTGCGTCAACGTCGTCGATCTACGGCTTCAATCCGAAGCTGCCCACGCCCGAGGACCACGACTTGAATCCCCGCGCGTTCTACGCCATGTCCAAGCTGATGGATGAGCACGTGCTCAATGGCTTCCGCCAGCTCTTCGGCCTGCCGGTCGTGATCCTGCGGTACTACACGCTCTTCGGCCCCCGCCAGCGCCCCGACATGCTGGCGCACATCGGCCTGAAAGCCATCGCCGAGGGCCGCCCGATCACCATCTACGGCGACGGCGAGCAGACGCGCGAGCTGACCTACGTGATGGACGCCGTGGAGGCGCAGGCCCGGGTGCTGGACGTGTTGCCGATCGGCGAGGTCTACAACATCGGCAGCGGCCCGACGGTGTCCGTGAACGAGTTCGTGCAGGAGATGGAGTACGTCGTCGGCCGCCCGGCGGAGCTGATCTACACCGACGCCAATCCGGCGGATCAGCTTCACAGCCAGGCCGATATCGGCAAGGCCAGGCGCGAGTTGGACTTCAATCCCACCACGACCGTGCGCCAGGGCCTCGAGGCCGAGTACGCGTGGCTGCGCGAATCGGTGCTGGGGCGACACTGACGCCACCGAACCGCCCGCTGCGTGTCCTCCAGGTGATGGAGGCGACCATCGGCGGCACGAAGCGGCACCTGTTTGACCTGACCACGTCCTTCGACCCGGACGCCGTGGCGGTGGAGGTGGCGTGTCCACCGGTTCGATCCGAGGCGCATGGCGACACGTCGTTTGCAAGCGACCTGCGCGACGCGGGCGTGACCGTGCGGGAAATCCCGATGCTGCGGGCGTTGAACCCGTGGGCCGACTCCACGACCATCGTTCGCTTGGCGCGGCTGATCCGCAGGGGCGGCTACGACGTCGTCCACACCCACAGCACCAAGGCCGGAATCACCGGACGGCTCGCCGCCCGGTGGCGACGCGTCCGCACCGTGCACACCCCGCACGGCTTCTACTACCTGAACTTCGCCGGCGGAACGGGTCGCGCCATGGCGCGCGGGCTCGAGAAGTTCTTGGGTTCGATGACCGATCGCGTGATCGCCCTATCCGACGGCGAGCAGCGCGAGGCGGCAAGGCTTCTGGGGTCGTCGCGCGTGCGGCTGGTGCCCAACGGCTTCGAGCCCTTCGAGCCGCTGGCGAAGCCCGAGGCGCGGCGGCGGCTGGGTCTGTCCCCCGACGTGCCGGTGGTCGGCACGACCTCGCGCTTCACCGCCCAGAAGGCCCCGATGGACATCGTGGAGGCGTTCCGCGTGATTCACGCGGCGCATCCGGAAACGCGCCTGCTGTGGATCAACGGCGGCGAGCTGCAGACGGTGGTGGAGCAGCGACTCGCGGACCTCGGCCTCTTGCACGCCACGCTGCGTCCCGGGTTCGTGCCCGAAGCCCGGACCCTGCTGCCGGCCATGGACGTCTATCTGCACCTGGCTCGCTGGGAGGGCGTGCCCTATTCCGTCATGGAGGCCATGTGGGCCGGCGTGCCGGTCGTGGGCGCGCAAGCCATCGGCACCAGCGATCTGATAACCGACCAGAAAACGGGTTTGCTGGTGGACGCCGGCGATGGAGCCGCGGCTGGCGGCGCGGCGCTTCGCGTGTTGACAGAGCCGGCGTTGGCTCGCACCATCACGCAGGCGGCGGCGTGCGGTATGCGCCGGCGGCAGGATCGCCAAGGCATGGCCCGCGCCACCGCAGCGATATACCGCGAACTCGTGCGGACTAACTGACGTGCTAAGTCGAACTCGCGCCGTCGGCGGATTCTTAGCAATCGCCGACGTGCTCCTGACCATGCTGGCGCTGCTGGCGGCCGACGCGCTGCGGCACGCGCTGCCCTTCGGCTTCGGTGCCGCCGAGCACCTGGACTGGCTGGGTGTGCGCGAGTACGTCATCGTCGCGGTCACCTGGCCGTTCTTCCTGCGCTTCGCCAAGGTTTACGACCACCGCCGCGTGATGCGCGTGGTGCTGGAAGCGCGCGCGATCACGTTCGCGGTGCTGCTGGCCACGGGCGCGCTCTTCGCGGCCTTCTTCGTGCTCAAGGTCGAGTTCCTGTCGCGGTTGCTCTTCGTCTACTTCGTGGTGCTCAACCTGGCGATCCTGATCAACTTCCGCTGGCTGCTCAACCTGGCGCTGCGCACGCGGCACCTCTCGCCCGCCACGCGGCGGCTGGTGCTGATCGCCGGCGCCGGTCCCGTCGGCGACCGCGTGTCCCGGCTCATCATCGACCGGCCCTGGTCGGGCTACGAGGTGCTGGGATTCGCCGACGACGATGCGCAAAAGCAAGGCGCGATGCTGAACGGGCGACCGGTGCTGGGACTGGTGGAGGAGCTGCCGGCGCTCGTGGAACGGCATCGACCCGACGACGTGATCATCGCGCTGCCCCTGCACGCCCACAGCCGGCTGCGAGAGTCCGTGCTGGCGCTGGAGCGCGCCGACGTGCGCATCCGCGTGGTGCCCGACGTCTTCGACCTGATGCCCGGGCGCACGATGGCCGAGGACACCTGGGGCATCCCGATGATCAGCGTGCGCGCGCCCGAGATCACGGGCTTCGATCGGGTGGTCAAGCGGGTGTTCGACCTGGTGCTCGGGCTCCTGACCCTGGTGGTGATGGCGCCCGTGATGGCGTGTTCCGCCCTGGCCGTCTGGCTGGAAACCGGGCGCCCGGTCATCTTTGCCCAGCGTCGGGTGGGCGAAAACGGCCGGCTCTTCACGATGTACAAGTTCCGCACCATGGTGGCGAACGCCGAGGCCCAGATCGAGGCCGCCCGGCAGAGCGGCCAGCGGCTCGAAGACATCTACAAGCCGGCCAACGACATGCGGGTCACCAGGGTCGGTCGCGTCCTCCGCCGCGCGAGCCTGGACGAGCTGCCCCAGCTCTGGAACGTGCTGCGCGGCGAGATGAGCCTGGTGGGGCCGCGGCCCGAGCTGCCCTGGGTGGTGGACCAATACGAATCCTGGCAGCGGCAGCGGCTCTCGGTGCTTCCGGGAATCACCGGCTGGTGGCAGGTCAACGGCCGCGGCGACCTACCCCTGGTCGAAAACGTGGAATACGACCTGTTCTACATCCAGAACTACTCGCCGCTGCTGGACATCTCCATCCTCGCCCGCACCGTCTGGGTCGTGGCGCGCGGGCGGGGGGCCTACTAGGTCGAGCTAGGGCCGGAGCGGCCGGCGGGCCGCGATCACGCGCACCGGCCACGCGAAGCGGCGCGCGCCCGCGTCCACATGCGCGTCGAAGGCCGCGGCGACCCGGGGCTCCGACATCCGCCGCCATAGCTCGTCGGCCATGGTGGGCGTGCCGCCGGAGCGGGCCACCCACTGGTCGAAGTCCATGGGCGAACGGCACTCACGGTCCGCGGCCACGACCAGCCCGGCGGCGCCGAGGTAGCGCGGGAACTCCGCGGCCGACAGATTGCGCACGTGCGAGGGGTCGCGGATCGTCTCGATGTCGTGCATCTCGGACGCCACCCACGGATCGTCGGGGCTCTGCGTGTCGGCGATGACCACCCGTCCGCCGGGACGCAGGACCCGGGCCATCTCGCCGATGGCGTCGGCGGGATCGGCGAAGTGATGCAGCGCGTGGCGGCACGTGACCACGTCGTAGCTGCGACCACGCGCCGGAATGCTTCCGGCGGCGGCGCGCAGCGCACGCAATGGCGCCGGAGCGGTCGCTCGCGTATGGCGCAGCATGGGCCGGGATACATCCAGGGCGTCCACGTATGCGCCGCGCTGCGCCAGCGCATGCGCCGTGAAGCCCGTGCCGGTTCCCACATCCAGCACAAAATAGTCGGGCGAGACGTTGGCGAATTCGAGCACCAGCGGCAGACTAGGCCCGGAACGGTGGCACGCCGAGTCGGCATACCCGGCCACCCGGTCGTCGAAGGCCTGTTGCGTCAGGCCGGCCACTCGTAGGTCTCGAGCGTCTCGGCGATCGAGGCGTCGAGAATCGCCGCCATCTCGTCGATCTCGTCGTCGGTGGACGTGAGCGGCGGTGCGAATACCCACACGTGGTCCCCGGCCCGGCCGATCAGGCCGCGGCGGCGCGCCTCGGCCGCGACCGCGCGTCCGAACGGACGATCGCTGGGAAAGCTGGTACGCGTGGACCGGTCGGCCACGAATTCCGCGCCGAGAAGCAGCCCGTGGCCGTCGACGCGTCCGACCACCTCGTAGCGGTCGGCCATGTCTTCCAGGTGCCGGCGCAGGCGCCGGCTCTGGCGGCGGCAGTTGTCCAAGACCTCGCCGCCCGTGATCTGCCTCAGCGCGGCGAGCCCCGCGGCGCACGCGACCGGATTGCCGGAGTAGGTGTGTCCGGCGTTGAAGTGCACCCCGGCGTCCCGCTCGCCGAGAAACGTCTCGGAGATCCTGCCGCGAATGATGGCCGCCGCCAGCGGCGCATAGCCGCCGCTGATGCCCTTGCCCACCGTCATGATGTCGGGATAGGCCCCGTAGACGTCCGCGCCGAACAGCTCACCCAGCCGGCCGAAGCCGGTGATGATTTCGTCGTAGATCAGGACCACGTTGTGCCGGTCGCAGATCTCGCGCAGGATCTTGAAGTACTCCGGCGGCGGCACGACAAAGGCTTCCGCGGACATGATCACCGGCTCGGCGATGAAGGCGGCGACCGTCTCGGGGCCTTCGCCGCGAATCACGTCGTCGACGATCTCTGCGCACAGCACCCCGCACTCGGGATAGGTGAGCTTGAAGGGGCAGTGGTAACAGTCGGGCGGGTGGACCTTGAGGAACCCAGTCGGGAGAGGCTCGTACTTGGTCTTGCGCGCCGCGCCGCCGGTGGCGGACAGCGCGCCCAGGGTCGCGCCGTGGTAGCTGGAGTAGCGTGAAATCACCTTGTACTTGCCCGGATTCCCAGTCTGCTTGTGGTACTGGCGGGCCATCTTCATCGCGGTCTCGTTGGCCTCGGAACCGCCGCTCACGAACTTGACGGTGCTGAACTCCGGCGGGAAGACGTCGATAAGACGCTCGGCCAGCTCCATCGCGGGCTGGTTGGTGGCGTAGATGGGCAGGGTCAACGCGACGCGCTCCAGCTGCGCCTGCATGGCCTCGATGATGGGCCGGTTGCCGTGGCCGAACTGCATCGCGGCAATGCCGGCGATCCCGTCAATGTAGGACCGGCCCTCTACGTCCGTCAGCCGTACGCCGGAGCCCTCCACGATGACCAACGGGTCCTCCATGAAGGCCTGCATCTGATTGAAGTCGACCATCAGGTTGGACAGGCCGGGATGCTGGGAGCCGTTTGAGCGGGAGTTGGGCTCAGCCATGGGACGGGC
The DNA here is from genome assembly GCA_026707285.1 of Chloroflexota bacterium. Classification (GTDB taxonomy): domain Bacteria; phylum Chloroflexota; class UBA11872; order UBA11872; family UBA11872; genus JAJECS01. The sequence continues at coordinate 31,551 of JAPOXD010000058.1, read as the reverse complement.
TTTGCTGCACGTCTGACGTGGGCAGCGTACGCGCCGCCCGCGGGGTTTGTCGCGTGCGCCAAGTAGGCTTGGCGGCAAGCGCAGCGACCTCGCAGGAGCCGACATGCCGGACACCGAGCGGTTCTTGGACTTGGCGATCGACGTTGGGCGGCTGATCGCGGCCGCGGCCGAGCCGGACGTCGCCGGGTCGCGCTGGCGCACGCGCACCTACTTCGGCGAGGACGCCTACGGCACCGACGTGTTCGCGGGCTCCGCCGGACCGGTGATCCTGCTGGCGAGCCTCTTCGCCGCGACGCAGGAGACCCGCTTTCGCGACGTGGCCGAAAGCGGGGCGCTGTGGATCGAGGCGCAGACTCGCCGCGCGCTAACGGCCGCGGACCGCGATCCAGGCCTGTATTTCGGCGTGGCGGGCGACGGCATGACCTTTCTGCACCTCTACGAATGCACCGGGCGTGAGCGCTGGCTCGACCTGGCCCGAACGCGAGTCAAGGCGCTTCGCGGCATCGCGTATCAGGAAGAGGATCCGCTGGAGGGGGCGTCGGGCACGGGCACGTTCCTGTTGCGCGCGCACCAGGTCGCGGGCGACGCCGGCGCGCTGGACCTGGCCGTCGCGGCGGGCGAGCACCTGCTGCAACGCGCCCTCACGGTCGACCGTGGTTGGTACTGGCGCTGGAATCGCCGTTCGGGGAGCTTCGACGGCATTGGCTTCGCGCATGGGACGGCGGGCATCGCCTGTTTCCTGGCGGAGCTCTCGCGCTATTCCAGCGACCCGCGACTGCCGGAGGCGGTGCTGGGCGCGGCGCGCTGGATCGATGCGCATGCGGAACCCGGGCCGGCGTGGCGACGCTGGCCCGGCGACGAGCGTCCGGCGAGTGTGCAGTGGTGCCACGGAGCGCCGGGCATTGGGCTGTTTGCAGCCCGCGCCTTTGCGGCGCTGGGTGACGACGAGCTCGAGGACCTGGCGCTGCGTGCCGCCGAGTCGACCTACGTCGCTGGAGACATCCGAGCGAACCCCAGCCAATGCCACGGCCTGGCCGGAAACGCCGAGCTGTTCCTCGAGTTGTGGCGAGTTCTCGGAGACGACCTGTGGCTCGAGCGAGCCGTGGAATTCGGCCACACTGCCGCGGCCTACCGCGAGGAGGGACCGGACGGCGCCCGCTGGCGCGGTGACGAGCCGGGCAACTACAGCCCCGACTTCATGATGGGATCGGCCGGCCTGGGGCACTTCTTCCTGCGGTTGGCTCGACCGGACGCGGTCGACATGCCCCTCATGGCCGCGCCGGCACGGGCCGACTCGGAGTAACCCGCCGACCGTGCGCTAGGCTTCGGCGCCGGTTTCCGCGAGCGACTCCCATGCGAATCACCGACATTCAGACGATGCACTGCGGCGCGCCGGCCGCTCCCGGAGCACGACTCAACCGGGTATGGACCTTCGTGCGGATCGAAACCGACAGCGGCATCCACGGCATCGGCGAGTGCAGCCTGTTCAAGGTGAACCAGGCCGTGGCGGAGGTGGTGGAGCGGTTCGGCACGTTTCTTGTCGGGCAGGACCCCACCCGCGTCGAGCACCTGTGGCAGCAGATGTATCGCCACCCGTTCTTCCGCGGCGGGCCGATTCTCAACGCCGCGATCAGCGGTATCGACATGGCGCTGTGGGATATCGCGGGCAAGGCCGCCGGGCTGCCCGTGTACCGCATGCTCGGCGGGCCGGTGCGCGATCGGGTCCGCGCGTACGCCCGGGCCGACTTGGGAGGCTCGGAAATCGACCAGGTGCTGGACGCCCAGCGACAAGGCTTCACGGCGTTCAAGATCGCGCCGCCGCACCTCGAAGGCGGATTTAACGAGTTTGCCCTGGCCAAGGCCGCCGTGGAATTGGTGGCGGCCGTCCGGGCCGCGGCGGGTCCCGAGCTCGATCTGATGATCGACTTCCACGGCCGACTCCACCCGGCCGCGGCCGCCCGCTTCCTGCACGGTGTGCGCGACCAGGATCTGCTATTCGCCGAGGAGCTGATCCCGCCGGACAACGTCCCGGCCTATGCGCAGGTGACCGCGGCGGTGCCCGAGGTGCCCTGCGCGACCGGCGAGCGGCTCTATACCCGCTGGGGCTTCCGCGAGCTGATCGAATTGCGCGCCGTGCACGTGGTCCAGCCCGACATCTGCTACGCGGGCGGCATCTCCGAGCTGCGCCGCATCGCCGCGCACGCCGAGACGCACTACATCTCCATGGCGCCGCACAACCCGAACGGCCCGGTGGCGACGGCGGCGAATATCCAGCTGGCGGCGGCCACGCCGAATTTCCTGATCCTGGAATATGCACGCAAGCCGCCCTACTTCGAAAGCGTCCTGCAGGAACCGCTGGCGTTCGCCGATGGGCACTTCGCGCTGCCGGAGGTGCCGGGGCTTGGGGTTGAGTTGGATGAAGTGTTCATCGCGGCGAACCCGCCGCACGAGCTGGAGTTCGGCTCCGACGTGTACGCCGACGGTGGGGTGGCCGATATCTAAGGGAGATTTAGGAGCGGACGGGCCGGACTCTCACCCTAACCCTCTCCTACCGGGAGAGGGCACCGGACCGTAGCCGTAGGCGGCCAGGCACCGGTCGGCCACGGCGCTCCAGGTGAAGTCGCGCAGCGCCCGCTCGCGGGCCCGCGCGCCGCAGGCCGCCGCGTGATCGGGATCTGACGTGAACGGCAGCAGCGCCGCGCGAAGCGCCGCCGAGTCGCCCGGAGGCACAACGGCGACGTAGGACGGATCGACGACCTCGGGAAGCCCACCCGCCTGCGAGACAACCACGGCCGTGCCGCAGGCCATGGCCTCCAGCGCGGCCAGCCCGAGCAGCTCCGGATGCTGCTGGTGGCGGCCGCGAAAGTCTTCGAACACCGAGGGCATCACCGCCACGCAGGCGCGGCTGAGCGCCTGTACGAGCTCCCGGTCGCCGGCGTTTTCGTGGAAGGTGACGGCGCGGCCCTCGGCTTCGCGCCGCAGGAACGCGGCGTAGTCGAGGTCGGCGGGCCGGCCGTACACGGCAAGATGGGCGTCGTCGGGCAGCGCGCGAATGGCGTGCTCGATCCCCTTGTGCGGCAGCAGGCGGCCCACAAACACCACTTCGCCGCGAGCCTTGGCCGCCGCCGGCGCGAACACCTGTGGGTCGACCCCACCGTGGACGATTGCCGTGCGACGGCCCAAATAAGGCAGCGTGTCCACCACGAACCGGCTTTGCGCCAGGTGGGCGTGGACCCAGCGCCCCAGGCGAGCGCGCCGCAGCCACCCCACGCCGCCGCCTCCGTGATCCGTGACGAACACCCGCTTTCCCAGCGGGCGAGCTAGCAACGTCGCCAGCGCCGTAAGCCCGGTGCGCGCCTGGTGGCAGTGAACGACATCGGCCCATAAGAGGGCCGGAATGAAGCCCGGACCGATGGCGTCATAGGGTCGGCTCCGCAGGTGGCGCCAGGTACGGGCCACTTCGATGGGGAACCCGGCGGCATCGGCGGTTGTCGGCGGCCCGCCGAAGGCGACGAGCCGGGTCGGCACTCGGTCCCGCATGGCGCGCGCGAGCTCGAGGGGAAAGCGCTCGCCTCCGCCGATGACCGAAATCTCCCCGAACCACGTCGGAGAGAGGTGCAGCACCCGCGGACGATCACGCGCCGGCATCCTAGGGCGCCTGGGCCACGATCAGATAGCCGCCGGGATCGTCCACCGGCCGACGGAAGGGTCGCCAGAGCATCGCGGTCCACGCGGCAATCCACGCGCGGCGCGGGACGAGCCGGCGGCGGTGCAGCGCCCGAAAGATATCCAGGATGCGGCGCCGGCCCAGCCGATGCGTCATTAGCGCGTCCAGGCGCTGCCAGGCGTGTTGCGTGCGAGCGGGCAGATGCCCGCCGGTGTCGACGATGCCGAGGCCGCAGGCGTCCAGCAGCGCGGCCCACTCATCGAGCGAGCGGTAGTGGAAGTGGCCCAGCCGGTCGTTCGTTGCTTGCAGGGCGGCCTCACCGCCGGGTCCACGGCGAATCCGCTCGGCGAATGCCGGCGACGGCACGGTGAATACCAGCCGCCCGCCCGGCGCGAGCGCGCGCGCCGCCTCGCGCACGGCGGCTCGGTCGTCCGGAATGTGCTCCAGCACGCTTTGGCTGAAAACCGCGGCATAGGCGCCCGCGGCCAGCGGCGCCCGCGTCGCGTCCGAGCGAATCACGCCCCGGTAGACGCCCAGGTCGCGGGCGGCGCGCGCCTCGCTGGCGAGTAATTCGAGGCCGTCGCGCGGCCAGTGGTCGTGAAGCACCACTCCGGCGACGGCGCCTCCGCCGCAGCCCAGATCGAGAACCGGCGCGCCGAACGCCACCTCGCGCAACATGGCGAACTCGGTGGCGCGCCAGAGCGCGATTGCCGGCTGATGCAGGTGCGCCTCGATCGCCAGCCGCAAGAGCTCGCGGTCGGAGCGTCCCGCGAGGGCCGTGGGCAGCGGCGACGCTGAGCCGGCGGGCACGCTAGGCGGCCGGTTCGCCATGCGATCGCGCGACGAGTTGGGCCATGCGCGCGGTGTAGGTGTGGTCGCGCAGCACGCGCCGGCGGCCGGCCTCCGCGATCCGCGCCCGGGCCGCGTCGTCGGCCGCGTAGCGGTGCAGCAGGTCAGCCAGGTCGTCGACTCCCTCGTAGACGGCGACTTCGTCTCCTATCTCGAGCAGCTCGCCGAGCCGCGCCTTGGCGTCGCAGAGCTGGAAGGCGCCTGCAGCCGAAATTTCGAACGTGCGCATGTTCACGCCCTCGCGCATTTGGGCGTGGTGCGCGTTGAGCGCGATCTTGGCGCGGCGATAGGTTCGCGCCACGGCCGCGGCGGGCAACAGCGTCAGCCCTTCGTGTCGTTGCCGCGCCGGTGAGTCGGCGTCGAGCTTCTCCCACCCGCGGCCCCAAACCGCCACGCGCAGGCCGCTGCGGGCGGCGACTTCGACCAGGTCCACGCGCAGGCGCGTGGACGGCAAATGCCCCATGTTGTGCCGCGCGTCGCCCACGAACACCACGTCCCACTCCGGCGGATCTTGGGCTTCATCGGGCGCCGGTCCCCAGGTGTCGGGATCGGCGGCATGGGTCATGAATTCGGCCCCCACTCCGAGCCGCGCGAGGTCGGTCGCATAGGACGGCTCGGCGAGGAAAAAGCGGTCGTAGAGATGGGCCGCGGCCATGATGTGGGGAAACCATGAGGGATTGTCCCCACACCACTGCACGACGGGTCCCGACGTGAGGTCCCGCAGGCGCTCGACGGTTTCCGGCAGCAGCACCTCGCCCTTCAGGACGACGGTGAGATCGGGTCGGTGGCGCACGGCGGCATCCAGCACGCGAAGGTTGTCGCGGCGCATGGCCTCGAGCACCCGGCCGATGTGAAATCGATGCGGCCCCGCCAGCCGACGCCGCACGCGGCCCCAGAGGCCCACCGGACGCGCCAGGTCGCGGCCGTAGAGCAGCGCGGCCACCTCGTGGCCGCCGGCCTCTAGCCCCGCGCCGCAGTATTCGGCCCAGAGGCCCGTGTCCCATTCGGGCCCGATCAGGAGGACGCGCATGCTTGCTCCAGCGATTTCCACGCCCGCCGCGCGGTGCGCGTCCAGGTGAACTCCGCCGCCCGCGCCAGGCCCCGCGACCGAAGATCCTCGCGCAGCGGGTCGTCACTCGTGACCTGCAGCAGCGCCTCGGCGATGGCGTCGGGATCGTGTGGGTCGACGACCACCCCCGCATCGCCGGCGGCGTTGGCCAGCCCGCCCCGGTTCGTCGCGACCACCGGCACGCCCGAGGCCATGGCCTCCAGCACCGGCATGCCGAAGCCCTCATCGATGGCGACGCTGACAAAGGCCGAGGCCCCGGCCAGCAACGCCGGCAGGTCGGCGGCATCGACGGCGCCCGTGATCTGGATTCCCTCGCCGCCCACGCGTTCGAGGTCCGCGGCCACATCCGTGTAGCGCCAGCCGGGGACCCCTGCCAGCACGAGCGTGTGGGCGAGCCCGCGTCGCCGCGCCTCAACATAGGCCCGGGCCAGCGTGCCGAGGTTCTTGCGCGGCTGCAGCGTGCCGAGGAACAACACGTACGGCGCCTGTATGCCGAGACGCTTCAAAGTCTGGGTGACGGATTGCGGGTCCGCATCTGCCCGAAAGCGATCGCCGTCGACGCCATGGGGCGCCACGTCCACTCGTTCGGCCGGAAAGCCGTAGATCCGCACGACCTCGTCCCGCACCCATTCGGAAACCGCCAGGACGCGGTCGGCCCGATGAATGCTGCTTGCCGTCCAAATATCGAGGTAGTCGCGCGTCGGCGCGTCGAAGAAGGCCTCGGCCCCGGGCCGCATGAACGCCACGTCGTGAACCATCGCGACATGGGGCGGACCGCTGACAAAGGGCGGAGGTTCGTGGGCGCTCTGGAAGTACACGTCGGCGGCGCGCCAGGCTCGGGCCAGCGGCACTCGGGCACGGTACCAGGGGTCGCCGCCGAAGGCTTGGGTCAAGAGCCGGTTGCCGAACCCGAAGGGCCGCAGCACGCAAACCCTGGCGTTCGCTCCCTCGAATCCGGGATAGCGTGACGGCGCATCCATCAGCAGATCGAGACGGTGAGGGTCCGCGGTTGCCACGAGGGCGCGCGCGAGGCTGCGCATGCTCTCGCCGTGCCCGTCGGTGACCATGAGATTGGCGTTGCGGAGGTTGACGGCGGCGCGCATCAGGGGCCGTCGCCTGCGTCGGGCTCACGGCGTCGGAAGAGCAGGCCGACCTCGTGCCGGATGGTCTCGCGATCCATCACGTAGATGAGACCTGCATAGAGCAGCACGACCACGATGCCGCCTTGGATCAGCAGCACCCAGTCGGTCAGCAGCGGCAGCATGACCAGGCGACCGAAGGCGCCCGCCAGCACAGCCGCGGCCAGCGGTCGCACGAGGTGCCGCAGCAGGCGGAAGTCGAAGACGTCCCGCGCCAGCGGCAGCAGCACCAGCGCCGCCGCAAATTGGGTGGCCGCCAGGGCGATTGGGATGGCGAGCAGGCCGAGCTCGGCCGCGCTGAGGCCAATGGCAAGCGCCCAAGCCGCCACCGCCCAGACGATGGCGATCACGAGAATTACCCGCGTCCGGCCCAGAGCGGCGAGGATTGGCGTGAGCAAGCCGTTGATCGGCACCAGGACGGCGCTGGCGGCCAGCGCATAGAGCGCCGGGATCGCCGGCAGCCACTGCTCGCTGTAGATGTAGATCGCGATCTCCGGCGCGAAGGCGATCACCGCCGCGAATGCCGGCAGCGTCACGATGGCGTTCCACTTGAGCGTAAGCTCCGCGCCGCGCCGCACACGCTCGATGTCGTCTTGCATGCGGGCAAACGTGGGCAGCGTGACCCTGGACACCAGCTGCGTCAGCGTGAGCGGCTGCGACGCGATCTTGTCCGCCCAGCTCAAGAGGCCCGTGCCGTCAGCACCGACCGTGCGCGGCGATAGGAGCGGAATCAGCGAGTCCTTGGCCATCAGGGCCAGGCGGGCGCCCTGAAACTGGGCGCCGAATCGCAGGTAGTGCCGCAGTCCCGCGGGTCGCCAGGATGGAATTGGCGCCCACGGCTGCGCGACGACCACCGCCAGCGTCGAGACGATGCTCGCCCCGACGTGGGCGATGATCAGGCTCCAGGCCTCGAACGCGCCGATGGCGAAGCCGATGCCGGCGCCGAAGTACCACACCGTGCCGGCGATGTCCGCGGCCGCCAGGCGACCAAAGCGCAGGTGACGCTCCAGCAGCGCCGCCGGCACCAGCCGAAACGCCGAGAGCCAGATGGAGATGCCGAAGATGCGGATCATCCACGGATCGGCGTCCACGCCGATCCATTCCGTGAGCATCGGCGGGCCGGCAAATACGACGATAGCCGCGGCAAGCGTCACCAGCCCGAGATGCAGGGTGAACACCGCGCGCAAATCGGACCGGGCCGGATCTTCCTTGCGCTGGATCACGCTCGGATGCAGCCCGACATCCGTGAACTGCTTGATAATGCCGGCGAGGAAGGCGATCGGCACGACGACGCCGAAATCGGCCGTCGTGAGCAGGCGATACAGCGCAATGTCGCCCGTGAACGAGACGAGCTTCATGCCGCCCTCGCGCACGCCCAGCGCAACCACCCCGCGCACGGCTCGCTCGCCCAGGGTCGAGGGCGACTCGCGTTCGGAAGCTTCAGCCGTCATGTCATGACCCTCGCCGAATGGGCCGGCTGAGCGTCTGCTCGTAGATGTCGATGAGTTGGGCCGTCGATCGCTCCCAGGTCATGGTTGCCGCGCGAGCTTTGCCGCCCGCCCCGAGGCGCCGGCACTCGTCCGCGGAGGTCAACACCTGGAGCATTGCCGTCTCCAGCGCCGTCACATCGCCGGGCGCGACCAGCAGCCCGGTCTCGGCGTGCGCCACGATCTCTTCCGCCGGGGAGTCCAGCGAGCTGATCACGGGCGCACCGCAGGCCCCGGCCTCGAGCAGTACCAGGCCGAACCCCTCGAAGTCTCGTCCAACCGAGCGGTAGGGCATGACGACCACCGAGGCGCGGGCATACCAGCGCACCAGCTCGTCGTGGCTCACGGCTCCGGTGAGGATCACGTCGTCGTCCAGGCCCAAGCCGTGGATGCGTTCGCGGAGCCGGGCAACGAACGACGAACTGGGGGCGTACGGCCCCACGATGACGAAGCGCGACTGCGGCAGGCGCGCGCGCACCGCGGCGAAGGCCTCCAGCGCCACGTCGAACCCCTTGCGCGGCTTTGGCTCGCCGACCGCGACCACCAGCCCGGCCTCGCGCGCCGGCGGCGGGTCGGGAACCGCGAATTCACTCGCCCGCACGGCCAGCGGCGCCACGGACGAGTGCGTGAACCCCGTGTCCCGCCGCACCCGCTGCTCGGTATAGCGGCTGATGGCGATCAGTCGCCGCGCGCGGCGCATGGCCAGGCGCAGCAGGCGCGACTCCAGCCAGTCACGGCTGGACGGCACCGAATAGGTGCCGACGAGCGACACGAACAGCGGGCGGAGGCCGGCGGCGAGGGCCACGGCCGGGGCATAGGGCTCGACCATGCAGTGGACGGCGTCCACACCGCGCAGCGCGCGCCACAGGGGCCGGATAGTCCGCGCCAGCAAGCGGGCGAAGTGGGGCGTGCCGTCGCGAAACGACGGGATCGGCGCGTGGTCGGGATGGGCGCGCAGGTCGGCGGGCATCGTGCCGCCGGGCGTGACCAAGCGCACGTCAACGCCCGCCGCAATCAGCCCGCGCGCCAGCTCGCCGGCGTAGCGCCCCCAGCCATTGGTCGGGTCCAGCTCGTCGGCCACGATGGCCAGCTTCACCCCCGCTGCCTCCAAACGCTCAACGCCAGCATCGGTGCCAGCAGGCCCGTGGCGACCAGCGAGGCGATCACGCCCGCCGCGAACCCAGGCGGCTCGAACCGCATGTGGATCTCGTGCGCGCCCGCCGGGAGCGCGAGACCGCGCGCCACCAGGTTGACCGTCAGAATCTCCGCCGGCCGGCCGTTCACCTCGGCGGTCCAGCCGGGATACGGCGCGTCGTTGAGCACCAGCAGGCCCGGCGCGGCCAGGTCGACGCTGACGTCGATGCGCTCCGGGCTGCGGGCGATGGGGCCGATGACATCGGACCGGCTGGCGCCTTGACCGGGCTCGATGCCGGGCTCGTGCGGCACGAATGCGTGGTCGGGGCGCTCCGCGAGCTGTTCGAGCAGAGACTCGGCGTCGTCGACCACCGACCAGCGCCGCGCGATCCAGGCCTCGGGGCGCCAGTTGTCAATCTCATAGACGTACAACGGCTGCTCCACGCCGGCCCATTCGGGAAGTGGGATCGTGCCCGCATGCACCTCATGCAGTCCCTCGATCGGCAGCGGCACCCCCGACGTGATGTACCGGACGTTTGTCGCGGCCAGGGCGCCCAGACGTGACTCCAGGATGTCGAGGCGGGCGGCGGCGTCGAGTGAGGCGTCGCTGGCGAAGCCGGGCACGATGGCGCGTTCACTGCCGACAAACGCCAGAAACTCCGCCGTGTTCCGCGGCATCAGGTTCTCGTAGCCGTCAATCGTCCGCGGCCCGCCGTCCAGCGCCAGGTTGGGGGCGCGCGTGGCGGTCATAAACACCCACTCGAGCAGGTCGCGCTGGTCGCGTGACAAGCGATCGCCGGTCGCCGTCGACAGCTCAAACTTCTGGGCCAGGGGACGGTAGGAAATGAACCGGCCGTCGCGGTCGTCGGCGGCCACGGCCAGCAGCGGCGAGGGGCGGTCGTACCACTCGGCCGGCACCGTGGGAATGACGTGACCCGGCGCCAGCAGCAGATCGAACGCGAGCACGGCGCCGACGCCCATTTGCGCGTGCACGCCCCGCAGCGCGCCGCGCCGATAGGCCCAGATCAGCAACGCGCCGAGAACCGCGGTCACCAGCACCAGGCGCGGCGTGGGCCCCGCAAGGCTAAAGGCCGATTCCAGCCGCGCGTAGAGCTGGTCGAAGGTGCGGTAGTAGCGCTCAGCGGTCAGAAAGCGGCCTTCGGACCCGACGATCACCCGGTCGATGTAGTCGTAGCCATAGGGCACGATCAGGAATGCAAAGCCGGTGAGCGTGATCGTGGCGGCCAGGGTGCCCCCGGCGATGAGGCCGGCCAGCCAGGTCCAGGCGCGGACCAGCCAGCCAACCGCCCGCGCAGTGGCTAGATCGGGCCGGGGCAGCAACTCAAAGCCGAAGGCCGCAAGGAAGGCCAGGCCAAATGTCGCCGGAATCCCGAACCGCGAGGGATCGCGGAAGAAGCTGAACAACGGCAGCTTGTGCAACAGCGGGAACCCAAGGCTGTACGCGCCCATGGCCAGCACCCAGGCGACGACGACGAGCACGGCAAGAAATTGCACGACGCGGTGCCGCCGCGCGGCCACCAGCGCCAGCAGGGTGAGCACGGGCGTGAGAATCCCGAGATAGAGCAGCTCTTCGGCGTTGAGAGTCTCGTCAAGCACGCGCGGAATCTCGAACGACGGGTAGAGGTAGCCGAGCACCAGGCTCCAGGGCGGGATCGAGCCGGCGGCCGCGGCGGTGTACTCCAGGCCCCCCGCGCGGCCGGAGAGCGCGGTGGTCTCAATGGTCGGCAGAAATCGCACGGCCCCCAGGACCAGGCCCAGCACGACTGACGCGAGCAGCCAGGCGCCGAGCTCGAGCGCGGGGGCCCGCCCGGCCTCGCGCCACGTCCAGGTGAGGCGAAACAAGCTATACACCAGCCAAACCGAGACGAAGAGCAGGGCAATCTGCGGCGATCCCCCCAGGCCCGCGATGCCGGTGATAACCGCAAGCCCGACCGCCCACGCCCGGCGCCCCTGCGCCATGCGTTCGATGGCCAGCAGACCGGCGGGCAGGACGAAAAAGATGTCGGCCCAGTTGAGGAGGCGGGCCGTCGCGAACACAAACGGGCTGTAGGCGTAGAGGAAGGCGGCGAGAAATGCCCCGCGCCGTGACAGGCCCCACACGCGACCGAGGGCATAGGCCGAGGCCGCCGCCAGGATCAGGCCGAGGGACGTCTCGATGAAATAGGCCCGCAGCGGTTCGAACACGCGCAGCAGGCCCCAGGTCAGGGGATAGAACCAGCCAAATTCGGAAAACGCCACCGGGAATCCGCCGAGCACGCCGTCCATCCACAACGGAATCCGGCCCTCCGCGAGACCCTCCGCCAGCAGCCGGTATCGCGGCTGAAAGGTCAAGAGCAGGTCGAAATCGAGCCAGGCCTCGCCCGCAAACAGCACGCCGCGGTACAGGATCAGCAGTGGCGCGAGCAGGCCGACGGCCACCAGCAGCCGGTGCCAGTTGGCGCCGGCGTGCTCCAGGCGCTCGGCCGCTCGCCCCAGCCGAGCGGCGGTGCGCCTCAGGCCGGCTGCGGCAGGTCGAGGAATTCCACGATCCTGGCCGCGCGTCGATTCCACGTGCAGTCCGCTACCTCATTCCGGGCCGTGCGCGCCAGGCGTGCGGCGAGCTCATGGTCGCTCAACAGGCGCTCGATGGCGGCGGCGAGCGCCGCATTATCGTCGGGAGGCACCAGCAGCGCGTTGTGCTCATGGCGCAGCACCTCGCGCAGGGACGGCAGATCGCTGGCCACGATGGGGACGCCGGCCGCCATGTACTCGAACATCTTCAGCGGCGAGGTGTGCTCGCGCGCGATGATCGTCGCGCCGCTGAAGGGGATCACTGCCACGTCGGCCGCGGCCAGGTAGCGCCGCGCCTCGGCCGGCGGGCGATGGCCCGTGGTCCGCACGTTGCGCCTGCCGCCCGCAAGTTGGCGAACCCGGTCGAGGTCGGGCGGTATCCCTCCCACGATGGCGAACTGCACGGTGTCGGGCAGCTTCGCCGCGGCCGCGACGAGCGTGTCGACGCCCTTCCAGGGGTAGAGATGGCCCACGTAGCAGACGAGCGGCGCGTCCAGGGCGAGATCGAGCGCCTGGCGCGCCACGGTCCGCGGCTCGAGGTCGAAGGTGGCGGCGGGGGCGGCGTCATGCGCCACGAGTACGCGCTCGGGCGGCAGGCCGCGTTCCAGATACCACCGGCGCAGCGCCGACGTTATGACGACGATGCGGTCCACCCGGCGCACGGCCCACAGGTGCAACCACTGCGACGCCGCCGACCGCGGCAGCGTGTGGCACTCGAAGCAACTGCGGTCGCCCGCGCGCCGGCGCAGCGTCGTCAGCGTCAGCGGAAACAAGTCGCGGCTGTAGATCACGTCGCCGCGAAGTCGCCGCACGAGCACCAGCGCGCTGAGCGTGAACGTCACCAGCTGCAGCAGGTGCGCCAGTTGCGGGATGGGTCCGCGGTAGAACACGGGCCAATCGACCGTGACGCGCTTGATCAGATCGATGCAGGGCAGGCCGATGAGCGCGAAGGCGGGCGCGACGCCGAAGTAGGCAAAGGGGTTGTCGACGCGCAGCATGGTGTCGGTGTTGTCCCGGCGGGCATGAAGCAGCAGCGCCTCCAGCCCCTGCGCCGCAAACGCCTCGGCCATGTGCATGATCTGCAGGGGATGGGCCTTTTCGCTGGGAATGCGCGCATTGGCGAGGAAGATCAGACGCACGGTGATCGGCCTCAGATCTCGTAGCGGATCGACGCCGCGACGCCGGCGCCAAGCGGTCCAAATCGCACCTGGTTGTCCTTCACGCGCCAGCTGGTCGGGGCATCGACCTCGAACCATTCGGTGGCCTTGGGGTAGCGATAGGCAAGTCCCGTGATTGGCTGCGCGATGCTCACGGCGTCGGCGACCAGCAAGCGGTCGCCGTTCCAGCGATAGACGCGCTTGGTGTGCAAGGCCGGGTGCGGCTCGCCGTCCGCGCGCGCCAGGCACGAAGCAATCCGTACGCCGTCGTCGTCGAGGCTGACATTGCCGTTGAGCGCGTGGATCGAGGCGAATTGGCCGTCCGCCGCCCACGCGGGCGGCCCAAGGAAGCGATAGAGCATCCGCAGGGCATATCGGCGGCGGCCGCCGCGCCAGTGCATCCGCGCGAGGCGCAGGCGGAACCACGCGTCGGCGTCGAGCGGGCCCGGCGCCGCCTCGGCTGCGGATGATAGGAACCATGCGCCCTCGGGCATCCAGGGTTCGCAGACGTGCGCCAGGACATTGGCCCAGCCGCGCTCGGCGTCGCCGACATAGACCAGGCCGCCACCGCCGATCCGAGCTCCAACAAGGCCGCTTGCCGGCTCCTTGCGGACGCGCAGGATGGCGCAGGCGCGGCGGGTCTGGAGGCGCAACACCCCGGCGTCGGCACGGTGGATCGGCGGTGCTGGCTTAGGCGGCGGGGGATTCGTCGGCAGATCGTCAAGCTCCGCGGCTGCGTGGGAGCGCGCGAGCCAGGCGAGGTCGGCCGTATGCGCGACGCGGGAAATGGACGTCGCGCCGGTTGGGCAGGCATCGACCAGCCCGTCGGGGCCCACGGCCTGGGCCGAGCGCGCCGCGACGATTCCCGCCAGCCGGAGCGCCGCCGGACGCCCGTCCGTCGCCAGGGCGTAGGCGTCGTAGGGCGCGGAGCCGGCCTCGGCATCCGCGTCCCAGCACCAGCGCTGGCCGTCGAGCGCCAGCGGTTTCACGCCGTCGGGCCGCAAGATGTCGATCAGAAAGTCCACGCCCCGTTGCAGCGTCTCGGCGTGGGACTCCCGGTCGCCAATGTGTGTCAGGGCGCGGCGCGCGAAGGCGAGGATCCGGCCGTGGTCGGTGACCGCGGTGCCGCCGGCGGCGGGAAATGACCCGTCGGGCCGCATCTCGCCAAGGGCGTCGGCCACCGTCTCCCGCACGGTGCCGGTCCAGCCGTGCTCGTCGAGCACCGCCGCGGCGCTCGCCAGGCCCAGCGCTCCGCAGAGCCGCTCGCTGATGACCGGCGCGCCGGGCGCCGTCGGCGCGAGATACGTCTCGGCGCAAAGGCGGACGGCCTCCTCGATGCGGGCGCGGTCGATGTCGGGCAGCCGGTCGCCGGCCACATCGAGCAGCGTCGCCAGCGCGTCCACGCATTCGCCGCAATCGACGAGGAGCGTCGAGATGTCGTGGGGCCGGGTGGGAAAGAACACCCAGGCTCCGCCCGCCGCGTCATCCTGACCGAGCCGGCCGGTGATCGCGCGGGCCACGCGCACCGCGCGGTCGAGGTAGCGATCGTCCGCGTCCTCGGAGGCCAGGGCGCAGTTGATCACGATGGCGCGCGCGGTCTTGCCGGTGTGGTCAACGCCGTGCTCGGGGCAGCGGGCGTAGCCGTCGTGCCCTAGGAGCCCTTCGAAGGCGTCCGAGGCCCGCTCCAATGCCCAGCGGGCGCGAGCCGTAAGTCGCACCGGCTCGCTAGACACCATCGCCCACTTTCGCGGCGGGCGCGGTGCGCGGAAACGGCGGCTCGCGGCCCTCGCGCAGCGCCGTGAACACTTGAACCAGCCGCTTGGCAAGGCTGCTCGCGGCGTGATCCTCCAGGACCGACCGTCGAAGTTGCTCGATCGTGGCCGTGCGCAGATTTGGATGCAGGGCCAGCGCGCGTCGCAGGCCGTTCGCCAGGGCCTCCGCCGAGGACTCGAGCAGAAAGTCGCCGGCGAATGCATCGAGCACCGAGCGATAGGCGATGTTGTTGGTGATCAGCACCGTCCCAGCCGCGAGGGCTTCCAATCCGGTCTTGTCGAGCGAGGTCCCGCTGCGCCAGGCGACGAAGGCATCGAGGCCAGCGTAGAACTCCGGCATCTCGGTGCTGGGCAGCCCGCCAAGAAAGGAGACGTGCTCAGTGAGACCCGCCTGACCCACGCGCTCGTGAACATCGGCCAGGTAAGCGTGATCCGAGGGATAGAAGGGCTCGCCGGCGACGCGCAGCTCAACGGGCACGCCGTCGTCGCGGAGCCGTGCGACGGCCTCGATCACCGTGGTGAGCCCCTTGAGCGGCGTAATCCGCCCGGCGACGCCAATGACCGGCCGCGCCGGCGGTTCGGATCGGATGGGCATGGCCGCGAGCCGGGCCGTGTCGATGCCCTGGCCCACGATGAATGCGCTCGGCGATGGCAGCGGGTAGCTCTCGGGAGCCGAGGTGATGGTCGCGCTGGACAGTCTCACGCCGGCGCGCAGCGTTCGCGTGAGGCCGTGGCTGGCGTACCAGAGCACGAGAGGGATCCGCCGCGCCTTGCACCAGGGGGCGGCGGCGACGGCATAGGCCGGGACCATGTGCGCCAGCACGCCGTCGACGCGCCCGCCGCCGATCAGCTGAAGGCACCGGGCCAGCAGCAACGGCCAGCGAGATGCGCGCCCGCGCCCGCGCTCCTTGCCGAGGCCATGCACGGTGACATTCGGCGGCAAGTCCACCGCGCCCGTGGAGGCGGCAATGACGTGCACGTGGTCAACGAGCCCGGCCAGCTCGCCCGCCCACAGATGGGCGAAGCCCAGGATGGTGCTGTCGGTCGAAAGCTCCTGCGTGATCATCAGCAGCCGCAGCCCGCGCCCGGTCTCGCTCACGGCAGCGACTCCGCCGCCAGGTCACGATAGGCCCGGGCGTAGGCGCTGAGGATCCGCTCGCGGGTAAAGGGCTCGGTTGCCCGCCGCGCCGCCGCACCGGCGCCGGCCAGGGCGCCGCGTGCGCGGCGCACCTGCGAGACCAGGTCGCCGCCGGCCTTCGCATTCCACGGCAAGAGCCAGCCGTTCACGCCCTGCTCGATGATCTCCGGCATCAGGCCCACGGGCGTGCTGAACACCGGCGTGCCGCAGGCCATGGCCTCCAGGCACACACGAGGTCCGCCCTCGCTCCGCGACGTGCATGCCAGGGCTTCCATCTGCCGGTAGAGCGCCGCCAGGTCGTCCGGACCGTCAACCCAGGCGATGCGGTCGACCCGATCCTCGATGCCCGCCGCGGAAAGCCGGCGCTGCACGGCGTTGGCCTCGGGACCGTCGCCGACGACAAGAAATCGCGAATTGGGGGCGTCGGCCGCCACGGTCGCGAAGATCTCGACCAGGTGGTCCAGGCCCTTGTTGGCGACCAGGCGCCCTACGAAGCCCAGCGCGTAGGGCCTAGAGTGATCGCCCGGACGAAACACCTCTCGATCGACGTGCGCCGACGGCAGCACCAGGATCTTCTCTGCCGGCACGCCCCACCGTCGCAGCAACTCGGGCACCTCTTGCCGGTTGACCACGCGGATGGCGCGGGCGCGCGCGGCCGCGAATCGGAGGTAGGCCCGATATCCGAGCTTGGCCGCGGACTCCCACCACTGCGCGCGCCGCGGATGCGCCGGGACGTGGTGGATTTCGCTGACGTACGGCGCGCCAATCCGCCCGCTGAGACGCGCGGCGGCGATGCCGTTCGAAAAGATGCCGTAGTCGTGGCTCACGATCAGGTGGTAGCGCCGCTCGGCGGCCAGGGCGCGCGCTCGGCGGACCAGCCAGCGCACGTGCCAGAGCCGCCTGCCCGGCGACGGATGGACGTGCACGCCGCGATGGACCGTGCGCGGTTGGGCCTGGCGAACGTTCGGCGTCAACACGTCAATGCGGTCGAACTCCCGCGACAGTCCTTCCAGCGTGTAGTAGAACGGACCTCGCCGCCCCGCCGCTACGTCGCGATCGCCGCTGAGCATCAGCAGGCTGGGTTTCATGCGACGGCGCGGGCGGCTCCCGGCCGGCGGTCGATGGCGTCGCGCAGCACCTCGAGCGTTTGGTCCACCAACCGGTCCCAGCGAAAGTGCTCCAGCCCGGTCCGCGCGGCGCCGGCCAACCGCGCACCGTAGGCCGGGTCGGCGAGCAGGTGATTCACGGCGCGCACGAAGGCGTCCTCATCGCCGAACGGCACCAGCACCGCCGAGTGCTCGTGGCGCAGGATTTCGCGGTTGCCCCCAACGTCGGTCGTCACGATCGGCGTTCCCACGTGGCGGGCCTCCACCAGCGTGTGCGAAAGGCCCTCGTATTGCGTGTTGAGCACGCATATCTGGGACGCCCGCAGGTAGGTCGCCACGCGATCATGGGACACGTCGCCGGTGAAGACCACCCGCTCGGCGACCCCAACCTCCCGCGCCAGCTGCTCCAGGCGGGACTGCTCCGGTCCGCCGCCGACGATGAGCAGGGTGGCGCCGTGGTCGAACCGCGGCACCATGCGAATCAGCGCGTCGACGTGCTTCCAGGCATAGAGCCGCGAGACGTTGCAGACCACGGGGGCGCGCAGCCCCAGGCCGTGACGCACGGCCTCCGGCTCCTCGTCGGGACGCGGCGTGCTGGTGAGCGCGTTCTGGATCACCTGGGTCTTGCCCGCATCGACGCCCCACCCCTCGACCAGGGAACCGACGTAGGCGCTGGGGACGACGACCACGCTGGCCAGGCGGCAATAGAAGCGCTGGATCGCGCGAAACAACCGGGTCTTGAGGCCATGCGCGGCAGTCTGAAACGGCTCGATGCCCAGCGTCGTCAGCCCCCGGCGGATCGCCGACTCCCACGCCCAGTCGCCCACGACCTTGAGCACGCGCGGGCGGCCGGCCAGCAGCGCCCCGAGGCTGGCGGGAAGCTCAATGCCGTTGATGTACACCGCGTCGGATTGCAAGGCTGCGCGCCAGGTGTGCCACATGACTCGCAGGTAGCGGATCGGCACCGGCATGCTCCACGACACGCGCACCAGGGGATAGGGAACCTTGACCGCGCCCTCCGGATCGTCGGTGCCGGCGATCACCCGCACGGCGTGGCCCCGCTGATGCAGCGACTCGGCCAGGTGATACACGTGCGTGGCGGGGCCGCCGACGGCGGGCGGAAAGATGTTCGACACCAGCGTTAGACGCATGCTCGCGACGCTAGCACCGACCGTACGGCGTCACAACCGGGCGAGCCCAAGGTCTCCCGCCCTCGGGAACCGCTATCCGGCGTGGCCGTTCGTGCGACCGTTTTGCAGCACCGGCAGCGGCTCGGTGGTGGCCACCGACCGGGCGCCGGCAAACGCCCGCCAGAGCGGGGTGTCTTCCTGCCACTTGGCGTCGCAGCCGGCGCACAGCGGATAGTCGGCTAGACGACCGCCCGTGTGCGCCTCGCGGATGGCCCGATAAGCGTCGCTGTTCCACACTTCCTGGATCGACTGCGTGCTGAGGTCGCCCATGATCTGCTCTTCGGCGAAGTCGGCGCAGCACGATGGCACGCGCCCATCCCAGTAGACCGCCATGGATTTCCACAGCCAGTTGCAGGGGTAGTAGACAGGACCGTGGGGGCGCGCCGTGTAGAAATCGGAATCGGTCAGCGTGCCCGCCCAGCCGTGAGCCCAGAAGGTGTCCCACTCGTCGACCGGCAAGCCGGCGAAGCGATTCGTGAAGTGCGCCGGAATCACCGGACGCGCGCCGACGCCCATCGACTTCTCCCAGAGCTGGATCACTTGCATGACGACGTAGGGCTTCGGGCCGGGAAGCCGCTTGCGGGCTTCGAGAAACCGCAAGACGCGCTCCAGCACGCGATCGAATGTGGCGCCCTTGCGCATTGCCTCGTAAGTCTCGGGTTCGCCGGAATCGAAGCTGATGGTCACCTTGGAGGGTCGGGCTTCCAGCAGATTGGCGATCGCGTCGTCGCGCCACAGCGTGGCGTTGGTGTTGATGTGGGCGGCGATCCCGGCGCGCTCGCAGATCTCGATCATCTCGTAGATGCCCTTGTGCATCAGGGACTCGCCGCGGAAGAACAGGTTGATCTCGCGGGTGAAGTGGCGGGCCTCGTCGATGATCTTGTTGAACAGGTCCATCTCCATAAACCCGTTTGTCGCGTTGGCCCCGACGCTCTGCGGGCACATGGGGCAGCGCAGATTGCAGAAGCTGGTGGGCTCCACGTGCATCTTCAGCGGGCCATAGGGCAGCTCGCTGGTGCCGCGCATCCAGTGGTAGGCGAAGCGCGCCAGGCCCGGGTGCGCCACCGCCTTGTGGCGGCGGAACTTGAGGACGAGGTCCTTGGCCTGGGTGACCGAGTTCACGGGCTCGCCGGGGTTGATTCGGACGGCGGAATCGCTTCGTCCCAGAGCATATTGGGGATGCCGTCCTCGACCTTGTAGGCGTAGCCGCACACGGTGCACTCGAGCGTCTCGCCGACAATGCGCAACACCCCGTCATCGCGCGGGTGCGCGTCGTTCACGCAGCGCAGGATGGCGAGAAAATCCGCGGGGATCAGGTCGGCGTTGGAGGAGTCGGACATCACGTAGCCTCGATTCGACGCTAGAGCATGAAGTGGAGCGTGTCAAAGGCGAGGAGCACGGCTCCATAAGCGCCAACGACGGCGAGCCGCCAGCGTACGGCATGGGGCCCGTTTGGCCAGAGTTGGTGGGTCGCCGCGGCGAGCGCGCCGACGGAGATCACTTGCAGCGCCACGAGGACCAGGGCCGCCAGCGCCAGGACCACCGGGTAGGCCAGGTAGTACTCGATCAGCGTGGTCGACCAGAAGTCGAGGCCTAGGCCGTTTTCGGGATGCGGCGGACGCACGTCGATCCCGAAGCGGGACCAGGGTGAGCGCGCCAGGGCGTCGTCGAGCAGATCGGTCCGATCCGGCGCCAAGAGGTTCGTGGCGTCGGCGCGCAGGAGCCAGGCATGCGCCAGGAGCGGGGAAAACTGGTGGGCGTAGAGCACGGCCACGAAGTCGCCCTCCGGCTGCTTGGCCGACCAGGGCTGATACGCCGCCCCGCCGTACACCGCGCCGTCTTCCGGAAGTTCCCCCACCACCTGCTGCTGATAGAGGTCGAGGTAGGAGCCGAAGTCCTTGCTCACGCCCATCAGCTGCACACCCAGGCTGGCCAGGAGCACGACGGCAAAGGCCGCCCGCGGCAGCGCGCGGCGTCCTCTGCGGGCCAGCCACTCGATCAGCGGCGCGGCCATGATGACGAGTAGCGGCACGATGGGCACGAGATAGCGCGGGCCCCAGGCGTTGCCCCCGTACCAGACCTCTTTCTTGCTGTAGAGCAGCAAGTAGCCGATGGGGATGGCGACGAAAATGAACGCGTGCCATCCGTGGCGCCGGATGAACCAGGGAATCGCGGGAATCGCCACCAGGAGCACCGGGTTGTACCAGAGCAGGCCCTTGCCCCAGCTTGAAATCAGCCCGTGCACCCCGAGCTCGATCGGCAGGCCCAGCCAGCCGCGGCTGATGCCGCCCCACAGCTCGTGGACGTAGAGCAGCCGCACGTCGAACAGGAAGGCGGCCGCCACCAGGCCCACGGGCACGACCGCGATGATGGGCGCGGCAAACGCGAGCGCCGGCATGAAGCCCTCGCGCCCCGCCTGACGCCAGGTGCGTCCGCGCTTGTGGCTCAGGAATATCGCCGCCACGAGCAGCGGCATGACGATCACGGTGACGTATTTGGTCACGGCCGCGGCCAGCGCCACCGTCCCCGCGAGCAACAGATACCGTCGCAGCTGCGTCTGGTTGTAGATCAAGAGCAGCCAGACGCACACGAGCACCAGCAGGGTCACCAACGGTTCCGCGAAGTCGACGACCGCGTAGGGCCAGGCCATCGTGCCGAGCGCATAGACGAGGCCGATGGCCAGGGCGATGTCCACGCCGTAGCCCAGGCGCCGCACGATGCGAAACACGACAACGGCGCCGAAGGCGGTGATCAACGCATTGACCAGCGGCACCCAAATGCGTCGGAAGAAGTCGACCGTCTGCCGCTCGGACCACAGCCGGCCGATGCCCGGACCGTCAACCCAGGTGCCGTCAACCAGCCGTGCGGCCACTCCGTCCACGTAGAGGTTGCCGTCCGGCTGCAGGTACTCCAGTCGGGCGGACTCCAGGTGTATGGGATCCGCAAGGTTCCAGGTTGCCAGGTAGTAGTACGCCCGCGCGTTGCCGATTTGGCGTCCGGCCGGCCGGGGACGCGCATGTTGAATCCGGGCTTGGACGTCGCCGCGGTCATAGGCCCACTCCGCGGTCTCGATGCCCACGCGAATCGGCCGCGCGATCTCGGTCCCGTCGGTGGCGGTGAGGATGAGGCTGGCCACCTGAAGGCCCTGGGCAAAGTGGGCGCTCAGGCCGGCGTGGGTGAGCAGCGACAACCGGTCGTAGCGCCCCGGATCGAGGCCAAGGTCGAGGACCCTGGTGCTCTTGGGCTGTGGCATGCCGCCGAGCGGTGCGTAGTTCACTAACAGTATTTCGTGCTCGCCGTCATGGATCGGGAGCCGATCACGCTGCGGCGCGATTTGCGCGAACGGCTCGGCGGCGGCAACCACCGGGATCAGGGCAAGCGGCAAGCCCACGCCCCAGCGTGAGAAATTGCCGCCGTGCTCCCGCAGATACTTCTGATTTGGGTCCACCACCACGCTCTTGGCCATCTCGAAGGCGAACGTCCCGTCGGCGCTGTAGCCGACGCCGTTGCGACTCACGCCGGCGGTGAGCAGATAGACCGTCAGCGCAAGGAGAAACAGCACCAGCGCCGGACGCTGCACGATCCAACCCGGCATGTGCAGCCGCATCAGTTGCGCGCCGAACCGAAACGTGGCGCGCATCGCTCGCTACGCGGCGGGAAACCCAAGCTCATCGACTAGCCCGTGTAAGCGCCGAGCGAAGGCGGCGACATTGAATCGCTGGCTCGCGGCCTGTGCGGCCTCGGACATGCGGCGGCGCAGTTCGGCGTCATGCACGAGCCGCCATGTGTGGTCACGCAGCTCGCGAGTCGTCGCCCAGCGAAATCCGTCCACGCCGTGGGTGATGATTTCAGGCAGCCCCCCTCGGTCGAGCACCACCGGAACCGCGCCGCTCGCCATGGCCTCCACCGCCGTGATGCCGAAGTGCTCGAATCTCACCGGATGGCGCGACTCGCGCTCCCCATGGCCGGCGGCGTGCCAATAGATCTGCGCTTCACCGTACAACCGTTGCAGGTCGGCGAACGGGGCGCCGACATGGAACTCGATGGGATGCCCCGCGGCGCGGCGCTTGAGGTCACGGGTGTAGTCCAGGTCGATATCGCGCTCGCTCTGCTGCCCAGCCAGGTGCAAGGTCCAGCCATCGAGGCCCTCGCGCCGCATGCGAATGAACTGGTCGATCATCACCCGGTGCTTCTTCTCGTGCGTGCCGCGAAAGAACCGGCCCACCCCAAGAATAGAGTGACGACGGCGCCCGGGCGCGGCCCATGAGGTGTCAACCGGTGGGAAAAGTAACGGACCGTCGCGATCCCAGTAGTGGCGCATCCACCGTCGGCTGAACTCGGAAATGGGCGCGATAAGATCGTAGGACTCCAGGAAGTCGAGCGACCCATAGGTCGGCAGGCCCTCCAGCCGGATGCCCGCTTCAGGCAGCAGGCGGCGGAACAGCAGCTCGTAGAGCAGCCGGCGCGGGCTGCGCACGCGCACGTCGGTGACGGCCAGGCCCACCTCGCGGTTGTCCGCCTCGTCCAGGGTGTCGGCGGGGTTGAACACCGGCGACTCGAGCGTGAGCTCGAGCGGATCGTTCGCCCCACGCGGGCGATGGACGCGCAACGGCCAGCGCTCGAACTCGCCCGGATGAGGCTCGAACGTGCGCTCAGCGAGCACCTCGCCGTCAACGAAGCACCGGACCGGAAGCGGCTCGTCGCGGCGAAAATTGCCGGCGATGACCTCGACGTTGGCCGACGTGCGGCCCGGCGGCCAGGGGAGACGCGCGATCGCGCGATCCGTGGTGTACCTGAACCAGCCGCGGCCCAGCGGATGCACGTCGTAGAACCCGTCCAGCCACTCCGGCAGGAGCAGCTGCCGAATCAGCATCTCCCCGACCCGTCGTCGCAGGCGCGCGGTCCACCCGCGCTCGATGGGCGACGGGAAAAGCACCAGCATCAGGCTGCGGTGTGCCGCGGACGGCTGCGAGGTCATGAACGAGGCGTTCACGAAGAGGTCGAACTGCGCGGTGTACTCGGCGAAGCGGTTCGGCGGCAGCGCCGGGATGACCTCGATCTGGACGTTCGACAGATCGAGGTTCAGGGCGGATTCCAGGTCCTCGCGAGCAATGCCGCGATGCGTGACCAGGCGTGTGTCGTCGAAGCGCTGGGCCAATACGGCGGCCGCCATGGCGGCGTGGCGCTCGCCGCCGCCGCGCTGATGCAGCCAGCGGTTGTAGACGGCGGCCTTCACTCGGGCTCGAAGAAGGGGTGCAGCTCGCGCGCGTCCAACGGCCCCAGGCGCGCTTCGGTGCGCCGCAGCCGCAGCGTGGCCGGCATGGCCCGCAGCGCCGCGCGCAGCGCCGAGGCCCGGGCTCGTCCGCGCGCCAGCGCCTCGGCATCGCCCGCGGCCAGCCCGCGGCGAATCTCGCGTCCTCCGTGAATCGACGCCAGCGCCGCGTGGTGGCCGGCACAGCGCCACGGCGCGTTCTTCGCCAACATGCGCAGCTTGCCAAACTCGACGTTGCGGATGAATGCGGGGGACCACTCGCGGCTGGACGCCGCGTGGGCATGGCGGACGACCGCAGCCGGCTCGTACCAGAAGCGCCAGCCGCGGCGGCGCGCGCGCCAGGCGAGGTCCGCGTCTTCGTAATACATGAAAATGCCGGAATCGAAGAAGTCCAGCGCTTCGAGCATCGAACGCCGGTAGAGCGCCGCTCCGCCCTTAACGGCGAACACCTCGCGGGGCGCGGCGAAGTCCGGTCCGTCCCACGCTTGCCACACATTGCCGTGGGTCACGAAGGTGCCGCGATCGCGCATGGAGCCGTCCGGGAGCGGCTTGATACCGGCATTTTCGATGACGGGACGCGCGAACTCACGGACGGCATCCTCGGGGAGATCGCGTTCGAAGCGGGTGCGCTCAGCGGCGACTGGGAGCGCGGCAAGCGATTTGCCGCCGACCTTCACCGCAAGCTCGACGTCATTTCGGTCGGGGCCGGCGGCGACGTCCAGCGCGATCCGGGCCTTGCCGTCGACGACGGGAACGGCCAGCGTCGCCGACCCGCCCGTCCAGCGAAACGCGGCCCCCTCGAGGTCGGTCTCGGGTCCATAGGCCCCCTGGTTGACGACCGGCGGGGCGGCTTCGGACGCATCCGCATACAGGCGCACGCCGAGCTCCCGCGTGTCGCCGCCGCCGGGCACGAAGGTTGGCGCGTGCAGCTCCACGGGAACGCGGTCGTGCAGGTAGAGAATCTTCGGCGCGGCGCCTCCCGCCACCGGGTCGGTGCACAGCCGCTCGACCAGCGGCCGCAGCCAGCCCGGATCGACCTCCGTATCGGGGTTGAGCAGGGCGATGAACGGGGCGGTCGCCTCGCGCATGGCCAGGTTGTTGCCGCGCGAAAAGCCGAGGTTGGCCCCGGTCTCCACCAGCGCGACCCCCGGAAAGTTCCGGCGCAGACTGCGCACGGAGCCATCGGTGGAGTCGTTGTCGACCACGGTGACGTCGAAGGCCGGATAGTCCGTGTCCAGGAGGGAGTTCAGGCACCGGTCGATAAATGCGCCGGGGTTGTAGGTGAGCACGACGACATGGACATGGGGCAGGCCGGTGCCGATTCCACCAACCGGTTGCGGCGCCTCGGCGGCGATGGCGCCGGTCATTCCACGCTGATCGTGCGCACGGCCAGCCCCAGGACGCGGGTGTCGTCGTCAATGCCCACCGCCGCGGGCACCAGCGGCTCCTCGACGACGATTTCGAGCTGCAACGTCGTGGGCTCGGTCACCGGATCCAGCGGCACGATCACATCCTCGAAGTCCATGTGCCGCACGGTAAGCGTCGCCACGTGCCGCCCATTGAGACGAATCCGGACTCTTGCGCCATCGATGTCGTGAAACGGCCGGCACACCGACATCCGCAAGGTGCCCTGCCCCACGGATTGGGTGACAAAGGCCACCGCGCGATCCGTGGTCCAGCGGAGGCGGGGCGGCCACTCCTCGGCCGGATGCCAGCCCTCGCCGAGCCAGTCGTCGTCGCCGTCGCCTAGGCGGAGCTCGGCGGGCGGGTGGCGCCAGATCTGGCGCGGCGACTCGCTGATCATGTCCGGCTGGGCGACCGGGGCATCGCCGCGCTCGAGCGGCGGATGATCGCGCGAGACGCGGGCGCGCCATTGGGCGGGAACGACGACCGCGCCCCGCTGATGGCCGGCGAACTTGCCCACGAAGAATGTCAGGGCGTTGTCCCACCGATGGTATGGCTGGTGGCGCTTGAGCTCGGGCCAGGCGCGAAGCGAAATGTTGTAGGCGCCGACGCCGACCGGCACCGGCCCGAGGCGGCAGGTGACGATGGTGCGGCCGGGCGGCAGGTCCAGCGGGCCGATGGTGGTCTCCGTGCTTGACTCGGCAACCAGCAACCCGTCACTGCGGTGCAGCGCGCAGCCGACAATCACGTCGGTCAGGTGTGTCTCGGCCTCCAGCTCCGCGGCCACGGTGACCGTGTCGCCCGGGAGCACGGTGTATTGCTCCGGTCCGGTCGCACTCTCCCGCAGGACCGCCGCCCGGATCTGTAGGGCGGTGGGTTCGTCCCGGTCGCGCCGTACGGCCGTTGCGTCGTCGGGCGTCGCTGCGCCTTGCATGTGCTGCACGTAGTCCTGGATGACCTGGTGAGGATCGCCGGCCTGGCGCACCTTGCCCCGATCCAGCCAGACCACGCGGTCGCAAAACCGCCGCACCTGGATGGGATCGTGCGAGACCAGCACCATCGTGCGGCGGCGGCGCTTCACGCGGGCCAAGGCCGCGTAGCACTTGGCCGCGAAGTGCGCATCGCCCACGGCCAGCACCTCGTCGATCAGCAGGATTTCCGGGTCCACGTGAATGGCGATCGCGAACCCCAGCCGCATGAACATGCCGGACGAGTAGTGCTTGACGGGCGTGTCGATGAATTGCTCGAGCTCGGCAAACGCCACGATGTCGTCGTACATCGCTTGAATCGCGCGCCGGTTGAGGCCGAGGAACGATCCGTTCAGGAAGATGTTCTCGCGTCCGGTGAGGTCGGGATGCATGCCGGCCCCCAGCTCGAGCAGCCCAAACACCCGACCGCGTGCGGTGACCTGGCCCTCCGTGGCCTGGATCGTTCCGGCGAGCAGCTTCAGGATGGTGCTCTTGCCCGACCCGTTCGGCCCGATGATCCCCAGCGTCTCGCCGGGCGCCACCGCGAGGCTTACGTCATCG
The DNA here is from genome assembly GCA_026707285.1 of Chloroflexota bacterium. Lineage (GTDB taxonomy): Bacteria > Chloroflexota > UBA11872 > UBA11872 > UBA11872 > JAJECS01. The sequence continues at coordinate 5,067 of JAPOXD010000058.1, read as the reverse complement.
AGCGCCCAGAACTCCTCGTGCTCCATCGGCCGCCGTCCCAGCAGGGCCAGCGCCATTCCCTGAAACGTGCGGGCCGCCTCGTGGCGGATGACAAACCGCTTGCGGACGCCACGCAGCTCGATGGCGGGCGGTGGGTGGTCGGGCACGACGCGCTACAACTCCTCGGCGAAGCGGTGGCCGAAGCGTCGAAAGGCCCACCAGCCCAAGCCGAGCGCCACCACCGCCACGACAATGGTGACGATGGTGTGCCGGATGGGGAAGGACCCGAACATGATGGCGAACCGGTAGTCGGTGGTCAGCGTGGCCATGGGATTGAGCATGAACACCCACCGGTGCACGTCGAGCCCGAGGAACGTAACGTTGGGAACAAACGAAATTGGATAGAAAATGGGCGTGAGGAAAAACCATGCCAGCAATCCAACCTCGACCAGATGCTCCGTATCCCGGAAGAACACGTTGGCCATCGCAAGAATCAAACTGAGACCCATGACAAGCGCAAGATGCAACAGCATGATTAAAGGAATCATGAGCATGGCGCGAGACGTACCGACGCCGAAAAATAGACCAATAATCCAGAATATGACGAACGCCAACACAAAGTTGACAAAGCTGGCAAGCACAGCGCTCATTGGCAGCAATTCACGAGGAAAATAAACCTTCTTGATGAGCTGCGCGTTGCTCGTAATGCTGCGCATGGCGGAAGTCAGCGCCTGCGCCGTGAACAGCCACGGCACGAGCGCCGACATAAGGAAGAACGGGTAGAGGTGGATTTCGTCGTATTGCGCCAACACCTGGAACACGAGCGTGAACACGGCCATCATCAGAAGGGGATTGAGCAACGACCACCCGAAGCCGAAAATCGAGCCGCGATAGCGCACCTTGAGGTCGCGAACCACCAGGTTGCGCAAAAGGTCCGTATAGTCCGCGAGCTCTCGAGCAGCGCTCCATACGCGCCGCGCCCACGAAGGATTGAGCAAGGCGGCGGCGCGTGCCATGTGGTGCTCCATGCGCGTGCTAGGCGGCTCGCGGGCGCACGTCACGCCCGGTTTGGATCGCGCCCCATGCTACAATCCGCCGATTCTGGGGTTGCCCAACACACAGGCACCATTGGAGGGGGATGGACGTCACCTGGGTGGGAGGCGGCTGTTTTCGCCTCCGCGGCCGTGACGCTACCGTTCTCACCGACCCACACACCAGCGGCATCAGGCAGCGGTCCGCGTTGCCCAAGGCCGATGTGGTGACGCTGAGCGACTTGGACGCCGACCATGGGACCAGCGTGCCGCAGCGGCGTTCCGATCGCACGCTCACGGCGTACGTCGCCGATGGGCCCGGCGAATACGAGGTCGCCGGCGTGTACGTGCACGGCGTGCCCGCGCCCGGCCAGGCCGATCGACGGACAACCCTGTTTACGTTCGACGTCGACGGCGTCTCGGTGGGGCATGTTCCCGAGCTCTCGAGCGTCCCGGTCGACGCGCTCTTGGATGAATTGGGCACGATTCACGTGTTGCTGATCGGCGTGCGCAGCGGCGACGGGTTTCTCTCGCCCGACCAGATCATCAAGACGGTCTCTCGCATTGAGCCGAACATCGTGATTCCCTACGGCGACGACGACGCCGCGAGCCCCGAAGCGTCTTGGCGACTGGTGGCGCGGGAGCTTCACGGCGCGGACCCCGTGGCCGACGGCAACCTCACCGCCAACCGCCGACAGCTTCCCGATCCCGTTGACGTGCGCATGCTCGAACGAAGGAACTAGGGAACCGTGACGCGCGACGGAACGGCGGGCGGTGGGCGGGCGGCACGGCATCCGTCCCAGCGGCGTTACATCTTCGTGACGGGCGGCGTCGTCTCCGCCATCGGCAAGGGAGTCACGGCCGCCAGCATCGGTCGCATGGTCAAGAGCCGCGGGCTGCGCGTATCGATCATGAAGCTCGACCCCTACATCAACGTAGACCCCGGCACCATGAGCCCCCTCGAGCACGGGGAGGTGTTCGTCACCGTCGACGGCGCCGAAACGGACCAGGATCTCGGCCACTACGAGCGGTTCGTGGACGAGAGCCTCACCGGAGCCAGCAATCTGACGACCGGCGCCGTCTACGACCGCGTGATCACCCGTGAGCGGCGGGGCGACTTCCTGGGCGGCACGATCCAGGTGATCCCGCACGTCACCGACGAGATCAAGTCGCGCATTCGAGCCGTCGGCGACGGGGACGACCCCGACGTGGTGATCGTCGAAGTTGGCGGCACGGTGGGCGACATCGAGAACATCCCGTTTCTCGAGGCGCTGCGGCAGTTGCGCCGCGAGGTCGGCATGCGCAACGTGCTGTTCGTCCACGTGACCCTGGTGCCGCGGCTCGGCTCGACGCTCGAGCTCAAGACCAAGCCCACCCAGCACAGCGTGCGCGAGCTGCGGAGCATCGGCATCCAGCCGGACGTGGTGGTCTGTCGCTCGGACGACCGCCTCACGCCCGAGCTCGTCGACAAGATTGCGCTGTTCGCCGATGTCGAATCGCGCGCCGTGATTTCGAACCCCGAAGTGGCGTCCATCTACGAAGTCCCGCTGGTCCTCGAAGAGGCCGGGCTGGGCGCGTTTATCACCGAGCACTTGGGCCTGGGCGAATTGACGCCGGAGCTCGACGAGTGGAGCGCCACGGTCGATGCGCTGCTCGATCCCACCGTGCCCGAGCTCGAGATCGCCATCGTCGGCAAGTACATCTCGCTGCCCGACGCCTACCTCAGCGTCGTGGAGGCCGTCCGTCACGCCGGCATCGCCTGGAAGGTGCGGCCGGTCATTCGCTGGGTCGATTCGGAGGAGCTCGAGGACCGCGATCCCCACGACCTGCTGGCCGGAGTCGCGGGCATCATCGTGCCGGGCGGGTTCGGGCCGCGGGGCATCGAAGGCAAGATCATGGCGGCCCACTATGCGCGCACCCAGAAGGTGCCGTACCTGGGGCTTTGCCTCGGGATGCAGGTGGCCGTGATCGAGTTTGTCCGCCAGGTGCTGGGCACCGACGACTGCACCAGCATTGAGTTCAACCCGGACACGCCGCATCCGGCCATCCACCCGATGCCGGAGTACTATCACGTGGCCAACAAGGGCGGCTCGATGCGCCTGGGCGCGTGGCGCTGCGACTTGGTGGCCGGCACGCAAGCCCGGCGCGTGTACGGCGCCGCCAGCATCGAAGAACGACACCGCCACCGCATGGAAGTCAACAACAACTACCGCGATATCCTGCGCTCGCAGGGCATGACCCTCAGCGGCCTCTCGCCGGACGGCGCACTGGTGGAAATCGTGGAGTTGGACCACCATCCGTGGTTCGTCGGGTGCCAGTTTCATCCGGAGTTCGCCTCGCGGCCGACGCGCCCGCACCCGTTGTTCTGGGGATTCCTGGAGGCGGCGGTGCGGCACGTCGAGGGGCGGAGTCCCGTGCCTGAATCGGTGCCAGAGGTGGCCGGCTGAGGGTCGCCGCCGCCCGACCCCTCGAAGACGACCATGAACTGCAGGACCCGGCGCGCGTGGCATCGCACGCGCCGCCACCGAGAGGACACCCGATGAGCACCATCGCCGTGATCGGCGCGCAATGGGGCGACGAAGGCAAAGGCAAGATCGTCGACAATCTGGCGGAGCGCGCCGACCTCGTCATCCGCTTCCAAGGCGGCAACAACGCCGGCCACACCATCGTCAACGACTACGGCACCTATGCGCTGCACCTGCTGCCGGCCGGCGTCTTCCACTCTGGCACGGTGAACCTGCTCGGGCCGGGCACGGTCGTGAATCCGCAGGCGCTGATCGACGAAATGCGGGAGGTTGGCGAAGCCACGGGCATCTCGTTCGACACATTCAAGATCGCCGAGCGCGCCCACGTGGTGATGCCCTATCACGTCGCGCTCGACGCCGCCGAGGAGCAGCAACGCGGCGAGCTGGTGCAGGGCACCACGCTGCGGGGCATCGGGCCGGTCTACGCCGACAAGGCGGCTCGCTCAGGGGTGCGCGTCGGCGACCTCCTCGACGCCGACTATTTGTCCACCTGGATTCCAAGCATCCTCGAGCCGAAGAACCGGCTGCTCACCGAGGCCTACGGACTGGAACCCCTGGACCCCAGCGCCCTGGTCGATGAGGCGCTGGCGTGGGGCGAAACGCTGCGTCCGCACGTGGTGGACTCGCTGCCGCTGGTATCCGAGGCGCTGAGCCAGAACCGCAACATCGTGCTCGAAGGCCAGTTGGGCGTGATGCGCGACCTGGATTGGGGTCACTATCCCTACGTCACGTCGTCGAGCCCGTCGGCCGCGGGCGCCTGCATCGGCGCGGGGATTCCGCCCAAGGCGCTGGACAAGGTGCTGGGCATCGCCAAGGCGTTCACGTCCTCGGTCGGCGAGGGGCCATTCCCGACGGAGCTCACCGACAGCACCGGCGACCGCTTGCGCAACGTCGGCGCCGGCGAGTACGGCGCCTCGACGGGCCGTCCGCGGCGCTGCGGCTGGTTCGACGCCGTGCCCATCCGCACCGTGGGCGCGCTGAGCGGGGTCGATGCCCTGGCGCTGACCAAGATCGACGCGCTGGACGGGTTCGAGAAGCTGCGCGTGTGCGAGGGCTACATGATCGACGGCCGGCGCGTCGACCTGGCGCCCGACACCCACGCGCTCAGCCGCGCGCGACCCATCTACCAGGACCTGCCCGGCTGGATGTCCTCCACCGAGGGCGTGCAGGACTACGACGCGCTGCCGCCAAACGCCCAGCACTACGTTCGCACCATCGAAGAGATTACGGGCATTCCCGTGGCAATGGTCGGCACCGGCCAGCATCGGACGGCCGTGGCGACACGCGACCCGGCGTTCAGCCTGTCGGGCTGAACCGAGTCGCCACCGAAACCACGGCTGGCAGGCGACTTCGGGTCCGACATTCCCGCGTCCGACTCCCTCTCCCTTGGGAGACCTTTGCATAAATCCAGGGGCGGAGCGGACCATGGGGGCGTCGCCAGGCTGATGAGGTTGGAGAGGGCGTATGCACCGGGAGCTGGGCCGGCCGTCGTTCGCGGAAGCGGTGGTGTCGGAGACGCTGGGCCACAACCA